>NZ_ASPR01000042.1:0-98107 GCF_000517845.1 Paenibacillus sp. FSL R5-192 | reverse complement strand
TAACCAAAAGAATACCTACATGTTTGACATTGAAAAATGCAAAGTATGCCCAATGAAAGACGGGTGCTATAAAGAAGGTGCGAAAAGTAAAACCTATTCTGTAACCATCAAATCGACCGAACATAAGGAACATGAGGCATTTCAAAATAGCGATGGTTTCAAAGAAAAATCAAAAGAACGTTATAAAATTGAAGCGAAAAATAGCGAACTCAAGCACAGACACGGGTATGATGTTGCATCGTCCTCGGGTCTTGTTGGCATGCAAATGCAAGGTGCCATGGCCATATTTACTGTTAATCTCAAGCGAATCATTACACTCATGAAAGACTCAAAGTAAAAGGATAGAGAAAAAGGCTATATTCCGTTCCAATGTGAACGAAATATAGCCTTTTTGATTTAAAATGAATCTTAACAATTGAAATGGTAAGTTTTTCAGTGGCCTCAGTTCATTCCGAAGTCATCTTTTTTGCATAAAATGGGTAATAAGAAGGCATAATGGCACAAGATAGAACACACTTCGAATTGAACATGAACCACCAAATGTCTATAATAAGCTTGAGAAACTTTAGAATGACACTATATAAGTTGAAATAATCATTTACACGATAACGGAGAGGACAGAAAAAATCTGAAAAGCGAAGCGGTCGCCTTTATCACCGGATTTTCCCTTAAGAAAAAGGGAATCGAAAAAATCTGGGGATAACAGCGATTGGAAGATTGTTCTGTCATCGTAGTGTCAGTGTAAATAAACTTTAATTCAACTTATATAGATACAATAACTAGATCAGAGTGGAGTGCAGCGTATGAAAAAGGGATCACAGCCACAACGAGGCTTCACCTTCATCCAGCGGTGGTTCAAACGATCTGATAAAAAAAAGATCAAATGGTCTGAAATGTATCTCGCACTTGCTGGTGCGCTTCATCGCTTGTTGGTTGAAGGGCGGCGTGAACGATCAGCAGCCAAACGGCTTCATCAGGACTTGCCTATTAACGTGTTGGGCGAGATGAAGCTAGAGCCAGGGGATATTGTGTACACGCCAAGCTCGGAATCGACGTATTACGCCGGGCATATGGGCATTATCGGTCTCGATGGCAAGGTGTATCATGTGCACCCTTATGGGCCTGTATTTGCTGATTCATTAGAGTGGTATCTCACGCGTTTTTATGAAGGAGATCGTTTCATTGTATTCCGTTCCAGATTGAATGAGGCAGGAATGAAAGCAGCGGGGTGGGTACACGACCATTACAAGCAGGTAAAATTCTACCGTTTGCAGACCAATCTGCGCAGTATTGAGCGCAATTACTGCTCCAAGTTTATATATCAGGCCTATCAGTTCACATCGGGACTGGATCTGTGGAGCCGCAAATTTACCCGAATGAATCAGGGTTATATCTATCCATTTCGAATTGAGCGTTCATCAGAGCTGGACGTTCTGGGAACTTTTTATAAATAAGGCTGGAACCGACTAAAATACTGTTCTTCCGAAAAAAAGGAGAGCAGGTTCTGTCGGTTTTTTTTATATGTGTAGAGATTAAAAACAGGAAAAACGCTCAAAACGTCGAATAGATTATGAGATAGGCACGCACAACTTGGAATCGTATACATAAAAAAAGACGAGATGATTATTAGCCCAGAGTAAAAAAATGACTACGAAGTAGACGAACAAGAAAGAGTGAAGCGAGATGAAATGGCCGGGTTTCTTACAACGATTCCGACCGAACAAAAACGTGGTTAAGCTATCGGATTATATCCCAAAAAAGGAAAGGAGGCACTACTGTTCCATATGCAAGAAAAACGTTAAATCGGTCGTGCATTATGCCGCGCCACAGGGAAATGTTTCAGGTGTATGCAGTTCTTGTAAGTCTTTAGCGGATGAACGTGGAATGTTTCCCATTTAATAAGAAGAGATGCGCTCAGGAAATAAGAATTTTTTGATTTATGCGCGTTTTTGTAGTACATTAGCAAATGTATTCGAAGGAGGATTCTAATGTACTCAGGTAGACAAGACGATACTTTATACATCATGACCTACACCTTAAACAGCGGTATCAAGGGTACGGTTCCACTGTCTAATAAGCAGATTATTGAGTGGCTGGATTGCTACAGAAATGAGAAGCGCTTCGTGACCGAAATCGGCAAGGAGTTTTTTGGATTGAATGCAGGATTGGTAGCAGACTTCAAGGTTCAAAATCATTTATCGGATTATCAGCAGACCATTATGCCTACACAGCAGCAGGATAACCTGGAACGCTTGTCCAGTGCTTATAAATCAACCGAGTTATTAATGAAGATTGATTGTAAATGTGGCACGGCTTATGTGACGGAATCCCCATACAAGCGCACAAAATGGTACTGTACAAAGTGTAAAGAGATTGTATTTTTGGATGCCAAAAAAGGAATGGTGGAAACGTCGCGTGGTGACGCTTACTACATGACCAACAAATATTTTGTTTCCCGTGACTAGCGGGAAGTGACTCTGGAAGCATCGCTGCGAAGCGGTGCTTTTTTGTACGAATGTTTGCTCTATAACAAAAAAAGCCCCAAGGGGCCTTTTTGGAAGATATCTAAGATCGATCTTTTAGGAATTATGATGAGCATTCAACTTTGTGAGGAGGAATGAAGCAGCAACGACAGCGTGGCTCGTAAGCTTCTGAATCGCCAATCATGACAACCGGACCCAAGGTAACAGGCTCCCCATTGACGATACGTTGCGTAAAGGCTGCATCCGGGCTGCCACATACCGCACAGAAAGCCGAGAGTTTCTCAATGTCGTCTGCCATGGCAAGCAAACCACCGACATATCCGAATTCCTTACCACGGTAATCCATATTAAGTCCGTCCACAATGACATGTTTGCCACAATACGCTAACTCCGAGACAAGTTCCATAATGGCACTGCTGAAAAATTGTACTTCATCAAATGCAACAACATCAGCATCTATGGTTTGGTTCAAGATCATTTCTACGGATTCCGGGGTTAATTGCCGGGGAATGGAATGGGCAGGGAGTCGATAACCAATTCGGCTTACGATCTCGTCCTGGGCAAACCGATTATCCTCGGCTGGTTTGTAGGCCACAACCTTTTTACGGCCAAATTGTATTAATTTCTGACAACGGCGAATGAGTTCACCGGATTTTTCACTGAACATGGGTCCAGTAATTACGGTAATACGTCCTGTTTGCACGGTGCTGCTACTCCTCTCACATACGGGATTCAACAAAAAAAGCGACCTTTACAGAGTACCACAAAATCTTTGGAAAGAGCCAGAACTAATCTGCGCAGCTTTGTGTTACTATATGGAATGTTAAGGTATTGGTTACGGCAGCTAGTTAACAGGAGTTGTGAAAAGAGGTGTTTTAGTATGAGTGAAGCATTATCATCACTTCAAGAGCGATATGAAAGCCTGAAAGAACAGGGATCTCTAGATGAAGCGGCGCAGACGTTATTTGCAGAACTGTTCGCAGAAGCGGAGAGACTGCAGGCAAGTAACCTTACCTTGCGTAGAACGATCTTGAAGTCATCTTCCAAAGAATCACGTATGTCTACCAAGCTGCGGGATGCCTTATACGAATGACCCGGAGATTACTCCGGGTCCTCTTCTGTCTTTAATTTGCGAGGGAATAGAATACCTGCTGTAATTCTGGCAATCATGGCAAAGGTGAGACCAATGCCTGCAAACATGTAGATCACGGTAAAGGCTTTGCTGAATCCGGTGGTTGGCACAAATTCAGGATGTCCCACCGTAGTCAGGGTAACCGCACAGAAGTATAACGCATCGATCCAGTGTAGACCTTCAACACGAGTGTAAAATAAAGTGCCTGACAGCAACGTTGCTGCCGTTAACGCGAACAGAGCCAGAAACTTGGGGTCTTTGAACGCATGGAAAATGCCTTTGAGCAATCGTTGTAACGTGATTAGAAATGATACCATGATGATCCATCCTGTCTATGTAAAGTAGGCGGTGTGTTGTATAAACACACAAAAAGCCCGGACTCATGGAGTCCTTCCGGGCGTCTCTGCTTTTTCGGGTACACTTTTGGACCGGAAACGGGGACCTACATAATTACGCTTGCGGTCACGGAACAAGATCCAGCCTCCCAGAAAACTCATACCTGCGGCAAAAAGGACAAGTCCACCGCCAAAGGAAAGCCACTGGAATCCTGGTGAAATCAGTTCGTTCCCGTGCTCGGCATAATATAGGAACAGGGCATCTTTCATCATCAGAAAACCCTTCATAGCCATTAACCCGGGGATGACCAGAACAACAATTGCCAAAAATCGCGCAAAGACCAATCTTGTATTCATGAGCATTATACCCTTTCTGCCAAAGTCGACATTAAATAAAGGTTACGCTTACAGATCATACCTGATTCCATCATAGCTTGGAATGCATAGGCTGTCCATGTGTGATTGGTTCAAACTTTGAGTTGACCGCTCAAGGAGAGTACAATGGCATATAGAGGGTATAAGCCAAACCATGATTTAAGCCATCATAAATTATATTGAAATTTGATTCATAGAGGAGAGCATGAGAGATGCCAATTACATGTGATGTTGCAATTCTTGGAGGAGGGACCGGTGGATATGTAGCCGCGATCCGGGCTGCACAGCTGGGAAAACAGGTCGTTATTATTGAGAAGGACAAGCTTGGTGGAACCTGTCTGCATCGTGGTTGTATTCCGAGTAAGGCTTTGCTGAAAAGCGCGGAAGTATACGCTGAGATTCAGGAGAGCGAGACGTATGGTATCGAGACGAATGGAGCCACACTTGTATTTCCCAAAGTACAGGCGCGCAAGGATGCAATTGTCGAACAGCTCCACCAGGGCGTTCAGTATTTGATGAAAAAAAATAAAATCCAGGTTGTACACGCGAAAGGTCGCGTCATCGGACCATCCATCTTCTCACCGCAGAGCGGAGCAGTCGCTGTAGAGTTCGAAGATGGCGAGATGGATACGGTAGTTCCAACCAATCTCATCATTGCCACTGGTTCGCGTCCACGTGTGTTGCCGGGCCTGGAACCGGACGGCAAATTCATAATGAGCAGCGACGAAGCACTGCGTATGGATGAACTTCCTGCATCACTCATCATTGTTGGTGGGGGTGTGATTGGATTGGAGTGGGCATCCATGCTGAATGACTTTGGCGTAGACATCACAGTAGTAGAAGCAGCTGCTCACGTGTTGCCTGCCGAGGATGAGGATGTTGCCAGAGAAATGCAGCGATTGCTCGGCAAACGAGGTGTCCGTTTCCTGACAGGTGCCACCGTTCTAACCGAAACATATAACACGGATCAAGAGGGCATTCAGATTGATGTGCAGCTTGGTGAAGATAAGCAGGAAACGCTAAGAGCGGAGAAAATGCTCGTGTCGGTTGGACGTCAGGCTAATGTCGAAAATATCGGACTCGAAAATACAGATATCAAACTGGAGCGTGGGTTCATCGCTGTGAACAAACAGTTACAGACCGGTGAAGGTCACATCTACGCCATTGGTGACTGCATCGGCGGTTTGCAGCTTGCACATGCCGCAAGTCATGAAGGCATTCTCGCTGTCGATCATCTGGCGGGCAAAACGGTACATGCCGTAGAATCCCACCGTATCCCGCGCTGTGTGTACACACGTCCGGAAGCAGCAAGCATCGGATTCACCGAGCTTGAAGCCAAAGAACGTGGCTATGACATTAAAACAGGCAAGTTCCCATTTTCGGCCATTGGCAAATCGCTCATTCACGGAAGTCGGGATGGATTCGTGAAGGTGATCGCAGATGCCAAGACGAATGATATATTGGGGGTACATATGATTGGCACCCATGTGACGGAATTAATCGCTGAGGCTTCTCTGGCTCAGATGCTGGATGCCACACCTTGGGAAGTCGGACAAACCATTCATCCGCACCCTTCTCTGTCGGAAATTATGGGTGAAGCCATGTTGGCGGTCGATGGAAAGGCCATTGGAATGTAAGCCAAACAAGCTTATGAGAAAGGTCCTTTCCTTTTTTGGGTAAAAGGGATTATAATAAGGTTAAGCCAAGTCTTAGTACCAGGTTATAAGATCGGGTAGTAAGAGTGGCACAGGCTCTGATTAAAAGGAGGTACCTCATATGAGTTCACAAGGTACTGCAGACGCGGTCCACCGGCATCAACAGCTGGGACTTAGCGATGGTGAAGTATTGGATATGTACAAATACATGCTGCTCGCGCGCAAGTTTGACGAGCGTTGCTTGCTCTTGCAACGGGCTGGCAAAATTAACTTTCACGTATCCGGTGTAGGACAGGAAGCTGCGCAAGTAGGCGCTGCTTTTGGTCTGGATCGGGATCACGATTATTATTTACCTTATTACCGCGATTACGGTTTTGTACTGGCGGTAGGCATGACTCCGCGTGAGTTGATGTTGTCTGCTTTTGCGAAGGCGGAAGATCCGAATAGTGGCGGTCGGCAAATGCCCGGTCACTTCGGTCACAAAAAGCTACGGATTGTGACGGGTTCCAGCCCGGTTACAACACAGGTTCCGCACGCTGTTGGATTTGCGCTGGCTGCCAAAATGAAGAAGCAAGAATTTGTTTCTTTTGTTACGTTTGGCGAAGGATCAAGCAATCAGGGTGACTTCCATGAGGGAGCCAACTTTGCAGGTGTGCATAAATTGCCTGTCATTATTATGTGTGAGAACAATCAATATGCAATTTCGGTACCGATTCACAAACAGTTGAGCGGCAAAATATCCGATCGAGCACAAGGATACGGGTTCCCCGGACTGCGTGTAGATGGTAACGATGCATTAGAAGTATATGCTGCAGTGAAGGAAGCGCGTCGCCGTGCCATAGCCGGAGAAGGCCCGACACTGATTGAAGCGATGATGTATCGGTTGTCACCTCATTCCACCTCCGATAATGATCTGGCTTACCGGACCAAAGAGGAAGTTGAGGAGAACTGGAAGAAAGATGGCGTTCCTCGCATGAAGAACTACTTGATCGATTGTGGCATCTGGGACGAAGCCCGGGATGCGGATCTGGCTTCCCAGCTTGCGATGGAAATGAAAGAAGCAACTGAATATGCAGACAACGCGCCATATCCTAAACCTGAGGACACTCTGACGCACGTTTATGCGGACAGCGAAGAAGGGGGACGGTAAGTATGGCAGTGATGGAATATATTGATGCAATCCGTCTCGCGATGAAAGAAGAGATGGAACGGGATGAGAATGTGTTTATCCTTGGTGAAGACGTAGGTCTCAAAGGTGGCGTGTTTACCACAACTAAAGGGCTGCAAGATCAGTTTGGCGAAATGAGAGTGATGGACACACCTTTGTCTGAATCCGCTATTGCAGGTGTTGCCATTGGTGCAGCGATGTATGGCATGAAGCCGATTGCCGAGATGCAATATTCGGACTTCATGCTGCCAGCAACCAACCAGATCATTAGTGAAGCGGCAAAAATTCGCTATCGTTCCAACAATGACTGGAGCTGTCCAATTGTTATCCGTGCGCCGATTGGTGGCGGGATCTTCGGTGGGTTGTATCACTCCCAATGTCCGGAATCGATTTTCTTTGGTACGCCTGGTCTGAAAATTATAGCTCCCTACTCGGCATACGATGCTAAGGGACTGCTCAAGGCCGCTATTCGCGACCCGGACCCGGTACTCTTTTTTGAAAATAAAAAATGCTACAAACTTATTAAGGAAGATGTGCCTGAAGATGATTACATCGTTCCGATTGGTAAGGCCAATGTACTTCGTGAGGGTGCGGATATTACCGTGATCGGTTACAGCCAGCCGCTGCATTTTGTTATGCAGGCTGCTGAGGAGCTGGAGCGTGAAGAAGGCATTACAGCACACGTTCTGGATCTGCGCACATTGCAACCGTTGGATCGTGAAGCGATTATTGCTTCCGCTCGTCTGACAGGCAAAGTGCTGATCGTACACGAAGATAACAAAACGGGTGGTGTAGGTGCCGAAGTTGCCGCGATTATCAGTGAGGAATGTCTTTTTGAACTGGATGCACCGATTCAGCGTCTTTGCGGACCTGATGTGCCGGCCATGCCAATTAGCCCAACATTGGAGAAATTCTACATGCTGAGCAAAGACAAAGCTAAAGCTGCAATGCGTACACTTGCCGAGTTTTAATTTCGTTTTTTGGATCGTTTAAAAGTAAAGTTTGGAGTGATAATCAAATGGCTGAACGTATGAAATGGATCGAGGTCATTATGCCGCAATTGGCGGAATCGCTGGTCTCGGCTACCATAGGCAAATGGTTGAAAAAACCGGGCGACCGTGTGGAACAGTACGAGCCGATCTGTGAAGTAATCACTGATAAAGTTAATGCCGAGATTCCATCCACTGTGGATGGAATTATGGGTGACCTTTTGGTGGAAGAGGGCACAACGATTGCTGTTGGTGAAGCAATCTGCCGCATGCAGGTCGCAGCTTCTGACGAAGAAGCGGCTGAGCAAGTAACACAAGTATCGCAGCAACAGGAGCAAGTGCAGCAACATGCGAGCCCCACTCCTCTTGCCGCGTCAAATACAGCAGGACATGATCCGAACCAGCCGATGCGTAATCGGTATTCCCCGGCAGTGCAATCCTTGGCAGCAGAGCATGGCTTGAACTTGCAAAGCATCCAAGGCACCGGTGCCGGTGGGCGTATTACCCGCAAAGATGTGCTGACATTTGTTGCACAGGGAGGTAACGCGGCTGGATCGTCCGCACAAGCATCATCTGCAGCAGTTCAGCATACACCTTCTAGTATGCCGTCTGCTTCTCCATTCAGCGGAGTGAATCGTGGAAATGGAGAAATGGGTTTGACCGCTGGAGAAGCGATCTCGGCGTCCGATGCAGGTGTTCCTGTGAGACATTCAGGCATTCATCTAACCGAAAGTCCGAAAATTCCACAGATCGAAGTGGAAGGTGGCGGCCAGGGAAGATCGGAGTATTTCATCGATGTTACCCCTGTGCGTAATGCCATTGCCCGGAATATGCGTCAAAGCGTATCGGAAATCCCGCATGCATGGACAATGATCGAAGTGGACGTAACCAATCTTGTGATGCTACGCAATAAACTCAAGGATGAGTTCAAGCGTAAGGAAGGCATCAATCTGACATATCTGTCCTTCATGATGAAGGGAGTCGTTAACGCGATTAAAGACTACCCAATCATGAACTCGGTATGGGCAGTGGACAAAATTATCGTCAAACGGGACATTAACCTGTCCATGGCGGTAGGAACCGAAGATTCTGTACTTACACCCGTAATCAAACATGCCGATCAGCGAAATATTGCAGGTCTGGCCCGTGAAGTCGATGAGCTAGCTCGTAAAACACGTGAAGGTACGTTGAAGCTGGACCATATGCAAGGTGGTACGTTCACGGTGAACAACACCGGTTCATTTGGTTCGATCCTGTCCCAGCCGATCATTAACTATCCACAGGCAGCGATTCTTACATTCGAGTCGATTGTCAAGAAACCAGTGGTTATTAATGATATGATCGCTGTTCGTTCGATGGCTAACCTGTGTCTGTCGCTGGATCACCGAATCCTGGATGGGGTAATCAGCGGACGTTTCTTGCAACGTGTCAAAGAAAACCTTGAAGGATATACCATGGAGACCAAGGTGTATTAAGTAAATAGTTGTCGGGAAAGTGTATGTGCCGGAGGCCGTGCACTTTTCCTGCTGTCTACGGACAGGTGCTCAATTGTACACTGAACCTGAAGCAGAAGGGTGTGGGGAATCATGAGCAAGCTGCTGGATGTTGCATACATACCAATGCTTGATTATGAAGAGGCTTGGAACCGCCAGAAAGCGATTGTGCAGCGATTGGACGAGGGAGAGGGAGCGGAGCAGATGTTGCTTTTACAGCATCCACCAACGTATACGATCGGCTCACAAAATCATCCGGAGCATCTGCTTCTCAGTCCGGAAGAGTTGCGTGAGCAAGGGATTTCTTTGTTTCAAATTGACCGTGGCGGTGATATTACTTATCATGGCCCGGGCCAGTTGGTAGGTTACCCGTTATTGATTCTTGGTCGGGATGAAGACCTGGATCTGCACGGCTATCTACGGAAACTTGAGCAGGTGCTTATGGATTATCTCGCAGACCAGGGCATTGAAGCTGGACGCAAAGAGGGGTACACGGGTGTGTGGATTGGTGATATGAAGATTGCTGCAATCGGCATCAAGTTTAATCGTTGCAAACACCGCCGCGGTTTTGTGACCAGTCACGGGTTTGCTTTTAACATCAGCTCAGGCATTCAACATGCAGGGTTTCAGGGGATTGTTCCTTGTGGGATTGAACAGTATGGCGTTACCTCACTGGAGGATATAACGGGCAAGTCCTATGCGGTGGAGCAAGTAGCGCAGGAGATTGTTCCGTACTTTAATCGTATTTTTCCATATCAAATTAATTGGGTCACGGAAAAAGAAGCCCTTCAACGTCTGTAAACAGGTCGTCGAAAGGCTTTAGGTTGCTATCCAAACAGCAACGGTTCGAGAGCTATGAAAAGGGTGGACCCGATCATGGCGATCAGCATGAGATAGATGATGATTTTGAACCATTTCTTTTTTTGCATGGATGAGAGAACTCCTTTCACCATAAAGTGTGTGTTCAAAAAGACTGGTTTTCAGTACCAAGAAGATGGGATGAAGCTAGAAATGGAGTAGCGGAGCGTAGGGAAAACTACGTGAGCAACCACAATGTTTCCAAAGGAAACATACTTCGTAAGCCTCCCGCTTATTTGGGCTGAATTCCATATTCGATGCTGATGATGCCGCGAGGCATCCTTCGTAATCAAAAGCGGACTTTTTGAACAACCTCATAAAGTAAACAAGCCATAGTAATTGTATTGTACCGTATCTACGAGAGGGAGGAAAGTCCTATGATTAAACAACAACGTGTTATCGATCAGTTCATGGAACTGGTGCAGATTGATAGTGAAACGAAAAATGAACAGAACATCTCCAAGGTGTTAAAAGAACAGTTTACAGATCTCGGGCTTCATGTCTATGAGGATGATACCATGGAGCAAACCGGACATGGCGCCGGAAACCTCGTCATTACTTGGGAAGCTGAAGGAACTGAAGGGGTTGCACCGATCTTTTTCACATGTCATATGGACACCGTGACGCCGGGACAGGGAATCAAGCCTGAACTGGGTGAAGATGGCTGGATCCGCAGTGATGGAACAACGATCCTGGGAGCAGATGACAAAGCAGGGATTGCGGCATTGTTTGAAGCGATTCGTGTGATCCAGGAAAACAAGATTCCACATGGTAAAATTCAATTTGTCATTACGGTCGGCGAAGAGTCTGGCCTGGTGGGCGCACGTGCAATGAATCCAAAGGATATCGATGCCGAGTTCGGTTATGCCCTGGATTCTAATGGAGCTGTAGGCACGATCTGTGTTGCTGCACCAGCCAGAGCTGAAATTCAAATGAGCATCTATGGTAAGTCCGCACATGCGGGCGTGAACCCGGAAGACGGGATCAGCGCCATTCAGGTTGCCGCAAAAGCTATTGCTGCGATGACACTGGGCAGAATTGATGATGAGACGACAGCGAACATCGGTAAATTCCAAGGTGGATCAGCACTCAACGTGGTATGTGACTTTGTACAGCTTGAAGCGGAAGCTCGCAGTATTGTGCAGGAGAAAGTTGAATTGCAGGTTGCACAGATGCGTGACGCGTTGGAAACGACATGTCGCAAATACGGTGCAACAGCTGAATTCAGAAGTGAGATCCTTTACCCTGCATTTGGCTTCCATGATGAACACGGAGTTGTACAACTTGCACAGCGTGCCATCCGCAGTATTGGGCTGGAGACAAGTACGTTTGCTTCCGGTGGCGGCAGTGATGCCAATATCTTTAACGGATTCGACCTTCCGACAGTGAATCTGGCGGTAGGGTATGAAGATATTCATACAACCAAAGAACGTATTCGTGCCGAAGACATTGTGAAGTTATCCCAGGTAGTCGTAGCTATTATTCAGGAAACGGCAGCTGACAAGAAATAATATAGAGCACATGTTACCTCACATGTTGTTAGACAAAAGTCCGAACCCGGTTTGTACGGATTCGGACTTTTTGTGAATTCATGTTATATTTCAAGGGAGTTAATTTAGGGTCAAAAATGAAACAATGGATCGATTACCCATTCATTTGCGTCCAGCGAGGAGATCGATTAACTTGGCATCAGGGCCCCACTCGCGTAACCATTGTTTGAGTATGAGCTGTACTTGCCGTGCTTGTCCTACCACGTGTAAGGATTGAGGCGTCATATAACTGTTCATTGAAAGTCCCCCTGATTCGTTTATATTTGCTGTGAGAATCCTATACGCTCACCATATGCCCAAAATCAGAGATATATACATTAACCGAATATATAATCCTACGATATGGAGTTGAAGAACCAATGAAACCAAACCAATCTGCCCAATCCATCCACGCGGCGCAACCTGCCAATCCAAAACTAGATGAAGTGACCGTATCCACTAAGCCAATCTTCGAGGGCAAAGTGATTTCGCTTCAAGTCGATACCGTTAAACTACCGAATGGCCAGACGGCTACACGTGAGATAATCCGGCACCCTGGAGCGGTAGCTGTACTCGCTCTGAATGGGGATCGCATGCTTGTTGTGGATCAGTATCGTCAGGCAATGGGACGCACCGAAGTGGAGATTCCTGCGGGAAAACTGGACCCGGGAGAAGAGCCGGAAGTTGCCGCAGCACGTGAATTGCGAGAAGAGACGGGATATGTAGCCAAGTCGCTGCGTCATTTGCGTTCGTTTTACACGTCACCGGGGTTCGCAGATGAGATCATTCATCTTTACATCGCTGAAGAGTTGGAAGCAGGGGACATGGCGCTGGACGAAGATGAATTCCTTGAAGTTGCCGAAATAACTCTGGAGGAAGCCTATGCGCTTATGGACGAGAACCGGATTAGCGATGCCAAAACGATGATGGCCGTGTACGCGTGGGACCTTTACAGAACGACAGGACGGTTCTAAGGATGCAAGATCAACTGGAAACGTCCACGATGTGGGAGCCCTGTTATACAGACCTGCATATCCACATCGGACGAACCTCACGTGGGGAGGCCGTGAAAATCAGCGGCAGTCGTGATCTGACATTTGAGAATATTGCCCGGGAAGCATCGGATCGCAAAGGAATTCATTTGCTTGGTGTTATTGATTGTCATTCTCCGGTTGTACAGATGGATATTGAACAATTGCTGGAGAGTGGTACCATGTCCGAGATTGAGGGCGGCGGTATTGCCTACCAGGATACGACCATTCTGTTGGGTACAGAGATTGAGCTACGCGAGCCTGGAATGCGTGAGTTCCATATGCTGGCGTACTTCCGTGATTTGAAAACGATGAAGTCCTTCACGGACTGGATGAAACGTTATATGAAAAATGTGAATCTCAGTTCTCAGCGGGTCTACGTGCCCGCTCTTGAGATGCAGGCGGAGATTAAGGCACGTGGGGGACTTATTGTGCCTGCACATGTGTTTACACCGCATAAAGGCATCTATGGCAGTACAGCCCCCCGTATGGGCGAAGTGCTGGATACTAGCCTCGTGGATGCGGTAGAGCTGGGGTTAAGCTCGGACTCATCCATGGCCAGTTATATTCGGGAGTTGGATCATGTCCCTTTTCTGACCAATTCGGATGCTCATTCACTCGGTAAGATTGGACGGGAGTATAACGAACTGCAAGTTGCTGCCCCTTCTTTTGATGAATTCCGTATGGCACTTCAAGGAGAAGCCGGCAGGAGCATAGCTGCCAATTATGGACTGAATCCAAGGCTAGGCAAATATCACCGTACTTACTGTGCAGCATGTGGCAGCATTATGGACGAGCAAGCGATGTCAGCAGAGCGTTGTCCGCACTGTGGTAGTCTGAAGCTGGTGCAGGGGGTTCTGGATCGCATCCTGGCGATCTCTGATCGAGAGAGTCCTCATGTTCCTGCAAACAGACCAGCCTATCATTATCAGGTGCCACTGGAGTTCATTCCGGGACTTGGCAAAGCCAAACTGCGCCAGCTACTGGACCATTTTGGTACAGAAATGAACGTACTTCATCGCACGCGTGAGGAAGAGCTTGCTGCGGTTGTTGGACCTGTGCTGGCAGGCTTGATTGTGGCTGCACGGAACGGACAACTGGAGCTGTCCTCCGGAGGTGGCGGTACATACGGAAAGGTTGCTGTTCAGGAAAAAGCCTCGGAGTGACCGGTGTAAATAATCTTTAGTTCAACTCATATAGCTTTCGCTTTACAGAGGTCCAATCTGGACAAGAAGTCATACAGGTGCATTCCGGTTCATAAGAATGACTATGAGGATGTAAATGAAAATCCTTGCAGCATGATACCGGAAAGGGGACTCGTACCTGTATGCGCTCTTCCTACTTTACATTTAAAGGTCAGACTTCGTTATATGTATTCGTGGCCGTCTTGTTTCTGGTCGGCGTCATTTTTGGCGCGCTCATGGTGAACGCATTGTCTCTCGAGCAACGTCAGGATTTGGAGGGTTATCTCGGTAATTTCTTCATGACCGTGCAGCACAGTGCACAAGTGACTGAGACCGGGGCATATTGGGACATTGCCATGCTCCATCTGAAATGGGTGGGTCTGATCTTTATTCTGGGTTTATCCGTCGTTGGACTACCCGGTATACTGGTTCTGGATTTTCTGAAAGGTGTGCTCATTGGATTCACAGTGGGGTACCTTGTTGGACAGTATTCCTGGAAAGGGCTACTGTTTGCACTGGTGTCCGTGGCCCCGCATAATCTATTTGTCATTCCGATCCTCCTGATCTGCAGTGTAGCGGCGATGACGTTCTCGTTATACATCATTCGTAATCGTGTTTTGATGCAGCGAACACCTGGTCGACAAAGGCCTTTTGCTTCATATATAGTGTTAACTTTGGTTATGGCTGCATTGCTGCTCGGCGTGGCGTCTTTTGAAACATGGGTTACACCTGCAATGATGCGTTGGGTCACGCCAATGTTACTACCGGCCTAACGTGCACCGTATAGTGTAAAATGTTGACTTTAATTACGCACTCCCCCTATAATGAAAAGAGTGGGTTAAGTTGCAGTGTGCAGTGATTTCCTAGGGGGAGGGAGAAAATGGAAGCACGGATTGATAAAATTAAGCAGCAACTACAGTCCCAAGGATATAAATTAACGCCCCAGCGGGAAGCCACCTTAAGAGTACTTCTTGAGAATGAAGAAGATCATCTGAGCGCAGAAGATGTATTCATGCTCGTTAAAGAAAAGGCTCCCGAAATCGGTCTGGCAACCGTGTACCGTACCCTCGAACTGCTGAGTGAGCTGCATGTTGTAGAGAAAATCAACTTCGGCGACGGTGTAGCGCGTTATGATCTGCGCGGAGATACATCCAAGCATCACCATCATCACTTAATCTGTGTTCAATGCGGAAGTATGGATGAAATACGTGAAGACTGGCTTGGACCGCTTGAAGAGCGTTTGGAGCGGGAATTCAACTTTTCGGTAGTAGATCACCGACTGGACTTTCATGGAATTTGTTATCGTTGCAAAGCTAAAAATGAACAGAAACCCAAAGATGAAGAATAACATAGCATATCTTCAAGCTCTCACCGGCGGTTTTGACGGGAGAGCTTTTTTGGCACCGGACATGATCTGGAGTTTCGCCCAAATGGCATAAACCTGTGTTTATGGACATACCCTGATTCAAGGACATTACCGGAATCGAATCAGGAGGGGACGCGCCCATGATTATATCAGTGCGGAGAGGGCTCCGTTTTATTCGATTTATTATATTTTTTGCTGCATTAGTTTATCTGTTCTATCATGTTCTGGATCTGTTTAATGGCTGGATCTCACCTGTGGATCAGTATCAGATGCCAACTGGCAATGCAATCAAAGTATTTCAGGAAATGGATTGGCCGGGTAATGGAGAAGGACGTCCTACGATGGCAGAGCGTCTCCGTTTGTTCTATTGGTACGGGGAGTAGCTTCGAACAGCCAGGGATGCAAATACGGGAGCAGTCTGCCAGAGCGGCAGATCTGTCAGTTGAGGAGCGTTGTACATGAAACAGACGATACACGCCTATGCCTTATACTTGGAAGATGATAAAGGGATGTCGAGCAGCACGCTTGAATCGTACCTCCGAGACGTGGACAAGTTCATTGAATTTGCAGATAAGGAATATGGCATACGCGAAGCCGACCAGGTCAGACGTACACATGTCGTCCTGTTTGCAGGTCAGCTCAAACAGGCAGGACGTGCCAATGCAACCATTGCCCGCAGCATCGTATCTCTGCGCTCCTACTTTCATTTTTTGATGCGGCGGGGTGATATTATACAGGACCCTACGTTTGATGTGGAAGCTCCCAAGGCGGACAAGACGCCACCACAGGTGTTAAGTATCCAAGAGATCGAACAACTTTTGACAGCGCCTGATACTCGTTCACCGCAGGGTGTGAGAGATCGAGCGATGCTTGAACTGTTATATGCTACAGGCATTAGGGTCTCGGAACTGATTGCCCTTGACATTCGGGATGTACAGCCAGGGATGCGCTTTATACGATGCGGTGGGGCGGGCAAGGAACGTATCCTTCCCATTGGTGCACCAGCTGCACATTGGGCAAGTGTATATGTGGAGGAATTCCGCAACAAGTTGCTCAAAACCGATTCGGACGAGCAGGCACTATTCGTGAATGTATCTGGTAGACGTTTAACCCGGCAGGGCTTCTGGAAGCTGCTCAAAAAAGCGGCGGTGGATGCGGGAATCTCGGAAGAAATTACGCCGCATACCCTTCGTCATTCGTTTGCAGCACACCTGATTGCCAATGGGGCGGATACACGTGCGGTTCAAGACATGCTGGGTCACGTGGAGCAGCCTGGACAACAATATGGCAATCATGGTCGCAAAACCATGAAAGAAATCTATGAAACCCATCATCCGAGGGCAAGATAGATTTTGACGCATGGCATTCACAAATAAATGCGGAACATTGGGCCGATTTAGGATAAAATAAATTGAATACATCCAAACGCCGTTATACATAAGACGGATCGTTTCAACTCAAGGAGGAACATACATCGCATGACAGCATTAAACCAACAAATGATTTCGGAAGCAGCATCTTATATTCAAAGCAAAAGCTCCATCAAGCCGGAAGTCGGTTTGATTTTGGGTTCAGGTCTTGGCGTACTGGCAGAACTGATTGAAGATGGCGTAAGTATTGCTTATCAGGATATTCCGCATTTTCCAGTGTCCACAGTAGAAGGACATGAAGGTGAACTATTGGTCGGAACCATTAAAGGTCGTCCAGTCGTGATGATGAAAGGCCGTTTCCATATGTACGAAGGATATGGTCCGGAATTGACAGCTTTCCCGGTACGGGTTATGAAAGAACTGGGTGTAAGCAGCCTGCTTGTAACCAATGCTGCAGGCGGCGTGAATACGTCGTATGAAGCTGGAGACTTGATGCTGATCTCGGATCACTTGAATCTCACAGGCAAAAATCCACTGATCGGACCAAATGACGCTGCACTGGGCGTGCGTTTCCCGGATCTGTCCGAAGCATATAGCCGCCGTTTGCGTGCGCTGGCGAAGGATACGGCTGCATCACAAGGTTTTAACGTACGTGAAGGGGTATACGCAGGTATGCTCGGTCCGAACTATGAGACACCGGCAGAAATCAGAATGCTGCGTACATTGGGCGCAGACGCAGTGGGCATGTCCACTGTATCTGAAGTGATTGTGGCACGCCACGCGGGCCTGGAAGTACTCGGTATTTCCTGTATCAGCAACATGGCTGCTGGAATTCTGGACCAGCCGCTGTCACATGATGAGGTTATGGAGACGACGGAACGTGTGCGTGAGTCGTTCCTGGCGCTGGTAGTGGCAGTTATTCCACAAATGTAAGCAAGATTTGAGTAGATAAGGTTACCTCTTTAGATGAGAAATCATAGGGGGGTAACCTTTTTTTGTTGTGTTGAACGTACGGTTACTCATTCCTTGAGTGCAGTGCGTTTTTTTGGCTATGACCACATTTTCAATAAAAGTTCGGGAAATCATGCTTTACATGGAATAATTTACTGGAAACGGGCCGACAATGATTAGCAGTACATGCATGGAACATGCAGTAAGCAAGTCATTTGAGGAGGTAACCTTGTGAAGAAAAGAATAATGGCATCGTTCATGACCCTTTGTATCCTGCTGTCCCTTATGGCATCAACAGCATTGGCTGAAGAAACACCGAAGGCAGCGGGAGGAACTGATCTGGCCCCGTCGGCGCGCTCTGCGATCTTAATGGATGCAGACACGGGAACGGTCATTTATGAGAAAAACAGTCATGATCAGCTGCCTCCAGCGAGCATTACAAAGATTATGACCATGCTGCTTACAATCGAAGCGATCGACTCGGGTAAGCTGAAGCTGACCGACAAAGTAAGAACGAGCGAATACGCAGCTTCCATGGGCGGTTCGCAGATCTTTCTGGAGCCTGGGGAAGAAATGACGGTCGACGATATGTTAAAAGGGATCGCGATGGCTTCGGGCAATGATGCCTCGGTAGCGATGGCTGAGAAGATCGCTGGCTCGGAAGAAGCCTTTGTACAGCTGATGAATGAGCGGGCGAAGGAGCTTGGCATGAAGGATACTCATTTTGCCAACTGTAACGGCCTTCCGGTCGATAATCATTATTCTTCCGCCCATGACATTGCCGTCATGAGCCGTGAACTGCTGAAACATTCCGGGATTACGAAGTACACCGGTGCATATCAGGATTACCTTCGCAAAGATACGGAAAAGCCCTTCTGGCTGGTGAATACAAACAAGCTGGTTCGTTTTTATGAAGGGGCAGATGGTTTGAAAACAGGTTACACATCCGAAGCGAAGTTCTGTCTCTCCGCAACAGCGTCCAAGGATGGATTACGTGTCGTTTCCGTGGTACTTGGTGAACCAAATACTAAAACACGGAACAGCGAAGTATCTTCGATGTTTGACTATGCGTTCAGTCAATATACGATGAAGGCTCTCTATAAGGCAGGGGATCTGCTGGGTAGTCTGAAGATCGAAAAAGGTGAAGTTGCCGAATTGCCTCTGAATGCCACGCAAAATTATAGTGTGCTGATGCGCAAAGGAGCCAAATCCAACGACATCCGGCATGAATTGCTGGTTGCCAAAGAATTGAAAGCTCCGATCAAAGCCGGGCAAAGTATAGGTAAACTGGTTGTTTACCAGGGCAACGACGTCATTAAGGAGTTCGACATTCAGGCTCCGCAGGATGTGAATAAGGCTGGCTGGTGGAAGCTGTTCAAGCGGACAACGTCCAATCTGTTTGACTAAACGGCGATTTCCGCGAGTTGCACACATCCTTCGAACATATTTTGTAGTTAAATAGGGGTTTTCTTCTAGTTTTGTCGGGGGGCAGGAAAAGCCTTCGGAAGCGTAGAAATCCTTGTTCTAAGACAGGGAGGAGAGTGAGCAAACGTGAACTTGCATGTGGAAATGGAACACCATCGCGGGATTCTGATTGTACGATTATCCGGGGAGCTGGATCACCATACAGCTGACATGGTACGGATGCAGATGGATGAAGCCATCCAGCGGAGACAAAGCGAGCATCTCGTACTCAGCCTGAAAGATCTGCAATTTATGGACAGTTCAGGTCTAGGTGTCATTTTGGGAAGATACAAGCTCATTAAGAATAAAGGTGGCAAGATGGTGGTCTGTGACGTCAATTCGCCAGTGTACCGTTTGCTGGAAATGTCGGGGCTGTTTAAGATTATGCCGATATACGAAAATGAGGGAACTGCTCTCTCAGGTCTGGAGGTCGTCTCATGAATGAAGGAACAGGGACAAATTTCATGAATCTGCAATTCGCGGCCAAGTCAGAGAATGAGTCGTTTGCACGGGTAACCGTTGCTGCGTTTATCTCCCAGCTTGATCCAACGATGGACGAGCTCAGTGACCTGAAAACGGTCATTTCGGAAGCCGTGACCAACAGCATCATCCACGGATACAACAACAACTCCGAGGGTGTGGTGTCCATCCAGGCGGAGATTCGGGAAGACATGATCACAATCATTGTGGAAGACCGCGGTGAAGGAATCGAAGATCTTGAACTGGCCAAGCAGCCGCTATATACGTCCAAACCCGAACTTGAGCGGTCGGGCATGGGCTTCACCATTATGGAAAACTTTATGGATGAATTCGAAGTCAGCAGTGAGCCCGGCAGAGGCACCTCCATCAAGATGAAAAAAAGGATTGAATCCAAGAAAGCATTGTATAATTAGGGGTTGGTGTTCTTATGGATGCTGAAGTGAAACCATCTTCACAGACCTATTTGGACGATGCCGAGGTCAAACGGCTGATTGCGCTCAGTCAGTCGGGTGACCATGTCTCACGGGATACGCTGGTGAACTGCAACATCAGACTCGTCTGGTCCGTCGTACAGCGTTTTATGAACAGGGGATATGATCCGGAAGATCTGTTCCAGATTGGTTGTATCGGTCTGCTCAAGTCAGTGGACAAATTCGATCTCAGTTATGACGTGAAGTTCTCAACCTACGCGGTACCGATGATCATCGGAGAAATCCAGCGATTCCTGCGGGATGACGGTACCCTGAAGGTCAGTCGTTCACTGAAAGAGATGGCGAATAAAGTCCGCAAAAAAAGGGACGAACTGTCCAAACATCTGGATCGTTTACCAACGATTAAGGAAGTTGCCGCAGAGCTGGGGGTAACCCCGGAGGAAGTCGTATTTGCCCAGGAAGCGAACAAACCACCGACCTCCATCCATGAGACCGTATTTGAAAATGACGGCGATCCCATTACATTAATGGATCAGATTGCCGACGAGTCTCAGGAACGTTGGTTTGACAAGCTGGCCCTGAACGAAGCCATCGGTGGTCTCAGTGAGCGGGAGCGGTTAATCGTTTATCTTCGGTATTACCGGGATCAGACCCAGTCCGAGGTTGCCAGCAGGCTGGGAATATCTCAGGTACAGGTATCACGTCTGGAGAAAAAAATACTGCAATCCATCCGCGACCAGATCGCGCAGTGATTTCGTGGGTTGCAACAACAATATTGGTGCATATACACCAATATACGACAACTAACAACCTTCTATCGCGCATTATGGCGAGGGAGGTTATTTGTTGTTAATACGGGCAGATCTCGAACGATTGGACTGCATGACCAGCATCATGCCAAGAATACATGCCATACCAATCCATTGATAGAAGCCAAAAGGTTCATGGAGCCATATGACGGTTGTTCCAACAGCAGCAAGCGGCTCTGCGCTCCCGAGCAGGCTAGTTTCCTTGGGTGTAAGACTTTTGAGACTCGCAATATAAAACCAAAAAGCAATCATGGTTCCAAAAAGGATTGTAAATATCAAATAACCGTAGGTTTCGAGCGTGATGTTAGCAAAATTCATTTTCCAGGGCGGGTGAATAAAACTCATTCCCAAACCACCGATGATCATAGCCCAGCCGACCACAACAAGTGAATCGAACTTTTTAATCAGTTGCACGGCATACAGCGTATAAAATGCTGCTGAAACCCCAGATAACAGTCCCCATATCACTGCGAGCGAGGAGACAGATAACTGCGTAAGCGAGCCATTCGTGAGCAGGAGAAAACACCCACTGAGAGCCAGAACGGCGCATGCAAGGTCATTGCGTGTGAGGACCGACTGCTTACGGAGTGCGATGTAAATCATGATCATGATAGGGGACAGGTACTGCAGGAGTGTAGCCACCGCCGAATTGCCGTGTTTAATGGATGCCATGTACGTATACTGGACGGCAAGCATGCCCACCAATCCGAAAATGATCATCTGCCCAGCCGTTTTTTTATTTCTCCATACATCAAAAATCTGAAATCTTCCATTTGTAAACGATTGAATAACCAGTAATAGTAACCCGGCAATCAACAATCGCACAGTGACATACCAATTGACCTCAATTCCATCCAGTTGAAACAGTTTTTGAGATACCGTACCCCCAATGCCCCAGCAGATGGCTCCCGTCAGAACGAGTACGATGCCTGAAATTTTGGGTTTTGCAGAAGTTGTCATTCTTGTTCGTCTCACCTTAAATATAAGAATAGTGTTATATTAAGGAGAAACGCGATACATTTATATCAATATTACACTTAAAAATATAACTATATTGAGATGAGGGCCATGCAGAAGATCGAATTTATCATTGATCAACATTTGAAAGAAATGACGCAACACCGTACCGATACATTATCTATAGCTTGTTATGAGACAACCATTGTTCAAAATGTTCACAGACATATTCCTCTCCACTGGCATGATGAATTGCAGTTTGTTGCCGTTCTTCAGGGTACGGCGTTGTTTCATATCAACGATCAAAAGATGATTTTGTCCAAAGGTGACGGGATTTTTATCAACAGTGGAATAATGCATATGGCCGAAGATCACGGGGTGAGCGAGAACTGCATTTATTTATGTCTGAATTTGTCCCCGCACGTTATCATGCCTTCGGATTTGTATATAAAGTACGTACATCCATATGTAACAGCAACTAATTTGCCTTTTCTGTATATCGAAAGAGCTAACGCTTGGGGAGAACAGATCTTGGATGCTGTTGCACGGATTAGAAAGGAGCTAGTGCACCAAGTTCCTTTTTACGAAGTGAATGTTGCTTCTGCGGTGCTTAATATGTGGAAACTGCTGATTATGAACGGATATTCTCTTGAACATGATCCATCAGAGATGAGCAGAAACAACCGAATGAAAGACATGTTGCAATGGATTAATCTCAATTATGCCGATCCAATTAAGCTTGAAGATATTGCAAAGGCTGGACAGTTAAGTCGATCGGAGACATGCCGTTATTTCAAGCAAATCCTGAAAACCACACCCATGCAATACGTGATAGAGTACCGCATCCAAAGAAGCATTGAACTATTGCAATCCTCCAAGCGTAGCATCACCGAAATTGCCTATGAGGTTGGTTTTAACAGCACGAGTTATTACATTAACCAATTCCGCAAAACAATGAATTCAACCCCTTTACGATTTAGAAGGGAATTGAACAAAAGAGAAAAAGAACATAATTCTTGAATTATTGTTCATGATCCGTGAACCTATCTACCAATACCGAAGAGTCGCCCATACGGCGACTTTTTGCTTCACACTCAGTTGCGCTTCAAATCCCCAAATTTCTAAAATTAATATCCAGAAGCTACCTTCACAAGTCATAGAATTTTGCACAAAATACCCCCTCAAAGCTCATCTTTCAATTCCCTTCCTGCCACCTCCCTAGCATATTTATTTCAAACGTTTGGAAACGGAGGACGAGGGGGAGCGGAGGGATGGAATCGGTCAAAAGGAGCGAAGCGTGAGGGCTCATCTAAGGATACATAAGCAACGCAGGCGGTAGATTAGACCTGAAGAAGCGAAGCGTGCGCCTTTGTCTCCAAATTTCTACCCAGTTGTATTCTAAGACGCATGCAGAAGGTAACTTCAAAAGTCATAGAATTTTGAGAAAAACACCCCCAAAAAGCTCATCTTTCAATTCCCTTCCTGCCACCTCCCCAGCATATTTATTTCAAACGTTTGGAAACGGGAGGACGATGGGCAGCGGAGGGATGGAATCGGTCGAAAGGAGCGAAGCGTGAGGGTTCATCTAAGGATACATAAGCAACGCAGGCGGCAGATTAGACCTGAAGAAGCGAAGCGTGCGCCTTTGTCTCCAAATTTCTAACAATTAGAAATCAATCATAAGAATTTGGAGACAACAGCGATCAGAAGGTTGGTCTGCCGTCGGAGTGTCTGCGTGTATCCTCCCCCCGAGCAACAGCGACCAATGACCGATCCATCCCGCAGCGTCAACTCAACCTTCCACCTTTTTTCCAACCAGTTTGTAATAAATTTGCACATTCTTCAAATACTAACCTAAATTACGCAGTAAAGGAGTGCTATGGATGTCCCAGACACCCACTCCAATGGTCTATATTCGTCTGCGCAGCCGTATTCGCATCCAGAGGGGCAGAGCAGTCAAGCTTGGAGACATTGCACATGTACTGACCTCTTCTGAAGACCAGGAGGGGAAGCTACTGGAGCTTGAACTGCTGCGCCCTGGACCCGAGGATGGCAATCTGATCCTCATTGATATATTGCAGATTATTCCACGAATTCGGAACATCTTGCCGGAGGTAAGTGTGGAACTGATTGGATCAGGCCATACGTTGGTTGAAGTCATTGCAGGAAATGGTCAACCTTCCAAGTCTCTGTTCATATTGGTTTGGCTGCTGCTGTTCTTCGGATCGGCCTTAACCATCATGAATTTTCATGCCGATGTGAACATGCAGGAAGTACAGATTCGTATTGTGGAGATGCTTACTGGGCATCGGGACGAACATCCCTATCTGTTCCAAGTGGCGTATTCCATTGGCATTGGATTCGGAATGGCAGTATTTTTTAATCATTTGTTCAAGAAAAAGTGGAATGAGGAACCTACCCCGCTGGAAGTGGAGATGTTCCTATACCAGCAAAATGTAGATAAATATGTGGTGATTGAAGAAAGCGAACGCATGCACGAGCAGGAACGCAGGGAGATGAATGCGGATGAGCGTTCTTAATGGAGCAATCAGCATTGTATTGGGTATTGCAGGGGGAATTGCCGTAGGGAGCGGCGTAATTGCGCTCATTCTGGTGCTCGATATGATTCCCAGGTTGGCTCAACTTACGCAATCGTATGACAAGACTCACTGGTACGAAGGGGCGCTAATAGGTGGTTCACTGCTCGGGACGGTGGCGGACTTCTGGCACTGGAAAATGCATGGGGTGCTGCTGCTCAGCCCGATTGTTGGTTTGTTCTGTGGCGTGTTCATCGGTCTGCTGGCCGCGGCGCTCACTGAGGTACTTAATGTACTGCCCGTATTAGCCAAACGATTGGGCATGAAACCTTATTTGTTTGGATTACTGCTCGCCATGATTTTGGGCAAAATGACAGGTTCCCTGTTTGATTTTTTCATATATCAGCGGTAACTCGTGGCCATAGGAGGATGGAAGATGGATGAACGAACGGAGCACACAGGCCAGGGAAATAGTGAAGGTATAACGGAAGAGATGTTACACAAGTCTGCTTATGAGATTCAGAAGGAAGAAGAGGAGAAAGCGTACAATAAGAAAAAACAAAATGAGATGTCCGATAGCATTGAGGAATCCGTACAATATTGGCAGGAAAACGATGATATCTCCCCACGCATGAGTGAGAATAGATATACACTGCAACAGGTACTGGGGCTTGGAGAATCGTTCGACGTGAATATGAGGGAAATGGTCCTAGGTGGTAAGCACGTTGGATTGCTGATGATCACCGGCTTCGCCAAGGATGAGATTTTGCTTGAAGTCTTGAAAAGATTAACCTATCTCACGCCGGATGACGTCTCAGGACATGCACTCAAATCCTATTTTGAATGTTACATTCCCCACATTCAGGTGGAAAAAGTCGAGAAGATGAGTGCTGTCATCAACAAGGTCCTTACCGGTATGAGCGCAATGTTCGTTGAAGGAGATCGCTCGGTCTTAATTATGGATACCCGGAGTTATCCAGTACGTTCACCCGAAGAACCTTCCTTGGAAAGGGTAGTCCGAGGTTCCAGAGACGGCTTTACCGAAACACTCCTGACTAACGTGACCCTGGTGCGTCGCAGAATACGCGACCCGGGACTGAAGTTTGAGATTATGCAGGTAGGGCGGAGAACACAAACCGATGTCTGCGTGGTGTATATTGATGATATTGTGGATAAAGTGCAGGTCGATTCAGTTCGTGAAAAAATTCAGCGAGTAGATATCGATGGTATTCCCGCAGCCGATAAACAGCTGGAGGAAGCGATTATCAACAAGGGATGGAATCCGTTCCCACTCGTTCGATATTCCGAGCGACCAGATGTTACAGCTTCTCATTTGTTGGAAGGACGAGTTGTCATTTTTGTAGACACTTCCCCGAGTGTGATGATTCTGCCTACGACCTTCTTTGACCTGTGTGAACATGCGGAGGAGAACAGACAGACCGCCTTGATGGGGACGTATTTACGATGGGTGCGTTTTGCAGGGATTCTCATCTCGTTGTTTTTGCTACCACTATGGCTTCTGATGGTTATTGACCCTTCGATTAAACCGATGGGACTTGACTTCATTGGTCCGCAGGAAAATGTAAAGCTACCGCTGATTCTACAGTTTCTACTGATCGAACTGGGCGTCGATTTATTACGTATGGCAGCGGTCCATACGCCTACACCTCTGGCATCGGCCATGGGCTTAATCGCGGCCATTCTAGTCGGGGATATCGCGGTGAAAACAGGATACTTTGTCAATGAGGTTGTGCTCTATATGGCCATCGCAGCCATCGGTATGTTTGCCACGCCAAGTTACGAATTGGGTCTCGCCAATAGGCTGGTCAGGCTGGTTCTGCTAGTCGCTGTTGCAATATTCAAGGTTCCGGGTTTGGTCGTGGGCTGTACATTACTCATATTGGCGCTCACCGTTCACCGGTCGTACAATTCTTCGTATCTCTGGCCTTTTATACCGTTTAATGCAAAGGCCCTGGGCAACTTTTTATTCCGGCTTCCGCTACTGGAAAATAAAAAACGTCCATCATTCAATAAAACCCGTGACAACACCAAAATGTCCGATGATCCGGACGGAGAACTGCAAAAAAGTAAAAAACACAAATGATCTTCCGAAAAATCCATTCATCTCGCTGCCTAATTTGATATACTGGTGTAAAATCATTGGAATATCAATTGTTCCAGTATATAAAAAGTGAGGAATGCAGATTATGTATTTACATGGTACAAGTAAAATAAATGCGCAAGGACATCTGGAGATTGGCGGAGTTGATGCAACAGATCTGAAAGAACAGTTTGGAACTCCCCTGTACGTTGTGGACGAGCAATTGGTTCGCGAGCGTTGCAGAGAGTACATGGAAGCATTCCGTGCTTCCGGATTGGGCTTCCAGGTTGCTTACGCAAGTAAAGCATTCTGTGTAATGGCGATGTGTGCCCTTGCAGCTGAAGAAGGACTTTCCCTGGATGTCGTATCTGACGGTGAACTGTTTACTGCACTGCAAGCAGGATTCCCGGCTGAGCGCATTCACTTCCACGGTAACAACAAAACGCTGGAAGAGATCGAAATGGCTCTTGATGCAGAGATTGGATGTTTTGTTGTTGATAACTTCAATGAATTGCATCTGTTGCAGGCTGTAGCAGCGGACAAAAATCGTAAAGTAAACATTTTGCTTCGTGTGACGCCTGGTGTTGAGGCACATACGCATGAATATATTTCCACAGGTCAAACGGATTCGAAATTTGGATTTGATATCGGCAATGGTACAGCATTTGAAGCGATTGACTTGGCTTCCAAGCAGTCTAACCTGGTATTGCTCGGTGTGCATTCCCACATCGGTTCCCAGATCTTCGAAGTTGAAGGCTTCCAGATGGCGGTTCAACGTGTTGCTGAATTTGCAGCAAGTGTATATGAGCGTCTTAATGTTGCTTTCAAAGTGGTTAACCTTGGTGGTGGATTCGGAATCCGTTATATCGATGGAGATACGCCGCTTGAAGTTGCACAATACGTGAAGGCTATTACAGACGCCGTTAAAAATCATTTTGCCCAAATCGGCTATGCCGTACCTGAGATCTGGGTTGAACCAGGCCGCAGCATCGTGGGTGAAGCGGGAACAACGCTGTATACTGTTGGAACTAGCAAAGACATTCCAGGCGTGCGTAAATACGTTGCCGTTGATGGTGGTATGACCGATAACCCACGTCCTGCTTTGTATGAATCCAAGTATGAAGCTGTGCTTGCCAATCGTGCGAATGAGGCTGCTCAGGAAACAGTATCTGTTGCGGGTAAATGTTGCGAGAGTGGCGATATGTTGATCTGGGATCTGGACCTGCCAAAAGTGGAAAGTGGCGACCTACTCGCTGTAGCTTGCACAGGTGCGTATAACTACTCCATGGCGAGCAACTACAACCGGATTCGTCGTCCAGCCGTTGTCTTTGTCAAAGACGGTCAAGGGGATGTCGTGGTACGCCGTGAGACGTATCAAGATATCATCCAGAATGACCTGGTACCTGCGCGCATTGGAAAACAGCCAGTTACTCGCTAATTCGTCAAAAGATAATGCGTTTCTGCATTATTCAAGATATAGGGATTTTGCAGTTGAAGCAGATGAAAAAGGAACTTCCTTTTTCGTCTGCTTTTTGCGTATTGGAGCTAAATCATGAAAAAAGTTGCCGTTTTTTTTGCGATCCAGACATTTTCGGTGTACACTAAGAAAAGTGCTGTAATGCTTTGCCCAGGGTCATGCGTTCTGGCACCATTAACGATGGTCAATACGAAAGGAGTCATTTACATATGGCGAAACAAGCGAAAATTAAATTGGCAAACGGCGGAGAAGTTCTGATCGATCTGTTCGATCAAGAAGCTCCAAACACAGTAGCAAACTTTGAGAAACTGGCTAATTCCGGTTTCTACAATGGTCTTACATTCCACCGCGTTATCCCGGGCTTTGTAGCTCAAGGCGGATGCCCTAACGGTTCCGGTGCAGGTGGCCCAGGTTACACAATCAACTGTGAAATTAACCCGAACAAACATGAGCGCGGAACACTTGCTATGGCACATGCTGGCCGTAACACAGGTGGAAGCCAGTTCTACATCTGCTACCAACCGCAACCACATTTGGATGGACAACATACTGTATTTGGTAAAGTAACTAAAGGTATGGAGTTCGTGGACGCTTTAGAAGGTAAAGACAAAATGGAAACTGTTGAAGTTGTAGAAGCTTAATACCTTCACCTTAACTGGATCCAAACATGAAGTGCTTCTTTTATAGAAGCACTTTTTTTATTTTTCATATGTCACGTATTCGAGATCCATAATTAGAAAGGATGAATAAAACCTTGGATATGGTTACTCAGCTAAGCTTGTTAAAACAAATTTATAGTGAGCGCACGTTGTGGGATGAAGAACTGCAGGCATCGCGCCATGTCGTTCCGGAAAGTCTATCGGTAAAGGATCGAGAAGCGCTTGAGGCAGCCGGGCATGAACCGAATCGATTTGTACGTCCGCAACATGATGAAACGATTACTGAGCTGAAAAAAGTTGCGAATCAATGGACGATCAATGATGCAGCGCAGGCCTTTGTATCCTCTTTGTGGTCAGCACCCATGATCTGGCGTTCGTTGCTTACGGGCAAGCTTATTGCGAGCAGTATGCCAAGCCATGAACATACGCCATATCCATCTTCGAACACTTGTAAGATCTGCGGATTAAGTGTAGATCAAGCAACCGACACAACGCTGCAATGGTATTGGCGGATGACCAATGGAACCCCGTTGGACGGTGATCCTTTTGGATATGTGTTGGCACTTCGGGAGCTGGCTGCCGCGCAGGAGTTTCCAATACCCAATGAGTACGACCGCTGGACATTCCGTGCGGTGTTAACAGTGCTGCGCGAATTACCTCCCAAAACACGTTACAGCAAGGCAGCAGTAGCGCTCAAGAAGGAACGTCTTTTGCCTACACAGAAGGAATATGCCTACCGTGATTTGCTTGAGACGTTAGCTCTGATTGGCATATTGGATACGCCGGAACATCCTGGAATGATCACGGAATTCACCTCTTACATGCAGCGTGACGCACGCCCCAATGTGCGGGTGGAAGTACAGGCCCCTCTGGCGTGGTGGGACTCATCTGTTGGAATTAATGAGAACAACCTGAACAAGATATTTCATGATTTTGATCTGAATAACATATCACTTGCGGATAAGCCTGATGAGAGTCCAGCTCTAAAGGACACGATCTTAGGGGCATTGGAGAAGAAGAGAAGTGTTCGCGGAAAAGTACCAAAGGCATCACCTGATGCAGGTACCGGGGAGGTACAGTCTGGAGATGTGTATGCTGTTCGCGTCCGGGAAGGTGTATGGGTGACTGTATACTGTCATGAAGTCAGAGACAAGCGTGTCATCGTCGAATATCTGGATGGTGTCTTTCCAGAGATGCCGGGAAAAGCAGATTTGCATGGGACGTTTCGACCGAGAGCGAATGGACGCTGGAAATGCTCGGCTATTGCGATCGATTCAACAAGTTGGGTCAGAAGGGTGGCAAGAGAGTTCCCGCTTCCGACTTCGCCCCTGCAAGAACCTGACCGCACTCCATTCCATAATGCCAAAGAATTAAAGCATATGGCGAGCTGGTGTTTTCCTGATATGTAGACTGATACGATGGATGTGAAATGTGTCTCCAAACAAAAACCGTGCCTCCTTGAGAGGAAGCGGTTTTTTGTTGTTTCTTAGCTTATTAAAAGTTAGTATGTGACAAAAAGGAACAAAAAACAATTGATTTTTTGGCATTAAAGTGCTAACATCCAAGTAATAACGAAAGCAATCCTTCAGGGCAGGGTGCAATTCCCTACCGGCGGTGATGCAGGAAGTGTAAGGACCTATGTGTTCAGCACTTGATGCAAAGTCCGTGACCTGTCTGCCATTGGCAGATGGCTGATCTGGTGTAATTCCAGAACCGACAGTATAGTCTGGATGGGAGAAGGAGAGGTGCAGACCTAACAGGTTTGCATTCAGCAGGAGTATTGCTGCACAGTCACGATTTTATGATGTCTTGCACTGTGCAGGGAAGATCCGGATACGCCGGACAGTTCCATACATATGCCGCACTATAAAAGCTCTTTACCTGTAAATGATGTTCATTAAGGTATGTGTCTATTTTCACTTGCCCGAAATGAAGTTTTGGGCAAAGTGTTGGCGTGCTGTATCCATTTCACTCCTGCTGGTGACATTTGTCTCTCATCATCCCCATCGAACTGATTGTTCGACGGGGATTTTTTAATAAACAAGACTTTAAACCGCGGGGTGAACGGATTTGGAAATGATCAATGATGAATTTTATATGGCACTGGCATTGGATATGGCGGAACGAGCACAGGGACAGACGGGGATTAATCCGGTCGTTGGATGTGTAGTTGTGAAAGAGGGTCGTATTGTAGGCCTGGGAAGCCATCTGAAACGTGGGACCGGTCATGCAGAGGTGCATGCACTTAACATGGCAGGCAGTGATGCAGAGGGAAGTACGGTATACGTTACACTTGAGCCTTGTAGTCATTATGGCAAGACGCCACCTTGTAGTGAACGCCTGATTCATGAAAAGGTGAAACGTGTTGTGGTATGTTGTGAAGATCCAAATCCGCAAGTATCCGGCAGGGGTATAAGCATGCTTCGTCAACAAGGCATTGAAGTTGAAGTTGGCGTACTGCGTGAGCGTGGAAGACGCATGAATGAAAAGTTCATTAAATTTATCACAACGGGTCTACCTTTCGTGACACTGAAAACGGCTACTACTCTGGATGGCAAAATTGCTACTCGCAGCGGAGACAGCAAGTGGATCTCTAACGAGCCCGCTCGTGAGATTGTGCATGCCCTTCGTCATCGTCACCAGGGAATCATGGTTGGCGTCGACACGGTAATCGCCGATAATCCGGAACTTACAACCCGTTTGCAAGTCGAAGGCATTAGTCCAGTGCGCATTGTAGTGGATTCCAAGTTACGTCTCCCCGTAGGTGCCAAAATGGTTAAGGATGGTCTTGCTCCAACATGGGTGCTGACAACAGACGAAGCCAGTCCTGAAGTTGCTGAACGTTTGGAAGCCTACGGCGTCGAAATTATACGCTGTGGTCCTGGACCACGCGTGGATCTGTTAAACGGACTTAGCAAGTTGGGTGAGCGTGACATTGGTTCAATTTTGCTTGAAGGTGGAGGCACCTTGAATGGAGCCATGCTGGAGGCAAGGTTGGTCGATCGACTGCTCATGTTTATCGCTCCGAAGATTGTAGGCGGTTATGATACACCTGGAAGCTTCCGCTTCGAGGGTGTGGAACGTATGAATCAGGCGATTCAATTGAATCAGTTGGAGATCGAACAAGTTGGAGATAATATCAGCATTGGTGGTATTCCGGTGTGGCCTGAATAAATAAATGGATTTGAAAGTAGAAAGTTAGGTTCTTTATAACTTGAAAAAGGGAGGCGGCAGCATGTTTACCGGTTTGGTGGAAGAAGTCGGTCAGATCCGGCGTATTGGTCGGAAAGGCGAAGCGATGGTCCTGAATATCGGAGCTTCCGCCATCATGGACGATCTGAAGATTGGTGATAGTGTAGCAGTGAACGGCGTGTGCTTAACTGCGACAACGCTCGAAGGTGGAGGTTTTACCGCCGATGTAATGCCTGAAACCTATCGCCATACCAATCTCAGTCAGCTGCAATCTGGCAGTAAAGTTAATCTGGAGCGGGCCATGCAATCAGGCGGTCGTTTTGGCGGACATATCGTTCAGGGTCATGTCGATGGTACTGGAGTGATTGGCAGTATAACACGTGATCAGAATGCAATTGTGTTTGAGATCAAGCCTGATGATCACCAGTTGTTCAAATATCTGATCCCCAAAGGATCGGTTACACTGGATGGCATTAGCTTGACCGTTGTCCATACATCGGATACCGCATTCACGGTTTCCATTATCCCGCATACCATTGGTGAAACTGTACTAAATGTGAAAAAGACAGGGGATACCATTAATATCGAATGCGATATTTTGGGCAAATATGTGGATCATCTGCTCCAGTATGGGAGAGGACATCGGGAGACTGGTGCTGGCAAGCCGCGCAGTATCAGTGAAGATTTTCTCTCCAATCACGGATTTGCATAAATAGAGAACAGAAATTAACTGGAGGTGGACCAATGTCAGAACAATCCATTCTGGACACAATAGAAGAAGCCATATATGATCTCATGCGTGGTAAACCCGTCATTGTTGTGGATGATGAAGATCGGGAGAATGAAGGCGATTTTATCGCTTTGGCCGAAAAGGCGACGCCTGAAGTCATTAATTTCATGATTACTGAAGGTAGAGGTCTGGTCTGTGTTCCGATTACACAACAACGTGCGGACGAACTTAACCTGAAACCGATGGTTCAACAAAATACGGATTTCCATGGAACAGCCTTCACCGTCTCTGTGGATCACAAAGATACAACAACAGGTATCTCGGCACATGAACGCTCTATTACCGTGAAAGGTCTGATCGATCCTGAGGCGAAAGCCGGGGACTTCCGTAAGCCTGGTCACATGTTCCCTCTGATTGCAAAAGACGGCGGTGTACTTCGGCGTGCCGGACATACGGAAGCGGCTGTAGATCTCGCTATCATGTGTGGGTCCTACCCTGCCGGCGTTATCTGTGAAGTGATTAAGGAAGATGGCACGATGGCCAGACTTCCGGATCTGCAGGAGATTGCCCGCAAACATGATCTGAAGCTGATCAGTATTCAGGACATGATTCGTTACCGTAACGAAAAAGAGCAGCTGGTTCAACGTGAAGTAGCTGTGCGTATGCCAACGGACTTTGGTGAGTTTCAAGCGGTGGCTTATACAAACGCTGTGGACAATAAGGAACATGTGGCTTTGGTCAAAGGAGAAATTGATGGTTCGAAACCCGTACTTGTACGTGTGCACTCTGAATGTTTGACAGGTGATGTATTCCATTCGCATCGTTGTGACTGTGGTCCGCAGTTTGATGCGGCACTCAAACAGATCCACGAGGAAGGCAATGGTGTACTGCTTTATATGAGACAGGAAGGTCGGGGTATTGGCCTGATCAACAAACTCAAAGCCTATAAGTTGCAAGAGGAAGGTATGGATACTGTTGATGCAAACCTGAGTTTGGGCTTTGCTGCTGACTTGCGTGATTACGGAATTGGTGCCCAAATTCTGAAAGACCTTGGGATTCGTCAGATCAGGCTGTTAACTAACAACCCTCGTAAAATTAAAGGTCTTGAAGGATATGGACTTGAAGTCGTAGAGCGTGTCGCGATCCAGATGGAGGAGAACGAGGACAATACGGTTTATCTTCATACCAAGCAAGCCAAGCTGGGGCATATGCTCAAGTTTGATGATATCGAGCAAAACGAACAGTAAATATATTTTAGATGAACAATGTTCACCATGTAATTTATGGAAGAGATTAATTAGGGATTTCCGTTACTTACATTACATTATACCGTTAGGGAGATGACTTGAATGCCACAATTTTTTGAAGGACATTTAGTTTCAGAAGGATCACGATATGGAGTTGTCGTTGGACGTTTCAACGAATTCATTACCAGTAAATTGCTTAGCGCAGCGCTCGATGCATTCAAACGTCACGGCGTTCAGGATGATGAAGTGGATGTAGCCTGGGTTCCAGGTGCGTTCGAAATCCCTTTGATTGCGCAGAAAATGGCAGAGAGCGGCAAGTATGATGCGGTGATTACCTTGGGAACTGTCATTCGTGGATCCACTACGCATTACGATTATGTGTGCAACGAGATGGCTAAAGGGGTAGCAGCAATTAATCTGAAAACTGGCGTGCCTACGATCTTTGGACTGGTTACAACAGAAAATATTGAACAAGCGATTGAACGTGCTGGAACCAAAGCGGGTAACAAAGGTTGGGATGCAGCTACGGCGGCAATTGAGATGGCAAACTTGACGAAACAGCTAAAATAGTGCTTATTTAATAGTAGTGCCCTGCTTTGCGCAGACGAACACGGGAAACCGGATTCGGACGGCTTAGCAGGGTTTTGTATTTTTCTGGCGGGAGGATTCGTCTAGTGACGGTAGTTACATACAAACTGGAGACTTTTGAAGGGCCTTTGGATCTGCTGCTTCATCTGATTGATAAGGCTGAAATTCATATCCAGGATATTCCCATCAGCGATATTACCGATCAATACATGGCGTATCTGCATTCGATGCAGGAACTGGAACTGGATATTACGAGTGAATTTCTGGTCATGGCAGCAACATTGCTGTCGATCAAGAGCAAACTTTTATTGCCCAAACCACCGGTCATTGAGGACTTCGAGGATTATGATTATATGGAAGAAGAAGATTATGATCCACGTGCAGAGCTGATTGCGCGTCTGATAGAATATCGCAAGTACAAGGGAATTGCGCGTCATCTTCATGAACGGGAGTGGGAACGCAGTCTTATATTTTCCAAAGAGCCCGAGGATCTGCGCCCCTATATGCCCGTAGAAGCCCAATCGAACCCGGTTGAGGGTTTACACACCTCTGACCTGATTGCAGCATTTCAGAAGGCGCTACGCAAGGCTGAGAAGCGTACAACCGTAACCCGGATCAAACGGGATGAGATTTCGGTTAAGGATCGGATACGGGATGTCATCGGCGCTTTGGAAAGTATGGGGCCGGGTGGCAGACTGTTATTCTCCAAGTTGATGGATGAACATATCTATCGCCATGAGATTGTTGTCACTTTTCTGGCGGTGCTGGAACTGATGAAGATGAAGCAGATTGTCTGTTATCAGGAACGGATGTTTGAGGATATCGTTATGGAGTGGAGAGGGGAAACAAAGAATCATGGATTTTCCGAAATTGAAATCGATTATTGAAGGCCTGCTGTTTTTGTCCGGAGAAGAAGGTCTGAGTATCAAACAAATCGCCGAGATCGTTGACCAGCGAGTGGAGCTTGTAACGGACGCGATTGAGGAGATGATTCATGAATTTTCACAGCAGGGACGAGGTGTACAGATTCTCAAGATCGCTGGTGTAGTTCAGTTGGGCACCTTGCCTGACCACGCTGTATATTTCGAGAAACTGGCATACTCTCCCGCGCGTACGTCCTTATCCCAAGCGGCTCTGGAGACGCTGGCTATTGTAGCGTACCGGCAGCCCATTACACGGGTAGAGATTGAGGAAATCCGCGGTGTAAAATCGGAGCGGGCCATCCATACGCTTGTGAATAAGGATCTGATTATTGAAGTGGGACGAGCCGAGGCGATCGGACGACCAATTCTGTATGGAACGACCAAGTCATTCCTGGATTATTTCGGATTGGCTTCAATTAAAGACCTTCCGGAACCGGGCTTGTTCGAAGATTCGGAAAACCTGGAAGAAGAGACACAACTGTTGTTCAACAAACTGGATTTGCAACAACTGGAACCGGAAAGTGCTGATCCGGCGGATGACCTAAGTCATATCGACAACGAAGACGATAATACGGACTCTTCACTCTAATTAGCAAGCTCATACTAACCGACACCCATCAGTGGAGTCGGTTTTTTTGTGCATTATTTTAGATAAACGATGTGTAAACATTTTCCAAACAAATATGAAATGGGATTTTTAGGTCAGACGTGAATTTTTTCCTATCCAGAGTGCCATACTAGACGAGAAAAGAATTGAGGGCTTGGAGGTAAGGCCTGTGTGGATTTGGCTTGGAGGAATCGGTTTGTTGTTCGCATTGCTGATTGCCGCAGTCCTCATCTCAAATGTTCATGTACATTTTACATTCAGTAAACATAAAAGTGATGATTACGCCAATATTAATGTTCGTCTTCTCTATGGAATTGTGCGGATTAACTATGAGATTCCGAGTATTGTTTTTCGCAATATGAAGGAAGGTTTTCTGGTCAAGACCGAACAATCCATGAATCATTCGAGAGGCGAGGCCCAGGGAAGTGAGCGGGTCAACAAACGCAAAGTCAAGAAGTGGGCTAAAGATGTGAAAATTATGCTTAGGGCAACGGACGCGCTCAAGCTGTGGCTGAAGCAAACACTTACACGCGTACATATGACCCAACTGTCCTGGGCTACCCACATCGGCGTTGGTGATGCAGCATATACAGCGGTGCTGACGGGCTGGGTGTGGAGTATCAAGTCCATTATTATTGGTTTTCTCACCTATCAGATCCGCTTTGATGAAACACCTGTGCTTCAGGTTATGCCGGTATGGTCCGATGAAATGGAATTTAGAACGGAACTTGATTTCAGAGTGAAAATTCGGATTACAGCCGTCCTGATCGCTGGAGTTACACTACTCACCCGTGTGCTTCAAGTCGAAGGCGGATGGCGGATGTGGTTCAAGCTTCTTCAGGAACAGCGCCGCAGGCATAAGGAGAAGCAAAAGAAGAAACTTAGTGGGACAACAGTATAAAAACCCATCATAGTCGGTCTGTTTTTGGGAATGTAAGGTTGGGATTTGGTGAGTGTATTTAAAATGCTTATTACATAAGTCCCTTCAAGTTTGGGGATGATATGGTTAGATCAAACCTAGCTTACATTGAAACTGGAGGGAATTTAAATGTCAGATCATCCAATTCAAGGCTTAATGGAAACCGCAATGGAAAATATCAAGGCCATGGTGGATGTCAATACAATTGTTGGCGATGCAGTCGAAACACCAGATGGTACCGTGATTCTGCCAATCAGTAAGGTGGGATTCGGATTTGCTGCCGGTGGTAGTGATTTTCACGTTAATGGAGAAAGTAGTGGCAAAAGTGGTGCTACGGGTACCTCTGCTGAACATGCGAGTTCAGCTAAAGTAGCTTCTCCATTTGGTGGCGGTAGTGGCGGCGGTGTATCCATACGTCCTATCGCGTTCCTGGTGGTAGGTAAACAGGGGGTACACATTGTACCACTCGATAACTCCACACATCTGTTTGAGAAACTCATTGACTCCACCCCTTATGTTTTGGACCGAATTCAAGGCATGTTCCAACGGAATACAACACCAACGAATACAACAGGTGTACCAGTTACACCAGATCCATCAACGTATAGCTGAATCATTTCGTCATGATCCCTCCCGCATCCAAGCGTGAGGGATTTTTGCTGTTTGTATAGCGAATGGTGAGTGTTTTTTCGGACGTTTCCGTATCGTATGAGACTTATATCTGTGATCCGCCTAACCTAGACATGAAATAGGTTATTGAAGGGGGAACGTTAATGCACAGAGACACCGTTTTTATGGTTTTGTTTGGCTGGCTGCTATCGGCAGTCGTGTATTTAGTAGGAGGAATTGATCACCTGTTTATTGCAGTGACCATCTTTGTGGGGCTGGATTACATCACAGGGGTGCTGTCTGCATGGTATAGGAAGGAGTTATCCAGCAGGGTTGGATGGTGGGGGCTTGCTCGTAAGTCATTGACATTTGTTTTTGTCATTATTGCACATCAACTGGATATGGTTGCAGGCAATTCCAATGATTTTATGCGAGATGCAATGTTAATGTTCATCATTGGTACCGAAGGAATCAGTATTTTGGAGAACATGGGGAAACTGGGCCTGCCTGTACCGAAGTTTATCACTTCAGCACTCTTTAAGCTTCGAGGCAATGAAGATCAAGTTGAAGATAAGGAGAAGATGTCATGATACAGATCACCAAGGATTACATACCTGTTAATAAATACAGTCGGGCCGGACTTAAATTAAAAGCGAAACGTGGAATTGTGATGCATTATACGGCATCTCCCGGAGCGCCCGCGAAGAACATTAGCAAATACTTTGCAAGTTTGGCACAGCAGGATTCCAATAAAGCAGTGAAAGGTCGTTATGCAAGCGCACACTTCTCGGTAGATCGAACTTCGATATATAACAGTCTACCGGATGATGAACTGGCCTACCACTGCGGGAGTGCAACATACACGAAGGAAGCGCTAGCCAAACTTGGGACATATCCGAACAATAGTACAGTGGGCATTGAGATGTGCATTGAAAAGGATGGCAGTATTCATGAAGATACATTTAATAACGTTGTAGACCTCGCGGTATACCTAATCAGGGAACGGGGCTTTCCACCCGTCTTCTTCACACATAAAGAAGTGGTTGGATGGAAGGAATGCCCGCTGCCATGGATTAAACAACCAGGTGAATATGAAAGATTTAAGCAAGCAGTACATATAAAATTAAACCCACTACAAGAAGTAGCAGTCACGGAGGATGATGATATGAATACGGTTCTGGATTATGCACAATGGGCCTGGAATGAACTTGATCAGTACATTGGAGATGCCTACAACGACAAGGTGATTGAAGATTGGGCATGGGTAGAGAAGGTACGCAAGAAGAAGTTAACCTATGGAGAGTTGCTGTTACTGAAGGTTTTAATTGATGAGCGTAGACGTAACAAGTCCTGACCCAAAGTACATCTCAGATAGAGGTTATGCCTGTCTGCTGGTTAACCAGGAGTTAAAGTGTGCCGGATCTTTCAAAAAATAAAAATGTTGTATAATCACGATATGATCAGGATACTCAAGTTCATATTGGGTCTGAATCGAGGATTCATCGACGACTCCAATAACAGCGAGTTGATTTGTTTCGATCACATGTGTTGGTGTGGGTGAGCTCATACAACCATCCTTTCGTTTATTAAGTCAGAGTCAACAGGGGCGATGGAGATGTCCATGGTCCCTAGATGACCTATACGAGGCAGGATGGGGAAGGTTAAACTGATCCGTTTCAAAAAAAGGTTCAAATTCAAAAAAAACCAGAACCCCACGTCGAATGTGATGTGGGGTTCTGGTTATGTAACTACTCTTTTGAGAACGTGTCCAGGGCCTCATCTGTAAGATGGAGTTCTGCGAAAGCCCTGCATATCTTTTGGAAAGATCTAATGGTATTTGTCTCATACAACATCTCAATGGGATCAAAACCTAACATGACAAGCGAATCCACAAGTTCTGTCTGATCTACTTCTGTATGGTGGAGCGCTTCAAGCATGGTTTCAATAACTGCTAAAAATAAAATGGCTTTATTCACTGTCTCGATTGGTGTCCCCTCCTTCGTAATACTACTAGAATAAGCAGAGGAGGACAGAAAATAACGAGAGATTCCAATTTCTCAGTGATGAATCTATTCAATCTAAAAGTGTGGAGAGAATAACTGGTTGTTGTAAATTAAAATCTGATGATAAGCTCTCCTTTGTATGTAAGATTAAGCTTTTTCGTTTACTTCGTGGAGAATGGAATCAATTAATTCATCATCAATCAGAGTGCTAGCTTTTTCGAGTGCCAATAGAATACCTTGCGGTTGTTCAAAAAAGACTGTAGAGAGAATAGGGGCAACTTCATCTAAATTAATCTTCTCAGCTTTGACCATACTGATCAAGGCAACAACGATCTCATGTCCCTCCACGTTACCTTCCATAAATCTTGTTCGTAAATGAGTTGCTACTATTTCGGTCTTTGACTGCGAGTACGCCATTACATTTCCCTCCAACGGTTTGAATATCTTAGCAGAGCTCCTCTTCATGCAAGTTTAAACCAGGTTAGATTAGGAGTTATCTTAACAATAATAAGGCAGATAGTTTAAATTATCAACAGCTACTAAGTCAATAAAATCGGATTTGGAATCACAGTTTTATCCAGCAAAAAAGACCCGGAGAGGGTCATTTTTTGGGTCTGCCTTCCCAATAATCAGGAAATCCGTTGTAATCCCATGCGTTCAGATTTTCGCAGTCGGCTTGAATGGTAACATCTGCTCCGGAACCAAAGTCAACACCTACGGTTTGCAGTTCTTTGGCCTTAATAACCAGTACCTTGCCGGGTGCACCTGCACACACCAAAGCAAGCTTCCACGGTGTCTGTTGGTAGATATGTTCCATTTGTTTGGATGCTGTGCTCACATGAGACCACGAGGGGCAGTCCACCGTTCCCACGATGCTTGTCCACCCGTATCTCCGCTCCAGAACTTCTCGATATTGCTCGGCCTTGGCTCCGCAGATCAGAATAGGCATGGTCTTGAATGTTTCGTAGAATAACTTGAATCGGGCGATGTAATTATTCTCAAAAGCATAGAAGGTCTCTCTGGGCTCAACTTTGTAATATTCAAGGCACATATCGAATAACGGCTTGAAATACCAGTGATCTGTCTGGATCAGATGTCCGACGTAATCCGCTTTTCGCAGGCAGTGTACGATAATTTCTCTCGCACTTGCATTGGGTAAGGTTATCCCGCAATAGGTAGGGTCGTTCAACCAGCCGTAATGAGACTTGATGAAATCCATAGTCAGAACGGTATCGTGGGCCAGAATGGTGTTGGAAGCATCCCCAAATCGAACAGAAGCATGGGCTTCTCCATCAGAGGCCATTTGGAACCAGTTGTGGATTAGTTCTACACTCCCCAGCATGCCTGTCACCTTCTTCCCATGTGTGAATAATGGTTTCTTTGGTATACATATTCATCAACTCCTTCTGTACTAGAATAGGAAAAATGCTTCGTTCTCTCTCTTCTTTTGAGGAATCACTCCTTTTTTGTTCAATGTGCGAAGGTTATTGAGCAACAGTCTAGACTATGTAAAAAGGGAGAGGGGATGGACTGTGAAAAACGTATTTATAGGTAGTCCTGTACGTAATCGGGCTTGGATTATGGAACGGCACTTGCAATCACTTGAGCAACAAGCAGTGCAGAAGCATTATATGTACATCCTGAATGATAGTGAAGATCAGACTGAGCATATCCTTGATTGTCATCAGATTCCTTATCTGACTCATAATCTGGGGAGAACATATGGTCATATACGTGGACAATATTCCTATCACAACCTGGCGTTGTTGAGGAATATGCTTCTAGATGAGTTTCTGAAATCGGACTGTGATTATCTGTTCTCAATTGATACGGATATCATCATTCCTGAGGGTAGCCTACGGCAGTTAATGGATAATGACAAAGATATATGCGCAATGCTTATACGGAATCACCCAAAATTGAAGGCTCATAATGCAATGAGCGGCGGAAAACATATACCTGAATTCAAAGCGGGTTTGTTCCCGGTAGAACTGACAGGTGCCGTATATTTGATTAAGCGTGAAGTGATCGAAGCTGGGGTTCGTTATGGTTCCCATCCAACAGGTGAAGATGCACCATTTTGTGAGCAAGCTAGAAGATTGGGATTTCAATTGTTTGTAGATACTCGGTTGCGTCCCGTTCATGCCTATGCGGAAGGGGTGGAGTTGATTGCTCAATTGGCTGCTTCGTAGAAAACAACGAGAAAATCCGGTTTTTGAAAGTATAGAAATGACCATTGTTTACCCGCCTGCACTTGACTGGAACCTCTTGTTCCAACGTCCGCAGCAATTGATGACCGCCTTCTCTAATATTCCAGGTATACGGGCTATATTTATCAATGAAGAAACGTACAGAAAGCAGACCCGCCCGATTGAAAAGTTAAATGAGAATCTGTTCCTTGTGCAGAAAGGTGTGAACTACGATCACCTGGTGAAAGGAAAGAAGGTACTCTGGTTCTCGAATCCAGGTCAGTACAATTATTCGGATGGACGGAAGTTTGATTTTACCGTATTTGATTACCTGGATAATTCGGCTGATGAGTTTGCTGTGTGGAAATCCTACATCCCGAAATGTTTTGACCGTGCAGATCTTATTGCCACGACTGCCAAGGTGATGTATGAGGCACATAAACATGACGGAAAACCAATCTTTATGTGCCCTAACGGGGCAGATTACCAACATTTTGAGAAAGCGCGGGTTATTCTGCCCAAACCGGCGGACTTCCCCGATGTTCATGATGGGCAAAAGATTGTGGGTTTCCACGGTGCAATGGCATCGTGGGTGGATTATTCGCTGATTACCGCTATTGCAGATAAAGGTTATCATGTTGTTTTGATTGGAAACAATGCCCTCTATCAAAAAAATATTGTGCATCCCAATGTGACTTGTCTTCCGCACAAAGATTATAAGGTGCTTCCCGCCTACATTGCTCAATTCGATGTCTGTATCGTGCCATTCAAGCTGACAGAGATGATCCGTGGCTGCGATCCAATCAAGTATTACGAATATTTGTCAGCGGGCAAACCTGTGTTGACAACGCGTATGGAGGAAATTGTTCATAAGTACAGCGATGTAACTTACTTTATGAATCAGCATAATTGTGGATTGATGTTGGAGAAAGCGATTCGTGAGAATAGTGCTTCCAAAATTGCGGCAAGAGTAAGGGTGGCTAAGTCTAATAGCTGGGATGGCAGGGCAATGGATGCCGTGAAGATGATTAATCAGGTCATAGGAGGTATGAGAAATGAGAAAGATATTTAAACGAATGTTTGGTAGCCAACCGACTACACCGACAATTGAGCTTGAAGAAATAGAGATTGACGCGACGGAGTTCAATGTTACGACATATACCCCAAACACGGATACAACGATTGTATATCTGCCTGCGATCGATTTCCATAGTGAACGATTCGGGCGTCGACCACAACGGCTGTTAAAAGCACTCGCGGAAGTAGGCTACAATGTAATATATATCAACTCCAGTGATGAGTTCTATCAGGTTGATGCCTTGGAGTATCCATATCCGGAGATTCCAAACTTTGTTGTAGCCCGTGTGGGCCAGAATGTCCGTACGCTGTTTCAGGGTGATCGCGTGATCTACTGGGTGAACGATAGCCGGCTGGCAAGTTCTGTCGAGACAGCATATCCTGATCTAGTCGTATTTGATTCGTTGACTGATCCGGATCAGTACGAGAAGCACAAACACAAGATGGAAGCTGTTGCTGACGTTGTCTTCATTACACCCGAGAGAATCTATGAGCATGGCAAATATTGCTCGCATGTTCATCTGGTTACTGCCGATGAATTTGAGATCAAGGAACGTGCAGAACAGGTAGCGCAAATTATAGATGCTTTGCCAAACAGAATGGCCCCTCTAATGTAGGGGTCTTTTCTTTGATCGTATATAGGCCTTTCCTTTTGCAAAGATGACGGGGCTAATCGTGCTTCAATATATTTCGTTTACATTATCGTTAGGGATTGAAGATAGCGTTCTACACTATAAAAAGCAGAGACGGCAAACAGCCAGACGGGTTAAACGAAATGGATCTCCCGATCATTAAGTCATTTAACCTGATCCCGGCTTAAGCAAGTCTCCGTAGCTAAAAATACATACTATCCTAAGGAGTGGACTGTTCAATGGCTAAAAAAATGATTATCAAAGGTGTAGGTACGTTTATGGCTAAACGCCTTCCAAAAGATCCGATGGGCGAAATTGAGGTAGTTACCCTGGGTACCCTGCAAGATCTGAAAATTGACCTTAACGTGGAGCTTGAGGATATCTTTGGTGGTGACGGTCTGTTCGCCATTGATGTACTGGTGAAGTCCAAATCGATTGAAGTGTCGGCAACAGACGCCAAATTCGATCTGGATGCAATCCAGCTGATGATGGGTTCAACGGTACAAGAGCAAGTGAAGTCTTATGTATGGGTGCTGAATGAGCAGTCTACAGTGGCTGCAGGCGTTTCCAATTCTGGATTTGCGGAAGCCAAACCGAAGCATGCGAGTGATATCTATGGAAGTAACGGTGACATTACGGTTCGTCTCAAAGATTCCAACACGTTGCTGAAACAACTCACTACTAAAGGAACAGCCGTGGAACCCAATGCGTTCTTCTACGACGAAGCGAACGGTGTAGTCATCCTGAATGCGTTCCATATCGGTAAAGAGATTGTGTTGAACTACAAGCGAGATCAAATTGTAGACATGGTTGATCTGTTGGTTGACGAAGTACCATTCCCGATCTCTGTCATTCATCACGGGACGTTCCAGCAAAAAGATGGTTCGTATGCAGGGGTTGAAACCGAGTTGTACATGTGCCGTGCAAAAGGAACATTCAGCATCAATGCCCAGCGCGCTGCCGCTTCTGCATCTGCAATCTCTTTGCAGATTCTTGACCCTGAACGTGCTGATGGAAAAATCGGCAGTATCAAACGCTTCAGCGCACCAAGCAAGATCTAATATCTAAATAAGGTTGATTGCTCCTGGCAAGGTATCAAACGGCATCTGTGTCCTCCCCTTCACAGAGCCTTGCCTTGCCAGGTTTTTTATTATATGGGGGAGAATGTCCTGGGGAGGTCTTTAAATTCATGGAAACAGAACAAGAAAAATCCGAGCGTGAGCTTGCGGAAAAGCTGAATGAGGAAGCGGCGAAACGAATCAAAGATGATCCGGAAAACAAACGGGTGACTCCGGAGGAAGTGGAAGCTGCTGAGCGTGCATTCTTTGAAGATGATGAGATTATTACGCTGCGGGATCGACGGAAATATCGTATTCCGCCATGTAACCTGAAGGATGCCCGCCGTCTGATGAAGTTGCTGAAAACGGTGAATATCGATGCCATTATTCTTAACTTCATTCCGACTGAGAATGATGAACTGGATGAAAAGCGGCAGCAGGATTTATTTGATGTATTGGCAATGGCATTCAAAAACTATCCACATATCGTGACCAAAGATGAGCATGGTGAGTATATCATCAATCGAGAATATCTGGATGAGTACCTTGATCTGAACACAGCTCGCAAAGTCATTGATATGCTTATTGGACTCAATGGTTTAAAAAAGTAGAACGCACCGAGGGGGAGTCTTTGGAGGGAACCGAAATCCGTGATACGGAAACACAGGAACCCGTTCACTGGGGAGAAATCTTCTTCACCCTCCATAAACACTGTGGGCTGAACAAGTGGGAGATTTGGGAGTACACACTCCCTCAGGTTGCGGAGCTGTGCAAGTCAGCCGAGAAATATATTCAATTTGAGGTTGAGCTTATGACAGCACCTCTTCGCATGTTCGGTGGCGGTGGGGGCGAGGAAGTTGAAGAAGATGGGACCGTCAGACGTAAAAGAACCTTCAATGACGAGGACTACACGGAGATATCAGAAGATGATATCGGTATGCTTGCACAAGCGCTCGGAGGATAAGAGAGAGACATCCCGTTTTGCCTAAATGAAGGTAGAACGGGATTTATGCATAAAGGCGGTGATTCTTATGACTGAAACAGAAGGACAAGGAGATAAACACTCCTTAACACAAGAAATATTAACGAATATGGATCAATTAACTGGACAAAATACAGCGCTGAAAGGAAGCTATCTTTCAGGTGTTAATACATTGGTTAGACGTGTAGAGACAGTCAGAAGTGATATGCAATCGCAAATGATTGAAACACTGACTGCCGATTTGGAGCACTTTTATCGTGGAGCGTTCAGTGAAATGAAGGATGTGTCTGCAGCTGGCTCACAGGGGTTGTTAGACTCCGTGATGAATACGATGAAATATATTTCAGCAGGTGAAGCCAAGGGGTATTCATCAACATTACTCAAGAAATCCCTGGACTCGTCGCAACAGATGGATCAACAGATGGGCCGGGCCGACCAGAATTTCGAACTTAGATCTTCCGGGACAACAAATGATAGTGGGCAATATACACAAACCGGAACGGTCAAAAATCTGCAACGAATTGCACTGCAACATGGTATGGATCAGGAAGATGTAGGTCTTGCCTATCGTATTGGTTCTCGTAATTATGATCATGCATCTGAAGCTGTCACGTTTGCTGAAGAAGTAGCCAAACTGCATTCCGTGGGCAATATGGATGTAGAACAGACGGCAACAGGTCTGGAAGCTGTTACTTCGGCATGGGGAAGCAGTGGCTTTGATCTGTCCCAAGTCACAGACATGATGATCAGAGCTTCAACACTGTTGGATGTTGGCATTCATGACTTGATGGATATGATGCGTCAGACCCTTCCCATGGCCGGTAACCCTGATGGAACGTTTGCACAAGAGGATGCATTAGCCAACTGGATCAGCAAGGCTGGATTGTTGGTTCAGTCCAAAGGAGATTATCCTCAGCAGGGCTTTGCATCGAATCGAGTTAGATTCGATCTTCTTGCTGAACAATTGAAGGCTACGGATGCAAACACGTCGATTCATCAGCGCACCGGAAGTAGAGACAACCTTCAATTCCGACAACGAGAGATCGAGATCGCATTTCAGATTGCAACACATGAGGCGATGCAAGGGTTGAAAGAGGAATTTACCGAGCTGGGCGATTATCTGATCGCAGTCATGCGGTTAATTGGAGATCGTACGGATGGCATTGTTGATCATATGGAACTGCTTAACAGAATTATGGATGAAGTCGGAGTTCAGGTTGCGTGGGATAAGTTCGGTGAAGTGATGAATGAAGGTAATCAGAAACGATATGGTGCTACGAATGCAGATCCAGGGAAAGTTGGAAATACGGGGAGCGATTTTCCCGAGCGACTACAAGTCACGGATGTGCAACGTGCTGGTGTAGCGCAGGAAATGGGCAGACAGCAGAGTCGTCTACAGACTCTGGATCATCGCAGAACAGAAATTCAAAGTAGGGTCACCTCCAAGCAAGATGATGTACTTCAGGCTCGGACTAACCGAGATCATCAACATAAAATGTACAATCAGGCTATACAAGATGGGGATACAGTGGCTTCTTCCATTCATGCAGAAAAACGTGACGAAGCTGAGAAGCGAGTCAAAACGTATAGCCGAGAACTTCTTCTGTTGCGAGAAGAAATGCATTCACTCGATATTCAGATCGCAAAGACGAAGCGAAGTCTTGAGTTTCTAGGCCGAGAACTGGATGACACGAGTAGAGCAATGATGCAACTTGAACACCAAGCTAGAGTTTTGATGATGGCGATGGATGACATGGATCTGGATGCAGTTGAACTACGCAACAAATTGTACTTCCTTAATGCTGAATTTACATACGGTTCAACCGATGTTCAGCGCTACGAATCCGAGATTCAGAAGCTGCGTAAGCAGTCAACGCTATTGAATGATGTTCTCTCCAAACTGAGAACCGAAGTCAACGAGTTAAATGCTTCATTTAGACAGGGCATGATCGATGCTACAGCATACATATCCAAACTGAAGGAACTTGAACAAGTTCAACTCGCGAGCATGATGAGTGGTCCAGGAGGATTACTGGTTGTTCCAGGTGCAGGCAGCGGTGGATCCCCTGTGAAGGATGACAAGGAAGATTCCTCAAACAAACCTTTTTTAGAGAGACATCAAGAACTCATCAATGACGCAATTAAGGATATGGCTTCATCAAAGATTGAGGAAGTTATGGATTTTGGTTCAGACAAGAAGAAGAAGGACAAGCCCAAGCGGCGAGGGATTAAACAGAGATTCGAAGATATGAAAGAAGTCGGTAGTAAAAAAGCATTTTTTAACGGTCATGCACCTATTCGTGACAAGGATGGGAAAGTACTTAGAGGTCCAGATAAACCTGATGGAACCCCTGGAGATATCCTTACCCAACGTGATATTACAAGCGAGCGTAAGAAAAAAGGAGACATTCCAGGGAAATTAGCAAAGCTCGGCAAGTTCGGTAAGTCTATACTGAAACCCCTAAAAGCCGTTCCTTATCTTGGGGCTGCCATGACTGCTGTGGATGTAGTGTCCGGTCTTGTTGATCCGCTGAGTAATATGGGTAAGTCAGAAGCGGAGAAGCAAAGTATTCGTGCAACAAATAAAGAGGAACTGGCCAAGGATTTTAAAGATATGGAGCAGTCTTCAGTTGTAGGTAAAGTGTGGAAAGGCCTTAACCTTGGAATGGATGCAGTTGTTAAGGGAGGAATCAGCAGCCTATTTGGTAACAATGCAACGAATAACAAGTTCGGGGACTACTGGAAGGGATTTAAGGCGGTATGGAGCGAAGACGGCGGAGATGCAGTTGAGAAGAAACTGGGCAAGGAATACAACTATAAGCAGGAGAAAAAAGAAGCCCAGATTCAAATGGATAAAGAGTCTGGAAAACCGCCTGGGGACAACAAACAACAACAACCGCAGATACAATACATTCAACCTCAAATGCAGTATATTCCTGCTGCGGGTGGAATAGGAACTATTGCTAACGGTTATAGGCCACAGCCGCAAAGCAATGGTATTGATGAAATGATCGCCAAGATTAATCGGCAGCTTAACAAATCGACAAGTGATAACGAAACCAATTACCAAGTCACTCGATCCCGTCTGTTGATTAGTGGTGTTCGCGAAGATTCTGGTCAGATGCGCGCGCTAATGGAGAAATATTTGCAAGAGAATATCAAGTTCTTCGATAAGGCCATTGCAAGTTTACAGAAGACGTACGACAAGATGGCTGAAGGTAAGGATAAAGATGAACTGGGCCTGGAGATCAATGAGAAGAAACAGCAGAAGGCACAATCAGAGCTTGAACTGAATGGTGTCAAAAACAGCCAGATTGATGAGCTTAGACGCAAGATGAATGATCAGTTTGAGTTGACGCAGTTGGATTATGATAAACGAATGTATGATCTTCTTACGGCTAATGGGGGGAAGGAAGATGCACCAGAATTAATTGCATTGAACAAATCCCGTGCATCTGAAATGAACTCACAAATAAGTTCGATCAAGCAAGATTGGAAGAATCTGCTGAATAGTGGTTTGTTTAAACCAGGATCAAATGAATATATGGAGATTTTTAAACAAATCCAGGCATTGGGTGTAGAACAGTCCAAAAATTTGTATGAAATTAGCAAAAAAATGGATAAACCGATATCTTCTTTCAACATTCCAGCAGGTCTTAAGGTCATGGATTACTTTGACTACATGACGACGAACAATACACATAAAAGTGTGATGGTTGGCTCGGGGGATGTTACGGTTCATGTGAACATCGATAATATGACAGGCAGCACAAAAGATGTGGAGAGACTTACATCTACGTTGGACAAGACACTACGGCAGAACAGTCCTGGTATTGCAAACCGAATGGCCAGCAATGTTGGTGCGGGAATGGGAAGTAATCATATCCCCAGATAAAATAGGTAAGGAGGGCATCTGATATGACGCAGCAAGACCCGTTTGGCTTAGTTAATGACCGGTATAAAAGAAAGCTGTATATAGATACAGGCATGAAGTTTGAGCCAGTGAACGGAAGAATTATTGATCCGTACTCTTCACCATCGCCCAATCCGCAAGTGAGGGAAATTAAAATGATTAATGCTCCCTCGCATTTTCATCAGATGGGCGTGTCTTCATACAAGGCCATCATTAACATCTTGTTTAAAGATAAACAATCCTATCACGACTACGTCATGTACGTAGGCTGGACACACAAATTTTATGATGAGAAGGGCAATATTTATGTTGGTGTTGTAGAGTCCATCAAAGTTGACCCTATTTTCTACCATCAGGATACGATGGATAAAGATCAAAAGGGGTACAAGGTCGAATTGACCATGACCCTGATCAAAAAAGATGGTTATGACCGTAAGAGTGCAATACAGTTTCAGGATTTACAGACGACAGAAGGAAAGGACCACTGGGCAAGAGATTCCATTGAACGCTTGGCTGATTTGGGGCTGACGGTTGTAACACAATTGGATGGCACCCCAATTCTATATTTCAGACCGGAAAACTTTATAACCAGAGCAGAGTTTGTTACTTTCCTGATGCGAACCAAGCGTCTGCTGGAACGAACAATTCGAGAGTAGGGTGACCTACTCTCTTTTCTGTCTATTCTAAAGATAGGAGGTGTTTATCATACGAAAATGGGTTGATGTAAACGAAGGGGACTGGTTCTATAACGATGTCATGGAAGCCACGAATATGGTTTTGGAAGATGGTGAAGTCTTTGTGGCCGGGATTAACTACAACAAGTTTGAGGAAGGCAAGCCTTTTGTATATGAAGAAATCAAAGGGAAAGCGGGGCAAACCTCATTTAGTCTGCCTGTGCTGATTAAACCAACAGATGACAATCCACTGTATGTGTTTATTGATGGTGTTCAAACAATCTACCAAACGGCTGAAACCAATAGTAAGGGATTAACCGATGTGGAGTTGTATACCGGTGTAAAAGCAGGACAGGTGGTGTCTTTCTGTAGTTACGGTGAACCGTTACTGGACAGTGATTGGAAAAGGCCACCCGTGTCCTGGACTGGAGATTTGCCCAGAGCTGTACTTAGTGCAGCGACGACCTACTTCTACGATCCATTCAGTCGTAATCATCAGGAATATTTGTATGCAGCAGGCCAACCGCTTCGCAGACTCAGTATTCCTTCCGAGGTATGGGCAGACACCATGGGAGATGCAGAGGCGGTAACCAAAATTGCAACAAAGGCTATTGGTTACCGAACGGATGTATATTGTGTCAGCCCAGGGGGCTCGGTGTTTCTTCCTTTTAATCTGAACGGTGTCACCTGCAAGTTCAATTATTGGACGAAGAATAACAAATTCAAGAGTGAAGATATCAAAGCGACAACCCTCAAACCAGCATACAACAATTGTTTCTTTCCTAATGCCATTATACAGCGGGGAGAAGCCTTTCATCTGATTAATAAGTTACGCAAGGTGTTCTATGCCAGATTTACGGACATGGAAGCACCAACGACGGAGATTAATCAGCCTATTACGGCATTTCAAGGTCAACGGGTTTTTAGACTTAACGGCAATTATCCAGCAGGTAAAAAGAAACTTAAAGTTACAGTGAAATTTAAAGACGAAAAAAAAGATAAAGACCAAGAAACACCGGCTTATTCGGAAATTGACAACCACACGGTTGTATTTAATCAACCTTTTTCAGAAGGCGACGAAGTGACATTCTATTATCTCAAAGATGTGAGCGAAAGGTTCGCAGATGTCGGCAAAGCTTCAGCCATTTATTATCAAACCAAAGGTGAGCGGGTAGAACAGTCCAAGGATGCTTTCTGGAAAATAGCCGTCTCGGAAATGGAAGACGAAACATTTGCGAACAATGATCCACTAATTAATGGCATTCCTATCAAGAAAAAGATGGATGGTGCAGCAGTAGTCACGGATATGGGGAGACCTGTAAATGGCACAGACGAGGAAGAGATATGGTTCCTTGGCAATTCCGCTATGACACGGGCTGAAGCTGCTGCTTTCCTGGACCGATTCATGAAATGGACCATCGAGCGATTCAAGTAAGGGGGAGATTACAATATGATTCCAATTTCGGATGAGGTTATGAATGTGCTATCCCAACGTCTGAAGCTGGGGGAAGGAGCGCTTCCCAATATCCGGGTCGAAGTAGATCGGCTGGCATTTATCCCGGGACGGACAGAAGAGTTCAGGCATATCGTAACCGAGCAGGTACCCATCATCAGTACAGAATCCGTTTGGGTGGATGAGTCGAGTAATGGTATATATAACGGTTCGACTCAAGCGAATGCTCAGGAGATTTTTTTTCCGGTTAAGGGTAAAACATTTTTCACGATTAAAGTTACAGATAATTTTGGTGCTCCTCGTGATAAAGGTACAAGAATTCATAAAGGTATTGATTTGTATGATGATATTGGAACGCCGATTTTGGCTGCATGGGCTGGAAAAGTAGTCCGAACATCCTTGAATAAAACAGAAGGTGCCGGTAATGCCGTAAATATAAGACATGATAATGGTGTTATCACCAAATATTTCCATCTGAAAGAAATTCTCTGTTCGGTGGATGATGAGGTAGCTCAAGGGGCTGTCATTGGAACGCTAGGCAATACGGGTGGCGTATATACTGGTGGTCATAAGGTGTCCGCGGCTGAACGTGCGGCAGGCAAGGGAAGACATCTACATTTTGAAATTTGGGAAGGGGTCAATCCAACAACGAGAACTGGAGAAGGTGGTAAGGCAGTTAATCCTGAATTGTATTTCAAGGGACAGCGCAAGTTGCACGGAAATGCGAAAACAACATTTACTGATATAAAGCCGGTTCAGGTCGAAGGATATCCTGGAGAGATCAAACTGAATGAGAAGTTCGACAAGCGAAACTGGCATGAGAAAAACGTTTATACAATCGGATTGAAATTTTTGGATTATGCCAAGATTGAATCGGGCTGGACTATGTTTGATTCAGGAGGCAAGTTGCTATACACCTTTGAAGGCAAAGCTGCCGTAGCTGAATTTGAGATTAACGTTACGAAACTGAGTATGCCTACGCAAGGGCTGCTTAGTATTGGAATGGGGACTAATTTTAGTGAAGTGGAAGGGGATTCTTTCGCTGTGGTGATTGATGATAAAACGTATGCCTTTGTCAATAAGTTTAACGGGGCATATGATCTGACCAAACTCACGGAATTGAATAATATTGTGATCCCTGCAAAAGCCAAGAGTATCAAGATTAAGGTGACCTATGGGGGCAAACAAAACCCCACTGTCCCAACCGGGTCTGTTCCTGCTTCGAGTAAGAAGTATAAAAAATTCGCCATTGATTATATTCGCATACAAGAGTTGTTACCTGCTCCGTTGAAGAATCAAAAGAGTGAAGAAGGGCTCGATCCGTCTAAAGGATATTATCAAACGAACAGCTACGGAGATTTTATCAATAATAGAAGAACAGAGACGGATGTTATTCAGGTCGGGTCTTTTGTCTATATGGACACGCAGGTTCTTCCCAATATCATTAGTGCCGAAATCGATGATCAGTTTGATTCTGAAGCCAGGGAAGCACGGCTGACCATCTCCAATCCGAGAGGATTCTTCTCCCCGGATTATAATCCTGCTCATTTTCCTGAGCTTGGGGGTGTGCCGTCTCCATGGTCTTATTTCGCAAACGGATTCCATATCGGGGTGCTGAGTGAAAATACACCGATACGCATATATATGGGATATGGTCAGCACATGATGCGGGTATTTACGGGACTGATTGACAAGGTGGACATCAATGGTGAAGGCTCCACGCTGGAGATTACGGCCCGAGATATGTACAAGCGCATTATCGAGAAAGTCATTTCCGAGAAAAAAGCCTATCCAGAGGTAGAAGAGATTGACAATGTGCCAGATCCGGTGCCGCCTGCAGCAGTTGGCACGGACCGGACATCATCCATTATTCAGGCTGCCCAGGCCCAAGCTGCGGCGTATGGTGTACCTGATCATAAGTTTTTGCTTGCAATATGCAGGCACGAGACTGTTTTGGGAACACAAGGGAAGGGCACAGAAGAAAATAAAAGCTTTATTCTTGGATATGGCTGTCCTAGTAAAAGTGCTTGCAATCCCCTTTACAAGGGAATTCAGGAGCAAATGAAGCGCGGAGCAGAACGGATGTCCAAGGCGCTGGCTTCCAGAGGGAAAAAAGTGAGTTCCAAGGCGGATGTACTTTATTTCCATAATGGTGGAGACATCGCTCCCATGACTTGGAGTCAGGATCGGGAGAATTGGGTGGACAAGGTATGGACCTATTATCAGGAGATGCTTGCAGACCCTGCAAGCTGGACCATTACAGCAACCTCCACTCCCGCAGTTACACCAACACCAGCTCAGCCTGTGGAGCTTGAAAAGCCGGCCTGGGTCAAATCTACGGTAGTACTAGATCTCGTTAAACATGCAGGTATGGTGGGTTGGCGGGCTACCAGTGAGGATCGCTCTTATCCTGACTACGTGATTGACGAGACATATCTGATTGAGGTAAATCAGAAGACGGGTAGGGTCATTGTCCCCGTACCGGGTCAAGAAGGTGAGTTTGAAGTCAAGGATGCAAGTACAGTGCTGACACCGAATGGATGGCTTAATCCATTTATTGAGGAGTATGGCAGGACGTTTGAGCAATGGTCTGCCAAAGTTACGGAAGCTGTTCAGGAGGTGATCTCGGAGATTCCGTATCGAAGCTACTGTGACCGTTATGGTACGTACCGACTGGAGCGCTTGAATTATGACAAACCGGTCGTGGCAGAGTTTTCCGAGAATGACAATCTGATCTCCATAACCAAATCTACAGACTGGTCCAGAGGAAGAAGTCACATCGTAGTTATCGACTCGAATGATAGTCAGAGCAGTTTCGTAGACAAGGAGATTTTACTCGAACTCAAAGGAGAAATCCGAACCATGGTGCTGGCCGTTCCTTGGGCGAAGACGGTTGAAGCCAAGAGACAGGTGGCAGAACGAGCTTTTTTTGATATGAAACGGATGTGCCGTACGCTACAGGTGTCCATTCCTGCGAATCCTGCGCTTGATCTGCTCGACAACGTTATTGTGACGGATAAAACGACCACCACACGAGCTGTATATACGATTAAAAGTATTAAAACCAGTTATTCGGTTGACCGTGGCATGTTACAGGTCATTGATATGATGTGGGCAAGAAAGGGAGTGATGGTGTAATGGCCGGCATTGTGAATGAAAATATTGTATTTCCCGTGCTGGATCTAATCCACCGGGAGCTTCGCAAATATAGCAGTATCTCCAATTCGAATGTTTCTCCCCTTGAAGGTGAACCTTCCGTTACATTATATCGGGAGCACATACAGGACCCGGACAGGGTGACTGGAGCAGACCTCTTGTATGAATCGGCATGGAAGGTTTCGATCTGGATGAAGTTTGGCTCAGAGGATGAGGAAGACTTTCCTTCCGGAGTGGGCTATTCCCACCCGGATTATGATTATTACAAGTATTTCAGGTTAACGCAGGTGACGGCCCGTACATATGATCCGAGTGGAGAGTCCATGTTCACTTACAATATTGGTCTAAATTATGATGACGAAGGACGCTTAACTGGAACGAGCGTAAGTCGTATATAACATGTAGGAGGTGGTTCCATGGCATTTAATGTATCTTACATCGCGGGTGGCGTCATCGACAAAGTGCGCGAGCTGCCGTACCCACACTTCAGTAAAAAGACGATCCCGTTCATTCGGGGACAGATGTTGGACATTCCGGCGGCCAAGACCACCAAGTCTGATACGTTCACCTTGGCGTATGACACAGAGTTTCTGAGCATTGCATTTGCTGCGAGCCACTACTGTGTCGGCGATTACTGGGAGCTGATGATCGGGACTGAAAAGGTGTGCCGCACCATTTATGCGAAGGAACTTCCCGAGTCGGTTTCTATGGGTAACAGTTTCGGAATTGTCTACCCGATTCCGGCGGGAACGACCATCACGTTTGACTTTTTTAACGCGGTGGCTGAAGCCAAGTCGGTCTGGTACAACATCAAATTTTTGAGATAAGGAGGGTGACGATGGCACTGCAAAAACCGCAGACGAACTTTGCCGCTTATATTGACGGAGAGTCGGAAGCACAAAAACTAATTAACACGCTGGCCGATGAAATCGTAGGTGCTGATATTCCCAAAGTAGAGGGCGGGTTTGACGCCAATCGCTGGGAGAAAGTCTACGAATCTAGCGGAGCTGAGTGGGTGACCTACAGTAAAAGTTATCACAATGGAATTGTTGGCATGTACACCCATTCGGATGGAAATCAGTATGAAGTATACAAAATTCCGGATTGGACGGAAGCCAAAAGTTACACAGGAGACTCTGCTCTAGATGCGGATGGATGTTTATGGGAAGTAAGGCAAACCTATTTTGACGAAGCAGTGGAAGGCATGACTCAACCAGGCACAGCAAACATCGGAAAAACTTACGGCAATTATAAGACAGGACGTAAAATTCAGGTTTTACAATTTAATTACCAAGACACTCAGACAAATGAAACAAAATATGTTGATGTTCCTGGCTGCTTGGTAACCGTTGTTTTAGATAATTCAGTTCCAGACGGGTACAGAGCGTATCTGGTGCGTCAGGTAATTGGAAAACTCGATGGAACAACAAAGCCATCAAAAGAGTGGAACCAGTTTGAGATTGTTACAGAAATGCCAACTGATTGGGCATACGCAATCAAGCTTGCACCGAAAGGAAAGTTTCAATACAACTTTTCAAGACCAGATAATTATTATGACAGGAGTCCGTATTGGGCGTGGGGAGCAATTGTTGATAGTTTTTATGAACCTGTAAAGCAACTTTACAAATTTGATGAACTATTCTATACAGCTGATATACTGAACAATGTAACTGCTCAGACCGTAGTGAAAGCAACTCCTACAGTTCCCACAGGGATTCAGGTTCGAGATTATTATGTCATGTTTGAGCAGCCACCCAATGACTGGAATTACATTAACATCTACTATGGAGAAGGTTTCGAGGGGAAAGTTGCTCAAGGAAGCCAGAGCGAAACGTATGATGGGATCTGTGATCCTGCAACCATAACGATTGGGAAAGCACCTACAGTCATTGACCAATTGAAGGCACATTATATGTATTTAACATGGAATGATTCATCAGCCATTAAACCTTTCATCCCACCATCCACGAAGTGGAAGCTGGATTATGACGGCAAGACAGAGATCGTAAGCCCGGCAGCTCGATTTTTCCACGGACGACATTCTACCACGTCATGGTTGCCTAACAAAAAACGCAGACCGGATTACCTGGTAGCTTACACTTTATCGGTAAACAATGATCGAGTAGTTCTTGTTCTGGAAGGTGACCCTTCACCGAATATTCATAGCTATTACCGCAGTTTTGGATACATAGGCAAGATCGTTCCGTTCAATGATTACGACCATGGAGGAAACTTTGGTGTCACCGTTGGCATGGGTGATCTGCGAACAGATATGACAGGTTATACGAAAAATGATATTCTCACGGATCTTAATCCGGATATCTATGCCAAATACGGTGAGTACACTTCAAATGGTATGGACTCCATGTCCATGTTGAAGACACGCAGTAATGTCTTGTTCCAGCGGTATTACCCGGCATTTATTTCGCATCTTCCGAACTATCCTTCTGTGGGTAAACTTCCTCCAGGCCTTTCTAAATTGATTGTAGATACGGATGGGTTCCAGAAATCCCTCTGGACAGGAAAGTATCATGCAAGTCCAATCTACCTCGTGCATCAGGCAGAAGGATATCGGGGTTATATGGACGGTGTAGTTGCAATATACGACCATAATTTGGTCAATCGCGATGAATTAATCGTAGACACAGAAATTTTGAAAGATCCTTCCAAACCTGCGTTGGGTACGTGGACAGAGGTTTACAAGTTTTTCAGTATCAAGAGTCCGTTGAATCTATTCAAGCATTCCCCATCACCAGATGTAATTACGATTGCATTTTTGAAAGAGATAAAATAAGGAGGATTACATAATGGCAAATTTTAAATATGTAGAAACAATCACCACTTCACAGGACGTGTTGACAAAACTGAAAGAGGAAGTTACAGGGTTTAAGAGTTTCCCCTTTGAATCCACTGCAGGTGAGTCTCAGGAACAAAATCTGTGGGAAGTATTTTACGAAGAAAAGGACAGTAGTGACCGTATTCAGGAACTTATTCTTCGCGGGATCATGACCATTGGAACACAAGCAACACCGATTACTAAACATTTCTATGTAAGTTTCATTAATCATGCTTTGGTACCACGCGTCGTTGCACCAGTTCCAGCCTATGAGGAGCATAGTACGTTGACTGTTCAGCTGCTTGAAGGATTGGAAGGCAGCGAACCAACTACACTACCAGTTACCACTCGCCCTACATTCAAGCTAACAGGACATCCGGTACTCTACCAATGGGCACTGGAAAACTATACACCAACGGATCGGAATAAAGAAAAACCTGTATACATGTATGTAAATGTCATGAACAATCGTTTGGCGATGGTTCTCGTTGCGGACCCAGCAGTAAACTTCCTTGATTACAAAAAATCCTTCCTGTATGCAGGTGCATTGAAACCGTTCAAATACAACCTGAATGACGTAGACGGAAATGTAATGCTGACAGCTGGAGCAGTAATCGAAGAACCAGATATCTCTCAGATTGCAACAACAGGAACGTATTACTACGGTCAATATACTTCTGCAGGTAACAACACACTTCAGATGTTGAAAACCAAATCAGGTATTGAATTCCAGCAGCACTATCCTTCCTTTATTACTCAAGCTCCACCGAAGGGGAAAGCTTATCAAGATCCGGAATTGGGGGATACGGGGTTGGAACTGGAGCCTCAAGGCTTCCAGGCGTCCAAATGGACATCCAAATATCACTTGTCTCCGATCTACGTGGTTCACCCTTACGAGGGCTACCGCGGTCAATTCGACAACTGCATCGCGGTTACGAAGCATAATATCCTTCACCTGGATGAGTTAATTATTGATGTGGAAGGCAAGTCTTGGGACCAAGAAGTGTATCGTTACTTCGATACCGATACAGCGCAGAATTTCATGAATCTGTCTGCCAACCAACGTATGGGTGTGGCTATTCTGAAGGAAGTCCGTTATACGGCGTAAGTTAAACTGAATCAAAGCTGAGTCGTATAGATTCAGTGAGAGGGAACTTTCTGAGACTCCACTCAGGGGTTCCCTTTTTTTTAGTTGGAAGGGGGCAGTGACGTGAGTCAAGTAGTCAATAAGTTTGATTTCACCGTTATAGATTACACGACAACTCAGTACGGTTACCTGTTTACAGTCGGAACTACAGGAAGCAGGCCTGAGGATTATCGATTTATATACATGCCTTACAGCCGGTATCCAAGTGTCCTGATGCTTGATTTTTACATGGCAAGATCGATCTCACATGGATTTAATCATCAACTTGTGGAAGCGATTCGCAAGGATCTGGAAGGAGAAGAACGATTTATTGTCCTAAGTGAAGCTAAACAGGATAAAGAAGGACTTCTGCACAGTTCCATGGAAGGATCGAGCTCAGCTACCAAGCAAGGCGATGTCATGGAATTTTCGTTTGAAATGCAGCGGTCTGCGTTAATTGAAGCTTTGGAGATGGATCATCAAGATGAGGGCCACAGACCCGGAGGTTTAAAGGACTCATTCATTCCTGAAGATATGTCAGAGGGCTGGCGCGTAGATAACGATAAAGAGCTGAAGATTGTCCGTAATTTGGGTTTAACTCGTAACTTTGTTAAGAATCTGGATAAGCTGGAGCCTGGAAAAATCAGTTTCAGGGTTAGTGAATTTGGGATGATTGCGGACTATGCAGATAGTGCAGAGCAAGATAACAGCTCTGAACTGGTGATTAAACAATTGATACACTCTGTTCGAAACGATAAACCGGATATGGATGTGGCAGAGGTTTTCGAGAAAGTGGAGAAGATCATTGGACGATCCACACAAAATGAATTTTTGTTAGAAGCCATTCAAGACCACTTCAGAAGTACAGAACTTGAGAGAAGTCTCCAGTCCCGGAAAGTAAGCAAACAAGATGTGGAAATTCTATATCAGGACCTGTTAGGTTTACGTGATGATCATAAAGAAACATTTGCTGATCAAGCTACCATGATTGGGAAAAGGGTAGATGATCATCAGCAATTATCCATTCTCTCTGATATGTCGACTGCTTATATTCGTAGATTTCAGGAAATAAAGTATATGCACCTTGATCGGACGTTGCCGTTAGCCCAAAGAGTGGATAACATTTCACAATTGACACTCATGCATACACTGGGAACAGCTGTGCGAGAAACAACTTTTGGTGGAACGACTACAGGCACAATTGTTCAAGCAATCAGAGACATCGAAGAGAACATGTTTCTTTCACGACTGAATCAGGCTACGCGGGTAATTGAGAATGAAATGACAACTCATGAGAATGTTCTTGCCAAACTGAAGGATCGTCAGTACCCCACTGTTCTACATACCGAAATGAGAAGTACGCGAGAAGTCAACAAGCAACTTTACTTTCATGATGATCTCAGTCAAAGCAGCCATGACCAACATCGAAATGCGTTAGTCTTTCGTCCGAGTGATACCCTTTGGCATCCGCTCCAAGCTCACAGAATTATAGACAAACATCCAGCAACTACAGCATCCGGTATCATTTTGGCATCCAGAGATATAGGGACTATTACGGATGTGGAACGACAGTTTCCTTGGGCTGTTCGAGATCAAGTAGAAGATATGAACGTCATAGGTGATTTGACTACGGGGCAAAGAGTTTATGTGGAGAAAATGTATATTGAGCATAAGCGTCCTAAGGCACGACGAATTTATGTGGTTCATAGTGAGGTGGACCGTCATGCAGAACAGGCTTATCGTGAAAGTAAGGAGCACGGTTTTGTTTTCAGAGATTTGCAGGAGAGCAGAAGGATCAGTAAGGTTCCTGGGTATGTAGAGAAGGAGAGTAGGTTAGGCAAACGAGTGACTGCAGAGGCTCTTGAAATACTCAACAAGCAATCACTTGGTGAAAGGGAAAGCAAGTTCGATAGCTATATTGAGGACAAGTTCCATACTGCAAAAACAGAAAAAAGGAATTTGTTCATTCCGAACAGCGAGGAAGGCGCAGAAAGAAAAGCATCCTTTGAAAGCTATACGGCTGGTTCAACAACGGCAGAAAGAGCGTTGGCTCATGATTTGTGGTTACCTGAGTCTGAGGACCATTTGGCTGACAAAGAATTATTACGTTCTACCATGCTCGAAAAGCTAAATTCGTATGGAAAGAACGATGAACAGAAGTATGTACATCTGACTGACAAACCACTTGTATCACATAGAGAGTCTAAAAAGCTACACCTGGAAACAATCCTGCAATCCATCCGAGATAATAGCCGACCAACCATGATTCGAGACGAGCTTTTAGACAAATTGGTTGGTGGAGGATGGTTGGGGAATAAAGCATACCCTGGATATCTGGACGAGGAATTTATCGTAGGGGAGATCTTGGAGAACAGTCCGGCAGTCATCCTGGAAATGATGATGGAAGCTGTGAATAATGCAGACGCTTCGGTTTATTTTGATGAACCGTTTTTGGCTGGGGTTAGAGAGCGGGTAGATGCGTTAATCGATTGTGGGATCTTAACAGCTGATAAAGAAGGAAGCAGATCAGGCATCATTTCCTTTAATTTCGAAGGTGCGAAGGAATCTCAGCTTGGTGATATAGGGACGGAACTCTCAGAAGCATCCAAAGATTTGAGCATAACAGTACTTGAGGATGAATCTCGATCGGCTGAACTGAACAGACGTAATTCTACTCTAGAGACAGACGTTTTCGAGGGAGTGAAAGTAAAGGAAGATCAGCATGGCGAAATTACGGAAGTCATTTACGGCGCAGATTTTAATGCAAGACCGGCTATTATTGAGTTTGAAGATTCATTAGGTTACCTGAATCCTGGAGGGGGATTATTCCCGGATGACCCAGCGTATGAAGGAAGTCAAGTTGAACGCAGAGGACAAACCTTTGATGAGTACGGGATAGGCGCAAAATATAAACGGGACGGAATGGCTCTCGACCATCATATCGTGAGTTCCAACATGAACCGTGAGAGTGTGATTCATACCGAATTTAATATGGGCGGGGTTTCCCGGTATCGATATGGAATAATTGATGATGAATACACCATGGGTGGCACGAACTTACGCCAGATGCTTTTGAACAGCGAATATGCTATTGGAACGTCAAAGACTCGTGAGGGATACTCGTATGATCAACAACTTATGGCTACTAATCCAATAAGAGAAGGTTTAATCAGTGGTGAGTACTCCATAGGCACAGCCAAGATCAGACAGTTGTATTTGAATGAGAGCTACTCTATTGGCATGATTGAACCACGTCAGGCAGCTATTGATATAGATTACTCACTGGCGACTTTGAAATGGAGATCTGCGCTGCTCAGCGAGGATTATTCCATAAGCAGCTCGAAATATCGAGATGGAGTAGCTGAGATTGGATATACGCTTGGTTCATCGTGGGCAAGAGAAGGTGCGATGGATATCGAGTTTAACGAAGGTATGCGGCAAGCTTGGGAATCCACGTTGGTAAATATTACTCCTGAAGCGATTAGGGTAGATCGATATGGATCGGTGCAAGATGAGATATCTCTAGCCACTACTGTAATGAAATCTGCGAATCTTGACGATATGCTGACGGCTCATTCAATCATGCGCAAAGGACAATTAAACGTTGAAATCATTTCGGATAACATGAACAGATTATCCCTCATGCTTGAAGATAACCATTTTACAAGAATCGTGAAAGAGGCATCAGTTCATGAAATTGAGAGTGAAGTTGTCAAGTTACACTTGAGTGAATTGCATGGTGAGGGTTGGTACGGTGGTAAAGGTATCGGAGATACTGACTTGGTCGAACTGATCTATGATTCGATAAAGAGTAAAAAGGATTCAGCACTGGATCATGATGTGATTCTTGCATACAAGCATACTCATGACGCTTACCTTCATGAGACAACTGATAGCACGATTGAAAAGATTGCTAATCTTGAAGAACAACTTATAGCGGATAAACCGCAAAATGGTTACCTTGACCTCACGTTACCACTAGGCGGTACAAATCTGAAATATGCAGATGTTCCAGTGGAATCTGTGGGTGGGACGGGGCTCACTTATGGAGATATACCTGTAGAGATTGTTGGCGGAACAAATCTGAAGTACGGTGATGTTCCAGTTGAGATTGTTGGTGGAACAAACTTGAAGTATGGAACAACAGAGATTGTACTCTCAGCGGACAAACCCCAGTACGGCAATATGGAAGAGAATCTGCTCGCCGACAAACCGCAATATGGATATTTGGAAGAGAACATGTACGGTCTGAAAAATGCCAAAGATTCCACTATTGATGAGCAAATTCATGCGTTTAAAAACGGTAATGAAGCTGATTTGATCCAAACGCTTGAGTTAAATAAAGAGGATAGGTCAGCATTCCTTCATGACAACCTTTTGGGGGTAAAAGCTGAAAGATGGGCGCATACCCATGAGACGATCAATGATGTAGTGAAACTGCGAAATGGATCGCTAGATCAGGACATGTTCTACGGAAACAAGGAATTTAATGAATCCATTTTGGACATGGAACTGGTTGGCTTCCAATATAAACAGCTAGACCTGATCCGAAGCGAATATGCTTACCTTAAAACGAGAGACGTTCATATTGAAGATAATTCGTTCATGAGCTCCAGAAGTTCTTATGACGCGTATAACCATCAATTGGATTCTGGAATGAACTTGTTAAGAAGCACGACTCTGGATTGGGAGCAGTTCGCAGCGGAGAAAATAGATCGATATGGTCATTCACATGAAATGGAAAGTGGCGTTGGGGGTGAGCGAGCTGGTGAGCATTTCGATGGGATATACGGGACCACGCTTCAGAGGTTTGCATTCTCAGGAGACGAGTTAAGTTACGGAAATAGTCTGCCATACACAAGTTACGTTGTTAATGACGACCAGAGCTTTGGCAGTAAGTTAATAGACCCGGGTTATCTTAGTGAAGATGTTTTTAAAGGGATAACTGAGGAACGTGAATCCAGCATAGAAAGAGAGTGGCCGACTGGAACAGCAAACGCCAGATTGTCTGAAATTGAAGATCCTGATTCTCTCATGGCTTCATTTGAAGAACGCTGTTCTCAAGTCATCACAGGTTTTATTTTCGCTGAAAGACCTGAGAAACGAGCAGAGTATCTGGAACAGTTGCACGTGTTTCTTCCCGAGAGAACAGCTCATCTTATGGAAATGTATCACGAAGCCAAGATGGAACCACGTGAGAGCTTCACACTGAATGATCATCCGGTGGCTGAACGGGAATCCGCTGATGCTTACATTCCGATGATGGACACCATGGCACAGGGTCTCATATTCGATTACTCGGAAGATCTGCTCGATCGAGGGATGGATCCTGAAGATTGGGAAGGTGGTTTGGGTGTGCCGGAGGACTATGATCCGAATGATCCATTTAATGTGTACTATCCGTATTCCAAGGATATGGATGCGCTGGAATTATCCCAGTCTGACGATTGGACTAAATTCGGTCAAGGCGATTGGGATCGGGATCAATTGCTTGGAAAGTTTTATTCTAAGGCAGATACGAAGGACATCAGTGGATGGTACCGCAATAATTTCCTGGCTGAGACGTATAAGTTCTCCATTGATTTCAAGGTGGATGCAAGTACGGATGGGAATGGCGCAGGAATTATTTTCAAATACTTCGATGAAAATAATTATTGGATGTTTATGGTTCACGGAGGAGATAGCGATAACAGTCTGGATATGAGAACGCCGATGCAGCTATATAAAATCGTTGCTGGCAATCCAACTGCAGTGGGTTCTCCGATGCAACCCTTTAAGTGGGAGAAGGAAAAATGGTATACATTGTCCGTGTCGGTCATGAAAAATAAACTCCAGATCTACACAGATTCGAAATTGCAATATGATCTGACGGGCACCGATTAACTCGGTGCTCTTTTTGTCGTATAGAGAGATTGGGAGGTGATTGGTATGGGTCATACATTTGGTTTGTTCTCCAAGTCACAGAAAGGTGTATTGTTCGCCAATATGAGAGCGAAGATTGCGGACGAAAGTTACGGCAACCCCAATAACCCTGCGTATTTACCGCAGAGTCCCAATGCACCGAGGAGTGAAACGGACCGGCATGGTGAAGAAAATAATCCTATTCTGGGTGATCCAGGTTACGGTCAGATAGGACGATGGCAGACGGTTCAATTGGATGCACTGGAAAATAGTATTGATCAAATCATTGAGCAATATCTGAAAGATAAGTCGTGGTATGCGAGTGTACGATGCCGTGAAGCACTGTGGAATATGTATCGCAGGATTGAATGGTGGGTAGAACAGCAGCAGCCTCCAGATAAAACACAATATCAGCGAGTACTGCAGATGATTAAAGATTGTATTCACAAGATTCTTGAAAATGCTCAGAAGCCTGGCGGTAGTCATCATGGTGTATCATTGCCCGTTTGTCCGGCACCCTACTACCATCATTTTAGTGGGAATTACTTTAATCATTTTGATGCAACCGTATATGAGATTCCACTCTTTTCAATGAAAAAGGACGTCCCGTTCTCGAATAAATTCCCTGATTTCTTCAGATATGTATCATCGACGGAGGATCAGGAATGGGTAGCTGTCCACTCCGTAGGCCGAAATGAACAATCTGGATCAGAGATGATCTTAAAACTGGATTTAGGGCTTCTGGAGATTGGCAACTCATCCAAAATCACATTTAACTGGCGTGTGAAGCGTTATGGACAGATCAGGTTCAAGTACCTGGCTAGTGCCAAGCGCGGTAATGGCATGCTGTTCTATATTAATGGGCAGCAAGTTGGGGGCGAATGGAGCGAGAATAGCGGATGGCAGGAAGCGGCTTTTACGTTGCAGCCAGGACAGATGTACAAGTTCGACTGGTTAATTCGCAAAATGAGACCTGAAGTATGGCAGAACAATGGCATCTATATTAAGGATGTTGAAGTCGTTGAGATTGTGGATACACGTAAGCCGCCTGCTCCGAAAGATTACGATCTGGATGGTGAAGACGTATATGAGTATGGAAACTGGGTTGTAAGATCACCGCAAAGTGTGGCACAGGCCCATTTTAAAGGACAGTTCATTACGGATGATTTGCGTAAGAAAACCATGACGATGGATCTGGATAACGAATGTGATGGAACGGTTTCATTTGCTTACAAGATGGGGGTGGATGAAGAGCCGTATCCCGATCATGATTATCAGTTGTTTTTTGATGATAAAATGCTTGAACGCACTCAGCGCGGGGATGGAGATCATGGCAGTTATGCTACATCAGTGCATGGTGTGGAGTGGAGACTGAATGGGGAATATTCAGAAACGGAGACTAACCAGGCTAAAATCGAATATGAAATTGTTGCAGGGCCGGATACGACCGTGGACTTGAGAGGTTCGCTCGAAGTAACTTGTCCTCCGCGAGAGATTGATCATTGGGAACCGTTTCACTATGGACAAGGAATTGGAAAATATCAATGGTTAATGTCGGGAAATCCGAGATGGATCCGTAAAGAAGATATTTTACGTTTGGATGAACCAACGGAAGGGAATATGATAGCACAGACAGAGGTGATATTAGATCATGAGGGGTGGTTTGTATTCAGTTACGCGCATTTGCTTAGACCTACTGAAGCTTTTGAAGTAAAAGTTAACGGAATGTTAGTACATTATACGTCCATGCAAAGTGCCAGGGAACTAGTGCGTATTCCATTAGAGGCTGGACACAACATCATAGAGTTTCATATTCAAGATAGATTGACAGAGGAGCCATTTAAGTATCAGAAGAATCATTTGTTCACCTATGGTAATAACACGGGTAATACATACCGTACAACGTCACCGCTAGGTTCATATGTTGATGTGACACGTGGATGGGATGTAACCGATGCTGGAGCATCTACACAAACAAATGGAGATACAATTACATACAGCGCAGAGCTCAATCCTGGTGCCAAATTAAAAATTAAAGAGCACATGCGAATCTATCCTGCAATGGATTCCAATTATGACCCAGATAAAGGGACTTCAAGAGACATCGAAATATTTGGAGAATTATTTAATAAAAAGGATGTGTATAAACCGTCTTTGAAATTTATTGGTGGTTGGAAATGGAAAGATATCAAACCTCCGCAATATAACCCTGACAATCCCCCTGATCCAATCCCGGTTGGAGATGGTGTAATGTGGGCGCAGGGACATAACCAAAATTTTATTTGTGAATTTACAGCTTCAATGAATAACTCTGGATATATATGCTGGCAGTATGGTGGCGACTTTGATACGGGGGAGAAGTTGGAACTACAAATAGATGGCATCAGCGTATGGACAGGAAGTCAATCCAACGGTGATAAAGGTACAGATTGTATGTATCCCCTCCCTGCTGGTAATCATATATTCCGCTGGATATACCAGGATGGGAAGGCATATACTCCTAGTGCGAGAAGTTCAGGAGGCTCCGGAGGCTCTGGAAATACCGGTGGAGATGGTACAGCAAATGAGCAAATAAGAGATGTAGTCACCGATCCTTTTGGACAAAGCTGTTTTCCAGCAGGTACTCAAACTCACAAAATTCAATATGGGCAAGTCCCATATGACGGAAACTCAGCACAGTCTAGCCAGTGGGGATGGAAGAACGATGGATTAATTTATAGTGATAATGGTATGCAGGGTATTAAAGTGCTGGATGAAGGTAAGACAGTCACACGGTATTTTAAAGCTCCACCTACTGGAAGTATCTTATACAATGAGCAAATTACCGTTTATCCGGTGAAAAATAAAAAAGTTCAAGGTCTAAGAAAAATTATTCCAACTATCATTCCAAGTTCAGGAGTAAGATATCCTAAATTTTTGGGAACATCTTATTGTTCTATAAACGTTAAAGGTACAGAGCCAGGAGATAATAATTCTGATTTTGATAGTAAATACACGAAAAAAATAGAAATTTCTTTTCATTGTGAAGGAAAATTCAGACTTAACTATAAATTTATTAGTTACCTTGTAGACAAGAACCCAAGAGCTAAACTTAGAGTATATTTCTATCCTGAAGGTCAGTCAAAACAAAAAAAGCTAATCCATGAAGAGAATAACAACAGAGGATACAATAGTACCACTGTTGATTATGACAGTTTCACCAATGAATTTTGGGAAAAATCGGCAGCATCCTATCAATCTGATGTAATTAATGTACCCCGACCAGGTAGGTATACAGTAAGTATTGGAGTTACGGATACCTATCCAGATAATGATCAAAACAAGCAAAATGTCCGCTATCATGCGACTATTGGTAATTTGCAGATACATACTGAAGACCCTTACAGTAAAAATGAAAATAGTTTGATTGGGTATCCCGATTATGATTATGAAACGAAAGTACAAGCAGTAATATGGGATTTAACACTAGATATGCAAGCGGGAAGTGCCACTTATAATTTATTAAACGGAGAGCCTAGAAAATTTACAGACAGCTTTAAAACTTTAACACCTGGTCATACCTATCGAATTGAGTACACCCTTCATAAAAAAAGGGGTGAAACTACGGCTTCTGGATTGGATGCTGGTGGATTCACTCTCAGCGGAGGTAGCTTTTTAGAGACATGGGATGCTTTCTGCGGAGACGCTCAGGGATTACTGTATGGAGAAGGAGAGTCTCCACATCCAAGTGAAGACTCATGGAATCCGCCCGGACCAGTTACGACTGCGCCAGATGGTGGAAGTCATGCCTGGCTCGATGTAATTCGTTTATATAAAAATACAAGTAGAGCTTGTTCCGGAACGAAAATTGTCATCGAAACTCTTGAAGAAGGCCAAGTAATTGATACTCGACCATTCACAAATGAAGATGACCAAATCATTTCTATTGAGGTAGAAAATACATCAGATCAGAAGAAAAGTTATGAGGTTCGCATTCGATTTGAACAGGGCTGCCCGGGAGATGGAGCGATGATCTGGGGCGGATCGATGCAACTTGACGATATTAGCAAATTAGATCCATCCTGGGCTGAGGTGACTCACTTTGAAGTTTGGAATAACAAACCAATCTGGATGGGCGGCTGCGATAACAGTAATATGCGCGTAAAAATTACCCGCGAGGATGGAAAAGTGTTATGGGATGAAAAGTATTACGGGGATGGGTATCGTGGCTTCGAACTGAATGATCTGGCTCCCAAGCCTTATAGCAAGTATAAGGTGGAGATTACAATAGATCAGAAGGGGCAAATCAGCGATTGGACAGGAAAACGATATCTAACCACCTTCCGGGTGCATGACTTCAAAGCCTACGAAAGATGGGTGTGGGTACCTGAGCCATTTGATTGTCAGCTCGATTTCTTCATTGACGATGAGCTGATCAAAACATTCACCCAAGAGGGTGGATACTATACATTTTCACATCCAGTGCCCAAAGGCAAACATGAATTCAAATGGGTGTTCACGTCACTTCAGGAAGTGGGTACGCGTAGTTACGAATATGCTAATCTGGACTGGATGGAGCTGACCAACTGGATATGTGATGACGTCTATGTCATTCCTTACTGCGAAGGTGGTGGTGGAGATAAGTGTGTTGAAGCGCTTATTAAATGTTTGCTGGAAGTTTGGAAAGCAAGGCCCAAGATGTGTGTGATCGGTAAACGTATCTGGCTATTCACGTAAAGAAAGGAGGTTCTGTATGGGTGTTGTGAGGTTGAAAGAGTCAGGCAGGATTTATGAGGATGCGTTCGTAAGCTCCAACCTGGATTCCAAATGGGAAGTACTCCCTAACGATGCTACTCGCTATGAAGCGGGTAGTGGCAGCCTGGTGCTCAAACATGGTCAAGATCCGCTGTATATGTTCTATAAACCTTTGACAGATATGAAGCAATTCGTCATGGATGTGAAGAACAGTTACAATCCCGATACAGAGGGATGTTACGGTGGAGTTATCGTGTTTGTAGATGAACATAACTACATGGAGATTGAAGAGTTTTTGGATATGTCCTTGCCAAAGCCTTTGCTTAAGACTTACCCGTGGATACGTTTGATTCGAGATTATAACTATTATACGGCGTATTGGTCGGATGATGGGGTGATTTGGAACATCATTGGTTCTGTAGAACTGGTGGGAGTCCCTAAAATTGGTCTTTATCTGAAGGGTGAAGGGGATCACCCCATGCATATTCAGTATATTCGAATCAACAAAGGAACATCTATTACCGTAGACAATCTAACCAAAGGAACTGTGGTTGATCTAATCGATCAGAATGGTGTTGTGCTTGAGTCCAGGGTATGCCGATCTGAAGAAACGGTTGTACATTTTAACATGGATCCATATTCATATCCGTTTGAGGGCAATTTTGGGATTAGGCTTCCGGATGGAAATCGGTTTCAGGCCATGGATTCTATAAAGTTATACAGGGGAGACCTAATGTATTTTGAGGTTACACCAGATTTATATTACAAAGAATCAAATCCTGAAACAGGAGAAGATTTCGATGTGCTTCTCTATCCCAACACGGATCGGTTTCTAGGCTATTTAACGGCAGGTGGTTCTGCTACACAAGAAGTTCGAATGTTTGCCAAGAACCCCATGATTTCAGGAGACTTTAAAAATGTAACCTTTGCGCTCACAAACGGGACGGATAAAGTGCAGATTGCGCCTGATGTTGAAGGCATTCCTGGGTCTTTCAGCTACTCGATCACCGCGTTTACCATTCTACCAGGAGCGTCCTATCCATTCTGGCTGCGAATGGAAAGGGAAGAATCTCAAGACAGGTATGCTTCCCAGGTCAAATTTTCGCTACAGATGTATTCGACATACATATGACTTAATCGTATTGGAGTAATTACGTATAGATCATGTAAGGCATGAATGGAGGTGGTCAAATGTCAGTAAGAATTAACCAGTCTCATCGATCATCCGCCAAGAGTCATAAGGAATTAAGTGATATTGGGGTCCGTACGCATGATGAGATTGATTCCTATCTTGCAGAGTTGGAAGAAGCCAGAGGGTCTGCGCTCAGTCTAGGTGACCGAATCACACTCGTAGAAGAATCTGCACACGATAGCCGAGATGCAGTAAAAGATCATGAGCAGAGATTAGGCGATGTCGAGACTAAGGTTACTTCAAACAGCTCACGATTGGATGATGTTCAGCAGGATATTCTGACGGCAAGAGCAGATGTCAATACCATTTCCAAGAGTCAGGATGACCATGAGAAGAGATTGAGTCTTGCGGAGACGGAGATAAAAGAAGCACGTGGAGCAGAGGCATCCATAGATCATCGATTTGACACGTTGGAGAAAGCGATTGAAGTTGTAGCGAAGCAACCCATTCAGGATCTCAGTGTTACCAACCCCACGTACCTAGATGCAAATAACAGTGTCCAAGTTACGATTAATGCAGGACGAGCCAGTATCAACAAGGTTATTGTAGATCAATTTACCCAGACATTCAGCATTCCAGACATTGTGGCAAATACGACATATTATATTTTTCTTCATGAAAATGGGCAGTACTCTTACAGTTCAGATCAAGAAGAGCCCAAGGATGCCATGATCATTGGTGGACTCGATGTTGGAGTTTCTCCAACAACTTCACTCACGGCTTTGGATTTCAGGTATTTCTTAACAAAGGGATCTGTTGAAAATGACATGTCAGCATTGGGAATTCGTGTAGATGATCTGGAAAAAACCGTTGGTGAGCAAACCACAACAATTGTTACACATCATACGGCGATCAAAGCGATGGAAGCCCAATTAGAAGCAACTGCTAAAGAAGTTGTGGTTTCAAGAGAAGACAAAAATGGAGTCGTCTATGATGCTCTCAAGGACAGACTCGACAACATGCAGAGTCGTCTTGAACTCGCTGAGAGTCGAGGCACTATGGAGCATCAATCCGTATTCCATTTCACTTCTGCTCCTAACAGCAGGTTGTCGACGACTAGAGATTTTCAAGTGCCCAGATATGTGATTGGTTCAAATTCTGCAGAGGTATTTCTGGATGGAATACGCATGGATGCAGGAGACGATTACATTGAATATAATGATACGCTTATACGGTTTACTTTTGATGTGCCCAAAGAAGCCCGAGTAACTGTCATTGGTCGTGGGTCAATTATTAACACCACTTCGGTAACCGAATATACCTATTATCCAGATGGAAAAGTGCATACGGAGAAGATTGATGGAGGGATCAACCGCACCATTGAGCACTTCTATAGCCCGGATGGAAATCTGGAACGACAGGAGGTTACTGAGAGTAACGGACAGATCAAGTCCATTGAGTATCAGCGTGACATTACGGGTAGAGTACTGCGCGAAATCAACAATGGTGCAGAGTATTATGTGCTTCAAGGAGGTGCTACCTTCGATGACACGGACATCCGGAGGAGACTTGTCTTTCTTGAAGGAAGTACACTTGAGCTGGATGTCATATATAACTACTTCTCTAATGGTGACATTGAGTCAGAAGAAGTGTTCTCATTAGAATTGACTCCACAGCTATTGAAGAAAACATCGTTTACTTACAATGCAGACGGTACCGTTAAGACTGAGACCTTGATCTATGATGGCCAAGGAGTTCAGAAGGGATTTGAATATGATGCTAGCGGTAACATCAAACAAGTAAAAATTAGAAAGGTTGTGATTTGACGTGACGAGGACCGTGCAGGATGTGAAGTTTGCACTACATACCATCATGGATAAATTAGTGGGCAATCACTTAGAGCCATTCAGTACAGAGGAAATTGAAATTCTAATCTTTGCTTTTGAAAGCAATATTCTGTTTGATAATGTGGCTCATAAGTTTCTGCCTTCACTTAAAGGGCTACCTGAAATTCATGAGGCTGCTAGTGGTGTGGAGACAGAGGATGGAGCTGGGGACAAAGAGCAGTCTTATCAAGAGAATTTCATAACAGAGAGAAGTGACATGGTGAAAACAGTCTTGTTAACCGTACTTAAAGAGAACATCTTTCACGAAATGAAAATCCGATTTGGTGCTTAAGGAGGTGGGATAGTTGGCTGAAAATATTTTGTTAGGTGCCCTGCGTCGCTATGAGTTTTATTCTTATTCTTCTAATTTGATTGCAGAGCTTTACAAAACAGTTAGTCAAGATTTATATGGGGATATACATTGGAACTGGACTTATGAACCATCTAATGAATATTCAATTCCAAGGAGTTGGACTCATCCTAGTAGGAGTGATGCAAATCTGGGCACTCTTACGGCTCAAAATATAAAAGATCCAAGTATGTTCTTCACAATTAGTATGAATGTTTCTAGGTTTTATACACCCAATTACAGCAGAGATTGCACTAGGAGTTATATGCTTAGAACAGGTTTGAGAAATAATGGTTCGATTGTGAAACCTGATCTTTATACCAATGTAGGAGCTGTAACCGAAATTCCTCTGAATACTTGTATTAACGAAGCGTATTCAAATTTATCTAATGCTCCTAATGTTTACTGGAAGTGGACTCTATTCACTAATTTTAATTACATCTATTTATTTGGTGAGGCACAAAATTACATTGGCGATGCAGCCTATCCTGTTAGATTATATCTTGGCAGAATGAAGCCTTTTGAGGAAGAAGATCCACTTGTGGCAAATGACTTTGTGGGAATTTTTGGTCATTATCCAGTTGGGATGAATATTGCTGGTGTTGAATTGAAGCATAATACAGGCAGAGGCTACGTGAGGACATCAAGAAATGGTACAAGTAATGCGTTATATCATTTCTCAACGAGTTCTCAAGTTCCTTCTCCGGGTTTAGGTGGAAGGTACTTTATCTCTCCTTTTTATGTCTGGCATGGAACGGAAGGAGTAAGGGGAGAGTTCTTCGGTATACGTACTGCCGTACTAAGAAATTCGAGTATGTACCCGGATGGTTCAATTCTTGACCTGGGGGATGAGCGCTATTATGTATTCCATGTGAATGTTCAGCAGCATCCGGCAACTCATCAGGGATTTTTTGCAACTAATGGAGCTTACTACAATGGTCAACCCTACTTCTTCGATTCAGCGTTACTTCTCGGTGGCGGACAACGGGTGTTGCTATTCGAGATCGAGAAGGAGGTGTAGTGCATGACCATGATTCGCAGACACGAGTTTACCAGTACGCTAAGCTTATTTACTTCAACGCTTGTTAACACATTGAAAGATGCACTCGATCCTTACTGGGATACCATACATACGGCCGAAACGACTTATGCCAACTGGGGAAATGCGCTGCTTACCAATAAAAAAAATACATCCATGCGATTTACCATGTGTGTGATTGCACACGCCAGGGGAGTCAACATTCGCTGGGGACTGAAGAACCTGGGAAGCAATTTGGCATCACCAGATCTATTCGTAAATTCGCCAGTGGACACGGATAAATTCATGACGGAAACGCCATTCTTGTGTCATAACGTGCAGTACAATGTGAACTATAAGTGGTCTGTAATAACGAATGAGGATATTCTGTTTATCCATGGAGAGAGTCTGAACTACCCGGAACGAGCTTACCCAGTACGAATATTCCTAGGTAAATGCGAGCCATTAGAGCAAGAAGACCCGGCGATTGCCAATAAATTTTATGGCGTTTTCCCACATATGCCTTTATCTGCTTCGGATAACAACACATCAGATCAATATGATACGCCGAGAGGTGTCGTTATGACTTCACGGAATGGAACGGAGTACGCACTGTACAATTTTGGGACAGAGTCCATCCCTTCTCCAGGTGTAGGTTCAAGATACTATGTTACGCCTTTCATGGTCTATCATCCATCTGAAGGAGCTAGGGGTGAATTCAAGGGTATGCGTTCCATTGTATTTAAAAACAGTGCGCAGCACCCGGACGGATCGATCCTCGATCTTGGCAATGATGGCAAGTATTACGTCTTTCATGTCGTAGATCAGGATTATCCGAATACAGACTATGGACGTTATTACTACAATTCGAACCTAGCTCCTGTGTATTCAAGGCCGAAGTTCTTCCATGGTGCCAGACTGCTTGGTGGTGGACAAAGAGCGTTACTTTTCCAAATATAGGAGGTGTTTATGAGGAATGGCTAATTTCACAGGCAAAGTTAAGATGAATGAATTATTCGCAAATATTGTTCAAGGCTTTAAAACGATTGCGGGATCTCCCTGGTCCATTTTTTACGAGACAGCGAGTGTAATCGTGCTGAAATCGGTGGGCACAACAGGTTCAGATAAACTGTTTTTTAGACTTGAGGTTGGAAACACGAAGGGAACTACGGGAAACAAATTGACCGTGAGTGTGGCTGAAGATGTGATGGCAACAGATGGTAGTATTCCTTTGGGCAGAGCCGAAGTGAATAAGGACTTCCTATGTCATACAAGTGCCGTTGATACGAATCTATTAATCGATTACCAAGTTTCAGTACAACCAAACCGTATTATTATTTATTTGCAGGGGGATGTGAACTCGGTTACCGGTATATCCAATCTGGGTTACTTCGGAATTCTGAACAGGTATGCCACAGAGACGGATTCCTCGAGTTTGAGTGTTGGCCTCAGCTACAACGGGGATAACGGTATCCGGACGTTGCGTGATAAAGATAAACAGATGGTGAATAACATTTATGATGCTTACTCTGCCATGCTTCCTGTTAATCCAGGGTGGGGGTCTCTTTATCATCTTGCTCCAGTTATTATGTGTAATGGTGTGGAAGGCCCTAGAGGCGAACTTATTGATATTTATGCGGTACCTTCTGCCGGAGTTTCCCATGGAGATGAGATCAAAGTGGGCACTAAAACATATAAGGTATACTCGCTGTCGATTGGTGGACAGAGCTTCTTATCAGGCGCTACGGTTGCTGTCCTGATGAATTAAGGTGGTGATGGACATGACTATACTTCAAGGGAAAGTTGTAGGGACCGCCGAGAGCGGTTCTCTCTATACCCAGAGTAAGGCGGCAGTTCTCCATGGCATTGGATACGATCTTGATGCTGTTCCGTTAACCATTGAAGGTAAGGAAATAGTCTATTTATTAGGAACGTTATCCACTACGGCTGAATTAATTGACATCTACCGTTGGGGTACATGGAGGATGCTGGACAACCATAATGATCAATTGATTGGATACGTTACGGATAAATATATTTATGGGCCACGAACCAGAGTGGGAGTTCCTGATGAAAAAAATATGATACTCAAGCATAAATTTTTGACCCAGTCCAGTGGAGTAGGTTTAATTCGTGATACCATAAGAGGCCTCAAAGTGAAACAAAATTATGCGGGGCTCGATTGGTGTATTAAGGTCAAGATTCCTGTCCAGCAGGCTGGGTTAGTGGGGAAAACGTGGGGGGATTGGTCCTACAGCGGAAGTGGCAACACATCTGATAGTCATCTTCGTCCACGACGGTATCCGGATACACATATTCCTAGAAGGAGGGAAGGCTCTTGAACAGGACATGGAAACTGATGGAGGAGATGAGAAAAGTGCTATTGCCGGTATCGTTTGCCCAAAGAGTAGAGTATGTTGGCGGTGGGGCGAAGGCAATGATTGATATTCCCATGGAACATCCTCGATTCATGATCAAAACGATTAGGGTCATTCCGTCCAGAGAGACGAATGTGGAAGTTCATGTTTTGAACAGTGCGGGTCCACATCCAGAGGTTCTCTATTTCAACAATGCCCAATACTCGACGGGAAATTTTATGGAAGGGATTTACGATATGATCGATTTGCCATATGAGGACGTAGATGGGACTTCAACACTTCACTTGTCGTTAAAAAATCTGGGTACAGATGTGGCCAACTTCGATATTGAGGTCGTTGGTTTGACTACAAGGTGAGAGGAGGACCACCACATGGATATTGTTTCATACAGCAAAGCTGCCAAAGTAGAACGTGAAGTTAAACAAGCCAGGGATTCTTATGCCTCACTTGATAGCAGATTGGACGCAGTGTCAGTAGGGAACGTGGTCTCGGTCAGACTCAAAACAGAACTTCCAACCGTAGGTGAAGCAGGAAGATTGTATTTGGTACGCCAAGACTCAAGCAATCAAAATGAATCAACGACCTATACATACATCGGTGGGAAATATGTAAAGGTGGGTGGTGATCGAGTTTCGAACCATCCTGAGAATGGAGTGATTAATCTTAATGGTGCCAAAACGGTGATCTATAGCCATCCTGATACACACAGTGCTGATATGTTAACAGATGGAAGTCATAACGTTATCATGACTCTGAACGAACGTGAAAAGTTGTCCAACATCGAGCTTGAGGCCAATCATTACACACATCCTGACACACACAGTGCCGATATGATCAGCGATGGAGAAACCCATGTGAGCATGACTTGGGGTGAACGAAAACGCCTGAATGTCATTGATCCGTGGGAATCGATCAGCGATTTGGTAGATTATACGGATGTGGTTACATATTTTGCTTTTGACAATCAGGGAAGAGTTATTCGACAAGTCGTTACAGACAACTACACCGAGCAGCTTGTTAGAGAACCTGTACTTACCATGCCGGCTTCTCCAGAAGGTTATGCACAGGATGATTCCTTCTTGGTCATTTCGATTGGTGAGATATATCGATATGATGGTCTAGACTTCGTGCAGCTTCCTACTTTGGTTGATGTCATCTATCAGTATGATGATGAGGGAAGATTGGTGGCCAAGTCCATCACCAGGTTGGGAACAACACCTGTTCAAACTAACTTCCAATATATATATGACTCATACGGCAATCGTATAGCGGTTAAGAAATACTAATACGGAAGGATAGCATATGCTGTCCTTTTTTTCTTTTAACAACGAAATAGTTTGTGTATCCCATATCTGCATTGAAGATTAGCATTAACATTTAACTGGTCAAGACGTATAGAGAAAGTAGTATGAGAACGTAATTATTCCGGGAGGTAGTATACGATGAATATTGAACTTACTGCTCATTTCTATTTCAAGGGAAGTGGGAAGAAAAAAACGGTGAACTGGATAGAAGATAATCCTAGATTACAACAGAAAGAGAAAGATTCGGATAAGGTCGTACGCGAAATCCCGTTAACTGGGGATGAGGTTAAGCAAGAATATCGCCGACTATTCACCAAACACAAGAACGAGGGGAAATCGATCACGTTGGAAGATACAGACGATGTGGTTCATATCATTGATCTTACCGATGTGCGAAATATTGAATTGACCTCTAAGGAGGGGAATACAGATGCTGTACAGGCTGACCTTTGCACTGAATGATGAGGAAATTGTCACTACGGAGATGACATCGGATAAGGAGGATCTGGTTGGAGCTACGGAAGAAGCATTTGATTTGATCGAAAAAGACTATGGTGCCAATGTCGTTTTGAATCTGGTTGCGTTTAGCCTGCTCAAAATAGAGCTTACCAATGAAATGATAAATTAAGCGTAAAAGCTAACTAATGTTAGCTTTTCAGCACCAAGTGTTAGTTTATTTGAATAATTATAAAATATAGTTAATAAAGTGATATACCCCAAGCCTAGTTCTGGGGTCTATTCCTTTTTCATGAAAAGTTGATAGTGACTTGATTTAATGCATCCATTGAAACTTGTCTTGTACAAGCAGTTTTGATTAAACTAGGTTGAATTCATATGTTCAGGGGCAGTAGAAGGGGTCAGGATGATTGGCAAGGAGGGATGGGACATTGAGATAAAAGACTTGGAAAGAGAGCTCGCAAAGTTGGCATCCAGAATAAGAAAAGATTTTACTGAGCGCGGGCCGGTAGATACCAGAGTCTCTATCATGAATCATTTTATCATCTTAAAGTTTACAGCAAAATTCACCAAGCCTGAAGCATTCATGCTGGAACATATGCAATCACACTCAAGTCAAATTTTCGCCGAATACAAGATGAAGCTAGCACATATGATGAGAGAAGATTTCAACCCCGTTTTCTCCTATATCAACATGGGTCTGAAGATCGAAGACATCGAAACAACATTTTTTGGTCATGATTTTGCAGAGCAGATTACAGTCTTCAAGATGAACAAGGATGTTGAAGTGCTGCTGAAAAATGATGAGATTAACATGCCTTAAGATCTATTAACTAACGTTTGAATACTGGACAGGTTCTTAGGAACTAATTTTGTTGTTGACAATATCCTACATATTTCCTTATACTACCCTTATGGCGATCGAATAGATTAATAATCTTGACGAAGCCTATAACCTTGTTAAAGAACTTGAAGGCCATATCTTCGGTAATTGGGACGAAATAGATGTCAGACCAAGACCGACACATTCCACCATTTTGGTATTTTCCAGTGGTGCGCTCTGTGTTGGTCTTTTTGTTTGTAAAAAATGCTGCTTTACCTTTCACCGTATACTTCGTATATAGTCAGTAAAAGGCAGATAAGCGAACGAAATAAATAAATGTTGCGAACACTAGTTCGTATTTGTTATTCTGAATGTAATAGGATGGGAATGGGGAGGCGGATCAAAGGGAGATTTCTTGATCGTTTGTATGTAATTAGGCTTATTAGCTTCAATTGTGTGTAACAAGACTACATATGGTATATGAGATTTCGGGAGCAAAAGCGGGAATGCAGAGTAAGATCATGCTGGATAGCGAATAGATTGTGAAAAAAGAATACGATTACTGATAATTAAATAGTTAATGGGGGAAATGAATAATGTCTGCTACAACTGCTATGGGTTTTGATGATTTATTTGAGATTGGGGATATAGACATGTTCCTGAACAAAGCTCAGGAGAAGTGTCGTCACAAGCTTAGAGGTAAAACGTTTGCCGGGATGGAGAAAGAAGATGTGACCCAGGAGATTATGATCAAATTAGTTAATTCCCTGGACAAGTATGATGCAGAAAAGGCCAAAATGTCGACGTTTGTTGATCATCTTATCGAAAATAAAATTAAGGACATGTACCGCAAGTGCATGTCTGAGAAAAATCTGAGTGTGGTTAACGCTGTACAGATCATGTGTACAGATCAGGGGGGTGGCGATGAATCGGAAGGCTCAGATATCGCACTAGCGCTTGGTCATGCTGGGTTTGCTTATGAGAATTTTGAGTTTGTAACAGACATTATGGAAAATATGAGGCTGAACGAACGTGAGAAACAAATCTTTAAGCTTCGGACTTCGGGGTATGAATTTGTAGAGATTGCAGGAATGCTAGGTGTGTCCAAGGCACGTATATCCCAGTTATGGAAAGCGATTCGTGAGAAATACGAAGTATTGTAGTCATAAGTGGCAATTAATAGCCTAAGTTTGATGAAGATAGATTCAGTAACCTACATAGAACAGAGAGAGCACCCTTAACTGGGTGCTTTTTTATGTCGTATAGAGAGATTAGTACAGAAAGAAAGGCGGAACAAGGATGCTTAGTGTGGTGGTTTTAGGATTTTCTGTGGAACGTCTAGAGGGGTATTCGGATATCGCTTGGGCAAGTCATGATTCTTCGACAGCTTCTGATTTAAGCAACAGGGAGTATGCCTTGATCATTGAGAAAGTAGTGGTACAGGCTGATGCTGTCTTGGTTAATCTGGAAATGGATCATTTGACCTCTACTGATATTGTGATCATGCATCATGCGTATATACATAAAAAACCGATCTTGGCTGTAGGGTTCAGGCCATTGGAGCCTGTCATCGAAGATTTTGTCTCCAAACGAGTGGCTGATCTGGACGTGGCTGTACACCATATGCGGACGAACTATATGGTCCTAAGCAGCGGAACCAATCCTTCATCTGCTGCTCCAATTTAACTGCCGCTCCGATAACACGTATAGAGAATGTAAGGGCAAGCATATTCGCGAGACTTTAACTAATGGAGGAATAATTCAATGACACATATGATCAAAGCAAAAGATGATAAATTAACGGAAGAAATCGTAGCCAGTATGATTGGAAAGTATATCCACGCGCCGACCAATATGCATGAAATCCAGACGCCAACTGGCGCAACAACAAAAGCGAACGTATGGTTTGCTGGTCGTGTAGCTGGTTACGAAAAAGCTGTTATTGGATTCAACTACGAAGAGGGTACCTTCCATGAAGAACTACAAACATTTTATAACGTTCATTTAACGGATGGTATGGGGTACATTCTGACAAGTGCTTACGAATTGGAGATTCATGAACTGACCGAAGAGGAGTTTAATCAACTCATTGAAGAGAAAAAGGAAGAGGAACAAGACTCATCGGGTGAAGAGCAATGAAGGTGTTAAACTACGCCTCGGATTTAGCTGTAAAAACGTTTGTGTCCGCTAGCGCTAAAGGTGTGGAAGAATTAATCAACGCATGGATGTTATCCAAACCACACACGTTCGTTACCGGACTGGAGTTTATCTCCACTGTTGATCCATCCAGTAACACGTTGGAATTTGCAGCAATCATTGTATATCAGCCAAGTGAACAAGACCAATTCTAACTTATGTATGAGATTATTCCTTCTATAATATAGAGGCTTTCAGTAAGGAGGTGGGCGAATCTGTTGCTCACTTTAGCAAGAGTAATAGGTATTGTTGTTGCGGTGGTATTAGCTTCACAATACGGGAGTCTAGCGGCATTAGAAAATTACAAACGCGTCGACGAAAAAGTAGTTATCTCCAAGAGATTAAAACAAGCAACGGAAGCAGAGCAGGTACAGCCAGTAAAACCAATGAAGCAAGAAAAACAAGAGAAGCAAGAAAAGCAGGGAAAACAACAGAAACAGCAGAAACAAGTTAAATCGGTTGCTCCTGCGCACATACAAATGACGGATATGCTTGAGCAGTATATAGAACTCCACCATGAGAAAACAGTGAGCCGGGCAAAGCTGCTGAAGTATGCGAGGTGGGTAGTTCAATATTCGAAGGATACGGATATCGATTCCGTCTGGATTCTGGCTATGATGTGGCAAGAGAGCCGGATGTTAGAGGTAAGTGTATCATCCCATGGAGCGATTGGTTTACTTCAGATTCTTCCTAGCACAGCGAAATCGTTTGGAGTGAGCAAACAGGAGCTACATCAGCCTGAAACGAATATCAGGACAAGCATTATATACTTGGAATATCTTATGGATAAGTACGATGGAAATCTTCGTACAGCAACCATTGCGTACAATCAGGGGGAGGGCAATGTAGATAAGAGAAAGGCTCGCCCCTGGTACTACAATCAAGTGAAGGAACATCATAACAAGATGCTTGGAATAATCAAAAAAGGTCAATAAACATCATTTAACAATAGAATTTGAATACTATAAGATCGTTTATCAATTTTACATAGGGAGATCCAAATGGGAAAATTTCCAGAACATATTAGCACGAATTTGCAGGTAAATAAGAAGCACTACACAATGGATGAAGTAGAAAATATTGAACGTTGTAAGCTCGATGAGCATTTCCTCGGGGATTGTATTTTGGTCAATGAGAACTTGATTTGGCATTCTGTTCATAAGTATATTGGAAAACCTGAAATGATTATTAAGAATCATTGTGTGGAGAAGGATGATATTCTTCAACTGGGTCGTCTGGGATTCATCAAAGCGGTTAAAGCATTTGATACGGGGCGTGGCGTAAAATTCAGTTCGTTTAGTGTTACTGCGATTGTCAGAGAAATCAGATGTTTTCTGAGAGATAGTGCAAGCATTATTCGTCCAACTCGCACAGCTACGGAATTAATTAACCGAATCAATCGACTTGAGCACGATATGGGCTACCTCCCACCAGCACATGAAATCGCATTGTTGCTTGATGAGGAAGAAGAGAAGATCAATAAAGCACTTCAAGTGGGTAAAGGTGTGAAATACCTGGATGAGCCTGTAGGTGCTGATGATCAACAAACTCAATCCGTGACGTTGATGGATACCATCTATAGCGGGGAGAATATTGAAGAAGATATTCTGGACAAGTTATACGTTGATGCGGTTATTGATTCGGTCAAGCGCAAGCTTAGTGAGAAAGAAGTGACTGTACTGAAGCATCGTGTTGAAGGGTTTAATCAAACCCAGACCGCAGATATGGAAGACATTAGCCAAATGAGAGTCTCTAGAATTATGCGAAAAGTAGCTAAAATGCTGGATAAAAAGGATCAGGCTTGATTGTCGTCTAAGCCCTTCATATCTTATATAATGTCTCATACATAACGTCCCTCCCGCATCCAAGCGTGAGGGATTTTTGCTGTTTTTGCCCTATGGGACATACTCCAAGTTGTCCGAACATAAGATAGTACAAGATTCCAAGTGACCCGGAGGAATGAATTGATGCGAAAAATAACGAAAGTCATTGCATGCATGCTTATCCCTGTCTTCTTGCTGTCTTCATTAGGGGCAACTCAAGCCCAGGCAACGATTCAAGGTCCGTCTACACATGCGCAAAGCGCTGCTCTCATTGATGTCACATCAGGCAGGATCTTATACAGCAAGGATGGGGATAAAGAACTGCGAATTGCCAGCTTGACCAAAATCATGACAGCGATCGTAGCGATCGAACACAGCAGGCTGGATGATAAAGTGAAAGTGTCTCCCACGGCTTTTGCCAAAGAAGGATCTTCTCTCTATCTCAAGTTAGGTGAAGAGATGACGCTTGAAAACATGTTATACGGGCTCATGCTCCGTTCAGGCAATGACGCAGCCTCTGCGATCGCAGAACATGTCGGTGGATCGGAAGAAGGCTTTGTCCTGTTAATGAACAAAAAGGCGGAGCAAATCGGTCTGACGCATTCTCATTTTATGAACCCTCATGGACTGGATGCAGAAGGTCACTATTCAACAGCTAACGACTTGGCACGATTAACGGCATATGCATTGCACAATCCGGTGTTCAAACGCATCGTAGCCACGGAGGACAAATCCGCACCGAACCCCAATGAAAGCTGGGAATACTCTTGGCACAATAAAAATAAAATGTTGCGGATGTATGAAGGTGCGGATGGAGTGAAAACCGGCTACACAAAAAAAGCTTTCAGATGTTTGGTCAGTTCCGCTACACGTAACGGACAGCAGCTCGCCGCAGTAACGCTGAACGACGGAAACGATTGGAACGATCATGCTCGGATGCTAGATTTCGGTTTTGAATACTTCCCGTTGGTAGAGGTCGCGAAGCAAGAACAGCCTGTGCAAAATACAGATGTCGTTACGGGTCGGGGATTCTGGTACCCACTGGCTAAAAGTGAACAAGGCTCATTGACTAAGAAATTGATCCTACACGAAAATCGAGGACAGTCGGAAACGGAAGGCAAGGAACAATCGACAGATCCTTCGTTCGGATTGGCAGGTCGCATTGATATGCAGCTTGACGGCAAACTTGTGGGCTCAATTCCCGTGTATCGCAAAGGCAGTTATATTCCTCCTGAACCCAAGACAGAAGATGCAACGCTGGGTGGAATCGGTGATGTCTCTTCCTGGGCAGCTGCATGGCGTGCCGTGTTAAGCCACCTGTTATCTCCTTAGCTAAATCGCCATTGGAGGGAGGATATAATCCATGATTAATCTAATTTGGCTGCTCATGATTTTAATCGGATTTGCTTTTGCAGCCGTCAACGGTAATATCGAAGTGGTCACGCAAGCTGCTTTTGATGGGGCGGCAACGGGAGTCACGGTCTGTTTTGGACTGATTAGTGTGCTTGTGTTCTGGATGGGCATGATGAAAATGGCTGAAGATGCGGGTCTCCTGGCCCGGATTGCCAAGCTGCTCGGCCCGGTTGTGGGCTTCCTGTTCCCAGATGTGCCCAAAAATCATCCGGCGATGGGTTATATTCTCTCCAATATGAGTGCCAATCTGCTGGGGCTAGGAAATGCAGCTACTCCCATGGGAATCAAAGCGATGCAACAGCTGCAGGAGCTTAATCCGGACAAACAAACTGCTTCTCCTGCGATGTGCACCTTACTGGCTCTGAATACGGCCAGTATTACCATTATTCCGACAACGCTGATCGCCATCCGCTTAAACTATCATTCTGCCAATGCTACAGAGATTGTGGGAACAACATTGATGGCTACCATTATCGCTACACTTGCTGCTATAATCGCCGATCGCTGGTATCGGAACAGGGCTTTACACAAACCGCCGCGCATACAGAAAAGTGGCAATCCCGGTATGAAAGGATGAGCACCTTTGTTAACCTTCATCAACTGGATCTCCGTCTGGGCCATCCCGGTTATTATCGCGTTTGTTCCATTATATGCGTTTACCAAAAAGGTCCCGGTTTACGAATCCTTTGTTGATGGGGCCAAGGATGGTTTCTCTACTGCAATCAGTATTATTCCGCATCTCGTGGGCATGATGGTCGCAATCAGCGTATTTCGTGCCTCGGGTGCACTGGATTTTGTGATTAGCCTGTTCGCTCCGCTGGTGTCCTGGATGGGTGTTCCAGGCGAAGTGTTGCCACTCGGAATACTGCGTCCTTTAACGGGGACAGGCTCTCTGGCGTTTACAACCGATCTGATCAAAACCCATGGCCCTGATTCCATGATTGGACGTATGGCATCTACGATTCAGGGGAGTACAGACACCACGTTATATGTGCTGACTGTTTATTTTGGGGCTGTAGGTATACGAAACGGTCGATATGCACTCAAAGTAGGGTTGTTTTCCGATGTCGTTGGTTTTATTGCTGCGCTCGCCATTTGTTTGCTCGTTTTTGGTTAAAAGATATCTCCTTTCCTTCCGATATATTAGATATGCTAGAATAATAGCGGAGGAGAGTGAGACATGCAGAAGAGTTGGAAACGAATGCTCCGTGTCGGAATGTCAGGCGTGCTTGCTATTGCAATGCTCGCAGGGTCAACGGGGCTGGCGGCAGCTCAAGCCGTTCAGACGATACATTTTACAGGTTACTTCGATAAACAGCTGCGTGCACAAATGGCAGTCACAGCGGATTCTTTTCCAGTCGTGAATGTACGTTTGGTCAAGCAGGATGAACCCGATATGGTATATTATGATGTTGGTACCTCAATATTGATCTCAAAGGATGAAGTGCTCACGAATTATCATGTCGTTCAGAGTTTTGCTGAACTGTCTGATGGTGATGAAGGTACACTGACTGTTGCGAGTCCTGGTTCCTTGGGTAAGCCTGTAAAGGCAAAGATTATTAAGACAGATCCGGTGACAGACATGGCACTACTGAAGCTGGACAAGGAGATAGACGCCCAACCGGTCACATTTACAAACGCAAGGGATAACCAAGTCGTCTATACCATTGGATTCCCCAAAAATCCTGCTGGTGATCTTGTCATCCTGGATGAAGATTTTCCTTCAACCTTCAATACGATAGCCAAAAGCAGAGTGTTTAGTTCCCAAGCTTCGGACGTTCCAGGTAAAAAGGGAATCGGCAGTATTGTGAAATCCATGGCTCAAGGTAATTCAGGTGGCCCTGTTCTGGATCAGAACAACCGGGTCATTGGTATGATGACATTTGTGTACGGTGGACGTACCTATTATATTACTTCCAAGACATTGCAGACTTTCATTAAAGAGAGTACCACACCTGCCAAAAAACAGGTTGCAGTTGCCGGCAAAGTTTCCAATTAAATGATTTGAGAAAAAGGCTTATCTTTACGCCATCTGTGTTCAACAGGTCGTGTAAAGGTAGGCTTTTTTTGCGTCAATCTCAAAGGGGAAGGTAGCCTAAAATGCATATTCGTGTCGCCAGTTTACAAAATCCTTGGATTATCCTTGTGATTTCCCTGTTTGATGGGTATCATTAGTGTGAGGTGACATGACAAACATGGAAAGATTACAAAAAATTATCGCACAGGCAGGCATTGCATCCCGCCGCAAGAGCGAGGAACTGATCCTGTCCGGCAAAGTAGAAGTTAACGGGGAGGTCGTAACCGAACTGGGTACAAAAGCGAACCCCGAAGAGGATATGATTACGGTTAATGGAAAACCAATCCGCAGTGAGAAAAAAGTGTACTTGATGTTGAACAAGCCAAAAGGCGTAATCACAAGTGCATCTGACCCGGAAGGTCGGAAAATTGTATCCGACTACCTGAAAGGTGTCAAGGAACGCGTATATCCTGTGGGTCGTCTGGATTATGACACAGAGGGCTTATTGATCCTTACCAATGATGGTGAGTTTGCACATTTGCTGACGCATCCGAAGCATCACGTACCCAAAACGTATCATGCAACGGTTAAGGGTGTGCCGCATGGTACAGCTCTGGAGAAATTAAAGACAGGCATTATGCTGGATGACGGCATGACTGCTCCTGCAGAGGTAGAGTACAAAGATGTGGATACAGCGGCCAATGAGTCGGTCATTTCCATTACGATCTATGAAGGACGTAACCGTCAGGTTAGACGTATGTTCGAGGCAATCAACCATCCGGTAACCCGTCTGAAACGGATTTCGTTTGGTGGTATTTTGCTACAAAACCTGAAACGTGGTCTGACACGTCATCTGACCAAAGAGGAAGTCAACAACCTGATTACCCTCGCACAATCAGAACCAGCCAAAAAAATGAAAAAAAGGTAATGTGAGGACACATAATTTTCATAAAACCGCCGCAGTTTTGTGACGAAATTCGCTATAATTGTTCATAGGATGTTCACAGTTGTCTTAGACCAATAAGATGCGAATGCTACAGTCACTTAAAAGGGGAGCAGCACATGGGGAAATCAAGAAGAACGGTGCAAATCGTCATTTTGTTATTGATCCTGGTGTTGGGCGGATATGCGATTACCACATCGGTATCCGGCTCGAATGGCAAGCCAAAGGAAGGGGACAAGTCTCCTTCTTTTGAACTGCTGGGCCTGGATGGTCAAGTTCATACGTCTGATGAGTACAAAGGAAAAGCGATGGTGATCAATTTCTGGGGCACATGGTGTGAACCTTGTGTTAAAGAAATGCCTGCACTTCAGGCGCAAGCTGACAAATGGAAGGACCAGGGAGTACAATTTGTCGGAATTAATGTTGGAGAAGACCAGATGACCGTTGATAATTTTGTACGGCAGGTTGGGGTTACATTTCCAATCATGCTTGACCGGGACAAAAACTCGGTTCGTGATTTTGGGATATCTCCGATGCCAACGACATTTTTTGTATCCGACACGGGTAAAATCTCTACCATTCATATCGGGCAACTTGATTTGGACACACTTGACGCTCAAATTTCGCAACTGGCGAAGCAGCCCTGACAGGAGGTCTATTCGTGTTCCAAAATACCAAATGTGAGTGCGGACACCAGAATCTGGTAGGCACAGTGCTATGTGAAGCATGTGGGAAACCGCTGCTGGAGTCTGAAGCTAAATCGGATGAAGTGCTGGAAATGCGTTATGATGGCATGGCGCGCCGTTCACAGCGCAGTAATCCTAATATCATTGACCGCATATGGAACTTTTTTTCTTCCGTTAAAATTGCCGTCTATATGATTGTTTTTACGCTTGTAGGTTCTATGCTTGGTACAATCTATCCGCAAGAAAGTACATTCTTGAATATTGATCCTTCCGTGTATTACAAAGAAACATACGGTCAATTGGGTCATATCTATTATCTGTTGGGTTTATCCCATACATACGAATCCTGGTGGTTTATTCTACTGCTGGTGCTGATTGGGGCATCATTGGTGATATGCAGTCTGGATCGCGTCCTACCGCTCTACAAAGCACTGAATAAACAGAGAATACGTAAGCATACGCAATTTTTGACAAGACAGCGTCTGGTGTACCAAGGTACCATCGAAGAGGTACCAGAAGACTGGATTAAGAAAGCGGTTACGCCGTTGAAAAAGAAAGGATACCGCGTGCACACCCAGGGGGATGCATTACTGGCAGAGAAACAGCGATTCAGTCGCTGGGGCCCATATGTCATCCATATTGGACTCATTATATTTTTGCTGGCGGTACTTGCACGAGGACTTCCTGGTCTGAATCTGGACGAGCACGTTGCTTTTCCTGAAGGGGAGATCAAAAAGATCCCGAATACATCGATGTATCTGCAAAATGAACAGTTTAATGTTGAATTCTACAGTGAGGACGAAGTACCCGAGCAATTCCGTAACCTGAATAAGACCGTTCCAAAACTGTTTGAAACAAAAGTTGTTTTGTATGAATGTACAGCAGATTGTTCGGATCTCTCGAAGAAACCTCAGTTAGCTGAGGTAGCCAGACATGATGTACGCGTGAATCATCCATTGAATTATAACGGTCTGAAAGCATATCAGTTTGATTATGATCTAACACCCACCATTCGGTCCGTAACGCCTGATCTGGTCAATACAAAGACGGGTGAAGTATATGGGCCAATTAAGATCGATATGGTAGATACCCAAAGAACATTTGAAGCTGGTCCTTATAAGCTCACGGTAAAAGAAAAGTTTATGGACTTTGGATTGGATGAGAATGGTCAGCCCAAATCAAAATCGCCTTCACCTAATGCACCTGCTTTTCTCTTTCTCATCAAGGGACCGGATCTGCCCGAAGAGGGGATACAATATCTGTACTTTGCGAAGCAGATTGATAAACAACGGTTTCAACAAGATGCGATTAACCAACAGTTGATTGGAGCTGAGATTCCTTTACAGCTGGAAGTAGACAGCATGGACAAGGTCGATATTATTCAGTCCGTAAGTTATCTCAATATAAGAGTGGATAAGGCAATGCCTTTTGTGTGGGTAGGAGCCGGTATTGTTATGTTGGGTCTGGTCATGGGTTTTTATTGGCATCATCGCCGCATCTGGATTCGTTTTGATGATAAACAGCTCACCTTGGGTGGACATACCAACAAAAACTGGTTTGGCTTCAGGCGTGAAGTTGCGGCCGTCTTGAAACAGATGAATTTGGAAGTGGAAGAGAAGTCGTTGGATAACGGGGGGAATCAGGCATGAGATTATTGGATTTCAGCAGCGACGCATTTATCGTATCTTTCTTTCTCTATTGTGCTGCATTCTTGTTATATGCTGTCGCGGTCATGGGCAAAAAATGGAGTAATCGTGATCCTCTGGACCATATGAATCGCTGGGGTAAAAGAGCTTTCATCGCTTCGACTGTCGCCTTGGCGGCGCATTTCGTATTTTTTGTAACCCGATGGGCTGGGGCAGGACATATCCCGGTTAGTAACATGTATGAGTTCATGTCTTTTCTGTCCATGATGATTATGGTTGCATTTATTGTTGTATATGCCATATACCGCAAGTCATTACTGGGTTTGTTTGCGTTACCACTTACCATTATTATTATGGCGTATGCCGCTGTATTTCCTCAGGAGGTACAGCCATTAATCCCGGCGCTTCAGTCCATCTGGCTGAAAATTCACGTGACGTTGGCCGCGCTTGGTGAAGCATTCTTCGCCGTGGGTTTTGCCGCAGGGTTCATGTATTTGCTCCGTACTGTTGATTTCAGTGGTAAAGACAAGTCTTCAAGACGTCAACGAGGATGGGTTGAATTCACCCTAGTTACGATCGTTGTAGTCATCGGATTCATAGGAACGGTATTTGCCTTTCGTACAGCTGGTTACGAGGCGGTTTTTGTACAGAAAACGGTCAGCATTGACACAGAGGTACAGGAAAATAGTACAATAGAGAAAGTGATTTATCGCATGCCTCCGATTTTTGCACCATATAATAGCGAAGTGGAGAGCATGACACCGTTTCTTGGCATGAAAAAACCTTTACTTGAGACGCCTTCCTGGATGAACGGGGTAAATGCCGGGCGCAAGCTGAATACGGTGGTTTGGTCACTTATTGTAGGTCTGATCCTGTATGGAATTGTACGACTTCTTGTGCGCAGACCACTTGGACAAGCGTTACAGCCAATGATGGATGGAATCGATGCTGATGATCTGGATGAGATAAGTTATCGCGCGATTGCCATTGGTTTTCCGATATTTACGCTGGGAGCATTAATTTTTGCCATGATCTGGGCTCAGATTGCCTGGAGTCGCTTTTGGGGTTGGGACCCCAAAGAGGTGTGGGCATTGATTACATGGCTATATTATAGTGTGTATCTGCATTTGCGTTTATCCAGAGGTTGGCAAGGTCAGAAGTCTGCATGGCTTGCAGTTCTTGGCTTCCTGGTGGTTATGTTTACGCTGGTTGGAGTGAATCTGATCATTGCCGGATTACATTCTTATGCTGGAGCTGACTAGGACAGACTCGTATTGCAAAGGTTGAGTTTAGAAGCGGGAAACACAAATGTACCTTTTTATTGAAGGGTATTCAAATATTGTTCGCCAGATCGAACATAATAGAAGTGATGAGGAGTTATTGCAAAGGGGCTGGAGAGGCATGGCTGAACATGAGAATCGAATACTGGTCGTGGATGACGAAGAGAGAATCCGCAGGCTTTTGAAAATGTATCTTGAAAAAGAAGGTTATGAAATCGATGAAGCTGAGGATGGGGAAACTGCGCTGCGTAAAGCAACAGCAGGGGACTACGGTCTGATTTTGCTTGATGTGATGTTGCCGGGTATGGATGGAGTTGAAGTGTGTACCCGTCTTCGTCAGGTGAAATCAACGCCGGTTTTGATGCTCACTGCAAAAGGTGAAGAGATTAACCGGGTTCAAGGCTTCGAAGTTGGCGCTGATGATTATGTTGTAAAACCATTCAGCCCGCGTGAAGTGATTTATCGTGTCAAAGCGATTTTGCGTCGAGCTTCCGCGACAGCTTATCTCTCCAAGGAGAGCAATTCGAGTAACAACATCGTGTTCCCGCATCTGGTTATTGAGCATGATGCCCACCGGGTAACCGCTGGTGGCGAAGAGATTAGTCTTACACCAAAAGAATATGAATTGCTGCACTACCTGGCAACATCTCCCGACAAAGTTTTCTCCAGAGAAGAATTGCTCAAAGATGTATGGAATTACGAATTCTTTGGCGATCTTCGTACCGTGGATACGCACGTGAAGCGTCTTCGCGAGAAACTTAACAAGGTATCGCCTGAATCGGCGGCCATGATTACGACGGTGTGGGGTGTGGGTTATAAACTGGAAGTACCGAAGTAGTTTTAGTTTCTGGAGATCACTGGTCGGGAAGTTATGGATCACTATTATCTGCCTTGTGGGTTGTGTACTTATAGCGCTGGGTCTCTTTTTGCTGCCCTACATTGATACGAACTTTGCAGAATCCGAATCCAGAGATATTAAGCGGTTGTTCACCTATATCTGTATTATCGGATTCAGTTTAACCACGTTTTTTGCATTGTTTCTATTCACCAAAATAACGCAGCCTATGCAGCAATTAATTCAGGCAGCCAATGCGATTCGCAAAGGGAACTACGGAACACGTCTCTCCCTGGTAACGAGTGATGAGATTGGTGAACTTGCCAACACATTTAATCATATGGCTGCCCAACTGGAAGATAATATTCGAAACCTTAACCATGAGAAGGAACATTTGGCGAGTGTGCTTCGCAGCATGACTGATGCTGTTGTTACATTCGATGGTGAAGGCAAAGTTATTCTGACGAATCCGCCTGGAGAGAAGATCATGCAGGCATGGTATGATCTCGATTGGGCGAAAATGGACGAAGGACAAGAATCCGAGCAGTCTGACAAGACTTCGCGGGATGTACCTGAGCCCCTTCTTCCTTTGTTCAGAATGGTGATGGAGCAAGGCGGGGACCAGAACTCCAATGTTCACGTACAGCAAGGTGTCTGGTCTGTTCAGATGGCACCGTTGTACGCTGACAGTGTTGTCAGAGGGGCTGTGGCTGTTTTAAGAGATGTAACAGAAGAAGTGCGTCTGGAGAAAATGCGGCGTGATTTCGTGGCTAACGTATCTCATGAGATACGAACTCCGCTATCCATGATGCAAGGCTACAGTGAAGCCCTTTTGGACGGTATGGCAACCTCACCGGAAGAGAGCGAAGAACTGATCCAAGTCATTCATGATGAGTCTCTACGGATGGGCAGACTGGTTAAAGACTTGCTTGATCTTGCGCGGATGGAAGCTGGACACACGGACATGGTGATGAAGGAAGTTGACCTCGGAGAACTACTCGAACGTGTATATCGGAAGTTCTCGGTGCGTTCAAAAGAACAGGGAATTCAACTGCACTTTGAGTTCGAACAGCCAACAATTGAACTTCAACAGGCAGATGAGGATCGACTTGAGCAAGTATTTACGAATTTGCTGGATAATGCGTTCAGACATACACCTACTGGCAAAAATGTAATGATCTCAGCAGAGCGGGTCACTTATCTTCGTGCTCCATTTGTCAGAGTTTCTGTGAAGGATCAGGGTGTAGGTATCCCTTCATCTGACTTGCCATTTATTTTCGAACGATTCTACAAAGCTGACAAGGCTCGTGTTCGGGGAGAAAGTGCAGGTACGGGGCTTGGTTTAGCGATTGTGAAAAATATTGTTGATGCGCATCAAGGCATGATTACCGTCAATAGTGTGCTTGGCGAAGGAACAGAGTTTATTTTGCAATTTCCTTTGGATTCATCGAAATAGCCTGAATTTCATACAAAAAGTGCGGAAACACCCTCTTATGGAGGGTGTTTTTTTGTTGAAGACTACCGTTTAATCTTGTTCAACGTGGAACAAGAATGGTCTTTTTTTGACTAAAAAGAGTGTCCAAGATAATTTTCCTTCCTATGTGACATAAGCTTGAAAAGCAAGCAAGATAGAGGAGGATTGAGTTAAGCATGTCCGATGATCGAAAAAGGGTCAATATTAAAGCTTTCCTGGAAGGCAGATCTTTTAGAGCAGGCTCTCCGTTTATTCCAATAACCACAAGCGAACTAGAGCAGTTTGAATCCATACTGCGTTCTTTGGCTGTGGCTATTCCTGCTGCAATTAGTCAGCCGACTTCAGCCAATATACTGTCATTACAGAATGGATTACGCCAGTTACTTACTTTTGTAAATCAATCCGGATTTCGTGCCGGAGTAAAGGCTGAATTACAAGCCGTATTGGAATTAACTATTGCAGGTTCAGAGGTTGTCCCTGTTCCTCTTATTAATCTCGCAGGTAACTTGCAAAACTTACTGGATGACTTGTTAAGTGTGACGCTGCTTCTGGAAGTACCTCCTGCAGAAAAAGATAAACTTGTGGGATTAATTCGATCGATCTCCATATCGCTAAGCCGTGCGACGACAACTCTTGGAACTGGAGGGATTACCGGACCAGCCGGCCCACAGGGAGTGCCAGGAGTCCCGGGGGTACCAGGTGTCCCAGGAGTCCCTGGGGTGAAAGGGGCTACTGGCACACCGGGAGGACTTGGACCAGTAGGACCGGTTGGCCCAGTTGGTCCACAGGGAGCACAGGGAGCACAGGGTCCGGCAGGAGCACCAGGTGTGGGTTTGAACAATATTACTGCATTTGATCCTGCACTGGGACCAACTTATGCTCAAGGCCAAGTAGTAAGCTACGAGGGTAGTCTTTATGTTGCCAATGTAAATGGTCCTTTGGGTACACCCGGAAGTTCTCCAGACTACACTCTTTTGCTGTCGGGAGGAACGACTGGAGTAACGGGAGCAACCGGAGCTGGTTTGACAGGAGCCGTGGCATTTAATCCAGCGCTCGCCCCGGGTTATCCAGCAGGTCAAGTCATTACGTATAACGGTAGTACTTACATTACGAGTGTAGCTGGTCCTCTAGGAACACCAGGATCTTCATCGGATTACACATTAATCGCTGCTGCGGGGGCGACTGGTGCAACTGGAGCCACAGGTGCAGGATTAAGTGGCATCGTGCCATTCGATCCCGCATTAGCACCAACATATCCAGCTGGACAGATCGTCACGTTTGGTGGCAGTACTTATATTACAAATGTCGCTTCGCCAACGGGTACGCCAGGAAGTTCTCCAGATTATACGCTGTTAGCAGGATCAGGAGTTACAGGTGTGACCGGAGCTACGGGCATCGGTCTCAATGGTGCGGTTCCGTTTGACCCTGCAGTAGCTCCAACATACCCAGCCGGCCAGGTCGTTACCTTTAATGGCAGCACGTATATAACGACTGTGGCTTCTCCTATGGGTACGCCAGGTACTTCGCCAGACTATACATTGCTTTCAGGTGCAGGACCTACAGGAGCCACAGGTGCATCAGGTGTAACGGGAGCAACAGGCGTAGGTTTAAGTGGTATCGTGCCATTCGATCCAGCGGTAGCCCCGACGTATCCAGCCGGTCAAGTCGTAACGTTTAACGGCAGTACGTATATTGCAAATGTGGCATCACCGACCGGAACGCCGGGGACTTCACCGGATTACACATTGCTTGCGGGCGCAGGAGCAACGGGAGTGACAGGAGCAACCGGCATTGGTGGAACGGGAAGTACCGGAGCTACAGGAGCATCGGGCGTAACAGGAGCGACTGGTGTGACCGGTGCAACTGGCGTTGGAGTAACTGGAAGTACCGGAGTCACAGGGGCATCAGGAGTAACGGGAGCGACTGGTGTGACGGGTGCAACTGGAGTTGGAGTAACAGGAAGTACCGGAGTCACAGGGGCATCAGGAGTAACGGGAGCGACAGGCGTAGGTTTAAGTGGTATCGTACCATTTGATCCAGCCGTAGCCCCGACGTATCCAGCCGGCCAGGTTGTAACGTTTAACGGTAGTACGTATATTGCGAATGTGGCATCACCAACGGGAACGCCGGGGACTTCACCAGATTACACGTTGCTTGCGGGCGCAGGAGCAACGGGTGTGACAGGAGCAACTGGAGTTGGAGTAACAGGAAGTACCGGAGTAACAGGAGCATCGGGCGTAACAGGAGCGACTGGTGTGACGGGTGCAACTGGAGTTGGAGTAACGGGAAGTACCGGAGTGACAGGGGCATCAGGGGTCACGGGAGCGACAGGTGTAGGTTTAAGTGGCATTGTACCATTCAATCCAGCCGTAGCCCCGACGTATCCTACAGGTCAAGTCGTAACGTTTAACGGTAGTACGTATATTGCAAATGTGGCATCGCCAACCGGAACGCCGGGGACTTCACCGGATTACACATTGCTTGCGGGCGCAGGAGCGACAGGTGTGACCGGTGCAACTGGTGTTGGAGTAACAGGAAGTACCGGAGCATCCGGCGTAACAGGAGCGACAGGCGTAGGTTTAAGTGGTATCGTGCCATTCGATCCAGCTGTAGCCCCGACATATCCAGCGGGTCAAGTTGTAACGTTCAATGGGAGTACGTATATTGCAAATGTGGCATCGCCAACCGGAACGCCGGGGACTTCACCGGATTACACATTGCTTGCGGGCGCAGGAGCAACGGGTGTGACGGGTGCAACTGGTGCAACTGGTGTTGGAGTAACAGGAAGTACCGGAGCATCCGGCGAAACAGGAGCGACAGGTGTAGGTTTAAGTGGTATTGTGCCATTCGATCCAGCTGTAGCCCCGACATATCCAGCGGGTCAGGTTGTAACGTTCAATGGGAGTACGTATATTGCAAATGTAGCATCACCAACGGGAACGCCGGGGACTTCACCAGATTACACGTTGATCGCTGGAGCAGGAGCGACAGGTGTGACGGGTGCAACTGGAGTTGGAGTAACGGGAAGTACTGGTGAAACAGGAACGACTGGTCTTACAGGGTTAACCGGGGCGACGGGTATTACAGGAGCGACGGGACTAAGCGTAACGGGATCAACAGGAGTAACTGGAGGAACCGGGGCAACTGGTGAAACAGGAGCGACTGGTGTTACAGGGTTAACCGGGACGACTGGAATTACAGGAGCCACGGGACTAAGCGTAACGGGATCAACAGGAGTAACTGGAGGAACCGGGACAACTGGTGAAACAGGAGCGACTGGTGTTACAGGGTTAACCGGGACGACTGGAATTACAGGAGCGACGGGACTAAGCGTAACGGGATCAACAGGAGTAACCGGAGGAACCGGGACAACTGGTGAAACAGGAGCGACTGGTGTTACAGGGTTGACTGGGGCGACTGGAATTACAGGAGTCACGGGACTAAGCGTAACGGGATCAACAGGAGTAACAGGAGTAACAGGAGTAACAGGAGTAACCGGAGGAACCGGGGCAACTGGTGAAACAGGAGCGACTGGTGTTGCAGGGTTGACTGGGGCGACGGGGATAACAGGAGCCACAGGAGTAAGTGTAACAGGTAGTACTGGTGCTACAGGGGAAACAGGAGCAACAGGCGTAACGGGATTGACTGGCGCAACGGGAGTAAGCGTAACAGGTGTGACAGGAGCAACGGGAGTCGGCATAACGGGAATTACCGGAGCAACAGGTATAACAGGAGCAACGGGAGCAGGTGTAACGGGAAGTACTGGAGTTACTGGTGCGACTGGTGAAACCGGAGCAACAGGTATAACGGGCGCCACGGGAGTAGGCGTAACGGGAAGTACCGGAGCAACTGGTGTTACGGGGGAAACCGGAGCAACGGGAATCAGCGTAACGGGGAGCACCGGAGCCACAGGCATAACAGGAGTAACGGGAGTCGGCGTAACGGGAAGTACCGGAGCGACAGGTATAACCGGAGTCACGGGAGTCGGCATAACAGGAAGTACTGGAGTAACTGGTGTCACTGGGGGAACAGGAGCGACAGGTATAACCGGAGTCACGGGAGTGGGCGTAACGGGAAGTACCGGGGGAACTGGTGCGACTGGCATAACAGGAAGTACTGGAGTTACTGGTGCGACTGGAGGAACAGGAGCCACAGGTATAACAGGAGCAACGGGAGTCGGCGTAACGGGAAGTACTGGAGTTACTGGTGTCACTGGAGTTACTGGTGCGACGGGGGAAACCGGAGTCACAGGTATAACGGGAGCAACAGGAGTCGGCATAACGGGAAGTACCGGAGCAACAGGCGCCACTGGGGGAACAGGAGCCACAGGTATAACGGGAGCAACGGGAGTCGGCGTAACCGGAAGTACCGGAAGTACAGGAGTTACTGGAGCAACAGGTGCAACCGGAACATCTGTAACATCTAACTCGGCTTTTGCTGAGAACACTAATGGTACGATTGTTGTAATATTGGGTGGTACGCTCGTTCCATTACCGAATAACCAAAATATTGGCACAGGTATAACCGTCAATGGGACAAATGACACCTTCACACTGACCAATGCAGGTCGTTACTATATCTCATACAAAATAAATCTGACAGCTGCACTTGCTATCCAATCTAGGGTTTTACTTAACGGTGCAGCAATTCCAGCGAGTGTAGTATCTCCAGTACTTTCTCTCAGTCAGCTGCAGTCTGACTTTATGGTTACCGTTACCGCTGGTTCTACAATACAGTTACAATTATTCGGGCTTGTTGGCGCAGCCGTTCTGTCTCCTCCGGGGTCTACACTAAACATTATTCAGTTAAGTTAATAGTTCGATTACGTATTAAGACTACTTCCATTGACCAAAAGAAGCGGAGTTCATATGGGGGTGATGGGCACCCCTTTTCCAATTCCAAAAATATTTTGTTTGCAAGCTTCATCACCGATATTTCAGCGGGTACAGTCATACAATTCCTTACGACAAAAAAGACGGGAACCACTAGGGCAATGTCATTAAGTTTAGCTCAAAGACAAAACTGAGAATAAAATGAAATCTGAAACGGCATGGGAAAAAGTCCC
>NZ_ASPR01000041.1:0-427 GCF_000517845.1 Paenibacillus sp. FSL R5-192 | reverse complement strand
GATCACCTCCTTTCTATGGAGAATCGTTTCCTGCAACGGAAACATTCAAATATGCAGGTTCTTAGAACCTGCAACAGCAACACAGTTATTTATCCATTTGTTCAGTTTTGATGGAATTTGAGGGGCCATAGCTCAGCTGGGAGAGCGCCTGCCTTGCAAGCAGGAGGTCAGCGGTTCGATCCCGCTTGGCTCCACCAAACAATTTCATCTATTTGGCTTGTTCTTTGAAAACTAGATATCGAAACGAAACAAACGCGAATTAGAACATTCCTTTTTAGCTGAACTTGTGTAAACAAGTCAAGTGTATAAAGGTAGTTGAATTGCTTTTGTGATGGTATCGGGTGAGAGTGACTTTTGGCTTTGCGCAAGCAAAACAAGGGAAGCGAGCGACCGAAACCGGAACAAAATGGTTAAGCTACTAAGAGCA
>NZ_ASPR01000040.1:0-2087 GCF_000517845.1 Paenibacillus sp. FSL R5-192 | reverse complement strand
GGACCAGACTTTAAACATTGGCAGCACCGTACGTTTGGCTGAAGGTATCCAAAAGACTATCAAGGTCGGGACAATAAAATTGATCCGGGAAGTACGGCAGCATGCGAAGAACCTCGGGGGTATTCGCTTCAGCTATGTAATTGGACGTGATCCTATTGAAGCAACGCAAGTTGGTGAGCAGGATATCCCAGCTATTGACTGTCCGGCTATTGAGCAGGCGTATCAAAAAGCCTTCGATCTGATTTTTGTTGAGGGCCTAACGGATGAAGAGTATGAAGAAGTGGACATGGAGGGCATCCAGGCTTTGGATAACGTTTTGGATCGATTTCTATAAAGAATCTTTTCCTCCAGATCCTGATTCCGCTGACGATGATGAGGATTCGGAGGATGGTGAAGTAGATCAACCAGGAACGGACTGGATGGGTCTGTGGGCGCTCTGTATCAGCAATGGAATTTCAGATACAGAGTGGCCTAATATGACCATACCTAAAATACGAGCACTTATGAATGAAAAACAGCGGTCTCGTGAATTCGAAATTACTCTTCATGGCGGTTCGGTTGAAAATAAAAAGCCGAAGAAAGCAAAATACTTATCCGATCTTGGTTTCTTCCAGCCAAGGTAGGAAGGAGGCAATATGGCAGAGGGTACAAATAGAGATGTCGTTGCTGCGCGAATTAATTTAGATACAGGCAAAGTTCTTCAGTCTTTCAAAAACATCGATACTGGAGCACGAGGAAACGCAGATGCATTTAAAGCCTTGAATGCTGAGTTATCAACCGCTGAGAAATCATACAAGAATATAACTTCAGCAATGGATAAAATGGCTTTAACCTCGGATCAGCGCCGCCAGAAGATAATAGCCGAATACGAAGCTCAACAAAAGCAAAAACTTGCTCAAACTGCATTGCTCGGTGCCAAGGCTCAACAGATTGAGCAAACCAACCGCCTGATAGATGCTAAAATGCAGGCGCAACAAGCCTTGATTAATAGACGAAATCAGCAGATTGAGCAGTCTGAACGTGAGCATCAACAAAAGATGCAGATTCTTCAAAATCGTTCAGTCAAATCAGGACAAGAGGCTGCGAAAGCAACCGGTACGGGCACAGACGAGCGCACGCGGGAACGTGTTCTGCAAGAGGAACAGAAGATACGTGTTGCTCTGACAGAACGCCAGCGAAAAGAAGAAGCTCTTAGGGAAAAAGTGTTGCAAGAGGAACAACGGATTCGACAAGCTTTGTCTCAAACTGAACAGCAAACCAAACGGATGGGGTCCACAATGGATGCTGTCTCTAAAAGTTGGATTGGTAGATTAGGAGATATGGCTACACATGCCGTTGTCTTCCACACCATGTATAAAGCAATGCACGAAGTCACCCAGGCCATGAAGGAAGGCTTGGTGGACATTGAATCCAACATGGCCGGGTACGTGCAGACGAACGAACATTATTTTGTTCATTTTGAAGATGGCACAAACAAAATGGTTATGGATACACAAAAGCTAAACCGCGAGACAAAAGCCTTTATTCAAACTGCTCACGAACTCGGTTCTAACATTTTGGATGTCACGGAGTCAGCTCGTCTCTGGGGCCGTATGTACAAAGACGTTAACGTTGTACAAGAGCTAGTGCGGCAATCCACAAAGCTGTCTACTGTGGACATGGTAGAGCTTGAGGACGCTACCAAGTCCATGGAGTCTGTGATGTCTCAATATGGGGTCCACATCACAAATGCGAATGAAGCCATGGTTATCGGTAACCGGGTTCTGGATTCCTGGTCCAAGGTAGCACACGATACGATGGCTCCTGCTCGTGACTTAGGAGCTGCTTTTCAGAGAACCGGTAAGATTGCTGCTGAGACTGGCGTATCCTTTGACGTTATGAACGGACTTATCTCTTCAGGAGTACGTAACACTGCCTTATCTGGGGAAAATCTGGGTAACATGTGGAAGACAGTCTTGGGTACCATTCGAACAGACAAAGCGGTGGACGAAATTGAGCGTCTTGGAGTTAAAACCAAAGAGGTTGTCGATGGCGTCGAACAATGGCGTAAAGCTGAAGATATTCTATTGGACCTCTCCATCCAGGTG
>NZ_ASPR01000039.1:0-120663 GCF_000517845.1 Paenibacillus sp. FSL R5-192 | reverse complement strand
GGGGACGACGGGAGTCACTGGTGCTACAGGTGCGACAGGCGTAACCGGAACGACTGGAGATACTGGGGTTACAGGTGCGACAGGCGTAACGGGGACGACCGGAGGTACTGGGGTTACAGGTGCGACAGGCGTAACAGGGACAACCGGGATGTCCGGAGTAACGGGAGCAACGGGAGCGACCGGAGTCACAGGGGTTACAGGTGCAACAGGCGTAACCGGAACAACCGGGATGTCCGGAGTAACGGGAGCAACGGGAGCGACCGGAGTCACAGGGGTTACAGGTGCAACAGGCGTAACCGGAACAACCGGGACGTCCGGAGTAACGGGAGCAACGGGAGCGACCGGAGTCACTGGGGTTACAGGTGCAACAGGCGTAACCGGAACAACCGGGACGGCTGGTGTAACGGGAGCAACGGGAGCGACCGGAGTCACTGGGGCTACAGGTGCGACAGGTGCGACGGGAACAACCGGGACGGCTGGTGTAACGGGAGCAACGGGAGCGACCGGAGTCACTGGGGCTACAGGTGCGACAGGCGTGACGGGAACAACCGGGACGGCTGGTGTAACGGGAGCAACGGGAACGACCGGAGCCACTGGCGCAACAGGAGCTACTGGATCGACAGCAGCTTCTGCCCCTGCGGATTCTTCCTTGTTTGCTGATAGCCAGACCACGGCGTTGGGTCTTTCATTAGTAGCCGAAACGACGATTCAGACACTTAATGTACCTGTAGTGGCAGGTCAACGCGTGAAAATCGATAATAGTACACAAGTAGCAATAGTTGTAGGGTCTAACTGGAGTATTGCGTATAACATTAATCTGAGACGTAACGGAGTTTTAATTAATCAATTGCAACTCTCACGAACCGGTAATGCTTCGGGAACGTTGAGGTTTCTTTCCTCCAACACTTACGTGGATACATCCCCGACTACAACGACTAATGCATACACGATAAGTATCCAATTTACGACAACTAGCAACGTCACGAGTGCCTCAGCGGAAGTGAGAAATCTGAATGCTATTCGTTTCAGTTAAAATAGACATCGAACTTATGATAATTACACGTTACTTTTGTTGACATATATGATGTTGTACATTACTCTATGGGTATACTTGATCAAAAATTTAGAAATATACCAATTCGAATCGAATTAAGATAATACAGCGGATGATAACGAGCGGGAGAGACCTGAGTTAGCCGAGCAATATGGCTAGTGTTCAGGCACCGAAGGAGCAAGCTGCTGCGCACCCGGCGCAGTGGTTAATCTCTCAGGTAAATGTACCATCGTTGGACGCAACTCTGGAGAGTGCGCGAACTGCGCCACCCAAGGGGTATATGATCAGTCAGACCGGTGAACTTGTCTGTAATCGCAGGCAATGCACCTTGTCGTGAGACACTGCTGATCGTGAAACTCTCAGGTATCGAGGACAGAGAGAGGGCCTGGGGCCTTCTTCTGTCCTTTTTTGATGTCATCATATCCAAAATAAGGGACATTGTGGATGGAACTCCGGGATCGAAATGACGAATACATTTTACAAATATGAATCATGATTAATAATGGAGGGTTACAAGGTGCGATTTAAAGATGTTTTCTCAATTATTGGTCCGTCGATGACGGGGCCTTCAAGTTCACATACAGCTGGAGCGGCAAGGTTAGGGAGAATTGCTCGACAGTGGCTAGGATGTACGCCAGATCGTGCCCGGCTGACGCTGTACGGTTCATTTGCAGATACGTATCAGGGGCACGGAACAGATCTGGCACTGATCGGCGGTCTGCTGGATTATGTCACAGACGATCCGCGTATCCCGGATGCAGAGCAATACGCAGAGGAAGCGGGCATGGAGGTTGAGTTTTATACAAGTGGCCTGCCTGCTCCTCATCCAAATACGGTCAAAATTGAGTTGTGGCATGGAGAACGTGCCTGCTCCTTAATCGGTGCATCCATTGGTGGTGGAAGCGTATCCGTGCATTCGATGAATGATTTTCGTGTTCAGATTAGTGGTGAGTTTCCAACACTCGTTCTGCGACATGCGGATAAAGCAGGGGTGCTCGCATCGGTAACGTCCACGATCAGTTCATCCGGGGTTAACATCGGGTATATGCAGGTGGACCGGAAAGCCCGTGATGGCGAAGCACTTACCGCGATGGAAATGGATGGTGTGCCTAATCCTGATATGCTCAAGCGTCTAAAAGAGCTGGACCATGTGCTGGACATTCGTGTTATCGATTTGAAGAGAGGAGTTGATTCGGATGCGGTTTAAACATTTGCACGAGCTGAATACGATCTGTACAGCAGAATCCAAAACCATTGCTCAGCTGATGATCGAGGAGCAGGTTCAGGAGACCAATACACCGGAAGCGGATGTTGTGAAGCAGATGTCTGAATATTATCAGGTGATGAAGGAAGCGGTACGCAAAGGGTTAACGGAAGATACGACATCACGCAGTGGATTAACAGGTGGAGACGGCAAAAAAATGGCTGAGTACATTCGCAAGGGTGAGACTTGCTCGGGAGATGCTTCCGCACTTGCCATGGCGTATGCCCTGTGTGTATCTGAAGTGAATGCCTCCATGGGTCGGATCGTGGCAACACCAACAGCTGGTTCCTGCGGCATCATCCCCGGTGTTTTTATTAGCTCACAGGAGCGATTTGGCTGGACGGACGAACATTTGGTGAACGGGTTGTTCTGTGCGGGAGCGATTGGTTATGTTATCGCGAACAATTCATTTATCTCCGGAGCCGAGGGTGGCTGTCAGGCGGAAGTGGGTTCCGCTATCGGCATGGCTGCGGGTGCCATGGTTGAACTGCGTGGAGGTACACCGGAACAGGTCGTTCATGCCGTTGGTTTGGCGTTAAAAAATACACTGGGCCTTATCTGCGATCCGGTCGCAGGCCTTGTTGAAATCCCGTGCATCGTCCGTAATGGACTGGGTGCAGTTACGGCGCTGGCTGCGGCTGACATGGCCCTGGCCGGAGTGCGTAGTGCCATTCCGTCAGACGAAGTCATCGATGTCATGCTGGAAGTAGGCAGTGCAATGCCGAGCCGCCATCGGGAGACAGCCCAAGGTGGACTGGCCCAGACGCCAACCGGCCGCAAAATGATGCAAAAGCTGGCTAAACCAAAGGCAAAGCGTGCCGAGCCTGAGCCGGAGTCCCCTGCTGAAAATGACGTAGAAACTAAGGCATAAATCGGATTGATATGAATTAAATCTAACGCTAACTTGTGGAGCCTGCCTTTAGCCTTGATTATTAAAGGTGAAGAAGAGTCCTTACATGATATGAAAAGCCGGTACAAATCTTCCTGGTGAAGAGATGTATCGGCTTTTTTTGTCTTTTTCCAACGAAGAAAAACAAAAAAACATTGACGATCTATATATCGATTAGATATATTAATTGTTGTCATATATCAATACGATATATATAAGAGCGAAACAAAATTAAAGGAGATGGATAGAATGAAAGGTATTTTCCAGACGAGTCTGCTGTTTTTGAAAAACGGAGCCACCATTGTAGGTTTAATTACGGCTGTGCTGTTTCAGGTTTTTTTTAACATCATCTGACTTAGCGGATACGACCAGGTTAACGAAAGAATGACTCAATTGGCTGTCACCATCGTGAATGAAGATGGGGTAGCGGCTGAACCGGTGGCCGAGTCTCTGGCAGCGGGCCTGAATTTCGAGGTCAAAACATCTGAATCGATGCAAGAAGCGAGACAGATGTTAACGGACCGGGATGTGTACATGATTATTGAGATTCCATCAGGTTTCATGCAGCAGGCAGAAGACTTGTCGAAGCCGATGGCAGTTAAGTATGTGATGAACGAATCAAACGTGGCTACCGTGAAAAGTGTGATGCAGAACGTAGCCGCACAAGTTACAGCGACATTGAACCGTGAAGTACAACAGGAGGTTATTCACGGAGTGCTGAATCAATCCGGTATGACTGCTGATCAGGCCGATGCGTTGGCGCTGGGGTTATCTTCACGTGTTGAGGCAGAGGTGGAGCGGCTGAATCCTGTTGATAATTTTGCTTCCTCGATGGTACCGATGTTGATTGTAACGGCTACGTTTACCGGAGCGATGTTGCTAAGCATGAATCTGCAGAAAGTTTCTGGTGAACTGAGTGGGCGAGCTGGGAAATGGGAGCGCTTCTGGGCACGTAACATCGTTAATCTTGGTGCGGCATTTATCGTTTCGCTCGTTGGTTCGGGGATGATGCACATTATGGGGGTATCATCAGCAGACGGTTGGTTCATGTTATGGCTGTTCCAGTTACTGATCACCATATCTTTTCTATTTATGGCTCAGTTGAGCCTGCTATTGCTTGGCAATGCTGGGGCTTGGTTAAACAGCGCGCTGTTGCCTCTATTGATGCTGTCTTCGGGATCAACGATTCCGCGAGATGTAATGCCTGAGTTCTACCAATTTATCGGTCATTATCTGCCAGCGACTTATGCCGTAGAGGGGATGATGAACCTTGTACTCGGAGGAAACGGGATCGGCCGGGATGCGATGTTGCTTGCCGTAATCGGTGGAGTAACACTGACCCTGGGTGCGCTTTGCACCTGGATCAGACGCTCCGGCCCGGTACGTTCTGAAGCTCGTAGGGAGGACCAGCCTGCTGCTGTGCCTGTTGCTCTGAAAGCAACCGTTTCGTCATCTGATCATTGAACAAGGGGTACTGGTTGTGATACGTTAAGGGGAATGGAAAGGAGCGGTACACCGATGAACACGCAGCATGTCATCCTCGGAATACTGCACAATCAGCCAAGTTCCGGATACGAGATCAAGCAGTACTTTGAACAATATTTTTCATTTTTCTTTGATGCCAGCTTTGGCACCATATATCCTACACTTGCGAAGATGGAAAAGTCAGGATTGCTGACTAAGGAATCGGTGAAGCAGGAAGGGAAACCTGATAAGAACGTGTATTCATTGACCCCTGAAGGAGCAGCGCAATTTCACGCCTATTTAATGAGTCCTTTGGAAGCTGAGGTATTTCGTTCTGATTTTCTGATGCGGTTGTATTTCGGAGAGTTGGCGGATGAAGATACCGTAACGGGTTGGATATCCAGCCAGTTGAAGCGAAAGGAAATGTTATACGCTGAACTTCAGCGCCAGATGGAGGAATTTGGCGAACGTATTTCGCCTGCACAGCGTCTGTGTCTGCAAGTGGGGCTTGTACAATATGAGGCCACCATCCAGTTGCTCAAGGAACAGCTGGTTCGGCCAGAGTAATCCATGGCCATAATGAATAACGTCAAAATCAAATAGGTGCTCCACAGATCAGGAACAGATCTGGGAGCGCCTATTTCGTTTGATATGCCGATGAATTGAACAGACTCCAGTCTTGCATATGAGCAAGGATAGCTTGGTGTTTATGTGAGACTAGTACTCAATACGGCATATCCATACGCGGGCAGTTCAATGGCGAGTACGCCATCTTCCTTGGCGGTACGATGGTTTCCGCCAAATAACTCGGTCCATTCCTCGTCACCGGCCTCCAGCTCGACAATAGCTGTCTCTTCTGATCGATTGAACAGAACCAGAATGCGTTCCTCCTCATTTTGCCGCTCAAATACCAGTTGGCTGCCATCATGACGAGCCTGCAGGAAACGAACGGTGCCTTCTGCACGCAGGGCAGGATGCGCATGACGCAGGGAGATCAGTTTCTGATAAAAGTCGAACAGCTCTCGGTCCTGCTTCGCTTCATCCCATTCCATGCATTTACGGCAGCCCGGATCATGTTCGCCGTCCATGCCAATCTCGTCTCCGTAATAGATGCATGGAGCACCCATGTAACTGAACTGGAATAACGCAGCCAGCTTCATCTTGCGCTGGTCGCCTTCACACAGCGTGAGCAGCCGCGTGGTATCGTGGCTGTCCAGCAAGTTGAACGCCACTTCGCTGGCCTGAAGCGGATAACGGGATAACTGTCGCCCGATGGAGTTTGCGAACTGTTCGGCGTGCATCGTATTTTTCACAAAGAAAGCATTCACGGCATCGGTAAACGGATAGTTCATGGACGCATCGAACTGGTCGCCTTGCAGCCAGGAAGAAGACTCGTTCCATACTTCGCCCAGAATGTAGGCATCCGGATTAGCCGCTTTGACTACACGGCGGAAATCACGCCAGAATGCATCGTCCACTTCGTCTGCCACATCCAGCCGCCATCCGTCCGCACCCACTTCCTTGATCCAGTACTCGGCAACCTCCAGCAGATAGGCCTTAACCTCGGCATTCTCCGTATTCAGCTTTGGCATATGCGCTTCGAACCCGAAGGTCTCATACGTAGGAATGCCATCCTTCACGTCCAGCGGGTATTCGTGTACATGGAACCAGTCCTTATATTTGGATTGTTCTCCGTTCTTCTGCACATCTACAAACGGCGCAAATGTCTTCCCGGAATGGTTGAACACAGCATCCAGAAGTACGCGAATTCCGCGTGCATGGCACAGCTCGACCAGTCGTTTCACGGTATCTGCGTCACCAAAGTGCCGGTCTACCCGCAGGTAGTCTTCGGTATCGTATTTGTGATTGGTAGTGGCTTCGAAGATGGGTGTGAAGTAGATCGCATTAATGCCAAGATCGCTGATGTAATCCAGATGGTCGATCACGCCCTGAAGGTCACCGCCGAAGAAATTGAAAGGTGTCGGCTCGCCACCCCACTGCTCCACCTTTTCCGGACTAATATCCGGGTTGCCGTTGGCGAATCGTTCAGGGAAAATCTGATAGAACACTGCATCCTTAACCCATGCAGGGGGTGTGAATACAGCTCCGGCATGAATATAAGGGAACTGGAACATACGACCTGGATCATCCGGTTCTTCTTCCTGGAAGTCCGTCTCGGTCATCCAGATCTGTTCGTCTCCGTTTTTGAGCAGAAAAGAGTATTTCAGTCGGTGGTAGGGAGGTTTCACCTCACCCTCGAAGTAATCGAACATGGAGTCAGAGGTGAACTTTGTTAAGGGAACCAGCGCTTTGGTTGCATCCCACGCATATTTATCCCCGGTCAGGGCATGTACCTCGGTCAGATCATTCTTTTTGGCACGCAGGCGCAGGTGGATTGTATCTTGGTCATAGGCATAGGCCCAGTTTCGTTTCGGTTGATGATAGATGGCTTCCAGCAGCATAATGAATTTCCTCCCGTCAGGTGTAGAACTGATATGTACTTGGTAGACTTGATTAATATGACATTCCCCACGTTAATGGATAAGCTATAATTAGCATGTGTGGTAACGTAAAGGACTTCAACATTGTTTCAACAAGACATGAATCCATATGTTATAGACAGCTTTTATCATGATGATGCTCAGATATATCATTAACCCAATGGGGGCAGAAAGGAAACGAATATTCGGATGAAAACCAAACTGTTATATATTGAAGATGATACGGAAATTGCGACTTGGGTCAGAGCCGATCTGGAGGAGCGCGGTTATGAGGTGGTGTGGCTCGGCAGTGGTGAAGGTGCAGCGGAGGCTGCTGTCGGTTGCTCACTCATTATTCTGGATGTCATGCTGCCCGGGCTGGATGGATTTACGGTGGGCCAGCGACTGAAAAAAGAACATCCCGCCGTGCCCATTGTCATGCTTTCGGCCAGAACGTCCATTGACGATAAGTTGCACGGTCTTGATTTTGCCGATGACTATGTGACCAAACCATTTCACCCCGATGAACTGGCTGCCCGGATTGAAGTACAACTGCGTAAGGCAGGAACAGCGGTCTCATCGGATACAGCCCTGAAGCTGGATCATCTCTCCATCTATGAGAAGGACAATCGAATTATCAATGAGGAGACGGGAGATGAGATTATTTTATCGGGAAAACAGTTCCACATCTTCGCCTACCTGCTACGGCATATGGGCATGATTCGAACCAAAGAGCAGATCTATGAAGCCGTCTGGAACGAGCCCTATCTGGATGGGGACAAAACCTTAATGGTACATATTCGACATCTACGCGAAAAGCTGGAGCTTGATCCGGCCAATCCGGTAGTTATTCAGACGGTCCGTGGTGTGGGATATCGTGTGAAGAAGCCATGATCCGGTGGTTTAGAGAAAGGAAGATCATGAAGGGAGAACGAAGCATGGATCAAAAGCAATCCGGGCAGCGCAAGCTTCGCTTTGGGCGGTCCTTGATGTCCAGATATATCATCCTGATTCTGGCGGCAGTATTATTCGTCCCCGTCATTCTTCCGATCATGTCCATCATATATGTTGTCGTAGTGAATAACACGAATATGAATCAAGCGGCACCTTATGGTGACGTTACCCAGATCAGTAACCTCTGGTCGCTTGAAGCGGAGAACCTGAATGGTGCTTCGGATGAAGAGATTAAGGCCCGGTTGGAGCAATTACATGGCTCGTATCCCAAATCTTCCATGTATCGTGTGAAAGCGAGCGGTGAGACCCTCTTTATTCTCGGTAGTGAAGATGTAACGCTTCTGGAATCCACGTCGCCGGATGGCAGGACAGACACGACATTGAGATGGTCACTGGATTCCGGGCAAACGGCAGAGACCCGAATTCCAGCCGAATGGAATGCGAACAATACGGTGCAATTCATGAAAGAGGCTTCCTTTCGCGATCCGTTGACCGTAGTTTCATATATTGGCGGGGGTGAAAAGGACAGAGGGCAGGGCTTCATGATCATTGAAGTGCCGAGATCACTTCTGCAAATGAATCACAGTAACGGGCTGCTGGAACTTTTGTATCTCGGCATTGTAATGACCATCATCTTTCTGAGCTTCATCATGATGTCGATTCTCTTCTTCGCACGCATTCGCAAACGACTTATTCGTTTGCAGACAGCCATGATGACCACAGGCAAGGAAGGCCTCCCGCTTCCGGTAGATATCCGCCAGTCAGACGAGATCGGTCAACTGGAAGAAGCCTTCAATCAGATGGTGCATCAACTGTCCGATAGCCGTCACCGTGAACGCGAGGAGGAACAATTGCGCAAACGTCTCATTGCGGGGCTTTCCCACGATCTGCGTACCCCGCTAACGGTGATTCGTGGACATATGCATGCCTTGCACAAGGAAGAGCTGAGCGAGCAAGGTGACCGTTCATTACATCGCATGGAAGCAAAGATGGAGGACCTCGGCGGGCTCATTGACAACATGTTATCCTACAACTTGCTCACGAGCGGGAAATATACACTGAAGCTGGAAGAGAAAGATATACTGCGGATCGTCAGGGAAACGGCGGCGGCCTGGTACCCGGTCTGGGAGAAAGAGCAATTTGAGATTGATATTGACCTCCCGGAGGAACCGCTGATCTGGCATATGGATGAACAGGGCATGCGCCGTGTACTTGATAATTTGTTCCAAAACGTGATCCGTCATGCCGCCAGCGGGAAGTATATTAGCATATCAACCCAGGAGATTCAGGGTGAGACGGCTATTGTTATTCAGGATCGGGGTCCGGGAATGCAGCAGGATTCCGACACAAAAGGCACAGGTCTGGGCTTATCCATTGTAGACCTGTTGATTCGTGAGATGAGTCTGCGCAAGCGGGTAGATAGTTCCGATGCGGGTGTACAGACATATATCTACAGTGGTAAGGGAAATAAGGAAACAACAAACCGCTGAAATAGCTTTTTAAACTAAACTTAAACTAGAGACTACTTTGGCTTTAACCTTGGAAGGTTACGATAGTTCTGAGGTGATCATACAGTGAGTGAAAATATTATTCAAACGGCTAATTTATGGAAAACATACCGGGACCGTGCAGCGGTCCGTGAACTTGATCTGCATATTAAAAAGGGAGATATCTACGGCTTCCTCGGTCCCAACGGCGCCGGCAAAACAACAACGATTCGCATGCTTCTCGGCTTGATTAAACCAACCAAAGGTGTGATCCGTGTCTTCGACAAGGATATCCGCAAGGATCGCATGGATATTTTGCGCCGTGTGGGTTCCTTGGTCGAATACCCGTCCTATTACGGCCATCTGAACGCAGTAGAGAATCTGGAAACTTTGCGCCGCATCATCAATGTACCTAAATCAAGAATTGCTGAAGTGCTGTCCATTGTAGATCTGACCAAGGATGCCAAACGTTCAGTGAAGGGGTATTCCCTTGGGATGAAGCAACGTCTGGGTATTGCCAGCGCTTTGCTGGGTGAACCAGAGCTGCTGATTCTGGACGAACCAACGAATGGGCTTGATCCTGCCGGTATTCAGGAGATTCGGGAACTGATCAAACGCATGCCGCTGGAACATGGCATTACCGTTCTGGTTTCCAGCCACTTGCTGAGTGAAGTCGAACAGATGGCAAGTCGTGTTGGTATTATCCGTGAAGGCAAGATGGTGCTTCAGGATACCATCGCAAGTCTGCATAGTCAGACGGGTAGCTCTATCCGATTAACGGTTTCCGAGCCGGAAGAGGCTATGAAGCTGGCGAGAGAACAGGGCCAATTTGGTCAGCAACAAGGTTCTGCATTAACTTTTCCTTATATGGATAACAGTTCAGTGGCACTGCTTGTGCGCCGATTAATTGAGCAGGATCATGATGTGTATCGTGTAGAGGAACAGCGTCAGTCGCTGGAAGATCTGTTCATGCGGGTCATTGGCGAGGGGGCTTCCATATGACCGGGCGTGCATTATCGTCAGACTGGCTCAAGATTCGGGGGAAAGGGATCTGGTTTCTTGTCTTTCTGGCCCCTCTTGGATTGACAGCGATGCAGGCGCTTAATTTTGGCTTACGGCTGGACTATCTGAAAGAGCAGTATGCAGATAACCTGTGGGGCGGATTATTGGGCAATGTGGTTGTCTTTGTGCCCTTGTCTCTGATGCTGGGAGCAACCATTCTCAGCTCCATGATCGCTAATGTTGAGCATGAACAGGGATCGTGGAAACAGTTGCTCGCGATGCCCATTCCCAGACCAGCCGTGTATTTAGCCAAGTTCCTGCTTGCTTGTGTGCTGCTGGTGATCTCCTGCCTGCTCTTAACCGCAGGCATTGTAGGTCTGGGTCTGATCCTCGGATTCCATGCCAGCGAAATACCTTGGACACATGCGATCAAGCTGGGTCTATTGCCTTTGGCTGGTGCACTTCCGGTGTTGTCACTGGAGTTGTGGCTCACGATGGTTAACAAAAATCAGGCGCTTCCCGTCACCCTGGGCATCGTTCTCGCGATAACGGGTATGTTCTCACTCAGTATCTCACCAATCTTTCCGCTCGCATGGGCACAGATGGCCTGGAATGGGCCTAATCCATACCTGTATGCAGGCATGGGGGCAGGTCTAGGGTTATTAATCCTGTTGCTGGGTATGATGCATTTTAGCCGGAAGGATGTGGCCTGATATGAGCTTTGCGACAACGTACTTCCGAATCTTGTCCGCTGAACGATTGAAAATGAGCAAATCGCCCATATGGCTCCTGATTCTGCTGAGTCCACTCATTGCGCTGCTCATCGGACTGTTGTCCACGCCATCGGGCAATTGGCAGGTATTGATGACCACGATGGTTTTCCTGCACGGATTGTTATTGTTACCGATGCTGACTGGTGTGTTTACGTCCTTTGTCTGCCGTTTCGAACATGCAGGTGGAGGGTGGAAGCAGATGCTGGTTTTACCGCTCACACGTTCAGGCGTATATGCAGGTAAACTGACGATTGTGCTCATGCTTCTGGCGGGTACACAAGTATTATTGCTGATGTCCATTCTGCTGGCAGGCATGTTTCACGGCATTACGATGCCAGTACCTTGGGGATTCTTGGTAGGTAAACTGCTGCTTGGCTTGCTGGCCTGTATACCCCTGGCTGCCCTGCAGATGTTCGTTTCATTGGTGTGGAGCAGCTTTGCCGCACCGCTCGCACTGAATTTTGCATTGACCATACCGAATATTCTCATTGTAAACTCGGCGACATATGGGCCGTATTATCCATGGGCACAACCGATGATTCTGATGACACCCGTGGACGGCGCAGGTTTCGGAGCCTACAATGTTCCACTGATCACAATGCTGGCGGTTGTTGGAGGCAGTGCTGTTATTTTCATTGGAATCGGCATGATGTATTTTGCGAAAAAAGAAATCTGAATAATCTGTTACACCCTTGGTTATCGTAGATCCAAATCCTCTTTAAGCAAAACATGCAAGCTCTATTGTATGTAGGCTTCAGGAGGATTTTTTCTAATGTCTGACCACCCATCATGAATGATTAGCTCGCTAACGAACCTGAGGAGTCTTAATCAAGGATTTGAAGTGATCTCAGCAATCTAAGGAACCTGAGACATGTTATATCCAATGAAACAACCGTTTGCAGCGTATATGACAGGAGATTATGGGGATTAACGTGTCTGATGTTCCTTAAAATATAAAAAGAGCACATGGACGCCAAATAAGATGTCCTGGGTTCTTTAGAAAATCGTTTAGCCATCCGCCAGAATCGGCTGACTTGGACTTGAACTTCAAGCTTGTTAGAGGCTTAATTTGATCTTTGTATAAAATGTCTGCCTTTGCAGGCACCTCCTAAGTAAATCAAAATTCCAAGTATTACCTCACACATCGTGTGAATTGAATCATAGATTGCAAGCAAAATGAGACGAGAATCTGGTAAAATAAAAAAAGCTGTTTCTAGGCAGGCTTACATGGTTATTCGAGGGTAGGCCCATTTTTGTAAGGGATAATTAATCCCTGCTGTTAGATGAAGATATTGGCTGAGAAAAGAGGGGTAAGCCTTGGATATTAATAAAACGGAAACCCTGAAGCGCATTATTTCTGAGGGAAGTTCTTACCAATCACTGTTTTTTAACCATCCGGATGCCATTTATGTAATGGACATCCATGGAAACTATATTGATGCTAATCCCTCGGTAGAGCGGATATCTGGGTATACACTGGATGACTTGATTCGTATGAATCAGAGTGAGATCTGTCCTCCGGACAGTGAAAATTCACGCAAACAATACATTAAAGAGGTACTGGCTGGACGTTCAGTCAGTAATCCCATTACTTTTTATCATAAAGATGGTTCCCTGAAACAGGCAGAGATAACGTATGTGCCTATAACGGAGGGAAAAGAAGTTGTAGGAATCTATGGCATTGCCAAAGATGTTACCGATATCCTGGAAGTGCAACGTGAGCTTAAGGAGGCACAGGAGAAATATCAGGTGCTGGCTGACCATGCACAAGATCTGATTACAACTTGTGCTACGGATGGCGAGTTGTTATACGTTTCCCCTTCCGTGTACACCTTACTGGGTTATAGGCCGGAGGAAGTCATAGGAAAGTCCTTCAAAGATTATTGTTATTCGGGAGATTATCCGGACCCTATGGATCTTTCCAAGATCGGCAATGGTTGCAAGATGCGTGTGTTGCACAAGAAGGGACATTATATCTGGATGGAGACATTGGCGAAACCTGTGGCTGGAGAGCGTGGCAAGAGTGTCCAGATTGTAAGCATCAGCAGGGATATCACCCAGCATAAGGATGCGGAAAGACGTCTTCGGGAAAGCCGTCAGCGATACAGATCGTTGTTCGAACATAACCCGGCAGCTGTGTATTCATTGAATCTGGAAGGTAAATACAGCGCAGTGAACAGCAAACTGGTGCAAATGTTGGATATTCCGCGTAATAAGCTTATTGGCCAATCTTTTTTATCCAATCTGGATAAATGCGAAGTGCAACATGGCAAACATTATTTTGACATGGTGAAGCAAGGCGAACCGCAATATTATGAGACCCGAGTCGTTAATTCAAGTGGTCGGAAGATTGAAGTATCTGTTACGAATGTGCCCATTATTGTGGATAAGGAAATGGTGGGCGTCTATGGGATCGTGTCCGATATTACCGAGCGCAAGGAATACACGGAACGGATTCAGGAGCTCAGCAAGCAACATGAGCTGATTCTCAACACGGTTACAGAAGGAATATTTGGTTTGGATGCGGATGGAATCACCATGTTTATGAATCCAGCAGCAGCTTCGATGTTCGGTTATGAGGCGAAAGAATTCATTGGCAAAAACTCACATCCCATCATCCATCACACCCGTGCAGACGGAAGTCATTTGCCACAAGAAGAATGCCCGATCCACATGACCGTGTTGGATGGACAGATACGTTCAATCAAGGAAGATGTGTTCTGGCGTAAAGATGGCAGCAGCTTTCTGGTGCAGTATCAGGTGACGCCGATTATTGAACAGGGACAGATTCAGGGCGCGGTGGTTGTATTTAATGATGTGACTGGCGAACGTGAAATTGTACGTGCCAAAGAGACAGCTGAGCTGGCAGCTCAGGCCAAGTCGGAATTTCTGTCGATGGTTAGCCATGAGATCCGGACACCGATGAACGGGATCGTGGGGATGACAGAATTGTTGATCGGTACCGATTTATCGGAAGAACAGCGTGAATATGCCGAGATTATTCGAGACAGCGGTGATGCTCTGCTGAACATCCTTAATGATATTTTGGACTTCAGTAAGCTGGAATCCGGGAAAATGGCACTGGCTTATGAACCATTTGCATTACGCAAGATGCTGGAACAGGTTGCCGAACTGTTTAAACCGCTTGCAGATGAGAAACATCTGGAGATCAGATATCGTCTCAATCCGAGCATCCCTGAGTTCATGGTCGGTGACGCCATACGTATCCGGCAGATTCTGGTGAACTTGGTTGGCAATGCGCTCAAGTTCACAGATCAGGGAAGCATTGAGGTTGCCGTGGATATTATCAAGGGCAGAAAGCCTGAAGACAGTGTTCTTGATTTTGCGGTACAAGATACGGGAATTGGCATCCCCGCTGACAAGCTGGATCAGTTGTTTCAGTCCTTCTCTCAACTACACCCGGTGATTAACCGGAAGTATGGTGGTACCGGATTGGGACTGGTCATTTCCAAGCGACTCGTGGAGATCATGGGAGGCAGTATTAGTGTCGAGAGCATAGAAGGGGAAGGCTCAACCTTCCGGTTTGCTGTTCCTGCGGCGAGTGTAGATGCTTCAGCAGAGCAGACAGCAAGTCAGTTCCATCATGATCGCACACGTCAGAGTGACAAGGTCGCCATGCGTATTCTGGTGGCGGAGGATCATCCGGTGAACCGGAAGATTTTACGAGAATATCTGGAGAAGCTCGGATACCACGCAGATGTATGTACTAATGGTGTGGAAGCAATTGATGCCATCTCTCAGAATGCTTATGATATTGTCCTGATGGATATTCATATGCCTGTGATGGATGGACTGAAGGCGACAGACCTTTTACACCGCCTAATTCCACAGGATCGCATACCTCCAATCATCGCAGTTACAGGCAATGCCAAACGTGAAGATAAGGAAGCTTGTCTGGAGATTGGTATGCGTGACTTCATTAGCAAACCGGTTATGCTGAGTGAGTTGAAGCGGGTGTTACAACAGTGGGGGCCAAGGGACGAACCTCAACTTGCACCAAATTGAACAACTACTCAAATCAATTATGAAATTGATTCATCTGGCTGTGAAAAATAATAAACGCAAACATGCCAATAAGACTCCTCGCATGGAGTGTTATTGGCATGTTTGCGTTGGCAGGCTTTTGAAGTTGAGCTGAAGCATACAAAGTGGAGTTGTATACGAATGGCTTATACCAATGTCAGACGATTGATGTTACCAGATAGGATTTCACAGGAATTGTTGAATTTCTCACGTTCCGTTGCATCCAGATTCAATTCGATAATCTCTTGAATACCATTGCCACCGATGATTGCAGGAACACCGACGCATACGTTATGTTGCTCGTACTCTCCGTCCAGAATAGCCGATACGGCGATGATCTTGTGTTCGTCATTGAGGATGGAACGAGTGATATGCGCGAGGGCATTGCCGATTCCGAATTGGGTAGAACCTTTACGGGTAAAGATTTCCCAGCCGGCATCCTTTGTTTTGCGTGCAATATCCTCCAGATCCAGATGTTTGAAGCGCTCCTTGTGCTGATCCATGATATGCATAATCGGTTTGCCACCGATGGTCACATGCGACCAGGCCACGAACTGTGATTCTCCATGCTCCCCGAGAGCATAACCATGCACACTGCGTGGATCGATGGAGAAGACTTCAGACAGCAGTGTTTTGAGTCGTGAAGAATCAATGGACGTGCCTGTACCGATGACGTGTTCGCGCGGGAGGCCGGATAATTTCCATACCATATAAGTTACTATGTCAACCGGATTAGCAGCGACGACAAAAATCCCGTTAAATCCACTGTTCATGATCGGGACCACGATGTCTTTGGCAATCGACTCTGCTTCCTCCAGAATATCCAGCCGTGTTTGTCCTGGCTTGGGATTCGCCCCGGCAGTTAAGATAATCACATCCATATTGCCACAATCGGCGTACGTGCCTGCATATACCTTAGTGCGGTTATGTGTGAAGTCCATACAATGGGAAAAATCCAGTGCCTGTGCTACAGCACGGTCATACGTCCGGTCCACCATCATAATTTCCCTGCATATAGATTGATTAATCATGGAATACGCACAACTCGAACCGACAAGACCCGCCCCGATCACCGCTACTTTGCCTGATTTGCCTAACACTGCCGTTCAGCCCCCATTTAGATTGATATTTATCCGTTACTAATGTGTCCTATGTTAAGTATAGTCCTTTATTTTATGCTGGAATCCACTTCTACGTTACATAAGATAACACATGGAAAAGCTGTACAGCAATGATATCCGCTATCGCGGGAGCGTATTGGAGTAAAGGAGTTAACAAAATTGACATGAATAATTCATAATCATATGATTTGACGGCGTTTGCACCTGTGTCATTCGACATGACGGCATTCATGTTCGTTGTCGGATTGGGGGTTATTTGTGCGGATCATATACCTGACAAAACTTCTTAGGAATCCGCAGAAACAGAACAAAACCGCCAAAGGGATCTGCCGAGAAGCTGACGAATACATACGGACAAGCAAAAGATAAGCATACTTGATCCATGAGACAGGTTGCCCCGATCCGATGACGGTTCCAAAAAAAGGAACGCTGAAGCCATAATGTTTTTATCCAAGAATCAATTTCATAACTCACTAAAGGTATTATGAAATTGATTCCCAAAAGACTTCATTCCGGGAGGGAATTAATGATGATTGAAGAAGCGGGAGCAACGACGGAAACGGCCAAGAGCCTGGGCATAGGTGCAAGTACTCTTCGTAAATATGCGGCGGCACTGGAAGAACAGGGATACCGGTTCGAACGGTCAGCCAACAAATCCAGACTATTTAAGTCCGACGACATCGAGTGCATTGAACGCCTGATGACTGAACTCAGAGAGCATAATCTACCCCTGGCTGATGCTGTGGTGACTGTATTGGCTCCAGAAGTACCTGTAGCTGTAGTAGAAGTAGATGTCCCGGTGGTGGGAATTGAAGGTCTGTCAGAGACGGAATGTGCAGCGACAGTCATGTCATCTGTACTCCCTCAAGAACCTGAAATAATGGGTAATCTGAGATCCTATGAAGGTCTGGGGCAACTGGTAAGTGAGGTGACTTATGGTGCCGTGGAACAACAACAGGATGATCGGGTACAGCTGCTGCAACAGCGGGTCGATGAACTGGAGCTGACCCTTCAGCATCTGGCTGATACACATATGGCTCTTCAGGAACAGATGGAAAAACAGCGTCTATGGATGAACGAGAAGCTGGAAGAGGAGCGGGATCGTGAACTCGTAACCAATCTGCGCAGTTTTCAGGGAAGAAAACGCAAACCCAAAGGAGTATCCCTGCGTATGTTGTTCGGGTTCCTGCCCAAGAAGCATAAGGAAGCTTGAGCAACAGGCATTTACCCATCGTGATTTTGCATTATGGGCCTGATATAATAAGCTCCATACAACATGAAGACTGGCAACGAACTGCTCAGTATAGATAAAGACTGAGTGGATCAGGAAGCTGGCGTGGGAGGATCTGTGGAGCTGCGACGAAGTTGGCAAAGATTGCTTGGACTATGGACGGATCGTCCTCGGCGGGAAGGCACGACCATTGCTGAGCGTTATACAATACAGGAATTGCTGGGTATGGGGAGTTATGGGCTGACATACCTGTGTACAGATGACCAGAACGGCAGGGAAGTGGCATTGAAGGAGTCCAAGCCTAGCAAGGGCAGACTCTCTGCGCACCTGTTGGAGCGGGAGGCGGACGTGATGAGACGTCTGCATCATCCAGCGATCCCTGATCTATTGGATGTATTCACATCCGGGAGACGAAGTTATATCGTTACCGAGTATATTCGTGGACAGACGCTGGAAGATTGCATATTTGAGCAAGGTCTTCGATATACGGAGCGGGAATGTGTGGAATTGGCAGGTCAACTGCTGGCTCCAGTGGCTCATGTGCATGAGCAGGGATATATTCATGGAGATGTGCGGATTCCCAATGTTATTTTACGTGAAGGGACGGTGCATCTGATTGACTTTGGCCTGGCGAGACGCTTGGGGGAGCCGTTGTTGCCGGAGCTAAAGCGACGTATGCGTGAAGTCCCTGAGCCTGAAGATGAACCGGCTACACCGGATCATGATTTGCAGGATATCGGCCACTTTCTTCTCTTTATGCTGTATTCGGCTTATGAGCCAGAGAAGGGCCGTGAACCCGCCAGTTGGCAGGAGGAACTGAAGCTTACGCCGGAATTGCACCAGATGCTGGAGCGACTCCTTGGACTCCGTCCAGGTTATGAGGGTGGAGCGACGGAGTTACAGGCAGAAATTGAGAATGTGTTGCTGAAATTACAATGAATAAGCTCTATAGGCGGACCTATATTTGTTATCCGTGACCTCTTCGTATTATATCTTCAGGGGTCTTTTTCCTTTTTGCTGAAAATGCAAAACGTATCAAAACAGTGGGTTAAATGATATAATGGATAACAATTACACGTTGAAGGAGGCGATTCATCTTATGCTTAAAAAACTGGAAGGCGATCATGCCGAATTATTCAAAACATGGTTTCATAGCAAAAAAGACACCATTGTGGATATTGAAGGTAAGCATTATTTAATCAAGCCGCTGGAAAACGTGGTTCAGGAAGAAATAGAAAGTGATCTGGAGCTCAAAGCTTTAATTATGCAAGCCAAAAAAGATATTTCTTCGGGTAGGGTCTACTCTACAGATGATATAATTGACGCAATTGAAAAAGGGAATTTATAGATGTTGATCCAGTGGACACCTTCAGCAAGACAGGCTCTCGCTTACTCAGCAAAATTGATACATACTTATATAGAAACAATAAAGGGGTGTTCTGTTAGCCGTGTGTATGGCTAGCGAACACCCCTTTATTACATATTCATTTATTGTAGGGTCCAATAAGCTGGTGTGATCATTACTCTTTAAAAGCAGTCGTGAAAGCCGCTTAGCTGGAGCTATATTTCCTGCTTTTGTAATACCCGGAGCCACTACGGCTATCCCGGTATTTCACATCTGAAGAAGAATAGCGCTTGTAGGAACGCTTGCCTGAGGAGCTGCTGTGACGTTTATATGAGCGCCTGTCTGAGGAGCTATGACGTTTGCGGTGAGATGAAGATTTGGAATCGATAAGTTTGCCGATAATCTTTTTGAACATGAGCTTTCACCCTTTCGACTTCAACTGTTTTAAGCATATACGTGGCTAGATCAGAAGGGGTTTCGAGTTTTTCATGGATAATTGTATTCATTGGACAGGAGCTTGGCGTATAATAGGATGTTGCTGATTGCGCGGAATTTTTTATTTTGAGCGTTTAGCGTTACAATAGAGGACAGGATAAGATTTTAACGGACAGGAGCAGTTGTTATGATTACAATAAAGACCAAAGAACAGATTGAATATATGAAAAAAGCCGGAGAAATTCTCGCCGCATGCCATAGAGAAATTGCCAAAATGATTCGTCCAGGCATTACGACACAGGAGATCGACCAGTTTGCAGAAGCTTTTATGAAGAAAAATGGCGCTACGCCGGAACAAAAGGGATATAACGGGTACCAATATGCGACATGTGCGTCGGTTAATGATGTGATCTGTCACGGGTTTCCGGGAAAATATGCACTGAAAGACGGCGATATCGTTACAATCGACATGGTCGTTAATCTGAATGGCTGGCTGGCGGATTCGGCTTGGTCATATGCCGTAGGTGAAGTGACTCCGGAAGCACAACATCTGCTGGATGTAACCAAAAACTCTCTGTACAAAGGCATTGAACTTGCCGTGGTGGGCAACCGGATCGGAGATATCTCCAATGCGATTCAAGTGTATGCAGAAGGTGAAGGCCTATCGGTTGTACGTGAGTTTATCGGACACGGCATTGGTGAGAAGATGCATGAGGAACCACAAGTGCCTCACTACGGTCCGCCTCATCGGGGTCCGCGTCTCAAGGAAGGCATGGTTATTACGATCGAACCGATGCTGAATATTGGTACGTTCCGAAGTAAGCTGGATTCAGATGGATGGACTGCTCGTACTTTGGATGGAAGTCTGTCTGCCCAGTATGAACATACGATTGCGATTACGGCGGATGGTCCAGTGATTTTGACAGCACAATAATAGCCAAAAGCAGCTACAATGTGACGATATTTGCATATTTCAAGGCGGCCCACGTTTGTGAACCGCCTGTTTCGGTTTAAACTATTAAGAAGTGATAACACAGAGCCAGTGGTAAGTGATCTCAGCTGACAAGGGTTAACCTTGCGTCCACTTGGCAACAAGGAGGTAATTTTGGTGTCTTTAAATAAACAGATCGTACTTGCTTCTCGTCCCGAAGGTGCCCCATCCAGAGAGAATTTCAAATTCATTGATGCACCTCTTCCTGAACCGGAAGCTGGGCAAGTCCTGGTACGTACATTATATTTGTCGGTTGATCCATACATGCGGGGCCGCATGAAAGATACAAAATCCTATGCTGCACCGTACGCGTTAAATGAAGTGATCAAGGGTGGAGCCATTGGACAGGTTGTGGAATCTTCGGAACCGAATCTGCGCAAAGGTGACCTCGTATCCGGTATGTGGGGCTGGCAGCAATATGCCGCAGTGAATACGGCTGATCTTTCGCTAATTGATACCGAAGAAGCACCAATCACGGCTTACCTGGGTGCGCTGGGCCTGACGGGTCTGACGGCTTATTTTGGTATGGAGGATATCGGCAAACCGAAGGACGGCGAAACGGTTGTTGTATCGGGAGCAGCCGGAGCGGTAGGCATGATTGCAGGTCAGATTGGTAAAATTGTGGGAGCACGCGTGGTTGGTATTGCAGGTTCTGATGAGAAATGCGCTTATTTGAAAGAAAAGCTGGGCTTCGATGTGGTGTTGAACTACAAGAAGGAGCAGGATATGTCAGCGGCCATTGAACGGGCTTGCCCGGACGGTGTAGATGTCTACTTTGACAATGTGGGCGGGGACATCTCGGATGCAGTCTTGCGCCACATCAATCGGAATGCACGTATTCCGTTATGCGGTCAGATCTCGTCCTATAATCTGGAGAAGCCGGATATCGGGATGCGACCACAGACGCTGCTGTTAACAAATACAGCATTAATGAAAGGTTTCCTGCTGGGTGACTATACGAAATCCTTCAAGGAAGGCCGCGCCAAGTTGGCGAAATGGATCAAGGAAGGTCATATCCAGTATGAAGAAAACATTGTGGACGGGTTCGAACAGACGCCGGAAGCATTTATGGGTCTTTTCTCGGGAGATAATCTGGGCAAGCAACTGGTTAAGGTTGCAGATCCTGAATAGATATTGAATGGTTTACATGTACAATTAGGTTGAAAACGAAAAGACACGTTCTGCACACCGAGGGGGCAGCAGAACGTGTCTTTTTTATCTGTAAATCTATGCGTGGTCTATGTAGGTGACTAGTGTTCGGCGACCAGCACTTCTTTGTAGTGTTTGTACATATATACACGCCAGCGTACAATCATGCCAAAAGCCAGCAGGAAGAACAATCCGCCTGTTTGCGGAATACTTACATATCGCTGAATGACTTCATGCAGGATCAGGCGTACGGCCAGCAATCCAAGCAAGATAAATGCAAAGCTGCGAGAACGTGTGGCAAAAATTTCTTCACCTACTCGTTCAAACCGTGTACTGCGAATGAGGGGATAGGAGAAGAGGAACCAGCCCACCAAAAACGCAAAGAATGCCCAGAGTAGAGGAACATGTGTTGCTGGTACAACAAACATGAGAAATCCTGTGCTCATGCCGAGCGGAGGAATAAGGATTTTACGAATGGTCACCGGTCTGTGACTGGCTTTCATGCGGATGAAGATGGCAAGCAGTGCCATGACAAGCATGCCCACGGTTGCTCCGATTTGCAGGTAGTACGGACTGATTTGAGCCACGTAGAACTCCCTCTTTCTGGAATAATATGTTATCCGGAGATCCGGAACCCAATACGAATTGCCGGAATTTTCAGTTCCTATTATATCACAAACGCAGAAAGCCGATAGAAAGCTTAGTGTATCATATACCCGATATGTATTCACAGGGTGTATTTGAAAATTTTGTATTATTGTGCCCGTTGTAAGGCCGTTTATTCGATTAAGGGGAAATCATGCAATGATTGGACAACAATGGATGTATATCAAGCTTATCGGCTCACATCATAGAGGGTGGCTTGCAGGTAATACAGATTGGTTAGTACATGTGGTCAGCCTCATATGTGCAAGTGTACTAGCTTTTTTGCTGGTTATCTACAGTTACATCTTATGGATGAAATATAGCAGTAGACGCAGGGAAAAGGTTAAGACGGTACTGATGCAGGAATTACATTCCGAAGATTCGGTGTTACAGCAGTATCTGGGCCAAGGAGAAGTGAAAGCTGACTTAATGAATATGAGTGGAGATCAACAGAGTGTTTTGCAGCAGCTGTTATTGCAACGGCTTGCTCAAGGTCCGGAAGAGCACGAGACTCTGCGAATTCGTCTGTTATCCTGGCAAGTCTTTGGAAGTTCATACCGGTCGGTTCTGAAGACGGGAAAGTGGAGTGAACGGGTCAACACGTTGTTATATATTGAACAGTTTCATATGATAGAGCTTCTGCCCAGGTTAGAGGATATGTTGCGGGTTACTTCCTGTACGCCGCTTGAACGCTTCATCATATTGCGCATATATGCCAGAACCGGTTATTTCAGAATCGTGAAGGAATTGATGCGTGAGCAATATGTATGGTCCGATACGCAGTATCTGCAGATTCTGCTGTTGCTTACCGATTCATCCTGGACTCGTATGAAGGATCATTTTAAGGATGTACCTTACCAGGTCCAGTCTAATATCGTCCATGCCATTCGTATTCGGGATGACCAGACGGAGGGTGCCGTTGTTCTACTGGAGAAGCTCATTCTTGGAGAGGATGCGTTGCTGCGTACCCATGCTTATCAGGCATTGGCTCAAGTGAGCAGAGGTCGCGAAGAATTGCTGAAGGGGCTATTGCTGGTATGGAACGAATCTGGTGAGGAGAGGCAACGCTCTGAAAGACTAACAGTGACCCAGCTTATGGGTACTGTTCATGCGGATGCTTTTATTCCTAGACTGAAGGTAATGATGGGTGATCCTTCTTTTCAGATCCGACAGGAAGCGGCGAACTCTCTTGCCCGGTACGAGCAGGGACTTGAAGAGCTCCGGGATACGGCTGTAAACCATCCGGATAAATATGCAAGGCAGATAGCGGAGGAAACGCTGGAAAGGATGCAGTATGGACGAAAGATGGATTGAGATGCTGCGGAGTTTTGTTTTGGCATGTTACGAGGGGATATTTATCTATCTGGTGTTAGCGATTGTGACGTGTAGTGTTCTGGTCGTTGCTGCCGCTCGCACATTGATCCGCCAGAGGGATCTGGACCCGCTGCAATATCATGAGATGTTGGATGAAGAACTGGCTCCTGCGGTATCCCTGCTTGTTCCGGTGCGGAATAGCGAGGATACGATCGTACAGCGAATCAGCTGTCTGTTGGATATTCAGTATGCACGTTATGAGGTTATTATCATTAATGATGGATCAGAGGATGAGACCATGCGGCGTCTAAAAGAAACCTATGATCTGATGCCCATTCGGAGTAAAGTTCATTATTCGGGACTCGGTCAGGAGACGGCTCAGATTAAATGTGTCTACCAATCCAGATTACATCATCGTCTGGTTGTGATCGACAAGGCTTATGGGGGACGAATGGACTCCCTGAATGCCGGTCTGAATATCTCGCAATATCCTTATATCGCCTCTGTTGGACCCAGGACAGTTCTGGAACGGGATGCATTGGTGAAGATTATGAAGCCCGTTATGGATGCTCTCCCAGGAGAAGAGGTCGTTGCTTGTAGTGGACGAGTAGATCTCATGGCCTCCAGAAATACGAATCAAACGGATTTAACCGACAACGGCGCAAGAAGGACGGGCAGTACGTTGTTTGTAATGCAGACCATTGAATACGTGCGTGCTTTTCTGATTAGCGGTGTGGGCCTTGTTCGTTATAATATTAATGTGCTTTTATTTACGTCTGAAGTATTCGGTATATTCAAAAAGAACCGGGTGTTGGAAGTTGGAGGTTACAAGCGCGATGACCAGGTCGCTCACATGGAACTGGTGATGCGGTTACAGAAACATATGAAGCAGATTCGGGAACGTGGCCGTATTATATATATTCCCGATCCGATCTGCAGGGTAGAAGTACCCGGTACATGGCATCAGCTGTGCAGACAGCGTATCGGTTGGCACATGCAGCTTGCAAGCAGTCTATGGACTCAGCGGAGCATGATCTTCAATCCGGCCTATGGCTGGATGGGGATGGTATCCATCCCGTATTTTATTTTGATCGAATTGTTGGGGCCTGTGTTGGAACTGGGAGCGATCGTGCTGTTCATTGCAGGCATAGGGCTACAGTGGGTGGATATTAACCTATGCATCATTCTCGTTCTGCTACTGACCCTCTATGGTTCCTTGTTGTCCGCAAGTGTGGTGATGTTCGAAATATGGTGTTCACGCAAGGTATATACGTCCCGAGAGGTGACACGTCTGCTGTTGTATGCATGTACGGAGACGTTCTGGTTCAGACCGCTGAATAACATATCCCGTATATATGGCATGTTGCAGGCTATGGGATTGCGGAAGGCAGAGGAAAAGGACAGCAGACATGGATTAGGGTAATCTAACGATCGATCCTGACAATACCTTGGAACAGAGCAAGGAGGAATACGCTTCATGAAAAAAAGTTACAGGCCAGCCACGATGTGGACGTTGGCTTGTTTTACAGTGGTATCGGTGGTGCTGGTTGTCCCATGGATTATGTGGCAATCCCAGGCCCCGGTTTCACTGAACATCATGATTATTGACAAGAGCAGACCGGACTTGTCCTATCAGGGGCACAAGGGGTTGGTTTGGCTTCTGAATCAACAGAAGATTGTACAGCACACAGGGGAATACTACTCGTATGAAGAGGATTATTACGGTTATGATCTTCAGAACGGGCTTCCACGGATGAAGCAACTGCTGCCTGATGAGGTGACAGATACGGATCTGATCTATCTGACGGCGAATCGGAGTAGTCTGTCTGCACACAAGAGTGAAGGGAAACAAGGCGGAATCTATGAAGGATTAACGATATATGATGTGCAGAAAATCCGCGAGGCTGCGTATAAAGGGGTAACGATTGTTGCCGAATACAGTGCATTGGCAAATACGGCTTCCAAGATGACAAGAGAGCAACTATACCCCATCTTGGGTGTGGACAGCAGTGGATGGCAAGGGAAATCGGTATCTAATCTGCAAAGTATAGAAGAAGTACCCCGTTGGATTCGGACGAACTATGAGCAACAAGAGAAGAAGAAATGGTCTTATCACGGAGCGGGTATGCTGCTGATCCATATGGATGGACAGGTCATGGTACTGGCGAAAGGTCCGGATGTGAAGACAGGCAATATACAGATTGCATTTACACCGGAAGGCAGTGATTGGAGCGGCATAACCCAGGATATACATTATAGTGGCTGGTTCGATATCATTGTGCCGCAAGAGAAGAACTCCATACTGGCCTGGTATAAGACGGATCTGACGGAGACAGGTGAGCAGAAGCTGGTGGATGCAGGAATTCCTGCGGAATTTGCTGCACTGGTCCGGTACGACGACTATAATCGGTCGTATTACATGGCAGGGTCCTTTGGAGAGATGAAGCATTATTCCTTCTGGCGCCGAATCCGTGGATGGGAGGTCGTCCGGTCCAAGCTTACGCCAGATCAGAAAGATATTCCGGACATGTTCTACTGGAAAGTGTACGTGCCCGTGATGAAGCATATTTTGAATGAAGTGCAGGATGGACGGCAGCAATGGCCATAGATAGATTATCGAGAACCGTTTCGATGGAAAAAGGGAAGCCAAAGTCCATTCCACCTTGCGAGAGGAACGGGAGATGTACATATTAGAGAAGTGCGTAGATGTGAAAGGCAAAAGTGCGGTTGAGAGACAAGGCGGATCAAGTAAGGATCAGATGGCCAGGTGAAATGGGACTGGGACTGGGTAGATCGAATATGTTTCAGACTCTTACCGCCCTGAACAATGGGAGTTGTAGCTAGATCCAAAACAAAAATTGTCCCGCTGCGGCGTACATGTAGTGAGATCTATTAAATGATTCGTATTAGGACACGTATTAAAATAAGTACTAAAGTGTGCATCACGACCAGGGTAAGCTCCGTATCTAGAATCGCCCCAATGTGTGTACTGAACTGTAGCGTGATCTATACATGAATACTAATAAAGCATGTACTACCATGTGCATTACGAGCAAGGTAAGATCCTTATCTAGTCATGTACCCGCATCCGCTTGATCAACGCAATTTGGAGCATGAACGCTCCGTATTTAGCTCCATAACACAATGTGTGTCTGGACGTGTGCCGCTATGGCAATGTGATTTGAAGCACCGTACGTAGCACGTTCTAACGAACTCAGCACATCTTATTGGGCCTAAATTGGCACGTTGGTAAATGTAACGAATCACAGACACGTTAAATGACGGAATATACTCGTTATTCCTGTCCCGCAGCCAGTTTTCTGCGAAATAGGACGTGTGGAGTTCGTTAGTTGTTGTTATTCGCTCTAATTGCCGTTATAGCGTGTCCTCGGTTCGTTAGATTTTGGTCAGAGGGCACCGATCATGGCATCGTGCAACCGAGGCGCCACTTTTCTCTGTATTAAATGAAATTGTAAAGAAAGAAATTATAAAGAACACAAGCGGATGAAAGATGAATTCAAAGTGGATGTTAATGTGTTAGAAGTCTTTGGCGCAACTATAACATTATTACTGTCAAAATCTATCTATGGGATGTACCCAGTACACGGCAATGTAAAAAGGACTGCAGATCCTCTGCAGTCCTTTTTCATGATGCAATGCGTGCCTTACTAGTCCTGGTGAAGATGCCGGAGTCCGTGGAGGAAGGCGGATACGGTCAGACGCAGACTTTCGTCCGGATCAAAGTCCATGCCGAAGCCGCCCTGTGCCTCAATGGAGGCAAATCCATGGCAGAGGCTGCGCAAACCACGAACGGCATGCAATGCTTCCGCTTCGGTTAAGGGGTAGGGCTGCAAGCTGTGCAGCAGCAACTCCAGCGTGGCTGTGCTGGCCGCGGCGAGCTGTGGCTCCTCGCGGGTCGGGGCATGAAATGAGGCTTCGTAGAGCCCGGGGTGCTCGCGAACGAAGCCAATGTATGCCGCAGCGATGGCCTGAATGGCATCATCGCCAGTGCGGTCAGCGATAGCCGCGGTTAATGCGCGGCTAAGCTGTTGTACGGACATCAGCGCCATTTCCTGGCGAAGCCCGGGAAGTCCGCTGATGTGGTTGTAGAGCGACGGCGAGCGCACATCCAGCCGCTGTGCCAACGCGGCGAGTGTCAGCGCCTGAAAGCCGTCGCTGTCAGCAAGCTGGGTGGCGGCGCTGAGCAGAGCGCCGCGATCCAGCCCTTGCCGGGGGCTCATAGTTGCCCCCCGGCAAGATCAAACCGCTGCTGTGCATCAGCGGTTGCCGCGCGCATGGCGGCCGCGGGCTGGCGCAGCATCCGTCCGTGGCCTACAGCCAGCACGGACGGTTCCAGCTCCGCCAGGCGCTTCGCGCTGGCCAGAGCCGCTTCGCGGTTCCACGTCGCCAGCGCGGGGAACGGGAAGAGCGGGCGCACGCGGCCGGATACGGCAAGGCCGCCTTGCAGTTGGTACGCGTCGCCAGCGATGAGCACGCGGCTGCGCGTATCCATGAAGGACATATGCCCCGGCGTATGTCCTGGTGAGGCAACGGCGACCAGTGAACCAATCTGGTTACCGTCATCCAGCAAGTGGTTTGGCTGGGTGCGCACCGCTTTGGGCTTAGGCACGCCGCCGCGTACCGGGGTTTGTGGCTCACCGGGAAGAAGGGAAGTATCACCCGCCAATAGCCGGGCATCCCGTCTGGAGATGAAGACCTCGGCTTGGGGCAGTGCCTCTGTGAGACGATCCAACGCACCAATATGGTCGCTATGCGCGTGAGTCAGAATGATCTTGGTAATGGGTTTTCCAAGGGACTGGGCAGTTGCCAAAATCCCCTTAAGACTGACCGGTATTCCGGCATCAATCAGGGTTAAACCATCTTCCTCTTCAACCAGGTATACGTTCACAGGGAAGAGTCTTGGGAAAAACGTAACTTGAACGACATCAAATTCTCGGGTAATACGCATCGTTAAACCCTCCTTAAAACTAATGGTATTAGTATAATAACTAATGGTATTAGTTTTAGCAATACCTGTTGTTCATTTTATTTAAATAAAAAAAATTTAAAATAATGATGCACTTTACAAAAAAAGCGTTTTCAAATTGGAGATTACCGATTATAATAATCACGTAAGCCCTTTCATATGTCTATCTTATTGGAGCCCTTCGCGTAGCGGAAGGCTCACTTTTTTGTTCTTTTTGGATTAAAATGAAGACGGGATGTTAATCCTAGCTTAATTGTGTGGATGAGCTGTAAGTATTGGTATAACAGGAAAAATCACGTTTGATCTCCATGCTGGGTGAAAGTTGACAAACATAACTGTTATTCATATAATGACAGTTATACTTACCTTGAGTTGGAGTTCATCGGTGTTGTAAGCCGGGAAGGAGTAAGTTATGAACAGTGAATTTACCATAGCGGTGCATTGTCTTGTTTTTCTGTCGATGAGAGATGAGTGTATGGCCAATAGTGAAGATTTGTCCCAGAGTGTGGGTACACACCCGGCCAGAGTCCGTAAGGTACTTAGTGTTCTGCGCAAGCATGGTTACCTGACGACCAAGGAAGGTGCTCATGGTGGGTACTTGCTTAGCCGTCCGAGTGAAGAGATCAAGCTTGGAGAATTGTACAGACTGGTAGCTGGTGGTTCACTCGGTCCCAACTGGTGCTCAGGGGAGTCCGGTTCATCGTGCGTGGTATCTTCCAATATGCAGGATGTGATGGGGAACATATATAACGGAGGCGAAGAGGCGCTCAGCGCTTATTTTGACCGTATATCCATTCAGGATGTGAAAGAGCGCATAGGTCATGGGGAAGCGATAACCCTGTCGCTGAATGGATTATCTGCAAAGGAGAAGTCCTGACGGAGTCCACAACGAATGGTCCTTCATGACATGGCCTTGGTTTAGTCAGGCATGGTGGACAAGTTATGGCATTGGCGTGTGCTCCGGTGAAAGATCCATTGATGTTCTCAGGCGATTCCGGGCATAACGTGAACACAGATGGGGAGAGATCGTCTGCGCTGATGTTATTTTCGGAAGGAAAATCCCTGGTAGAGTAAACTTCGAGATCACCTTGCGAAAGTAAAAGAAGTATAAACAAACTAGATTCTGGGGAGTGGAACACATGTCAGGCATTGAAAAAAATGAAACACTTCGCGTCATTAGCGAACGCCATGCTGTCAAAAAGTACGAAAAAGGGTTTGAATTGCCTGAAGCTGATCTCAATGCGATTCTGACAGCAGCTGCGGAAGCACCATCTTCATGGAACCTGCAACACTGGAGATTCCTCGTGATTGAATCCGAAGCAGACAAAGCGAAATTGCTGCCAGTTGCTTACGGTCAAAGTCAGATCGTGGAAAGTTCGGTTACGATTGCTGTTCTCGGAGATTTGGAAGCAAACCGTAACACCGTAATCTACGATCAAGCTGTTGAAGCAGGCGCACTGACTGCAGAGGTTCGTGACGCATTGGTTGGACAGATCAACGGTGCTTACCAAAGCCCGCAAATCGCTCGTGATGAAGCGATTCGCAATGCATCCTTTGCTTCCCAAAATATTATGATTGCTGCACGCTCCCTGGGTTACGATACATGTCCAATCGGTGGATATAATCCACAAAAACTGATGGAAACATTCAACATTCCTGCACGATTTGTGCCAACGTTGTTGATTACTGTAGGTAAAGCTGCACAGCCAGCTCGCCCGTCAGGACGTTTACCGTTGTCTGAGGTTGTTGTTAAAGGTTCTTTCTAAGTTAGAAAGTTAAATCTGATGATTGCATCAGTGATATAGGTATAATACAAACGGCCGCACTTTCCTGTTGAGGGAAGGTGCGGCTGTTTGGCATACTGCTTCCACCAAGGAAGTATTACTTCCCAGGTGTTTCCGGGATTTGTGGTGCATGGAACGATTCCATGTACTCGATTGCGTTATACATCATCACTGCTGCTTCGGCGCGAGTAATCGTTTGTTTGGGATTGAAGTTTCCGTCGGCATCCAATTCATTGATTTTGAGAACGAGTGAACGCTGAATGGCACCTTGATACTCTGGCGTCAGCTCCTGTTCGTCGGTAATGTCCACAGGTTTGATATTAATCATCGGCAGACCGCCTTTGGCTTCGATGCCTTGCATCAGGAACAGTGTGAATTGTTCACGAGTAAGCGGTTTGGACGGATCGATACCCTGTGACATCTGAATGCCATTATATTGTGCGCGGATAAATGCATCACTGTACCATACGCCATCTTTTACAGCAGAGAAGTAGTCACTTGGTACCGGCATTTTGATAAAACGAATCGTGTCCAGATTCAGATTCAGGCCGTCCGCAATCAGTTGAATGCCTTGAGCGGTATTTAACTCCAGTTCAGGTTTGAACAAGCTGTCACTCACACCTTTGATGAATCCATCTTTATGGAGAGATTCGATTTTGTTTGCTCCTGCGATACCTTGAATATCCGTGAATTGGGCCTGCGCAGCGTTGATCGGGCCTGCACTTAGAGACAGCGTGAGCAGAGCTCCCGCAGTTAATGTAGCAAGTATATTTTTTTTCATGATAGGTTCGCCTCACTTTTCCAGGGATGATCCCTTTATATAAAAGTTATTTGCCCCTATAGACGACCCTTCTGTTCAAAAGGTTGCTGGAATTTTCCAACTGAATTCATAATCATTCAGATAGGGCTAAGTAAAGGCATTGCCTCTAACCTTTGGATTTATTTCGATAATCTGTGGGTGAACGTCCCATCATTTTGCTGAACAGACGGGAGAAGTAGTAAGGGTCCTTGAATCCAAGCTCGGAGCTGATCTGCTTCACGGTCCAATCGGTAAAATCCAGATAGCGGCAGGAATGTTGAATCTTCAGCCGCAGGAAATAATCGATGGGCGAATGCCCCGTAGCTTGCTTGAATAACTGAGAGTAATGAGGGACAGACAGCCGCGCGTGAGCCGCCAGTTCCTTGAGGGTGATTCCATTCTCCAGGTGCTCCAGCATATATTGAACGGATTGTTCGGCCGCACGTTTGCTGCTCACGATCCCACCATCTGACCCTGTCGTCTCCGGTCCATAAGCGAGCATGCCCAGCATATAGCCAATAATCTGGGAGGCATACGTCATCGTCTGCATGGAGTAACCCGTCTCAAGTGCGCCGTAACATTCATGGAACAGCTCAAGCCATTTTTGAGCCTTGGCCGGTGGCATGGTAGTAATATGATGAGTTAACAAGGGTTCTATGTAGTCTAAAGCGTGTTCCCCACGCAGATGAATCCAGAAGATGCTCCATGGTTCAGCTGCGTTGGCTCCGTACACATGAGGGACATGTGCAGGTAATATAACGAGGTTTCCCGGGCTGACATCATAAGTCTTGCTGCCATCCATCGTATACCAGCCTGTGCCTTGGGCACAGTACATCAGAATGTGTGATTCACAACCATCGGGACGATCACGGTAATGATGCTCCGCCTCGTGAAAGTAACCGATATCGGTAACATATAATCCGGACGTGACCGGATAAGCTGCGGTTTCTTGCAGCAGGGAGTCCGGCAGCACAATGAGTTTTTGCATACGAAATCCGTCAGATTTACGCAGTAGGGGGGGTCTGTTGTTAGGTCTCATACTTTGTATTATGGTGAGAGGTGATAAGGGAGTCAATGCCAGATATGAGATCGCTCACCGGGGTTGTTCTCGATTTAGAAAGCCACGTTACAGGAAGTGAAGTAGTTGCCCGTGAATTGGGTAATTACATACCAGTGGGAAGAATCAGAACAGTGAATATACAAGATAAGGGAGAGATTTAGTTATGGAACCAGTCACAACACAGGAAACACTTTTCTATACAGGTACGTATGCGTCAGCGGATGAACCCGGAATATTCCTATGTGCGTTGAATGCGGATACAGGAGAGATGCGAATCGTCAATCACATGGATGGTGTGGATAATCCGTCTTATCTGGCGCTAAGCCCGGATGGAAACTGTCTGTATGTGGCGAGTGAAACGGACGAGGGAGAGGTGTTGGTCTATCGGAGAGATGCGGCAACAAGTGAGCTGCACCTGATGGATCGAAAACAGACCAGAGGGGCTTCTCCATGTTATGTGTCTGTCTCCAAGGATGGTCAGTGGGTGTTCTCATCCAACTATAGCAGCGGCAGTGTCAATGTATTCCCGGTTGGCGATCAGGGGACGCTTGGTGAGATGAGTGCATGGGTGGAGCACACGGGAAGTGGAATCAATGAAGAACGCCAGGAAGGGCCGCATGCACACTCCATTCAACCCGATCCGTCCGGGCAGTATGCTATCGTATGTGACCTCGGTCTGGATCAGATCATTGTGTATCGCTTGGAAGAGGGACGTCTGGTTACCCATCGTGAGATGGATCAGCCACCAGGCGCAGGGCCAAGGCATCTTGTGTTCCATCCCAACTCGAAGTGGGCATATGTGATCAACGAATTGGATAACACGGTTACGGCTTTCCTGTACGATGAGCGTAGAGGGGAGTTCACTACGGTACAGCACATTTCCACACTTCCAGAAGGGCATAAAGGAGAGGGTACAGCTGCAGACATCCGTGTATCTCCATGTGGACGTTTCCTGTATGCATCCAATCGGGGAGATGACAGCATCGTGCTCTATCATATTGATCAGGAGAGCGGTAAATTGGAAGCCGTAGAGTGGACGTCCACGATTGGGCAGACACCGCGTAACTTTAATATTTTGCCAGGTGGGATTCTGGTTGTGGCGAATCAGGACAGCAATAACCTCGTAGGTTTCCAGATCAGTGAAGAAGACGGACGTCTGACGCATAACGGGTTCAAGCTAGAACTGTCTCGTCCGGTATGTATTGCTCCTGTGGTATAAAAGTTGTCTATAAGCTGTGAAATCATGGAGAAACACATGGTTTTACAGCTTTTTTAGGCTTTTTAAGCGAGTAACTTGAAAATGGTGGATATTATAACATTTTTTATTGACCCTCGTTCGAACGTTCATTATGATCATAATATAGGGTGAAAAAAACCTGAAATCTGGATGTTACACGAAGGGTGGTGCTTTCCTTGGAACCTGCAAATTCAATTCGGGAGCAATTAACCCAGTTTATCGATAAGAACAGTATGACGCTCTCCCGATTCTCGGAAGTATCTGGCATTAATACAGGCACAGTTAGTCGTATTCTAAATGGGAATCGTCCCATATCCGTGAGTCAGTTGATTGCGATATCATCAGGAATGGGCGTGGCAGCGGATCATTTTTTTGCCGACTATGTGGAAGAATGTTTTGCTTATTCCGTATCCATGCGGCGGATCAGACCGTTTATTCTCCGAAGTGCGGAGTTGAATCGGCTGGACTGCATTGAACAGATTCTTTATCGGCTACTGGACGACCTGGATTATGCGACAGAACTATTTGAGATGGCTGAACAATTATTTGAACAAAATCAGCGGTCTGCGGCGGCATTGTTATATAAGAGTGTGAGTGAAGTTGAGAAATATCAGCATTCCGAACGGCTTGCGATGTGTCAGTATCGATTGTTTCTAATTGGACAAGGAGAGAACCTGGAGGAAAATCTAAGGTTGGCTATCTTGTTCGAGCCCTATGTTGACCGGTTGGATGAGGGGTACCAACTTGAAGCCTTCAAAGATCTAATCCATGCTTTTGGCTCGGTAAATAAATGGAGCGAAGTTAAAAATTTCGCTGACAAGATGTTACAGTTAGCCAAAATTCAATATAATACAATTAACATTTCGGAACGACAAAATCAGGAGTGGAAACTAACAGTACGGCCACTTTACTTTTATATACTATATGCTTGGTTGATTCAGTCGACGGTATTTGAGGAGCAGGGAGACTATGACAAAGCATTAGAACTTGTGGGGCTTTATGCAAGTGGACAGAGCTGGGTGCGGGAGGACGATGAGGAGTCTCGACGTGTGCTGAAGCAATTCGAAGAATGGGCAACGGCTAATAAGTATCTCTATCAGATGTTATCTGGGGATATAAATGTTGTTAAAAAATATGCAAATTACATCACACAATACCCGGATGAGATATTTTTGGCATTACGTTACATCATCCAGGCAGCGAATAAGTTTAACTGGAATATTGATGATATTTTAGAGCGTTTCTCGGATTACATTCCTTTACGTACATACAAGACAGAATTTGGACAATACAATTCTTCAATGATGGATCAAAATTATGCAAAACTTCTAGGGGAATTGGCGATATACTATTTAAACCACAATCGCGATGTTGCAATAAGTCGAATTTTAGAAGGATTGAACTTCTCTATCCAAAAAAATAATGATCTCAATTTCATTAAATATGTAATGGCTTTTCTTGAAAAAAGCTTTAGTAGTGAAAATTTTGAAGACAAGGAAAAGCTTAAATTACTAATTAATGAAATGCAGCGAATTAATGCTTAATAGAAGTACTTCAGTTCTGAATCTATTTAGCATTATGATTAAACTGTAATATACTTAACGCAGTCGAAGGAAAAATCCTTTGGCTTTTTTCCTTTACCACCATCCAATTACTAAATTAGACCTATAGATGGAATTATATGTTTAATTTAAAATGAATACATTAAAGCGCTTACATAAAAGATGGCGCTACAAGGGCATCGGGCTTACCAAACCAATTGGGGAGGCAATTGTTTATGGGGAATCGATCATCATTGTGGAAGCGCACATTACGTACAGTAGGAGTATCGTTGTTGAGTTCCGCGTTACTGATTACTTCGCTTGGCCTTGGCAACACGTCGGTAACACATGCAGCGGGTCCAAGGCAGATGGAATATCTGGATCGCGGTGTGGTGGCTGTGAAGACCGGGACAGGTGTGTTTATCAGTTGGCGGCTTCTGGGAACGGAAGGATCGAATGTATCGTTTAACGTATATCGGGATGGAACCAAGGTGAACGCATCGCCCATAACAAACAGCACCAACCTTCAGGATGCAAGCGGGACGAGCAGTTCCAAATATACGGTTCGCGCTGTCGTCAGTGGAACGGAGCAAGCTGCTTCAGCGGCTGCAAGCGTATGGGGCAATAACTATCTATCTGTACCGCTCAGTGTACCTGCAGGTGGGACAACGCCCGATGGAGTAGCCTACACCTACAGTGCCAACGATGCCAGTGCAGGTGACCTGGATGGTGATGGTGAGTATGAATTGATCGTGAAGTGGGACCCTTCCAACTCCAAGGATAACTCCCAGAGTGGTTATACCGGGGAAGTGTTTATCGATGCCTACAAATTAAACGGAACACGCCTCTGGCGGATTAGTCTGGGCAAAAATATCCGAGCGGGTGCTCACTACACCCAGTTCATGGTGTACGATCTCGACGGTGATGGCAAAGCCGAAGTTGCGATGAAAACAGCCGATGGCACCAAGGATGGCACTGGCGTGGTCATCGGGGATGCAAGCAAGGATTACCGTAATTCTAGCGGTTATGTGTTGTCTGGTCCCGAATTCCTGACGGTTTTCAATGGACAGACTGGCAAAGCGCTCTCCACGGTGAACTACGAACCGGCGCGTGGCAATGTATCCAGTTGGGGAGATAACTACGGCAATCGGGTGGACCGATTCCTTGCCGCCATTGCTTATCTGGATGGAGAGCGCCCAAGTCTGGTCATGGCGCGTGGGTACTACACCCGCACAGTGCTCGTGGCTTATAACTGGCGGAATGGACAGCTGACCAAACAATGGACATTTGATTCCAATACCTCCGGTAACTCGGGTTATGCCGGGCAGGGCAATCATAATCTGAGTGTGGCGGACGTAGACGGAGATGGGAAAGACGAGATCGTTTATGGTGCCATGGCGGTGGATGATAACGGCAAAGGATTGTACACAACAGGGCTTCATCATGGCGATGCCATGCATTTGAGTGACCTCGACCCGGACCGCCCTGGACTTGAGGTATTTCAGGTTCATGAGACGCCATCCAATGCCGGAGTGGAGTTCCGGGATGCAGGTACAGGCCAGTTAATCTGGGGGGTCAAAACAACAAAGGATATTGGACGTGGCATGGCGGCAGATATCGATCCAAGATATAAAGGTGCCGAAGTATGGGCAGACGGCAGTCTGTACACAGCCAAAGGGCAGAAACTCGGGACAACCCTGCCTTCCTCCACGAATTTTGGCATCTGGTGGGATGGGGATCTGCTCCGTGAACTGCTGGACAGCAACCGAATCGATAAGTGGAACTATGCTAACAGCACAACGATGAACCTGCTCACCGCTTCCGGCGTATCTTCCAACAACGGAACCAAGTCTACGCCGAATCTGCAGGCCGATCTGTTCGGGGACTGGAGAGAGGAAGTGGTATGGCGGACGAATGACAGTTCAGCACTGCGGATCTATACCACAACAGCAGTTACGGACAAACGCATCTATACGCTGATGCATGATCCAGTGTACCGTCTTGGCGTCGCTTGGCAAAATGTAGCCTACAATCAACCGCCACACACCGGTTTTTATCTGGGAGAAGGCATGAGCACACCACCGGTACCCAATATCCGGTATGCAGGCAGATGAGGAGTGGACAAGGTGTGGCTGTCCAATTCCGTTCATGTTTTCAATAGCCAGCGAAGTATGGGATTCGCTGAAGGGAGCAACGGACGCTGGTTCGTTGTTCCTCTTTTTTTACCAATAGGCCAGAAATCCGGTAAAAATCGGAAAAAACGTTTGACAGGTATATAGACTGCCTTTATTATACGTATATAACTTACTAAACAGGTAGGAATAATAAAAAAATGAATTTGTTTTCATTGTGAAAACAGTCATTTTACAGACAGATGCAACCATGCAACCTGAACAGAATAACGTTCTCACCGTATAGACGGAGGAACACCGCAGCGCATCCTTTCCAGATGGAGCATGCACGGCCTTTAAGCCGGCATGACTTTATGGGGAGAAGTGCGCGGGGGTTCCTCCGTCTTCTTGTTTTTTACGGGGCGTTTGATCCTGTTCAGCCGGCCTGAGGTAGTCATGCAGATCTATATCGGGGGGAGTGTTATTTATGAAAAAGAGAATTCATAAGGGTATTTTGGTTGGTCTGGCACTGGTGTTAACAGGGGTACTGGCAGCATGCGGATCGGATAGCGGCGGGTCCAGTGCAGCAGGAACATCGGGGGGATCGGAAGGCGACACAGAAAAGGCCAAGGCCATCGAGCTGCTGAATGTTTCCTACGATCCAACGCGGGAACTCTATGAGCAATATAACAAAGCGTTTGCGGCGCATTGGTTGAAAGAGAAAGGCCAGGAAGTGACCATCAAGCAGTCCCATGGGGGATCGGGCAAACAGAGTCGTTCTGTTATTGACGGACTGGATGCAGACGTGGTGACGCTGGCATTGGGATACGATATTGATGCGATTGAAGATAAAGGTCTGATTAATGAAGGCTGGCAGGATAAATACGAGCATAACAGCTCTCCGTATACCTCTACGATTGTCTTCCTTGTACGTAAGGGTAATCCAAAGGGCATCAAGGACTGGGATGATCTGATCAAAGGGGATACCCAAGTCATCACCCCGAATCCCAAAACGTCCGGCGGGGCGCGCTGGAACTATCTGGCGGCATGGGGATATGCCCTTAAGCATAATAACAATGATGAAGAGAAGGCGAAGGAATTCGTTGGTGAATTGTTCAAACATGCGCCTGTGCTGGATTCGGGTGCTCGCGGATCTACAACGACGTTTGTTGAACGTGGCATTGGTGATGTGCTGCTTGCCTGGGAGAATGAAGCTTTTTTATCGGTAAAAGAGCTGGGTCCGGACAAATTCGACATTGTCGTGCCTTCGGTTAGTATCTTGGCAGAGCCGCCCGTTGCGATTGTGGACAAAAATGCAGACAAAAAAGGAAGCCGCGACGTGGCGGATGCCTATCTGAAATATTTGTACAGTGAAGAAGGACAGACGATTGCTGCTGAAAATTATTACCGCCCAACGCTGGACAGCGTGGAGGAAAAATTCAAAGATCAGTTCCCGGCACTTGAGCTGTTCACGTTGAAAGATGTATTTGGCACATGGCGGGATACTCAGGCCAAACATTTTAATGACGGTGGTATCTTCGACCAGATCTATGTTCCAGGCAGCTAAGGTTGCTCTGTTCAATGAACACCCGATCAATCGCGCTGTGAGCGGCCAACCAGCCTTACCGGCTGAAGGCAGAGAGGATGAACGTGCATGAGCAAGGTGGTTGTGGCGCGGAGACGCACATTGCCGGGATTTGGATTAACGATGGGTTACAGTGTGTTCTACCTGAGCCTGGTTGTACTTATTCCACTGGCTGCGCTGTTATTTAACTCAACAGGACTGACGTGGGCAACCATGATTGAGGTTGCGACCAATCCCAGGGTACTGGCTTCCTTCCAGGTCAGTTTCTTGACCGCAGGTGCAGCGGCGCTGATTGATCTCGTGCTGGGACTACTTCTGGCATGGGTGCTTGTTCGGTATGAATTCCCGGGCAAAAGGTTGTTTGATGCGGTCATTGATCTGCCTTTTGCCTTGCCGACAGCGGTAGCAGGGGTTGCTCTTACGGCGATCTATGCCGGCAATGGCTGGATTGGGCAGTTTGTAGAGCCTTTGGGCATCAAGCTCGCCTATTCACAGGCAGGGATTACGCTGGCGCTGATGTTTATCGGAATTCCGTTTGTAGTTCGCACGGTGCAACCGGTGTTGGAGGAGCTGGAGTCTGAGGTGGAAGAGGCGGCTGCCACACTGGGGGCAGGAAGATGGCGGATATTCCGTACGATTCTGCTGCCAGATCTGATCCCACCGCTGCTGACGGGTTTTGCTCTGGCTTTTGCCCGGGGCATTGGCGAATATGGCTCGGTTGTATTTATCTCAGGCAATATGCCGATGAAAACGGAGATTGCCCCCTTGCTGATCATGGCCAAGCTGGAGCAGTTCGATTATGCAGGCGCTACAGCTGTAGCTTTGCTGCTACTTCTAGTTTCTTTCATCCTGCTGCTGATTATTAATTCCTTGCAGCGTTGGAGCAGAAAGGCGGGCAGAGCATGACAATGAAGCATGGTGGAGTAAGGATATTAAAAGACGTCACTCACCCAAACCAAAGGAGGTGCAGCATATGGCGGGTTCTGTTCCACTGAGCCCTGTTCCACCCGTTAAGACCAGCCGTGGAACTAACCGTGCAACAACGGAAGCTCCCTGGGTCAAATGGTTGTTGATTGGACTGGCAAGCCTGGTACTCATATGGCTGCTTATTTTGCCACTGGCCATTGTGCTCATGGAGGCGTTGAAGCAGGGCTGGGGTGTGTACATCGCGGCTCTTACCGAGCAGGATGCCATGTCTGCATTGAAACTCACGTTATTAGTTGCGGCGATTACCGTACCGCTGAATACGATATTTGGTGTGGCTGCTGCATGGGTCATTACCAAGTTCCAATTCAAGGGCAAGGGACTCATGATCACCCTGATTGATCTTCCCTTTTCCATCTCGCCTGTGGTGGGCGGGTTGATCTTTGTATTGGTCTTTGGTTCAAATGGGTGGTTTGGGCCGTGGCTGTCCGAACATGATATCAAAATCATTTTTGCGCTGCCAGGCATTGTCATTGCAACGTTGTTTATTACCTTCCCCTTTGTAGCCAGGGAGTTGATTCCATTAATGGAGGACCAGGGAACCCGGGAAGAGGAAGCGGCGGTTACGCTGGGTGCTTCCGGGTGGCGAATCTTCTGGAGTGTAACCTTGCCCAACATCAAATGGGGACTGCTGTACGGTATTATTCTGTGTAATGCCCGCGCTATGGGCGAGTTCGGAGCCGTATCTGTGGTGTCCGGGCATATCCGCGGGGAGACCAATACGTTACCACTTCATGTCGAGATTTTGTATAACGAATATCAATTCTCGGCTTCATTTGCCGTAGCTTCCCTGCTCCTGATTCTGGCTCTTGCCACGTTGCTACTCAAGAGCTGGCTTGGACACAAAGCCGTTTCAGAAAAGTGATGATGAGAAGAAGAAAATACAGATTGACAGCTACTGGAAGCCCTGCTAATGTATAAACCAAGTATATAGGTTGGATAAGAATGATTTATAAATCCGTTGGATGACAGCGTACTTAGGAATATGGCGGGCAATAGCCCGAGAAGAGGAGGCGGCTCTATGGCTAAGCCGTTAAAAGTGGATGAGGTATGGTTGGACCGAATTGCCGGACAGCTGAATGACATGGAGTTTGGTTCATTGCATATCGTGGTGCACGAAGGTCAGATTGTGCAGATGGAGCGGACCGAACGTAAGCGTTTTGAAAACACGCCCTCAGGCAGCGCCTCCAAATCCGGAAGCACGGCACGAAGCAGTTCAGCCCGTTCACTACGCGGATCAAATGCGAGTGCGAAGGGATAGAGAGTGACGTGGCGTCAGGAATCTAGGATTGGTGCATAGGAACACAAATGTATACTTTCCAGAAACTCATGGGAAATGCATGTTCCAGATCTTCCTACCTATTGTGCACGACTTGTCTCCATATGCTCCGTATACCAATGATTCGCTTCAAGCAATACCTGTTGCCCACCTGCATCCATGAATTCTTCCACAAAGGTATCGAAATACCCCACAGGCTGATCACCAGTGATGATGGAGATGTACGCTCTGTCTCTCATGCGAATCAAATCAGATGAATATTGAATCAGGGCAGGGGTTGCAACCTCCAGGCGATTATAGATACCATTCTCCGTCAACCCTGCAGATGCAGCCCACTGTTCACGTTTATCCGAGGGTGTACCTGGAACCGTCATGCCGATACTTGAGCCGATCATATTAATATAATTCTCCATTCTGTTGTATGGGTAAAGTAAATGGAACGAGTTTGAATCTTCAGCGCTCCAATTCCAGTGTTTTCCTGGAAGGCCATACTCCATTTTGATCTGCTCCTCCGGATCGGGGTTGGCACTTACATAATCGAGTATCTCCAAAATTTTCTCCAGTTTTCCCGGCTCCTTCGCAGCCTCAGCACCTATAGCAATAAAATTCATCAGCAGATTGTTCCCTTTTGAACCGCTATGTCCATCAGGCCCAATAACAGGAGAACCAAATACAACCTCTGCAGTTGCGTTCTTCTGTAACAGCTCATTAACATTGAACGAGGCTCCCACTGGAGTTTCTTGGCCATGTTCATTAAGGACACTGTAGTCTCCCTCTTGATTCCAATGATAATAGTTGCCCATCGAGGTCATCCCAATTTTTCCATTAATAAAAGCATGGGATAGATGTTTATAGCCACCTTTATTTTCACCGGTTATGAACTCAGGGTCGATAATTCCGTCCCGATACCACTTTTGCATATAAGCCAATGCTTTTTTCATCTCAAGCTCCAAAGCACCGATCACAAGTTGGTTGTTTTTTTCATTAAAATACAGTTGCTCGGTGAAAACGGACTGTCCAAAGGCGCCAAACACGACATTTAAGCCCTCTCTGGATAGGCCATACGTATCTTGTTTACCATTTCCGTCTGGATCATCTTTGGCAAAGGCATACATAACCGTTTCAAATTCATCTAATGTCTTTGGCACCTCCAGACCAAGCTGCTTAAGCCAGTCCTCTCGGTATACAACAGGGGTTCGATAGATGTTGGTCTGATTAATGGCCGGAATTCCATATAAGCCACCGTTTATTTTTCCATACTCTAGGTAATGTGAATCATAATCACGAATTCGCTGTACGATATTTGGCGCATATTGTTCAAGGACTTCCGGGGAGATTTCCGCTAAGACCCCTTGCATTTGATACTTAAGCAGATCATGCGGTTGTCTGATTCGGAACAGATCGGGTATTTTCCCTTGAGCAAGCTCCAGGTCCAGCAGTTCCTCGTACCGCTTGTTCTCAAGATTCCACACCTCCAGATCGACATCAAACCTATCCTCAATATATGCAATCATTTCCGCGTCCTCGGGAACAGGGATATTTTGATGCATAGTCCAGGATATCGTATACTGCGGTGTTGTACTCTTCTCAGCGCTTGCTAGATGGTCCTGCTGTTGCACTTGTGCTGTTTCTCTCCCTAAAAAGGTACACCCACTTGTAAATACGAGAAGGAGGAGCATTGCGGAATATAGACATAACTTTCTTGAAAGGTTAAGGTTCATAGCAGCTCCTTTCCTGATTTCAAATTCTATATAGGTTTAATCAAAGAATATTTACACGGACACTCCGATGACAGAACAACCTTCCGATCGCTGTTATTCCCAGATTTCTTTTGATTCCTTCTCTAAAGGAAGAAATCCGGGAATAGCGTATGCTTCCGAAGTAGCTTTCTTTCAGAAAGCTTTTAGGCGAACGCTTCGCTTCTTCAGGTTCTTTCTGTCCTCTCCGTTTTTGTGTAAATGTTAAATTGACCCTATATAGATCCCTGTTCCATTAGATTGCGCATGAAGTTTTTTGGTGTACAGCCGTGAATTTCTTTGAACTTCTTAATGAAATAGGCAGGGGTACGGTAACCGACCGTACTTGCGACCTGCTCAACCGTAATTTCACGCTGTGTCATGAGTTCCAGTGCACGTTCCATTCTTTGATTCGTAACATATTCGGAATAAACAATCCCGGTTTCTTCCTTGAAAAGTTTACTGAGATATTTAGGGCTGATGAATACTTGTTCTGAGACATGATCCAGTGTGAGATCGCCCGATAAGTGCTCGTGAATATAGGCTTTGACAGCCGAGATGGTATCCACACTTCGTACCTCACTGCGCTTCTCCATCTGCATCACAAATTCGGTCACGAGATGAATCATCCATTCCGAATAGCGGTTGATATTGTAGAACAATGAAAATTGTTTGTACATATTCAATGAGCTCGCCTCGGTGGGTTGCAGGCGCACCTGATTAATACACTCAGCGTAAATAGATACCGTTTTTAATAAGATGATCCGACTGTATTCGGCTGAATAGGGGCCTTCTTTTATTGTCGCGACCAATTCCTGAATGGCCTGAACCGTACCTTGCACATCCCGAGTTTGCAATTTCTTTTCAAAGTTTACGAGGTATGACTCCGGGATCTCCAGACTGCTGGCTTCCCTGTTCAGAAGATCAAGATCCTGAATGGCAGACTGCTCGGGAAAGAAGTAGCTGTATCGAATCAGGGTATTCGCCTGATGATAGCTTGTGTGAATCTTCGTGAAGTGCTCTACCCATCCGCCTAACGATAGTACAAATTCCAGACCAAATCTGCTGCTCGCCTCAGCGTGAATAAAGTCTACAATGTGATCAGAGAGCGGTTCTTCGGGTTGGTTGGTACAGATGATTACGGCTATTTTGTGATCCTGCAATTCCTCTGCCAGCAGTTGAGTTCCATCCATTTCTGCGATCTCCAGTTGCTGGATCATCGTATACAACGTATGCTGCAACTGTCGTGGCTGCAGATCCTTCCACTTCTCATTAACAGGGTCAATGACGATGCAACGGAAGCGAGAGTAGGCCATTGAAATGTGAATAGACTGGAGCTGTTCCGTAAGTTCCTCGGGTGTAAATCGGTTATTTAACATATTGAGCATGATACTATGCTTAATCATTCTGTGATTGGCCTGTAAAGTTTCTTCAAGACTATCAACTTTATTGGACAGACTGTTAAACGTTGTATCGATGAACCGATATTCGTCCTGCTTTAAGCTGGTTGGGCTATCCATCCGGCTCTTGATGTTATTCATGATTCGTTTAAGAGGACTATAGTTGGCCCTGGTAAAGATGGACGACATCGCTATCCCAACTGCAACAGCCAATAAACCGAGAAGAACCGAAATCTCCTTCAAGCTATCCAATTTATAATAGAAGCTTTCATTAGGTGTGGTTGTGTAGATTCTCCATGCATTTCCTTTAAATTGATCTTGGGTAACGACATGAGAGTCATAGTTAAATACAGGTTTGAAGCTCGCATCTGAAGAATGAAAGGTGAGCAGCGACTGCGTCAGATTCTCCTCCGTGGAGTTGCCTATCAACGTTTTGTCCGCGGCAGATATGACAGTTCCATCCTGATCGATGATTAATGTATTTGCATAGTCAGCAGGGAGCATATTTTTAATGATCTGACTGATCGCTGATTCTTTGATATCAATCGCAATCATGGCCTTACTGTCTTGTCCAGACGATTGAAACGGGTAACTATGGACATAGGAAATTAGAGGACTCATCTTGCCCTGTTCCCGTGATTCGATATAAACATCCTGAGGCACCATGCGAGTCTTCATCCATAAGGAGCTTTCTGGATTCTCTTTCATCGCAGTAATCCAATCCGTCGTATGATCCACACTCGAAGGCGTGTCCTCATAGAGCAACAGCCCATATACAGAGGAGACGATGAAGTGGTTCTTCGTATCGTACACATGAATAGCTTCAATGAGATCGGAATAATTTTGCACCATATTTTTGAGGGACTGTTCGATGTCCAGGATTTTACTATGGTTTCCTTTTAAGCTATCTAAATCGATACTTGCGGCGTTACCGAGTGCCAGGGACAGATAGACCTGATTCACCTTCTGGATAACGGAGCTCTCAATAGTATTGACAGTGCTTTTCAGCGAAAGTTGATTATTGATTCGAATCTCTTTGCTGTATTGATGGGAGAAGAAGAGGTATAGAATGGAGCCGAAAAGAAGCGCAATGACAAGAACGACAGCAAGGTAGGAAAGAACCATCTTGGATCTTACAGATTGAAATGGCTTAAGCATTCTTTTTCCCCCTTTATGTCTCTTTTCTAAACAACTTCATCATTATATAGCAGGCCGAGGACTAGAAATCATGTTGATCGAAATTTAACAAACTCCCACTCCATAATTTACTTTCAGTTAATAAAGCGTTTACAAAAGTAGGTATTTTAATTGATAAATGTAGTATCTAACTCCATTTTTCTTGGCATATGAGCTCCGGAACGTACGATTTTGATATAAAACGGAATTTGTTCTATAGATGCGAAACGCTCCCTAATGCTACAGTAACGGCAGATCAGACATCTGTATAGAGTCTTTCTTACTCATTTGCAGATGCAGAAGCAAAAAAATAATTTACCATAACGGGAGCGTGTATTTGCAAGCCATGAGAAAACCACTTAAAAAGTCACTGGCATTACTTCTAATGTTGTCTATGGTAGGTCCGACATTTGCAGAGAAGAGTTTTGCAGCCGATCAGAAGATTCAGTTCTCTGATATTAAGGGACACTGGGCGGAAGCGAATATTCAAGCATGGGGTGATGAAGGATTAATTCGAGGTTACCTGGATCGTTCATTCAAACCGAATACGTATATTACCAGAGCAGAATTTATGAATTTGGTAAACGGTGCTTTTGGATATTCCGGACAAGCTAAAATTACCTTTAATGATGTGTCTGAGAGTGCATGGTATTACGAAGCAATTTCTATTGCAAATGCGAATGGATATATAGATGGATACACCGATGGCACAATGAAGCCGCAAGATCCGATCACCCGTCAAGAAGCAGCTAAAGTGATCGCTGGCATTTTGAATTTGGAGTTAAATGAAACAGCAGCGAATGTATTTAGCGATTCATCGTCTATAGCGGCGTGGAGCAAGGGAGCTGTAGGTGGAGCGGCAGCAGCGAAAATTATCTCTGGATATGCAGATGGAACCTTCAAACCGCTTAATTCCATTACTCGTGCCGAAGCGGTGTCTGCGCTCGTTAAAGCTGTGGAAACAGATGCTACTACAGCTGCCAAACCAGCTAAGCCAAAAGGAACGGCAACCGTTCTGAATGTTAATCCCCCAGCAGATGAAGCTCGGTTATCCGCCGTGAAGCACGGAGCCAATGCCGGAGACGACACCTTAAAAAATATTGCGGAAACCAATCCGTTTATTGATATTTTAGACGGTTTTGATCAAGTATGGTCCATGAACCTAGCGGATTGGAGAGATGGAACAGCGGCAACTAAAATTGGAGCTGACGGGAAAAATGCAAAGTATGGAGATGGACCGACTCCATATTATGACGGCTTTAAGAATGATCCAACCGTAGCAGTTGCTGATCAGAAAACATATGCAAATGAAGAGATCCGAAACAAAGCAACTTGGGAAGCCAATATCAAATATGTAGAAAAGGTCACGCAAAATCGCACAGGTGAAGAGACATTGGCAGCCTATTATGATGACCAAAGAGATAAGATCTATAGCGTGATGGAGGGCTTTGGTCCGTTGGCTAACACGTATGTAGATATCATCAAGCCAAAGACAAACGTTGAACGAACGGTGGACGAGATGAATGTGGTATTGACCGAAGAAACAGTGGAAGATGAAAGCCAAGGCATTGGAGATTGGGAAGCAAAGACGGAACTTGCAGACTTGGTTCATTTAGTTGATCTGGTTCGATTTAAAATTCCTGCCTCATCTAATCCCTCTAAATATTTCTACTCTTCCCCTAGACCGTGGAGAATGAATTCCAATGGAGAAGTGAAAGAAGTTGTTGACAGCAAAGGACTGCCTGTATGGGAAACCTTGGGCGAAGGTGAGAAAAAAGAAGTACCTTTGGCTTCAGGCGGCACCAAATCAACAGGAGAAAAACATTACCAGCAATACGAAACTAACGTTAAGCTTATTCCTGCGTTAACGTATGTCAAACGAATCGCTGAGGATGGAAGAGGGAAAGATGGCGCATTTCCGAGCGGACATACCAGTGCAGCTTACTTATCCGTATTTCCTTTGGCATACGCTACACCAGAACGATTCACTGAATTGTTAACGAGAGCAGCTCAGTTGGGCGAGAATCGAATCGTAACGGGGATGCACTCACCGCTTGACGTTATAGGAGGAAGAATACAATCCACAGCCATGGCTGCATATGCACTTAATCAGGCTGAGAATAAAGATGTGTTAGAGAAAGGTTATGAGAATGCAGGAGAAGTATTTGGAGCTGCAGCCAAGGAAAAAAATATGAGTCTGTATGAGTATGCACACACCGTAACAGAGGATTACACGTTCAAGAGTGCTTACGATGAACACAAATGGGAAGATCATGATGCCAATAAAGCCTTCTATAGAGAAAAGATGACTTACGGTCTACCACAAACCGGAACCAAAGGTTTGGCTCCAGTTGTACCGCAAGGAGCAGAAGCCCTGTTAGAAACACGTCAACCGTATTTAACAGATGAGCAACGCAGACAAGTATTGTATACAACATCCATTGACTCTGGATATCCTGTACTGGATGAATCCAAGGGCTGGGGTAGAATTGATCTGGTCACGGCTGCGGATGGCTACGGCGCATTCTTGAACAATGTAACTGTGGATATGGACGCTTCCAAAGGGCGCTTCAATGCAGAAGACTGGTGGAGAAATGATATCACCGGTAGTGGAATGCTCACGAAAAAGGGGACAGGCACCCTTACATTGACAGGGAAAAATAGCTACACTGGAGGAACATTGCTGCAAGCAGGAACGCTGGTAGCAGAATCTGCAACTGCTTTTGGTACAGGTGATCTGTATGTGGAAAATGGAACAGTTGTCGTTGATGTCGACGGAGCACTCAACTTAAATAGGAACTTTACCATGGATAACGGTACGTTGGAATTGGTAGTGACTGACAACAACAGTCAGCTGAATGTTGGCAGAAAGCTCTATATTGATGGAGGAAGTCTCAAACTCGACTTGTCCAACTATAAGATTGAAGGTTCCAAAGATATTACGTTAATCACGGCTAATGGAATTACAGGTGAATTCGACAGTGTAACTGCCGAAGGTTATGACGTGACTGTCACGTACGAAAAAGGCCACGTCATTGCACATGTTGTAGCCAAATAAGTGCAGTAATTATGCATGATACAAAGTGAACTAAAGAATGTTACACATGCGACTTCGATGACAGAATAACTTTCCGATCACTGTTATCCCCAGATTTTTTTGATTTCCTTCTTCAAAGGAAAAATTCCGGGGATTAGCATATGCTTTCGATGGAGCTTTCTTTCAGAAAGCCTTTAGGCGTAGCGAATGCTTTCGAAGTAGTATTCTTAAAGAAAACTTGTAGCTTCGCTTCTTCACGTTATTTCTGTCCTCTCCGTATTTGTGTAATTATTAAAGTTCGTTTTATATCGTTCAATTCTTCGCAAGAAAAGATTATAGAAAAGGGCTTAAACTACAATGTAGTTTAAGCCCTTTTTGCGTACAGATACGTTGGATATAGGGGATGTTTTCAACACGTGCTGAAAGCCGAAGTGTATCTGAACGTGTCCGGAGTAGGCAAGCGCTAAATACTGAATGTAAGAGCAAGCAATTAGGACGTCGCAAAAGCGATTTTCCTATTTTCCACTACCAATGAGAATTTTCGCTTCGTACGAGAGGGACACGAGGTTTCCTCTCAGTCGCGTTTGGAACAGAGCATGAGCAGGGGTTGAGCGCTAACGAATCTGAGACACGTTATATCGAAATGTACGGCGTTTTAGAGCGTTTTTATCGAGCGATTTTGGGAAATAACGTGTCTGAGGTTCTTTACAATTTTGAAAGAGGCTGTAGAGGCCGAATAAGACGTCCTGTGTTCCTTAGAAAATCGTCTGGCTACTCAATAGGAACATCCAGACGGGAGTTCCATAATTTTGGGACACTGACATACATCATCGTATAGCATGCCGAGTAAGGAGACACGACCTGATCGGTGAAAATCCAGCCGAGGGAGGGCCAAGTCTCGTATCATCGATGTGGGTATCTAAGTTTAATCATACGGAAGCGGCTGAATCGTAGGTTATTCGTCGGTGTTGGTACCAGATGTACGACGTGTATTTCCTTCCAGTTCCGTAGAGACTTGCTTCGTTGGTTCCAGATCCGTATGTCCTGCGTAGGGGCGCTCACTTCGAGAGCGTGTCCCAGTCAACCCGAAACCCGAAGTGAATATAATCAGCTGTAATCCAAGGGCGTAGGGCGCAGCAATAGGTCCAATCAGATGGAGCAACGAGCATAGCGCGATCAGCAAGGAGAGCATTTTGGTTACTGTACTTGACCTATCCCGGCGTGGGCTGGCCCAGAGCAGGTAACCATATATTATGGTGATCATCAGGGAAATTGCGCGAATCCATGGCAAGATGCTGTCCCATGAGTCCACAGGCACGTCCAACATCCGCTGACGAAATACCAGATCTATAACCAGAAACCCTGTAGCCGCCAGTGCGGCTGGTTCGGCTGCAGGCCGAAGGATGGTCCATACCGCTGTGCCCCAATGATCTGCATGAGTCTCCCGGCTGAGTTCATCCGATAATACGGTGCATTCCCGTTCCAGTGCTCTGTGCATCAGTCCGATTCTGGCAGGGTCATGATCCTTAATACAGTCACGGATCTGGTCCTGCAGCTGAAGAGATAGGTAAGATGCAGCTTTGCAGGCTAACATTGCTGTTATCAGATCGTCATGTTCGTGTTCCGATCGTTCATAATTCCGATTTTCCTGGATGGTAAGTTGTCCCAAGAGGGCTGTACTTATGTATAATGTATCTCGTATCCTTCTCATTCGCCTTTCGTGGCTGCGGCGAACTTCAGTGGCAGACCATATGTATATCCCCAGAAGCAAAGCCATGACTCCAAACAGCACAGCCACAGCGCTTGGGCGCGATGTTAGATCTTCAATCCAACTTTGAAACACACTTGTTCCTCCTTTGCACCAACTTCACGTATCATGAAACACGCTTCACGTAAGCTTTCTCTCACTATTACACAGGAAGTAGATGAATTCAAGCAGAATTCATATGTTAAAGTCATGATACTTAGAGTAGCTCAGTGACACAGATGTAATTATAATAGAAAGATTTTAAGGTGGGGAGAAATGAAATTTTATAGGTTTAATCATGATACGAAAACGAAGGTCCTAGCTTCAGTGGAAGATGATCATCATCCAATTAATAGTGATTTCCACGGTCAATCTAAAATAAAAGGATGGACAACAATAGGTTTAGAAACCCTTTATAAAAAATCATACAAGGATTTTCCGAATTACCATATCGGTAAACCTGTGTTCTCAAAAAGAGTTAAAGAGATGATGGAGAAAGAGAGTTTATTAACAAGCGAAGTAGAATTTTTGCCCATAACGAATGATAATATGGAATTGTTCATACTAAATGTTACTAATATATTGGACTGTGTTGATTATCATCGTTCTGATATTGGTAGATTCAAAGATGGGTCTTGGGCACGGTTTAACAAGCTTGTATTCGATCCTGCCAAAATACCGGAAGGAACGTGTATGTTCAAGATTAAGGAAACTCCTGGTGTTCAGGTTTTTGTTACAGAAAAGTTTAAAGAATGGATTGAAGAGCGTAAGCTCAAAGGGCTTAACTTTTCCGTGATATATGATTCTGACCTTACAAATGAAATGGAAGAAGAGCAGCAACGGGGATATGATGCAGCTCTTGAAGAAATTGAACGAAATAAAGGAGAAGAGTATTCCTATGATGATGCCCGTGAACTTGTAGATCAGGGAGAAACCATGGCTAGCGGTCTGTGGAGGATTCGGCTGGATTATCAAGGGAGGTTATGGCTAGGTCAGTTGCTTCAAGATCTGTCTTACCAGTGGATTATGCCTGTATATATCCCGCCGGTTTTGCTGTTGAAGTCTTGGCATGTGGTTGACAGAATAAAAGAATAATTTATTTTGTTGGAGAGGGGCACAATTCATGGATCATGTGAATATTGAACACACACCACCCGCAGCATTGGAGTATCTTGCCCTGCGGCAGATCGCGGGTCTTAGTCCAATGAGCAGGGAAGGGGCGGAGATTGGACTACCGAATAGTCTGTTTGCCGTATGTCTGCGTGAAGAGGATATGTTGGTAGGTATGGGGCGAGTGATTGGAGATGGCGGTTGCTTCTTTCAGGTCGTTGACATTGCCGTACACCCGGATGTTCAGGGAATGGGTTATGGAAAGCTGATCATGAGCGAGATTATGAATTATCTGCGTGACGTTGTGCCTGCTCGCGGTTTGGTCAGTCTGCTGGCGGATGTTCCGGCTGATCGTCTGTATGCTCAATTTGGATTTGAATATACCAGCCCAAAATCGGAGGGCATGTGGTGGAGGCAGGGAGAAGAAGGGCCGACTGCCTAGCGGAATGAAAACTGAATTTTGATGCGAGACTACACTTCATATGATTATGAAATCATCTCCGTATAGCCGCATTAGCGGCTTTTTTACATGAACCGTATTGCTTGATGGGGAGGAGAGGGGATGCTTCTGAATGGCGGTGTTTCCTTCGATCACGCAGTGAAGATTGTTTTTCTACATATAAGCTGTAAGAGATAGGTTTACAAGATGTCACATCCGGTTTAAGATGGCGTGAGCCGTTTAAGGTATATAACAATAGGATTAAGTATTAAAATAACGGTAAGTTGATGAAATGATATCTACAGAAAAGAGGGAATTCATATGAAAGTAGCCATTTTTGGAGCAACCGGAGCGATTGGCAAGATGATACTGTGGGAGCTGATGGATCGTGGGCATGAAGTGACAGCGGTGGTGCGTGACCCTTCGAAGGTTGAGATGGTTCATGAGCGTTTGCGTGTAGAACAGGGAGATCTGCTTAACCCGGATCAGGTGGCTGATTTTGCAGCGGGTCAGGAAGTGGTTGTGAGTGCATATGGACCGAAGTTTGGTGGAGAAGAAGAGATGCTGGAAGTGACACGTTCGTTGATCGAGGGTGTGCGCCGGGCAAAAGCAGGACGTCTGGTTGTAGTTGGTGGAGCGGGAAGTTTGCTAACCGATTCCGGGGATATGCTGATGGATACGCCGGGATTCCCGGAAGAAGTCAAACCACTCGCAAAAGCACATGCAGAAGCATATGACCTGATTGAAGCATCAGGTATTCACTGGACTTACATGAGCCCTGCGGCGACAATCACAACAGGACGTCGAACAGGCCAGTTCCGGGTTGGCATGAACCGGGTGATTACGGATGATATCGGGGAAAGCTCGATTTCGGTTGGCGATTTTGCAGCGGCTTTGGTGGACGAACTTGACGATCCGCAATTTATACAAGCACGGTTTACGGTAGGTTATTAAGTGTAGACAGGCTTTGGAATGGATGATTTAATCTGAAGGTCTCGTACACGGGATCGATAGAGTTTTCGATGATGTACCGAGTGGATCGTGGTAACTGGATGAGGTAAGAGGAAAGATAGCGACACACATATAAGATGCAGCGTTTAGGTGCAAAGTTGCTACTTTTAAGTATGAGATGAGCTTGTCACGGGGAGGGATGAACGTTGTTTATCGTAACCGCTGAACAGATGAGAGCTTTGGACGAGTATACCATTCATCAGCTCGGTATTCCGGCAGCAAGTCTGATGGAGAATGCAGGTCGCGCCATAGCCGAGGAAGTGATCAAGCTGTGCCGGGAAGTGCAGGCAGAAGGCTGGTTTGTGGATTCAGGGCAGCTTGGCTATAGCAGCAAGACCGATGCGAGGCGGGCACACACCGGGCCCGGTGATCGGCAAGGTTATGGTGGCGACATCATCGCCGATCCGGCGCTGGTGATGGAGCGCCCGGGAGATCAGCAGTGGTACATGCTGATCGGCAAGGGCAATAATGGCGGCGATGGGCTAGTGGCCGCGCGCCATTTGGTTGAAGCAGGGCTTGGCGTGACATTGGTCTACGCCGATGCCCCTGATGCACTGCGGGGCGAAGCCGCAGTGCAACGGGATGCCGCCGCGAAGCTTGGCATCCCTGCTCTTGTCCACGGGCGCGAAGCCGTGGACTTCAGCCGGTGCACAGGCATCGTGGATGCGCTGCTGGGCACCGGGTCGCGGGGAGCGCCGCGCGGAGCTTACGCGGCGCTGATTGAGGCGGCGAACGACAGCGGCAAGCCGGTCGTGTCCGCCGATGTGCCAAGCGGGCTGGACGCCGACACCGGAGAGGTGTACAAGCCCTGCATTCAAGCCCGGGTGACCGTATGTCTCGCGCTGCTTAAGCGCGGGCTGGTGCAGTACCCGGGTGCTTCTGCTGCGGGGCGCATTGTGGTGCGCGCCATCGGCATTCCCGCGCGACTTGCGCCAGAGCATGGCCCCTCGGTCCGTCTGCTGACGGACGAGGTGCTGCGCGGTGCGCTGCGCGTGGATACAGGCCGTCTACGGGCACCGGACGGCCACAAGGGCACCTACGGCCACGTACTGTTGGCCGCAGGAAGTCTGCCGATGAGCGGCGCTGGCCTGCTCTCGGCCAAGGCCGCGCTGCGCGCAGGCTGCGGGCTCGCCACATGGGCGCTGCCCGCGGCATTGCTGCCGCATGTCATCGGCACCGTGCCCGAGCTCATGCTCGCTGCCGCCGCCGATGGCGAAAGCGGAGAATGGAACGCGGCTTCCGCCGACGCCGTGCTGCGTCTCGCGGAGAGCCGCGACGTGCTCGCGACCGGCCCCGGCCTCGGCCGCTTCAAGGGCGACACAGACTGGCTGCGCCGTCTGTGGCAACATACGGATCGTCCGCTCGTCATCGACGCGGACGCCCTCAACATGCTGGCAGACGCTGGCCCACATGGGCCTCGCGACTGGGGCCAGCGAAGTGCGGCGACAATTCTGACGCCGCACCCTGGCGAGATGGGCCGACTGCTGGGCATGTCGACCCCAGAGGTGCAGCGTGACCGCATTGGGCACGCTGCAAAATACGCCCGCGAGCAGGGCGTGACCCTTGTGCTCAAAGGAGCACGAACGGTCATCGCAACGCCGTCCGGCGAGGCGTACATCAACACCACCGGGCACGCCGGCATGGCGACTGGCGGTGCCGGAGACGTATTGACCGGCATCATCGCCGGTCTGCTTGCCCAAGGGCTCAGCGCGGAGCAAGCCGCCGCGTTCGGCGTATATCTCCACGGACAGGCCGCTGAACGTGCAGCACTGCTGCGCGGTGACCCATCATCCCTGCTGGCCGGAGACATCATCGACGCACTGTGAGGATAGGGCAGGTGTGGGACTAGCTTATGGTTTTGGGTTACTGTCTATGACTAATCATTTCTAAACTGCAAGTGATCCAACGAACTAGCGCACCAGCGCATTAAAAGTAGATGAGTGCACGATGTCCATTGCTCAGTGCTCACTACCCAATTCCCAGTGCCCTAACGAACCTGATACACCTTATACCACGGTTTACATCGAGGAGCAAAAGCTAACGAACCTCATCCACGTTATTTCTGTGTATTTCAGATAAAACACCTGAAAAACCGGACTAAATTAGTGAATAGAGTGCCTGAGATTCGTTAGGTTTTATAACATGCAATTAATGGCCCAATAAGGTTTGCTCAGTTCGTTAAACGTTTGGATCTGAAATGTTGATGCCTTGTTATCTATATAAGTTGATCTAAAGAATATTTACACTGGACACTCCGGTGACAGAACAACCTTCCGATCGCTGTTATCCCCAGTTTTTTCTTTTATAAATTAGGAAATCCGGGGATAGCATATGCTTCCGAAGCGGCTTTCTTTCAAGAAGCTTTTAGGCGAAGTATATGCTTCTGAGGCAGCTTCTTTCAGACAACTTTTAGCTCCGCTTTTTCAGGTTCTTTCTGTCTTCTCCGTTTCGTGTAAATGTTTAGTTCAATTTATATACTTTCATATCTTTGAAACGAATTAATGGTTGGATGAAACAATGATTAGTACTGAAAAGGGGAGCCCTGTCATGATGCATGACGGAGGCTCCCCTTTATTTGTTTGTATGTTCACGCTACCTAATCCTGGCTCGGCTATAACCTGCCCATAACATGCCTATAATCTGCATCTAACCTGCATCTCAACTACATCTGAACTACGTCCAACCCAAAATTCTCCGGCATCCTGCTTACAGCCGGAATCGCAGCAGTTCCTGATGCATCTCTGCACTAATATCACGCAATGACTTCACCTTGATACTTGCATCAGCGAAGGAACGTTGTTGTTCCGATGTGGAGGCGGTGATCTCTTCACTGCTGGCAGCCGACTGCTCGGTGATGGCACTGATATTTTCGATGGCTTGTTGCACCTGCGTACTGAGTTCATTGGAGTGTTGCATGTCCTCAGCAAGCTGATGGATGCCGGTACTAATGCGCTCCACACTTTCACGAATAGCAGAGAAGGATTCGCGAGTCTGGCCAGTGGCTTGTTCCTGTTCGCCGAATAACTGCATGCTTTGTGCTACAGAGTTCTTCACCTTGTCCATGGAGGTTGTGATCTCGCCCACAGCCGCATAGATATGTTTGACCGATTGCGCAGATTGTTCGGCGAGTTTGTTCACCTCGCCCGCAACAACAGCGAAGCCACGTCCGGCTTCTCCAGCGCGAGCAGCCTCTATGGAGGCATTTAACGAGAGCATGGTTGTTTGTTTGGCAATCTCCGATACATATGCCGTCATCGTAGTGATTCGAACCGCGCTTTCTTCCAGTTCCCGCACCGTTTGTTCCACCTCGGCCATCGCCATACGATTCACTTCGGCCAAGCGGAGTTGCTCCGCTACAGCCTTATTACCTTCCTCAACGGTAGTTAATACTTCACGACCATCGATTACCGATTGGGAAGTGGCCTCCAGATTGCTATTGAAGGTAGACTGCATTTTGTCCACAACCATCACTGTTTCACTCAGATCCTCGGCAATTTTTTGACTGCCAATCGAGAGTTCCTCCGTGGTGCGGGATACTTGCTGCACAATCGCTTGGGCTGTATCATTACCGCGGTCAATATCTTGCGCCATCAGATCGACACGATGACCCGCTTCACCAATCGACTGAATAATGCCGCGGATATTATGAGTCATGGTACCAAAGGAACGACTCAGGTCATCGAGTTCATCTTTGCCCCGAGCTTCCGGTAATTGTCCGGTCAGGTCACCGTCCGCAATTTGTCCAGCGGCGTCTTTGAGTGTTCGAATACGCTTGGCAATCTGACGTGAAGTATACATATTAAACAGCATCACGGCGACGAGCAATACGATAGCTCCTGCCAGAGCGGCTTGCCACGTTTGCTGAATGTCACGTTCCAAATCGACGGTATATTGATCATAACGATCCCGAGTCATCTCATCTAACGAATAGATATCATTCTGTATGCCCCGAACCCGAGTGCTGTAACGTTTCGCTTCCGCACTGTTCATCGCACTCATCGCTTCGGTGGCTCCCTGGTTGAGAGCTTCTAATTTTGTCTCGATGGACTGAATAAGTTGTAACTGCTGATCTGTTTCGAGCAATCCGTCCGTAAGTTCCTGAATCATCGTTTGACCTTCATCCAGCAAGCGAAGTACGGCGTCCTGGTTTCCTGCTGTCATGGAGAATGAGTAGACATCCAGCGCTTGCTGGGTCTGAATCTGATTGGCGTTCAGTTCACTCACCTTGAGCATGGCTGGTACCAGATTTTGATTTTTGGCATTCATGTTGAGCAATTGCATGATGATATAAGCGACTAGCACAAGGCATAGAAGTAGTGAAATTAGAGCATTAAGTATCAGTTTTCCCTGTAGTTTCATGTGCGTACCTCCTTGTATCCGATGGGTTATTGATCAAGCTTAATTTTGATTTGACCGGAAGAGATCTTTGCCTTCAGATCTTCGAAGGTTTGCTGTTGTTCATCACTGAGCGTGATATTATGTAGAGCAGTCAGACCCACGGCGTTCTCCGCCAGCCCCTCCACGATTTCCTTTTGAGGGAAGGTATGATTGTTTTGAACAAACGTGTTAACGGCATTATAGATAGAGACATCCACATTTTTCAGCATGGACGTAAGAATGGATTTTTCCGCCAAAAAGAATTGATCGGTATCTACACCGATGGCGTATTTCCCTAATTTCTGAATCTCCGTCAGTGCGCCTACGCCTGTGAGACCGGCAGCAACGTAGATCACGTCAGCGCCCTTTTCCTGAATCATCTCTGTAGCCAGTTGTTCACCCAGCTCGGCATTGCCGAAGTCCCCTGCGTAGACGACATCAACGGTTGCATTCGGCTTGACAGCCAGAACACCTTGTTTAAAACCCTGCTCGAAATTACGAAGGACCGGTATCTCTATTCCACCAAGGAAGCCAACATGATCTTCCGTTGAAGCCATAGCGGCAATAACACCTGCCAGATAACTTCCTTCTTCCGCCCGGAATGAAATGGAGGCAATGTTAGGCAGTTCGGACTGACTGTCAATCATGAGGAACTGCTGGTCAGGATATTTGGCTGCAACTTTCTCCATATCCGCTTGGACAGCATCACTCAGGCCGATAACCAGATCGAATTTGGCTTGCGCAAACTCTTCAAATGCAGCTTCGGCATTGTCGCCCGGTTCACGATAGTCAAAGACAATGCTTTTCTCATTTCTGGCCTGAACCAGTCCATCAAAAGCAGCATCATTAAAAGAACGGTCACCCAGACCCACTTCCGTAAGCACGATCCCAACCTTTGTTCTTTTGTCTGTTGCCGTTGTTGTATTGTTGGCTGAACATGCCCCCAGGATCAGTACCGTCAGGATCATCATTAGGGTGAGACCTAGACCTGCGCGTCTGTTCTTGTTTGTTTTCATGTGTGGTACCCTCATTTCTGTAGTCGCATTTTTCTGTTTTGCATGGTTCCTTAGCTCCAGGGAATGACGTGTACATGATGACACGTATGGTGAGGATTTCCCTTTATCTATATCGGTCAGAAAGGCACTGTGATTTATGGTATGTAGTGAAAATTTACGAAAAAATAAGTATTTTTCATGAATTACACATTATTTTTACATTTCTCTGGTTAAAAGGGTACATAAATATCTACAGTATGTTGTTTACTGATGTTGGAAGTCGAAAAAAGGCACAACAGAGATAACATGAATCATCTCTGTTGTGCCTTAAAATTTCACCCTATACGGATGATAAGGTGATCATCCTATTATAAAAATGACGCGAGTTTTACCAAGCCGCAATCGAGCCGTCAGCTCGGGTTTCCGTACCCCCGCATAATACGCCATTGTCCGGGTTGCGCCAGATGATCTGACCGCGTCCAAACTGGGATGGATCAACTGCCACTTGAATATCATGTCCCTTGCGGGCGAGTGCCTGAGCGATATGCTGCGGGAAACCCGGTTCCACGAGAATTGTTTTGCCCTTCGTCCACTGCCAGCGCGGAGAATCCAAGGCGGCCTGTGGGTTCAGGTGATAATCGATCGTATTCATAACCAGCTGCACATGACCCTGCGGCTGCATGAAACCACCCATGACACCGAATGGCCCAACTGCTTCACTGCCACGGGTGAGGAACCCCGGAATGATCGTATGATACGTTCGTTTGCCTGGCTCCAGGGCGTTGGCATGATTAGGGTCCAGTGAGAAGTTGTGTCCACGATTCTGCAAAGCAATGCCTGTCCCCGGAACAACCAATCCAGAGCCGAAGCCCATATAGTTACTCTGGATAAACGAAACCATATTGCCTTCACCATCCGCCGTAGCCAGATAGACTGTTCCACTTGCACGTGGATCACCTGCCTCAGGTGCTCGTGCGGTATCACCAATGAGTTTGCGCCGTTCTTCCGCGTATGCCTCGGACAGGAGTTCCTCCACCGTCACACCCATTTTGCGTTCTTCAGTAATATACTTCTCCCCATCGGCAAATGCCAGCTTCATGGCTTCTAGTTGCTGATGATACGCCAGAACGGATTCTTTCTCGTCAAAATCATATCCCTTCAGGAGATTAAGCGCTGCGAGAGCAATCAATCCTTGTCCATTCGGCGGAATCTCCCATACATCGTAACCACGATAGGAGACGGAGATGGGATCAACCCACTCCGGCTGAAAAGCCTTCAGATCTTCGCGAGTCAGATAACCACCGTGCTCTGCCATAAAGGAATGAATGCGCTCTGCCAGTTCTCCTTCGTAAAAGTCTCGCGCTTCGCTCTCGCCAATCTGGCGCAAAGTCGCCGCATGATCCGGCGAGCGCCACATCTCTCCAGCTGCGGGAACACGCCCGCCTGGAGCAAATGTCTCAAACCACGCACGCCCTGCCTCCGCATCACCCTGGCGTGCATAGATCTCGGCTGCCCTTGCCCAGTGGCGGGCCAGCCCAGGCGCAAGCGGATAACCTTTCTCCGCATAGCGGATGGCCGGTTCCAGCGCTTCCGCCAGCGTGAGCCGCCCAAAACGGCGGCTCAGCTCAGCCCAACCCGCCGGTGCGCCAGGCACCGTCACCGGAACAACCCCGAGCTTCGGCATCTCCGTATGGCCTGCCGCTTGAAGCGCCTCAATGGATATGCCCTGAGGCGCAGGGCCGCTGGCATTCAGGCCATGCAGTTTGCCCTCGGTCCAGACGAGGGCAAAAGCATCGCCTCCAATGCCATTGGACGTTGGCTCCAGCACCGTGAGTGCTGCCGCAGTTGCAATGGCGGCATCGATGGCATTGCCGCCTTTTTTCAATACATCCAGACCGGCTTGTGCAGCCAGTGGTTGAGACGTGGCGACCATGCCTTGTTTCGCATACACAGGCACGCGGTAAGAGGGATACGGTTGGTAGAGTGGATCGAAGTTCATCAGGTTGTTCAGCTCCTTGTCGCTAGATGTCAGGCTCCGGCATAACCGGATCATACTCCTAACCCTCTTCGCAACTGAACAACCGATATCCTGCCACACCTGCCAAATCCAACCTGACATCAGCCTATGTCGTTACCATATCGCCGCCATTTACATGAATGCATTCACCTGTGACGTAGGATGAATCGCGGGAAGCGAGATAAACGTAGGCTGCCGCCAGTTCGTAAGGCTGACCAGCTCGACCCATGGGTGTATCTGTTCCAAATACCTGTACATCCTCAGCGGAGAAACTGGCAGGAATGAGCGGTGTCCAGATGGGTCCCGGGGCGACGGAATTCACACGGATTCCATGTGCAGCGAGTGATTGGGCGAGTACACGAGTCAGCGATACGACGGCTCCTTTGGTAGAAGAGTAGTCGATCAGTTGGGTATTACCTTTATATGCTGTAATGGAAGCTGTATTGATAATGGAGGCACCTCTGCACAGATGGGGGAGAGCGGCCTGAATCAGAAAGAAATAGGCGAACACGTTCGTCTGAAAGGTGTGATACAGCTGCTCTTCTGTAATATCAACGATGCTTGGCTGCACATACTGTACGCCATGATTGTTGACCAGAATATCGATCTTCCCGTAGGTTTCCATGGTTGTGCGAATGACGGCTTCACAGTTTTTCTTTAAGCGGAGATCAATCTCGATTAAGAGACAGCGCTGTCCTAGTTCTTCGATCCGTTCACGAGTCCTTTCGGCATCTGTCCGTTCATATAGATAAGCAATGACGATATCCGCACCTTCCTTGGCAAAAGCGATGGCGGCCGCCCGGCCGATTCCACTGTCACCACCCGTAATAATGGCAACTTTACCTTGGAGTTTGCAGCTGCCGATATAGGCAGGATCTTCACTGATCGGTTCAGGCACCATCAGGGTTTCCAGACCGGGTTGCTGGTCCTGATGCTGGGGTGGAAATGCCAGCTTTTGCTCCTTGCATACCGTTTTCTCACCATAAAAAGGATAGACAGGATTCATTCGCTTTACATCCTCCTCGAATGTTCATTGATACGGATAACCTATGCATTCGCCCAGAAGAAGGTGCGGGAGGAAACAGCAGAGCGGTTGTTTTTTGCGCAGAATATACCATAATAAGGATAGATCCTTAAATCGATGGAGGTGTCAGGAGCCACATGAATATTCAAGGAATTAATCATTTGTGCTTTTCCGTATCCAATCTGGAGCGGGCCATTACCTTTTATGAGCAGGCTCTCGGTGCCCGAATTCAGGTGAAAGGACGCAAACTGGCTTATTTTGAGCTTGCCGGTCTGTGGATTGCCCTGAATCAGGAGGATGTTATTCGCAACTATACGGAACGAACCTATACCCATATTGCATTTACCGTTACAGAAGAGGAGTTCGACGCGTCTGTGCAGCAGCTGCGAGCAGCGGGGGCGGACATTCTGCCCGGAAGGCCAAGAGATCCACGGGATGCATTATCTGTATATTTTACCGATCCGGATGGTCATCTGTTCGAACTGCATACAGGTACGATGAAGCAAAGGCTGGATTATTATCGCGAAGACAAAGATCATATGACCTTTTATACATGAGTTTCATGTGCAAGTAGAGGTAAATGGGGATTAACGTATTTAAAGTCATTGCAATTATCCGTAAAATACGTCTTAGGTTGCCAGGAATCGATGGTGGACTATGCTACCCGATTATAGACATGAGGAGAGATGAGCATGGAGAGTAAAGGAAGCAAATACGTTACAATGGCAAGTGAACTCTGCATGGTTACCATCATGCTTCTACCTTTTATTGCAGGACAGCTTCATGTTTCGGGAGCACATGCAGGATCGGCTAAGTTTAGTGGTCAGCAGGGACAAAAGCATGCCGTATCTACGGAAACGCTGCTGGAGCTGAATGATCCTGTACCTGTTCGATGAGATTGATCCTGTGCCCTTTCACCGTGGATTCCCGGAAGTGGGGTCCCTGTTCAGAGACCCTAAAATCCATCTGTTCATTTCCCTATGTCCTCAGTTGTTAGATGAAGAAGGTATCCGCTTTTATTTGATAAATGACTTATAATCTTCGTAGTTCATTTTACGCTCTTGCAGGCTTAGCAGGAGGAGTTGATGGCTGATGTCAGCCTCGCGATTTGCAGAGATGCGTTTAAGCAGATCGTGACTCATTCTTAAAAAGTAATAACCTTCATTGCTGTTGTTTTTCTCATGAAATACAATACCCAGCAAGCGATACAGTTTGGCACGAAGCATCCCTTCATCTTGCTTATCCAGCAGTTGGAGGGCTTCTTTGATGATGGCCTCTGCCTGTTCTGGCTCACGCTGTTCCAAATAAACTTTACTGATTTCCTCTAATATGGAAGCCTTCTTGTGGGGAAGATTGCGTTTATCGTAAATTCGTGCGCATTCATCCAGCAAGGGGAGGGCTTCTTTTTTTTGCCCCATATGAAGCTGGATCACGGCGAGGTTGTGAAGTGCCAGAACGTAGGATTCGCTGCTCGCCTGTTTATAGGCCTGTACGGATCTCTTGGTCCAGTCATAACTTAGCAGCATGTGTCCGTCCTGTTCGGACATATAATAGGCTTTGCCCAAACCCAGCGTAATCTCGCCATACAGTTCCGGTTGTCCGGCCATCTGGGCTTCCTTCTCCGCTTTGAGATAGTAGTTTAACCCCTCATTCACATTGCCTAGTCTTAAATGAGTTGTGCCAAGAAAGGTCAGCGATTGGATGTGTTCTTCCTGTAGATGTTTGAGTCTGCTGCTGTACGTATACGCCTGTTCATAATGTTTCCGGGCAGCATGAAACAGCTCTGCATGAAAAGCCGCTCTCCCCATTTCCAGATAATATTCAACAATACGTTCCCTGTCCCCCGTTCGAATGACCGTAAATGCTGCGTTTTCCCCTTCATCCAAGGCTTGTCGATAATCCCCAAGTCTGTTGTGACTTCGCAAAATGAGCAGGTAGGCTTCAGACTGATCCGATGTATCCTCCGTCAGTGTCAGCACTTTACGAGCTATGCGGATGCAGGCAGAATCATTCTGCTCGGCGTAACAGGCTTTGGCCTTTTCCAACACAGCCTCACCAATATCCGAATCTGTCGATACACTTCCTCCCAAAAAAAACTCCATGGGTGTATTAAGTCTCCTGGCAATGATTTTTAACATACGCTGCGAGGGAACGGCTCTACCTTTTTCGATAAGGCTGATGTAAGAACGCGTCATATCCTCACCTGCCAGTTGCTTCTGAGACAGTCCAAGCTGCTCCCGGATTTGCCGGATTTTGGGTCCGAGCATGATCGTTCACCGTCCCTTGAATATAGTTTGATTGGAATGGAGATGTGATTGGTATGTTGGGTCCATCGAACGTGCAGAAGCAGGGGTAAGGAGAGTGAGAGGTTCATTTACCTCCATTTACAGTTTAAATCCAATTTGGGAGATTATAGAATCAGAGTATCCAAGATGAAAGGAGGAGATATGAATGGTCATTAAAGCGACTCCCATTACACTGGAGCAACTGAAGCGCAAAGAAGTTGAAGCAGCACAATTGGAAACGAATGTACTGGGCGAGGCACGTGAAGTCAGTGCACGCGCGGTATCCGCTCGCGCAGTTGAAGCTCGTGCTGTAGCGGCTCGTGCTGTAGCAGCTCGTGCAGCAGCGGCGGCTCGTGCCTGATTTTTCCTACTTACTTATTGCATTACGCTAGATTCATAGATGGGAGCTTCTGCGGAAGCTCTTTATCTCCCTATATTTCAGTGAGATTCGTACGTTAGTGATAACGAGGTGTCTGAAGCCGATGCATATCAAGCAAATATGGTCTTACATTCCGGAGCACATTGTGCCGATCAGGGAACTGAACGAGGTGCTGGGACTCAATAATGCCCAGACGAAGGTACTGGAAAAAATTCATGGTTTGAAACAGGTTCGGCAAGACAGGGATGGAGATCTGGCTTCGTTGCTTGGGCGCGTATTAACCCAGGTGGTAAATAACCCGGAGATCGCTCCTAACTCGATTAAGTATATCATTTATTGCCACACAATTCAGGAAAATTTCCCCTTTCCTATGAAAGTTTTGCAAGCCCTGAAAAGGGCTTACGGGTTGCAGCATGCCATCGCGTTTTCGCTTACGCAGCAGAACTGTGCATCGGGTTTAATTGCCCTGAATGTTGCCGAGACATTGCTGCCTTCATTGGAAGCGGATGATCATATTTTAATTTTGACAGGTGAAAAAACCTTTAGTCCCGTTGTGCAATTGATCCCCAATACCACCGTGATGGGAGAGGCATCAGCCGCCGTGCTGGTGGGTAACAAGGGTAACGGAAGTCGTGTCGTTGGACTGACGAGTGTTACCCTGGGCCAATTCTGTAATGTACTAACGGGAACCCCGCAGATTCTCAGGGAGTTTCAGGAAATCTACACGCCTCGGTTATGTGAAGCCATTGTTGCAGCCGTGGAGCAGGCGGGTCTGGCGCTGCAGGATATTCGATACATCGTCCCACACAATGTGAATCTATCCTCGTGGAAGAAGGTGGCTATCCGTTTATCCTATCCCCTTGAACGCATATATACGTCCAACGTACAGGAGATCGGACATTGCTTCTGTTCGGACCCATTTATTAATCTGCAAGCCATTCTAGAGCAGAAGTTGTTGCAACCAGAGGAGTATTATCTGCTTGTTACGGTCGGACTTGGGGTTACATTCAGCGTAGCAGTGATGCAGTATGCAGGAATAGGAGGGGATGGCCTTGACCACCGTATTGACGGATTTTTCGAGCAAGCTCAAGTGGGCGTTAACGGGCCAGCATGACGTTACTTTTATCTATCTGAACAATTTTGAGGTGGAGGAGTACTGGAGTGAAACGGGTATTCTCAAGCTGCCCTCATTAAGCATAGGCTCGGCTGCGGACGTTGTTAATCGGATGGAGGAACTGGGTGTTTTCCTCGCCGGAGAGAACGATATTATCCTGCTCAAGGGGCCGCCGAATCAGGGATTCATGGCAGATGCACAGGCGCTTGGGTTTGGTCGCTCCCGATGCATAACGGTGGAGCACAATGATCCGGCACTGAACATTACCGCGAATCTTCTGAATTGTCCAAGGACAATGGACAAGCTGAGAGAGCTGTCACAGGCTGCTGGAACGAATGTTTATCTGGTTCCCTTTGGAACCTCGGATCAGGAAGAGGAATTCTCCCGACGAACCGGCATTCCGCTGGCTGTTCCATCTTCAGATATCTTCCGCAGGGTGAATGACAAGGGGTATTCCCGCCGTCTCAACGCGGAGCTGGGTATTCGCCAAATTCCAGGCGTTGAATGCACGTCTTTGGATGAACTGGTGTCTGGTTTCGATCAGCTAAAGGCCGTTCTAGAGCAGGGTGGACGCCTTGTGCTGAAGGATTCCATGGGTGTATCAGGCAAGGGAATTACCGTCATCACCGATGAAGCCAGGTTTCACAAATGCATGAGCATGCTGGAGAAACAGGCTAGCAAAAAAGGAATTCGACAAATCAACTACGTGCTTGAACAATGGATTGATAAAATCTGTGACCTGAATTACCAGATTCTCATCGATCGATCCGGTGGAGTCGAGTTTCTTGGCGTAAAGGAATCGTTGGTAGAGCAAGGCGTACATCAAGGGCATCTCATGCCTTCGCGGCTCAACGATGTTCAACTTGAGGTTATTCGTGAAGCGGCCATGCGAATTGGAGCAGCTCTGTATCGAGATGGATACTACGGCATTGCCGGCATGGACGCCATTCTGGACGAGGACGGTACAATCTGGCCCAATCTTGAGATAAATGCCAGGTTTAATATGTCTACCTATCAGACCAACATTCAGTATCAATGGCTGCCCGAAGATCAATGTGGATTGGCGAAAAAATATACGCTCCGGCTCAATCACCTGCTGGAATACGGAGTACTTCGTTCCCGGTTGGGTACGTTGATGTTCGAACCGGAACGCGGCGAAGGATTATTGATTAATAATTTTGCCACAGTCAATGCGGCATTCAGAAGTGAGGGGACCTTGTTCTCCGGACGTCTGTATGGCGTGATTATTGCGTCCTCCCCTGAACGGCTGGGAGTGATCGACGAAGCGATAGAAGCCGTCCTATCTTCCATTAATGAGGTGATGTGAGTGTCTAAGGAATATCAGATTCAGCAGTTGCCTGTTTCGGACATCGCCGAGAGATTCGGGACCCCGCTGTATGTATATGACGGGGATGTGTTGCAGCAGGTGTATCAGGAGCTTAGGGGATTGCTTACGCCTCAAGTGGAGCTGTTCTATTCATTGAAGGCCAATCCCAATATTTCGATCGTACACATGCTCCGGGAGATGGGAGCACAGGCAGAGGTATGTTCCCTGGCCGAATTGCATACGGCTGTACAGGCTGGAGTAGCAGCAGAAAGCATTATTTTCCTTGGACCCGGAAAAAGCGATGACGAGATTACGGCATGCATACGTCTGGGCATATATGCGATCGTGTGTGAATCGTTCCAGGAGCTGGAGCGCATAGAGATCATCGCTGCAAGTGAGGGGCGAATCGTGCCGGTGGCGCTGCGAGTGAATCCATCCTTTTCTGTTAAAGGCTCCAGGCTGACCATGGGTGGCAAACCACGTCAGTTTGGTATGGATGAACAAAGTGTGCTCCAGGGGAAAGAACAGTTCGAGAGCTTCTCCCATGTGGAGATCATGGGACTTCACGTGTACATGGGAACCCGCATGTTGGATGTAGAGCCGATCGTTCAGAATACCCGCCATATTCTGGAATTGGCTGATCGAATCGAGAACGAGCTGGATATCACGCTGCGTATGGTCGATGTAGGCGGGGGATTGGGCGTGCCCTACCATGAAGGTGAGCAGTTCCTATCCATAGCCGCACTGACAGAACAGTTGAATCCAATGTTCGAATCGTTTCGGCATAGTCATACCAACACCCGGCTGTTCATGGAGCTTGGGCGATATCTGGTAGGCACCTGCGGTATGTTGGTCAGTCGAGCTCTATACGTCAAGCAATCGTATGGAGAGCACTTCGTCGTAACCGATGGTGGAACGAACTGCCATATGGCGGCGGTGGGCACAGGTTCTTACGTGAAGCGTAATTTTCCGATTGCCTCCCTGACGCGTTATGGGGAGTCCCCTGTAGCCGAATACAATATTACGGGTCCCTTATGTACGCCGAATGATGTTGTTGGGAAACGGGTATTGCTTCCTCCTGTTGAACGGGGCGATCTAATCGGTGTTTTTCATTCGGGGGCCTACGGACCAACGGCTTCTCCCACACACTTTTTGAGTCATGGAAGTCCGGCGGAAGTGCTGATTGTCGCTGGGGAGGCTCACTTGATCCGTGAGCGGGATACTCCGCAGGATCTACTGTCCAAGCAACGCTTGATTAAAATATCCCATACGGCAATAACCAATTGATGAGGAGAGATGATGATCATGACAACTGCAGTATTGCTTGAAGAGATCAAAGGTGCCCTTGCTGAAGTGTTGAATACGGAAGCCAGGGAGGATATTCAATTAAGCACATCTTTATTTGACGAGCTGTACCTGGATTCGACCTCGGTTCTGGAACTACTGATGACGCTGGAAGACCGGATTGAAGGTCTGGAGATTGACCCGGATGATCTGGAGCCCGATGTATTTGATACGGTAGGCTCCCTGGCTGCTTATATTGAGAAGCAGCTCATTGCGGCCTGATGGCTTCGCCTGTTGCCATACGGGAGATGGGAGTCAGGTTGTTCTCGGAGAAGAAGCCTCCGTTCGAACATCCGGAACTGCTGCGATTTCATCAAGATATGCTTGCAGGTACTCAGATCAAGTACGACGTTCAACTTTTGCAGGGGCGTAACAACAATGCCTATCACGAGATGAGTGTGGAACTGCTGGAAGAGACGGGACTTGATCGGGTCATGCAGGATGTGGATGTGTTGCTGCTGGCATACAATTTTCCGAATACCCGCCCGGATATATCAATTGTGAATTATTTGATGGATCGTTATCAGGCCCGTTTTATCAGTTTTGCTGTAAATGATCTTGGTTTTGGTGCTCCTTTTGCGGCGCTCCACATGCTTCAGCATTATCTGGGCAGAGAAGGTTACATGAAAGGCATGCTGCTGGTCATGGATCAGACGGCTCTCCCCTATGAAACGATGGAACTTGTTTCGCCGCCTGGACCGGACACGGCCGCAGCCATATACCTTGATCGGATGACAGGCGTAGGACCTTCCCTGCTTGGTGTAGAGATGCGACATGCCGAGCATTCCGTAGCCGATACTGCGGAGATGGTACTTGATCGATTATGTGTCAGGGCATCCATTCACCGGAATCAGATTAACCTGCTCATCCATCCTGATCTGGAGCAGCTGTGCAATCAGGCTGCTTGGTACAGGGAGTGTGGATCGAAGAGTTATTATGATCCATCGCGCTGGAGTGCAGCGCCATTCTTCGCATTACAGGAGTTACTGGAAGAGAAGGACGGGGGCGAGTACATATGTCTTATGCATCTGGAGCAGACGGATTCGTTTGTTCACGCCTTGCTGATCCGAACTTGTGAATGGAGTATGAATGGACACTAATCGCAGAAGGAGGGAGAACATTGGGGTTCGGTATTGTGGATATTGGCGTCTATTTGCCTGAACAGATTCAGCAGCCGGAAGAGGTGCTGGCTGCCCTGGAGCTTGGAAAAGGCGAGCTTCAGTTTCTGCGCAAGTACCACCGCCTGGAAGGTGTGCCTGTAACGGAACCGGGCCAGATGCTTGACGATACGATCGCACAGGCTGTGGAACGGCTCCAGACCAGACCTGCCCTTTCCGGAATCGACCTTGTTCTCTATGTCCATTCCTTTCAGGTGCAGACACCGAGCGATTACAGGCTTGTGCAGCGTGTCCTTCAGCGCTTCGGGCTTGAACATGTACCGTTCTATGGCATATCCCAAATGAACTGTGCATCGTCGATAGCCGCTCTTCAATGGCTTGAGCGAATCTCGCAAACGCAGCCTCACATTCGGAATGTGTTGTTGATCTGTGCGGATCAATTCAATTTTTTGCCTCCCGAATGGCGCTATCTGCGCAAATCGGCCATTCTGGGTGATTCTGCCGTAGCTGTTCTATTGAGCAGAGAGAGCTGTCAGCATGTCGTTCAGGCGGCGCATGTGCTGCGAGATACCCGGTTCCATACTGGTTATCATGCAACCGCCGATGAGATCTCGGCATTTAACCGATTGTATGTGGACCATATCATTCAAGGGATGGAAGAGCTGCTGTCAACGCAAGGCCTGAGTTTCGAAGATGTGAATCATATTTTTCCCCATAATGTGAACTGGACTACCTGGAAGGAATTCTCGCGACGTACGGGAGTTGGACTTGAACGGATATATCTGGATAACATTCAGCGAATCGGACATAACTTTTCCACCGACCCGTTCATTAACCTGAGTTCGGGATTGGAGCAGGACTGGGTGTGTAGGAAGGGACGCTCCATCATGGTCAGTATCGGGCTCGGCAGTTTTTTTGGTTTTGCACTGGTGGAGCATGGAGGATGCGAAGAAGAATGAACAGGAGGAATGACAATGCACGTTATTGAATTCCAGGGCCCAGATGCTAAGCCCGTCGGATCAAAGGCAGCAGGCAACCCCGTAGCTCCGATATCGGAAATGTTGGAGGCAAAAACCTTACTGGTGAACAATCGTCCAGTGCTTTTGGCAACAGGTCCCTACGTGCTCGCAACCGCTCATCTCATGGAACAAGATGCTTTACTTTGGCATGAACAATCAGCAGGGCTGTATCGTTGGAACCAACTACATGCCGTTCATGTGCAGGATCGGATGCTTGAGCCCTCTGGACTACTGTTATGCCGGGTACAGCCGAACGAGGGCGAGAAGGCAGAGACATCAGGCGAGAAAGTGACCTCGAATGAGCTGAGAACACGCCTGCTTGAGTTCCGCGTAGAGCTGTGCAAGGCTGGATTGGAGCAGGTTCGCAGGCATTTGTCGGTGCGAATATCGGGCGGGCAATCCACGTTTCAGCACCAGCTCGTGAAAGGCATGGTCGCTGACATCCTGACAACGCTCTACATGGCGGAAACGTTGCCTGAAGACCGCTTCCTCTCAGCAAATCCAGGTCTTCCATCGGTCCGGGTTCATGCGTGGATACATCAGGAATTGGACGAAGCTTTCAGACAGATTCAACGTCTTGGCGGCGGTTTCGGTTTTTTGAGACATGGCGTATCTGCATATACATATGCAGGCCAACTGGTGAAAAACATGCTGTTGCCAGCTAAGGAGGAATATTGATGATTACTCCATCAACAATTGCGATATTCGAGCATGTGATGAAGCAGTATGCTGTGGAGCTTCGTCAGATCGGCCAGACGATTGACCGGGAGCCAGACCGACTCACCGATTTTTTGCACACGTCTGCCCTGCAGGCCATCAATCATATGATGATTCCCCCGGAGTATGGCGGCCAGCCAATTGTAACCATAGGTCAGGATCGATATTATGGACTCTCTTCGCTGGAAAGAGTCATTACGATCGAGCAGTTGTCCGCAGGAGATGCGGGCGTTTTTCTGGGAGGACCTGGGCCTTCCATGTCCAGCATCGTCATGATTGACTTGGGCGATGAGGAACAGAAGGAGCGCTTTTATAGCCACTTTCTGAAAGGTCCGGCCTGGGCTGTTTTTGCCTTGTCAGAGCCGGAGAAGGGTTCAGATGCAACCGAGATCAGCACGCGGATTACGCGACATCCGGATGGGGGAATGGAGCTAACCGGACATAAATTCTACATTGGGAACGGACACCGGGCGAGTATTGGACTGGTATTTGCCCAGACCAATCGTACGCCTCTGGGCATTCAGGTCGCTATAGTTGATCCTTCTCTGCCGGGTTTCACAGCAACCCCGCTGGACACGATGGGGCTTCGCGGTCTGCAACTCAGCCATCTGCAATTCGAGGCTTTCCCACTGGAAGAGAAAGATATTCTGGGTCGTCATTTAAGCCCAACCAAGCGTGGACTGTGGGGAGCACTGCGTACATTCCACCGGATGCGCCCTAGTGTGGCGGCATTGGCGCTTGGTGTTGCACAGGCTGCTTATGATTATGTTGTGGAGCACAGAACGATCTTCACAGAACGTGAAAAGACAGAATTGGAGCGATTGGAGATGCGTCTGCATGCGCTACGCAGCATGATTCGGAATGCAGCAGTAGAGATTGACCATGATGCGAATAAGGGATATCTGGCTTCCCTCAGTAAAATACGGGCTGCGTCAGTTGCCGAGGAAGCGACGGAATGGGCACTGGAGATGATGGGGCCAGGTTCCATGCTGGAGCATCCTCTGTTGAACAAATGGTATCGCGATGCAAGGGCCTTTGAGTTCATGGAAGGCACAACGTCCATTCAGAAGATTAGCGTTTTTCAGGCGTATGCCAACGGGAAGATGCAGCATGTCTGATTCACTTCATGGTGATATTGGCGCACCAATCTATGTGGATCATATTTGCTGGCTTACTGCGGAGGATCATCTGTACACGCTGGATTGGCCAACACCGGATGATTATGTTTACGTATCGCCGCACATATACATGGAGGATCACTACTATGGTCGCGTGGGAACGCTGACTCGCTCCCTTATGGCAGACGGGAGACGGGTGACAGCCGGTGATCTTGCGCTTATGGTGCTGGAGCAGTTGGGTACAAAGCCGCATTGGGATTGGTTGATCCTAGCCCAAACCTGTCCAGAACGTCATGCGCTGAATGCTCCACTTGCCCGAATGCTTGAAACGGCGCCGTGGCGAGTTGATCATCCACTTGGTATTACCCATATGGGTGCGCTCGCAGGCACCGAGGCCATTCAGGTTGCTCTTTGGAGCATGCTTCCTAACGAACGGACTGCGATTGTTCTGGTGGAGCAGCGAATTCTCCATGACGATGGACAGATTGCATATGGTCAACCATCTGAACCTAAGGGTGATTTGGGCGACATGGCGGTGGCGCTTGAGGTAGGCCTTGGTCAAGGAGCGTTGCAGATACACTATGCGGGAAAACGGATCATTAGATCGGATGATGCCACGGCTTTTTCATCCGAGGCACTCGGCATGATCCGCGAATGGATGGATAGCCATGGAGCCGTGCATGTCATTCTTCAGTCGAGACTGGGATTACGTCTCAATGGCAGTGCTGTTTTGCATATTTCCCCTTCTAAGACCATCTGCGTACCACGAACCGATTATCAGAGCGGTGATGTATGGATACAGCTGGCAGATAAGCTAGAGCGGGGGATCATCAGGCCGGATGATCGGGTCATGCTCGTCTCATGGGATGACGATCGGATGATATCGGCTTGTTGCGTGCATGTGATACGTCTGCCGATCCTCAGCAGGCTTACAATGAATCAAGAAATCAAGACTTCATGAATTGTGGAGGTGAACCCCATGCAGGGGATCGATTATACGGCCGGCTCGATCCATCGTTTGTTATTCCGTACGGCCGTTCCGATGCTGCTCGCTTCTCTGGTTAACGTGATTACACAACTGGCCAATGTATTCTTCTTGGGTCATACGAGTCAAAGTGTATTATATGTGCTCTCATTGTATATTCCTGTCTCATTCGTCATGATTGCCATCATCGAAGCGATGCAGCTGTCTGTTCAGGTCGCGGTGGCGCGCAGTCGTGCCGGGGGCTCACGTGCATTTACCCAGCTGTTCGTGCACATGATGGGCAGTGCAATGCTGCTTGCCATTCTGACCGGGGGCATTGTGATGTTACTGACCCCTGTGCTCTCATGGTTTTACCGTGTGCCTGCCGACATTGGGCCCATGTTTACGCTGTACGTAGGGGGCATGATGGCAGTGAGCATCCCGGCTGTCCTGGCGGCGGTGACCAGTGCGGCGTTACGAGGACTGGGCCGGGCACAGGCAGCTTCGTGGAACGCGGTTGGGATGGCGATGCTAAACATTGCTCTTGTGTATACATTTGTGTCGGTCTTCGGGTTGGATCTGAAGGGCATCATCTATGCCAACCTGATCACTTCCGTCTTGTCCTTGGCCATCTCCCTGCTGATTCTGTTCATTCGTCGGGAAATGATCTTTGAACGCTTTGCTTTTGCCCAAAAACATCTGATGGCCCTCAGGCATGTCGGTATTCCTGTGTTCATCTCGTACTGCATGATTTTTCTGAGCACATTTTTTTTCAATAAAATTGTTAGTCACTTTGGCGAAGGGGCGGTTGCTGGCTTTGGCGTTGGTTATCGAATTCAGACGATGGCGATCCTGCCGGGTATCGTGATTGGATCGGCCATCGGCATTATCATCAATCATAATTTGCAGTCGCCACACCGGCCAAGGGCCTATGCAAGCTATCGCCAAGGTCTGCTGCAATCCTTTGTTCTGTACGTGATCATTGCCGTTGCCGTCTGGATCTGGCGAGATCCGCTTATCGCATTTCTGATCGAAGACGCAGCAACCCGAGCCGAAGCGGCAAGGTATCTGTCCATCGTGGCTCTTTCCTATATTGGCATGGGTCCCATGATGACAACGTTGCTGACGATGGAACAGAGCGGGCGCGGATACCAGGCCATACTCCTGAATGCGGTGTATTTTCTGATTATTATCGCACTTGGCTGGGGACTGACTCGGGCCTTCAATGAGGTTACTTACTTCTATGCGGTGATTGCTGGCATGAATGTGGTCGGCATGTCGTCGTTCTTGCTGCCTTTCATGCGAATGCTGAAGCGGGAATATGTGGAATCGTCTGCGGATAAGGACATCAGTACAGATGGTGAAGCGACGTTGCCGAATAAGAGCTATTCCACACAGACTTGACTCTAACTACGTACAGGAGGTTTTTGCATGACAACATCAGAACCTGCTTATCTGGTACGTCGCATTGCAGATACGTGGATCGCTGCGGATGAAACGTTCAGTCAGTTTTATGAGCTGGAACCTGCGAAAGAGCTGGAGCCACAACGCCCCCCGGATTTGCCGGGGGTGGAACCTGCGGAAGCGCCTTTTTTTTTGTATGAGCCTCTCATCGGTCATCGGGCTCCTCAACTGGGGATCTTGGGTATCCCTCATTCTGGTGGGACAAGCATGTTAAACTCCTCCGTTGCCGGACTTGCGCATGCGTTACGTGTAGAATCGTGGAAAAAGGTCATCTATCCATCGTTACAAGAGTCCGGGAATTCGAGCTTGTACGATATTGGAAGTGGGAGACGATTGCTTGAGAGCGTAACCATGCAGGATTGGGGTACTTGTCTTATGAATGAAGCGGAGGCGGATACAGCTGTTCCTTATCAAAAGGGGCTTGCGGCCGCACTGGATCATGCGCTGGATCAACAGGCGCTATTGTGCTGCATTGGCGGAGACCATTCTATTACGCATGCTGTGCTTCAGATGATGGCAAAGGCCACGGGCAGTCGAAGGGTGCTGGTACAGTTCGATGCCCATCATGATTGCGGTATCGATGCCATTCATCAGGAGCATCCCAGTCACTCCAATTTTGTAAGACATCTGCTAGAGCAGGGTACGGTTGCTGCTGTTGTACAGATCGGCCTGCGTGGTCTTCGCTCAGCAGATCAGATGTACAGCCATACTGGCTTGATTCAGATATCGGCAGAGCATATGACACCCGAGAGGGTGAGCCATGTTCTGAACGAGGTAAGGCAGAAGTACGATGTCGACTCGGCTTATTTAACTTTTGACTTGGATTCCCTTGATCCGGGAAGCTTCCCGTTTGTTGATTTTCCGATTGCTGCAGGACCGACGTGGCAGAACATTCGAGACTGCGTTATTGCAGCGCTGGAGGTCCCGTTATCTTATGAAGGGATGGATATGGTTGAAGGACAGGGTGTGCAATCGGATCGGCACATTCCTGGACAATATGAGCTGGCGCTTCGAATGTTGGTCTATATGATGGATGGTATCGACCGGAATCGTCGGCGGTTTGAATCGTCTTCTAGAACTAGCGCAGCCAGGGAAGGAATGCTGTCGGGAGCGGGAGTATTCATGAATCAGGGTATACAGGAGGTGTAAGGATGAAGGATTTTCGTACATTATATACGTTACATCGGGAACAGGTCAGGGAGGAGCTGTATCGGGAAAAGACAGACGGAATTCGACTGGGATTCTTCTATGCGCTAATGAATATTGTTAAGGAACTTTCGCCTCTTCAATTGGAAACGTCACCGGAGTTGATCTGGATGGATTATCTGGCTTTTTTGCGGACGGTTGATGAACACAAAAAAAACCCTTACTCCTTTATGGATTGGGATGAAGTCGAGGGGCTTGAACATTTGCAAGCGACGCTGCAGGAAGGTGGGGCCTTGTTGAGCTGGCATTATGGATTCGTCCGGCATAACATGATTACCATCGGACAGGAGATTCGCGCAGGCCACATGAAGTCCGGCTTACCCTTCTATCTGGTGGCTGAACAAGGTACCGTAGAGCAGGAACAGAAGCTATCGTCCTGGAATACCCTACGGCAGTTTGCAGGTGCTGATCTGTTGAATGCCGAGGATGAGATGATTGGCATACGATTATATTCTCATTTGCGGAAGGGAGGTTCATTCAACCTTTTCGTAGATGGTCAGACTGGGTTCAACGCGGATAATCGCGCAGTGGAGCTTCCTTTCCTGAGTTCACGCATCCGGACGAGGAGCGGTATTTTTCGTATTTTAGCCAAGACACGCAAGCCTGTATGTCCCTATTTCATGACATTGACTGAAGATTTTCGTTCCAAAATTGTTTTCTTGCCGCCTTTCATTTTAGAAGGGGATATTCAAGAATCAGCAGGACGTGTATATGAGCCGTTTCGCAATCAACTGCTGAAGCAGCCTGCATTATGGAGATTCTGGGACCGTCACCATCAGCAAGTGATTCACTGGAAAGAGGATGAGACTAATCTTCATTCAGCGGAAGCTGAGAGTCAGGTGGACTGGTTCTCCAAGCCGCTGGAGGGATTCGGTCAGCTTGGACTGAACACCGCGAGTGGCATGATCTACAATTTGGGTTAACCGTCAGATAAGGGGGGAGGCAAGGATGCAGTCTTTCATTACGGAGCAGTACAATCGTCTATCGGTCCATGTGATGCCAACAAGCCAATACGCCAACTGTTATCTCCACCTTGGTATCGTTAACAAACAGGGAAGGATTCCCTCAGCGGTATTTGCAGTCATTGTGCGGCTGCTTTTCAGGCAGGATTCTCTCGGCAAAAGAAAGCTACAGCAGCAACTATGGTCTATGTATGCCGATGAGCTAAGGTGCGAATTGGAGGAGAAGGGGGAGACTCAGCTTGCATCCATCTGGTTGCGTATCCCTGCAGGGTTGCTGCCCGGGACCGATGCACGGACGCTCGATGCGCTGAAGCTGCTCGCAGACATGATGTTCGAACCGAGCCTTAAGGGCGGATTTGATTTTGATGAAGCGCAGATCCAGGAGGAACTTGTTTGGGCAGAATATCATGCTGGCTATGCTGTTTCCGATTGGGACAAGGTGATACGGGGGCGCAGTCTGGAGTGGCTTGGGTATGCGGGACGAAGCAGGGATGCCGACTTGGAGCAACTGCAACATTGTGTGCGTAATGGTAAATTGCAGGAATGGTACCGGGAAGTGCTTTGTAGCCCAATACATATTCATGTGATTGGTGATTTCCAATCGGATGTGATGATAGCTCAGGTCATGGAGACCTTTTTGCCTTCGATTTTCACGACTGATGGGGGAGCAACTCCATCTGTGATCGAGCAAGATCAACCTGCTGAGCACCGGGAGGAAGGCGAGATGATGCTTGAACTGATGGATGTTCAGCAATGCAAGATTAATGCGGCCTTTACCACCGAAGTGACGTATGGATCGTCGGATTATCCTGCCCTGTTTCTTTTTCATTCCCTGTTTGGCGCAACGCCAGCTTCCAGGCTTCAATCTGAGCTTCGTGAACGAAAGCAATGGGTGTATCAGATCTACAGCACGCTGGATGATTATCGGGGAATGCTTCATGTGACAACGGGAACAAACAGTGGATATGTGACAGAGGTCCTTGAAGCGATAGACGCTGAATGGCTGAGGATATGCAGGGGAGACATTCAGGAAGTGGAGCTGAATAGAGCTATTCAGAATGTGATGCATTATGTGCAAGTGGGATACGATCTGCCTGAGCAGGTGGTCAACCTTCATATCGATCGATTGCTCAACCGGGTCCAGATGACAACTCCGCAATTCCTGGAAGCCATATCCTGCGTTACTGCGGAACAAGTGGCTGAGGTAGCCTCTGGCATGAAAAAGGCTGTCACCTGGATTTTGTATCCTGAGAGCGAATATTCCGCACCAGTGCAGGAGGTGACTCATGAATAGTATTGTGAATAGCGCACCTGTCCGCAGGCGTTTATCCAATGGTCTGTCGGTCCACATTTTCCCCGAACCCCAGTTCCATCATACTTTTGTTTCGTGGTCCGTGTCCTATGGCTCAATCCATGATGGAGCCCTACCTGGCAGAGCACATTTCCTTGAGCATATGATGTTCTACAATCCGGATCAACGGCCCGTCAAGCCGTTATTTCATACTCTGGGAGCTTCGACATCTGCATTGACACGTTACGATGTAACGACTTATCAAATGGCCTGCACAGGCGATTTGAAACGAAGTCTGGAGGTGTTCACCGGCATGCTAGCTGCTCCATATTTCACCCCGATGCATGTGGAACAGGAACGGTCCGTCATTCATCAGGAGCTGTCCATGTATGCAGACCAGCCCTCCTGGCGAGCTTTGCAGCAGTTGACTCAGATGATGTATGGCAGCAATCACCCCATCACGATGGATGTTGCAGGTACACCGGATAGTCTGTACCAAATGACAACGGATGAGCTGAAGCATGCCTACAACACTCACTATGCCACAGGGAGCATGGCGATAGCGGTTGCCGGTCCGGTTGAAACGGAGTTCATTACGGATATGCTGGAAAAATTCCCTGCGATGGAACCACTGAATGGTGCCTACCTGCCAGAAGTTACACTCGACTATTTGGGCGAGGACTCCAATAAGCAATATCGAGAGATTGAATGCGGATTGTCCTTGCCACTTGTAAGGTATGGGTTCCGTGCCGAAGATGGGATGCATTTAAAAGAGCAAGTCGCTTGCATGATCGGCATTGAAGCTTTACTGGGTGAAACTTCGGATTTCCATGCGGAATGTATGGAGTTGGGTCTGCTTCATAAAGGTGCAGAATGGGACCACTATTATCGTAAGGAATTTGCCTTTTCGAACGCTTGTGGGTATTCAGCTGATCCCGTTTCTTTATATAACCGGGTTGAAGAGATGTGTGAGCATATTCAGAACGGAACGCTGTCCCTATCCAACTTCAACTATGCACGGATGAAGTGGTTAAGCAAGTATTATGCAGACATGGATTCGTTAAAACAGCGATGCATGCACGTCTCCGAATATGAGGTGATCGGACTGGATTATATACAGCTTGGCACGTATGCACTTGAATTGACAGAAGAAGAGGTTAGGAGTGGTCTTAGAACTATTGCAACGTCTACTCGTCTGCGGATGGTTGTTATACGTTAGCATGTATGTAACCCCGCATAGGGAGGAGGGCCTTATGGATTCCAGAACCGGAACAATCAGCAGCCTTCTGGCAATGAGGGCACAAGGGAATGATACGTCCATGCCGTTTTCAGGAGAACCAGAGGTCCACATTTGGACACAGACTTTGCCCATAAGGGAGGATCAACTGCAGACAGCGGCTGCCATGGACTCCGATGCAATGACTTCAGAAGAACATGAACGTATGGTCAGAATCAGCAAAACCTCACGTCTAAAGGCTCATTGCTGGATGATTTCAAGGGTTTTCTTGCGAAGAGTACTGGCACAGTACATGCAGCTTCAGGTAAGGGATATTCGATTTGAATACGGCACTTCCGGAAAGCCTTATCTCGTGGGAGGTCCGCAATTCAGCCTTTCGCATACGAATGGGCTATGTGTACTGGCGGTTACATCCACTAACAACGAGCTTGGCGTGGATGTGGAATGGGTACGTCCACTACTGCGAGAGAAAGCCATCATCCAACGTTTCCTGACGGAAGAAGAGCGGGATCATGTGCTGGAAGCCATATGTTCCGGTGAGGATTCTTCTTCCCTGCTGTGGAAAGTCCTCACAGGCAAGGAGGCCTGGATCAAGGCTTCAGGTCAATCTTTATGTGGACAGTGGAGAAATTTAAATACGATACAAGCGATACGAAATCATGAGCAATTGCTGGAATGGGCCGGACAGAAGTATGTGCTGCAGTCTTTGAAAATGGGCAAAAGCTACTCCGCATCATTATGCGTGACAGGGAGGGAGATACCACTGATACGCTGGATGAATGTGGATAATCATATACAAAGCTACGAGGGAATTGGTAATTAAATCTTACATATCTATTGTCTAAACATTGGCATTACCTATAATATGGACAAATGGTACCTTAATTTACCAATGTTAAATTCGTTGGTTCAATTCCAAGGAGGTTTGTCATGATTCAGTTCCCTAAACCGGATGTCGAGCAATATTTTCAGACGTACCGTATTTCACATTTTGCCGTATCGGCAGACGAGAAACGTTTGTTCATGGACAGCAATCTGAACGGTCAGCCGAATATTTGGGCGATGCATTTGCCTGGAGGATACCCGTATCCTTTAACGTACTTGAATCAGAGCAGTCAAGTTATCAAAGCAGACCCGCAGGGGCGTCATCTTCTTACCGCGTTTGATCGGGATGGAGATGAGAACTATCATCTATATGCACTCCCACCCGAGGGTGGTGTTCCACTGCCCGTGGTTCCGGCGGAACCGAATGATCGCTGTTATTTCGCTGAGTTGTCCGAGGATGGACAGCGTCTCTATTATGTCACCAGCGCGGGTAATCCGAATTATCTGAATTCACGCCGCATCGATCTGGAGACAGGGGAAGATGAACTGTTATACAGTGGAGAAGAGGTTACGAGCAGCCTGGTGGCTGTAAGTCCTGACGAGAAGAGTTATGTCATTTTAAAAATGTACTCCAATACGTATCAGACGGCGCATCTGTATCGTAACAATGAGGAAATGGAGATTTTGCCAGTCTCAGAACGCCATAGTCAGGTATCTGATCTGATTTTTGCAGATGATAATCGTCTTCTGCTCATTACCAATGATGACTCCGCATACGCCTATGTGGCTGAATACCGTATCGATACCCGCGAATTCCGCTTATTGTGCAGAATCGAAGGGGAAGATGTGGAGTTCATCCGCTGGCATCAGGCTTCCGAGACCTTATATTTCTGGACACTTACAGGGCCGGAGAATCGTATGTACGTATTGGGCAAAAATGCCGATGAGCCTCGGCGCATAGAGATGCCGCTGGATACGATAGAGCAGGTGAACGTTACAAAGGCTGGCAATGTGTATATCCTCGGACGTGGAGCGATCCAACCGCATAACATTTATCGCAAAATAGCAGGTGCTGAGTCCTGGGAGCCGCTGACTGCCAATCGGGTAACCGGACTGGACCCAAGTGATCTCGTGTACCCTGACGTTATTCGGTATAACTCCTACGACGGACTGGAGATCGAAGCTCTCTTGTTCAAAGCAAAACCAGAGCAGGCCAATGGTTACACCGTATTTTGGCCTCATGGTGGGCCGCAATCTTCCGAAGCAAAGTTTTTTCGGCCGATGTTCCAGATGATGCTCGCTCAGGGCTATCATATCTTTGCACCTAACTTCCGGGGCAGTACCGGATATGGTGCGGAATTCGTCAAATTGGTTGAGCGGGACTGGGGCGAAGGCCCAAGGCTGGACTGTGTTGCCGGGATCAACTGGTTGTTTGATCAGGGAATTACATCGCCAGAGCGGTTGTTTGTGGTAGGTGGAAGTTATGGGGGATATATGACCCTGTTATTGGCAGGTCGCCATCCGGAGCTCTTCCGGGCAGCGGTCGATATTTTTGGGCCAAGTAACTTGTTCACATTCCTGGAATCCGTACCGGAAGACTGGAAACCGATGATGGATAACTGGCTGGGTGATCCGGTCCGTGACCGCGAACGTTTAACGAAGGATTCACCGATTACGTATCTCGATCAGATGGTGAATCCAATGCTGGTCATTCAGGGTGCTAATGATCCAAGGGTCGTGAAGGCCGAATCCGATCAGATCGTGGCTGCGCTCCAGTCCAAGGGACTTGATGTGGAATACATCGTTTTGGATGATGAAGGTCATGGCTTCTCCAGGAAGACAAACGAGATTCTTGTGTACCGCCGGATGCTGGAGTTTTTGCAGAAACATCAGGAGTCACCCGTTGCACAAGCTTAAGTTGAGAGATTCCATCGTTGACTGAAATATAGTGAGATGAGGAAAACCGCCAAAGATCAAGGATGATCTCTGGCGGTTTTATACGTGCGCCCGCATGTTGGGCGACATATATGGAACGATACATTCTACTAATCTAACAATGCGACAATCGAATTGATGGACTGCTGCGCCCACTGTGCAAAAGGCAGGTCGGCTGCCCACGTCACTTGTCCTGTCGCTTTGGCTTCCCCCCACCACAAGATACGTTGATAGAGCAGATGCATGCTGAGACGTGTGCGGAAGTGTTGGCATTTCTCCGCATCTGTTGCACAGACCAGATCCCGGTAGCAGCGAAGGAACTGTGCGGCCAGTTCTGGTTGACCCTCACGAACATACCTGGTGGATATTTTGGTTAGGTCGGCTGTACCGTCTCCGAAATAGGCCGTTGTAAAATCGAACAGACCACTAATCTGCCACCCTGAAGAACGGTCGTCCAGATTTTGTATCAGAATATTCTCGACCTTGAAGTCTCCCATAACAAAACACGGAACAGCCCTGGACCGAAATGCCGGTTCAGCATTCTTGAATTGCTCGTCCACCCACTGAACATCTTCATCCGTAATCACCGAGTACTGTTCAGCATCATGTAACCAGTGACGAATGGTTCCGTACAACCAGTCCAGATAATCGCCTGCAAAGGAAACAATCTGCTGCGCTACAGGATCATATTCCCCGGCATCAGGCACCTTCCAGCGATGCAGTTCAGCCAAAGTATGGGCAAACATACAGGCAATCTCTTCCTGATCTTGCTGTGACAGCGAAGCCTGGAATGCTGGATCATACAGGTGATTCCCGGGCAGGCGTGGCATTATGGCATAACTCCAGCCTAGCAGATGGGTATCTTCATGTAATAAATATGGATCAGGGACAGGGATGGACGTATGTTTTGCCAGTTGTTCTACAAAGAACTTTTCTTCCTGTAACTGTCCTGCATATAAAGGATTGCCTTTCAGAATATACTCTCCACGGGAAGAGCGAATGAGCAGTGTCTGACCCATAACCCCTTTATCCGTTCGTTGATAATCTTCAAGGGTTCCCAGGTCAAGCTTATTCAGCGCATCCTGCAATGGAACTGCGGCCACTTCGCCAAGTTGATTGGAACCAAAATAAATACGGGTTGTCATATGGCCGGACCCTCCTGGGTTTTAGTCCTCATTCTCTTCGTCAGACAGGTCATACGTATCCTCATCGACCAATCCACGGATGAAAGCTTCAAAATTCGGCGCAAGATATGTAATCTCATAATCATTTTCCTGATCGACATGAACTACACAGGGTTCGCCTTCAGGGCCACAGAAGCGATAATCCAGCATAACAACATCATGACCAGCAGATGGACAATCACAGATCACAATCCCTAGGTCGGGGTATCCCCAATCTTCGATCATGAACCGACTTCCCAGCTCACCAGCGAGTGCGTATATTTTATCGTGTCCAATTCCCATAATGCTTGAAATGGCAATGTGATCCTCAGCCCAGGAAGTCGCTTCTTTGGTGGGAAATACAGTGAGCGCAGGGATACCGCCGTTTTGCGTATTCATCAGTTGAATATAGGAAGCGGGCAGTTTGTAACCCAATTCTTTCTCAATAGTCAAAATCTCTTCTTCATCAAAAGGTTCTGATACATGATTGTCCTGCGCATAATCACTTTGTACCCAGAACGTTGCGGGATCATAAGTCCCTGAAGCGGCTCTTAGATGGTTCTGTATACCGCTCTGCTCGAATGCGGCAAGTTCCTCTTCATGACGCTGGCGATCTTGACGCATCTTGTCCGCTTCGGGACGAATCTCTCGAAGGAATTCAAGGGTAGATTCATCATGGGGCAGAAGTTCATCAGCTCTCTCAAAAGCCAGTAATGCCTGTTCATAACACGCTATATGACAGTATGCATAACCCAAACGGTATTGCCAGAGCGGGTCGTTTACCCCTTGCTCCTGGACAGACAACAAATGTTGAACGGCTTCGCGGTAACGTGCATCATTGTTATAAGCTCTGGCGAGTTGACCAATCAGATCATAATCCCGCTCTGAGACGGGGATTCGTTCAATATGTTCAATAATGAGACTGAATTGGTCCTGGTCATGCCACAAGTTGATTTGTTCCAGCAGTTCTCTTTCCATGAATAGGCCTCACTTCCGTAGGAGGGGTATGAATCTCTTTCATTATATAATAAGTATGTGTTGGTTGGAGAATGTATAAATCAAGCTCTTCGTAGCATACTGTTTAAGTATACTTTAAGTTTGATCTATAAAGTTTAAGTTGTGTTTAACTTTGTTTAAGTATGATGTTGAAAGTTAAACTTTACTATCCTATACTAGGAGTGTGAGGTGAGATGGATATGGGAATCACAAGAGTTGAGAAGAATATATTTAGTCAGAACACGGATGAGATTGCTTCTGAGTTAGTTCAGAGCTTAAGTAATTCGGATAATAGCATTTTACTGTTCAAAGTGCTGGCATTTGCAGTCAAAAATAATGCTGAATTTGTCCGTAACCTGGATGAATCTATCTTTGAAGATGCTGATATTTTTAGAGAAAAGTATGTTACGCTTCTCAAACATGCGTTAAGTCAAGCAGTGGATGTACCGACAGGAATTACAGACAGTGGTGTTCCTTCTATTCCTTCTATTGAAGTTGTACATTCTTATACTCCTAAAGAATTATCTGTATTTTTTGGAGTGAGTATTACGACGATTTTTAACTGGATTGATCAAGGCCGTTTTATGGGGATTCAAAGAGCCGGGTCCAACAAACATAATCTCATCCCAGACGATACTACATATGTATATGGATCAGGTAAGAGAACGACGATTAAAGAGATTGTGACTATGTGGAAAAAGGAAGAGGCAGAACGCCAATCCACAATAGAAGTCAGTGACCTGGATTACCACACAGGGCAAATTGCCTTATATGAAGATAAATACAAAGGGGAATTCGAACGGACACTCGGAACTAAATTGAACTTAACACCTGAAGAAGAAACCGATGCACAAGTTTGGAAACACCATTTGGGGAGGCAGCGTCTTGGCTTTAAAGATACCGAAAAGTAATTTTCGTTTTATTGAGAATGATTTTTCAGATATTATTATGGAGATTCGAGATGGTGCCCAGGGTCTTCCAAGCAGTGCTAGAACTATTCGTAAAACAATTGTCTTTAATGATTTATCGAAGATGTACTGTGTAGAGGAGATAGATCGAAACGGGGGATTCATCGAGTTATATTGGTATGATTGGTATGATGATCAAAAAGAGTTGATTATGAAATTCCATGCTCATTATCATCCTGATGAAACACCTGCTAATATTACGATGTATGACCCGTTTCATATTCATACGGTAAATGAGAGAAGATTGAATAATGAAAAATTTCAAGAATTATATACGATTCTTGAATTTATTAGATTAAGAAATATCTCTATTAAATTATAATAGTTCAACGCTAATATGATGTTTGTACATACGAATTAAACAACACTCCCTGAACTTAGGCATTATAGCCACAGTTCAGGGAGTGTTGTTTTTATAATCTATTCTTTATTACAAATCGTCAAATCCGTTATCGTCGCCAACTTTACCGTAGTTACGGGATTTAGCTTCGAAGAAGTCTGTTTTGGTTGCATTCAGAGCTTCATCGGAGAATGGTTTGATCCAAGGCATGCAGTTTACATCCACACCTTCATATGCTTTTTCCATACCCATCAGACGCAGACGTTTGTTGGCGATGTACTTGATGTAATCTTCCAACTCGTTCAGGTCAATACCGCGCACGTTGCTGAGTGTGTAATGTGCCCAGTTGGTTTCAAGCTCAACAGCACGATGGATGGTTGTGTATACGTAGTCCATGTTCTCAGGTGTGTTCAGTTCAGGGAAGTCCACCAGCAACTGTTTGTACACTTCAGCGAAGAAGTAACAGTGTTGGTTTTCATCCCGCTGGATATACGAGATCATCTGGCTGGTTGCCATCATTTTCTGGTCACGGGCCAGGTTGTAGAAGAAGGCAAACGTACTATAGAAGAAGATACCTTCGAGTACCAGATCGGCTACCATAGCTTGGAAGAACGTCTGTGGAGACGGCTCGTCCCGGAATGTTTGGTAAATGTCTGCGATGAAACGGTTACGGTCAAGCAGGACTGGATCATGTTTCCAGTATTCAAAAATTTCCTTTTGCTCCCGATCAGATACGATCGAAGACAGGACGTAGGAGTAGGATTGGTTATGAACGACTTCCTGTTGTCCGATAATGGCCGAGATCGCTTCGAGTGAAGAATCGGTAAAGTAACGTTTTACGTCACCAACAAACATCGTTTGCATAGAATCAAGTACCGCGAGCAGAGAGATGTTGATTTTAAACGTACGTTGCTCTTCCTCGTCCAGTTGAGCAAACTGGGAAGCATCTTTGGACATTGGAATCTCGTCCGCGATCCAGTGGTTGAGCAATAATACTTTGTACAATTTGTACATGTGAGGCATGCGAATGTCGTTCCAGTTCAGGATACCGGAGCATTCACCTTCAATAATACGTGTTGATTGGTTAGGGGCTTCGGTGTTAAAAATTTTCTGTACTTGCATTGTTCCGTTCACTCCTTGAATGAATTTGCACTGTATAACTACGATGACAGAACAACCTTCCGATCGCTGTTATCCCCTGATTTTTTGATTCCCTCTTTTAAAGGGGAAAATCCGGTGATAAAGGCGAAGTGTATGCTTCCGAAGTAGCTTTCTTTCAGAAAGCTTTTAGCTCCGCTTCTTCAGCTTTGTTCTGTCCTCTTCGTTATCGTGTAATCATTAATTCTTTTATATATATTAGGGTTGTATAATGTGGCATCTATATCAACATCTTGCGATGCTGTGATCGTGTTTTAGGCAAAAAAGAACCAGGGCAACGCCATTTTGCAATCAAAACAGGATGCCCTGGTGGTCACCTTGAATCTAGTAAATCTTCTCTACCATGGATAAAACGTAACTTGCGTAAAAATCAAGATTCTTCAATCGTTAATGCCCGGCTACGAACATAATAAGTTGATTTCATGCCGGCTCTCCAAGCGTGCAGATGCAATTCCAGGAATTCTGTTGCTTTAATATCTGGTCGAACATAGAAGTTGAAACTTTGTCCCTGATCGACGTGGCGCTGACGGGCAGCCGCCATATTAATGGAAGCATGTTGGTCCACCTGGAACGCTGTTTGGTAATAAGGGCTTGTTTTTTCGGACAGATCCGGAGCCGGATTGGCAATTTTGTAAGTTGTTTTCTCTTCATAAGATAACAGCTCATAGAGCGGATCAATACTAGCGGTGGAACCGGCAATAATGGACGTGGAACCGTTAGGTGCAATGGCGAACAACCAAGCATTACGTACACCGTTTTGTCGTACTTCGGCTTGCAGTTCTTTCCACTGTTCGGTTGTCACGAACTCGCCTACGCGCTCACCTGATGTGTACTCGCGTTGGTCGAAGTAATGACCACTTTCCCAATCGGAACCTTTGAATTTCGGATAATGTCCTTTTTCTTTGGACAGCTCCATACTGGATTTCACGAGCAGGTAGTTAATTTTTTCATACAGATTATCGTTATACGTTACAGCTTCTTCAGACTCCCAATGAATGCCTTCGAGAGCAAGCAGGTGGTGAAGTCCAAACGTTCCCAGACCGACTGCGCGATATTGGCTGTTGGTATATTGGGCTTGCAACACTTCAATGTTGTTAATGTCGATAACGTTGTCCAGCATGCGCACCTGAATTGGAACAAGACGCTCCAATACATTATGAGGTATAGCACGTGCCAGATGGATGGAGTTCAGGTTGCAGACAACAAAGTCGCCAGGCACTTTGGAAATCACGATGCGAGTTTGTCCATCCTTGGTTACGAGTTCTTCCTTTTCAATTACAGTGGCAGACTGGTTCTGCATAATTTCGGTACACAGGTTGGAGGAGTATACCATACCGTGTGCACGGTTAGGATTGGAGCGGTTAACCGTATCGCGGTAGAACATGTATGGCGTACCTGTCTCCAGTTGGGATTTCAGTACACGCTTCATGATGTCAATCGCCTGTACTGTAATCCGGGACAGCAGTGGGTGATTCACCGCTTCTTCGTATTTATCACGGAACGCACCTTCGCCAAAGGACTCATCATAGAAATCTTCCAGTCCGAGTGCACGACCATTCTCGTCCTTCCAGCCCATCACTTTCTTCGTTTCGTGCGGACAGAACAGGCTCCATTCGCCACGGGTGGATACCCGCTCCATGAACAAGTCAGGCAGACAGATGCCGTGGAATACGTCATGCGCACGCATACGCTCGTCACCGTTGTTCAGCTTCAGATCGAGGAAAGCCAGAATGTCTTTGTGGAAAACGTCCAGGTACACGGCAATGGCACCTTTACGCGTACCGAGCTGGTCTACGCTGACCGCTGTATTGTTTAGTTGGCGAATCCAAGGGATTACACCGGAACTTGTATTTTGGTGACCACGGATATCCGAACCACGAGCTCTGACTTTGCCGAGGTAAACGCCGATGCCGCCCCCCATTTTGCTCAGACGAGCTACATCCGTGTTGGAATCGAAGATACCTTCGAGTGAGTCGTCCACCGTATCAATGAAGCAGCTGGAGAGTTGACCGGCTACTTTTTTACCTGCATTGGACATCGTAGGAGTAGCTGCAGTCATGTACATGTTGCTCATGGCCCAGTATGCTTCCTTGACGAGATCCATACGTCTCTCGGCAGGCTCTTGGTGCATTAGGAACATGGCGATAACCATGTAACGCTCTTGCGGCAATTCCATTACTTTTCCGTCAAAATCGTGAGCGAGGTAACGTTCTGCCAGTGTGAGCAAACCGATATAATCGAAGAGCAGATCGTTGCGGTAGTCAATGCACTCAGCAAGTTCGTCGATCTGTTCTTTGGTGTAACATTCCAGTAATTCTTCGCGGTAGATACCTTTCTTCACGAGATCTACAAGAAGAGGGTGAAATGCGCCATAAGGCTCGTCCGGGTAAGACTTGTATCTGCGGTTGGTAGCCGCTTTTTTGTAAAGGGAAGTGAGCAGGGAGCGCGCCGCTGCAAATTTCCAATTAGGCTCCTCTTTAGTTACCAGTTCCAGTGCGCTCATGATAAAAGCGTTGCTGATTTCGTCTCCGGTAACTTCATCACGGCGGAGCTTGCTGTTTACCCCACGTACCAGACGTTCCTTGTCCAGCATTTCCAGTCCTTCTAGAGTACGGTCGGCATATACCGAGATGCGCATATCATCAAAGGCAAGCTGGCGGTTGTTCGGCTTGGTCACAACTTGTGGCATGAATATTCCTCGCTTTCGCATGTTAAAGATATAAATTGGAGAAATTCTTTATATAAAGAATTGAGTGTTGTCTTACGGTGAGAAAAAGGTAAAGGTTGCTTTTGGCAGACTGAAACGGCGGTGACAAGTTCATGTCTTAAATCGCTCAACTTGAGGAGCACAAAACAGCACAATTCAGAACATGCTCATATAAAAAGCATTCTCCCGCCTCGCGGCTGAAAATGCCCATGGATGCTCTGGCTTCCTTACTGTCTTAGAAGTTCTGGATATCGACAGAAAAGGGTGCTTATGTAAGCTTTGGTCTATTGCAGATGTGCCTGTAGTTTGAGGATACCGGATGCAGTCCAAACAGCCCCGTTAACCTCCATGTCAACTCTGTTTCGAGAAAGCGATTTACACCTACAGGGACGTGCCTTTGGAGGTGATTTCATCCTGTTTTTCGCGAGAATGCAGAAGGTGACTAATAGAAGCGGAGAAATCTAGTGTTACTACATTTTGTAGCTGTCAACATACTGTAACCCAACATATTGTGTTTGTAAAGTGGGCCGATACAGTAAAACGTAATTCCGAGTATACCATTTAAGCCAGGAATCCGCAAAGGAAAAGGACTGGAAGATTTGAAGATTTATCAAAAAAATTTTTTGACCAATTTGAATGACGTCTTCACGTCAGTTTGAATTGTAACGCATTCAACTGGTAGAATAAAAATAGTCAAAAATCAACTAAAATTAGCGGCAGCGGTTGTTCACGGGGCCCAGAGGAGGCGGAGCAAAATGGCAATAGCAGAAGTGACTGTAATTCCAATCGGAACGGGTACAACCAGTCTAAGCAGTTATGTGGCGGACATGCAAAAGGTATTGGAACATCAACGGGGCATTACATATCAGTTAACTTCGATGAGCACCATTATTGAGGGACCGCTTAACGAGATCTTTACAGCAATTGCGGCTCTGCATGAAGCGCCGTTTCTGTCAGGAGCTCAGCGTGTTTCCACATCCGTCAAAATTGACGACCGTCGTGATAAACCGGATGCCTCAAGTATACAGAAGTTACAATCGGTTCAGGATAAACTGACGTCACATCAGGCGAGACCTAATTAATGGATTAGTGTAAACATCCGTATATTCGGTTATTCAGTATGTTATAAGTCATTAATTAAAGCTTAGATTGTGTATATTGTGTAGCTAACGTGAATTTCTGACATTTATAAACTGAAAGACAAAAAAGGACCAGCTTAGCGTTCATAAGCTGGTCCTTTGTGTACACACATTTATCATCAATTAATCTGCAACTACCAATGAGGCTCCAATCAAAGTGGCGTTGGTGTAACCACCGCCAACATTTTCAAAAGAGAAGTTGGTAATTGGTGCACCGATAACCGTGGCGTAATCACCATCAAGCAAATCTCCGGTCGTTGCAGGATATAACGCTATAATATCGTTTCCGTTCTCATCCATGACATGAACGATAGAGAAGGTTGCTCCGAGCGAGCTATCTTCCTCAACTGAAATGACTTCACCGCTAACTTGCACGAATTGATCATAATAGTTAGCCACATTTTTATTCAGATGGCGGGTCGTCACATTGGTGTCAACGAGATCCTTCGCCTTTTTGCGGAGTTCTGCTGTGCTGGCAGGGAATACATCGCTATGCTTGCCAAAGAAATCATAGGAAGCCTGCTCCATGAAGGCTGTATCTTCCGTAATGTACGGAGTTAACTCATTAAAGAAATCGGCAGCTGATGCTGTGGCAGATGAATTTCCAGTCGTTGCAGTTGGTGCTGTTTGCTCCAGAGAAGCAGTAATGCTTAGGGAATCAAGAATATCTTTGATCTCATCCTGATTATAAGTTTCCTTGGCGTAGGTTAACGTCATGGTATAGAGTTCTGTATTGGTCGGAATCAGATACTGCACAAGGATAACATCTGTACCCGAGGAATGCTTATAGGATCCTTCCAAGACACCAGCGCTATATTCTTTATAAGGTTTGTTTGTGTAGCTGGTTTTTTTATAATCGGAAATGCCGATGCTTGAACCGCTTTGTGTGTAATAATCCACTATATTATTGGCGTATTCTTCAGGATTAATTGAACCGGTTGAGCTGGCCTCAATCGTCAGATTCATATTATCTGCAAATGTGACTGATGAAGATTGGTCTGAAAAAGCAGCTTTAATGGATGGAGCATTCATTTGACTTGTATCTACGCTTTTCCAGGATTCAGGATATGCAAAAGAAAATCCTTCTCCACTATATGTAGTGTATTTCGTAGCTTTTGCTTCTGTTGAGACAGTTTCAGTTGCCTTGGATGCTTCGGACGTTTGGTTATTGGTTGTTGTATTTGTTTCTGAATTACCACAAGCAGTAAGCAATGTGGCTAATGCCAAAATCGTAATAAGTTTCTTCATTATGTCTAATTTCTCCTAATGTGCTTCCCATCGGTTGGGTTCTTTTCTAAGGTCATCATTTCGTTTGGGATAATCTGGTTTAGGTGGTGGGCATGGAAACTCCTTTCTATTTTATTAGTAAAATAATAACATAAATAAAGATTTCAGTATTCATAATTACTAAAAAGATAATTTATCTGTATTTAACAAGTTAAAAGCTAATAATATACCGTATGGGTATCCATTTTGAGTGATAGTACATACATTTGGTTGATATAACCGTGGGATTTATTTATGACTTAAACATATATGAACATAACATTCCGGCTTAAGAACTAACCCTTTATGTAGGTGCAATTAGCGAATAGTCGGTGGAAAAAAAACAGCCCATTTTCGACCTGAGCCCGGTCCCATGTGTGATTGGTGCATATAGTGAACTGTACCTCAAATCAAAGGAGGGGTTTACATGAGTGGAGTAGTAGGTGGATACGGCGGCGCATGGACATCGACTGGCGCGATCTTGGTTCTCTTTATCTTGTTGGTCATCATCTCTAAAGCATTCTTGATCTAATAAACCGCTTGGACCCTAATATATTTGTAAAGGAGGGTTCTGCATGAGCAACGTAGTTGAAGGCGTAGGATACGGCGGCTGGACATCGACTGGAGCAATCCTGGTTCTGTTCATTCTTCTCGTAATCATCACTAAATCTTTCTGGGTATAATATGGCGAGCTCTGCCGGGCAACCGGTGGGGTTTTTTTTCTAGAGGACAAGCATGGTGGAGAGCCAGGCAGATAAGATAGCTTGTGGTTGAATGGAAGAATTGGTGGAATTCAAGAAATGGAAGGACGGCGTATGCTTCGAAAATGGGGAAGGTACCTCATGGCTAAACGCCCATTTTGTCAAAATGAGGGCGATAGCCCGGTCCAGAGGTAGGCTGAATACATAGCTTAGGGGTGTAGGCAAATGTTAAGGAGGAATGAACAATGAGCGAAGTAAAACCGAATTCACCGAACGGACAGGGACACGTATACGGACATATGGGAGGTTATGAGCATATGCAAGGATACCAATACACAGGTCATGAAATGCATGGGTATGGATATGGTTGTGGAACAATGCCAATGGGATATGGCTATGGATACGGACACCATGCCAATCAGGCTCCAATGATGCACGGTTATCAACAGGGTTGTGGAGTATCCTATGGTCATGGCGGCGGAAGCTGGGGTTCCATGGGTACGATCCTTGTACTGTTCATCTTGCTGGTCATCATCTCCAAAACGATGTTTATCTAAGTCTTTGGGAGTGCAAGGAGACTTTGCTGATCGTAGATCGTTGCGTTGGGTGCTCTAAATAAACTCCGAGTCTGAGTTCCATGTTGGGGCATAACGTACCTATGATTCAGAGCGGGACAGCGTAGGATTTCATCCTGCGGTGTCCCTTTTTTATTAGAAGTGAAGGAGCGTTGGGATTACTTTCTTTAACGAACTCCACAGACGCTATTCCATGCATTTTTGCCATTTCAAAAGTTTAACGAATCGTAGACGTCTTATTATCTGAATCTGGGCATGTTTGGAGCCGATATTCATGAAGTGACATGGATTAACGTGGCTGAGATTCGTTAGATTTTACATAGCACAGAAATCCCCAATATAAGGTGTGCAGGATTCGTTAGCGTCTGGTGAGCGTAAACATTTGCTTTAGAGGCCGAAGTTATTTGCACAATTGGAGAAGTAAGGAAGTAAGGAAGTAAGGAAGTAAGGAAGTAAGGAAGTAAGGAAGTAAGGAAGTAAGGAAGTAAGGAAGTATCCAGGAGTGCAGTCAGTGGGAGAATGGAAAAGTTTTTAAAGCATATCCGAATTTATCTGATTATCTGATAAGTGGAAGGAAGACTTTTCTCAATGAAGAGGGGAGCAATTGCCTGTAGATGGTGCTAAATTGGATATGTAGACATGGATAAACACCCGGAACCCAATTCCGGGTGCTTTGTGTATGTTTTCAATCTTCTCAAGAATAAGTGATATCCAAAACAACAAAAGCCCTACCTCTCTTTTGTCCTTGCGGCTCCGATGACCGCGCCAGTGTGAATGGGAACATCTTGTGAAACTCTGTACTACCGGGTTATTGTGATTCAGGTTCTTCAATCTTCATAGGTTAAATGTGCTTATAGTTCGCTGCGGTCGCAGCATGAAGAAAATATTCCGGGGTTTAAAGAAGACAGAAATCATATGAGGTTGTTTAATACAACTCTTATAGTATACCACAGGTTGTAATTTTCTGCAATAAAAAGGAAAGCGCGACCAGAGCAGCATGTTTTCGGACTGTTTTTAAGTTGGGAAGTGAAAGGTTAGTTTGAAAAGATACAGAAAATTTCTCAGACTATTTCTTCATAGGGGTAATCCTCTTCAAAAGTTTCTGCGTAGGTTATAATAAGAGGGAAGAAACAGAAAGGGGCCCTCGCATGACTGAATCGATGGAGGACAGCAGGTTAATGCGGCAGATTGCGGAACGTGATGCCTCCGCACTGGAGCTTTTATATGACCGTTATGAGCGAGCGGTGTATTCTTTTGCCTACCGGATCGTTGGTGATCCCATGACGGCAGAAGAGACCGTTCAGGAACTTTTTATGCGGGTCTGGAATAATGCTGAACGATACGATGCCTCACAGGGGAAGCTGACCACATGGATGTTTGCGATCACGCGTAACATAGCAGTGGACATGCTGAGGCGGAAATCAAAAGGGGCAGCGACTACTTCAGTTGAACACGAGACACTGGCGGCCTATGCCGATGAGCATACGAATACGGAAGAAGAAGTGCAGCGTAAATGGGAAGGAACCCGGATTAAAGAGGCGTTGTCCCAACTAAACGGTGATCAGCAACAAGTTATAGAATCGATTTATTATGCGGGATTAACCCAGCAGGAAGTATCCAGCCGATTCGGGATTCCGCTGGGTACAGTAAAGAGCCGTGTCAGGCTTGCCATGCGACAGCTCCAAAAGTTGCTGGCCGATGCTGAATTGCATCCGGACGCGGGAAGGGAGGGCATACATCCATGATAGAACGACATGAGGAGTGGTCTGATCTGGCACCGATGTATGTGCTGGGCGGACTGGAAGCAGAGGAAGTGGCGGCGTTTGAAGCGCATATGGCAACTTGCGAACCTTGCCGCCAGGAGGTAAGGGAATTGCAGGAAGTGACTGGCTTCCTGCCACTTGCGGCGGAACCTGTAGCACCGCCGCAAGGCATGCGAGCACGTGTGCTGGGCAACGTGCTCGGACATGGGCAGGAGAGCGCCGAGGCGAAGCCAGCGGCTGCTCCTGCAGAGCCTGAAGCACCCGTGGTGCTTCAGGAAGATCTTGCGCCGCAGCACAAACGTGCGGCCCGGGTGGAAGAGGCTGCCCAGGCACAGCCATGGCAGCCACAAGCGCGCGCGCGTGCGCGTAGCAGCAGCGCCTGGCGCATAGCCAGTGCCGGCCTTGCGGCCGCGGCACTGTTGCTGGGCGTGTACACGGCGCAGCTGCGGAGCCAGATCGACTCGCTGACGCAGCAAGCGGCGGGCTCGTCGGCTACGCAAGAGCAACTGGTGCAGGCACAGGCGCAGAATGCACAGCTGCAAGAGCAGCTGGCATCAGCTCTGGAACCTGCACAGGGCATGCAGACTGGCGAGGCAGTGAAGCTGAATCCTGCAACGCAGGACATTGTAGCTCAGGGTCTCGCAACCATCGTTATTGACAACAAAGGCACCCACCTGGTTGTGCAGGCTGAGAACCTGCCGAACCTGGAAGGCAACGAGGCTTTTCAGGTCTGGTTGATCAAAGGAGATACCCCTCAGAATGCGGGTACTTTCCTTAGTCGTGACGGAACGGGAGCGGTATATTACACATTGGATTCGGCCAACGACTATGATACGGTTGCCATCACGCTTGAACCGGATGCAATGGGAGATGAGCCGCGCGGTACAATGATTCTGGCTGCCAAGATTAAAGGATAAATATAGGATATAACACCAAAGGCTGCTCCGTCGTGGAGTAGCCTTTTTGTGTTTTCCAGTTTTGATGCCCATCCATTGGATTTTATTAATTTTTTTAGTCGGAGCAACCGATAAACAAATAGAAGGCAATACCCTTAATCTCCCTGTGTCTCAAGGGAGAACTGGTTGCACATAGAGAGTGAGGGGTTCAGTTGGAAGCATACCGTTCATTTATCTTTCGCCTGATACGCAATTATCTGATCGGTTCACTGGCAGCTGTTTTTGTTGTCGGTACAGTAGTTATGGTATCTACTCTGCAAATACCCAATATTCAATTTGTTCGACTCATCTTCATTGTACTGATTTCACTCTTGTTCATGCTGGTTGCAGAATTAATTACGCTGTGGGTACAGCTTGGCCCCATAAGACAATTTTTCAATTCCGAGCACCACGAGAGAGACGAATTGAACCACATGTATGAGAAAATTCATCGTTTCCCGGGACAGACCATATATCGGATCATGGGTCCGCACATGCTTGGCTTCTCACTTCCGGCAGCCGGATTAACAATATGGATGATATCCACAGGGTGGCTTGAATTTCCTTACTTCTATACTGTCGTGGCCGCTGCGTGTGCCTTTCTGATTGCCATCATGCATGCGCTGATTGAGTATTACCTAACGGTGCGGGCGATTAGACCCCTTTTACTTGAGATTCGACATCGAGGCAAAGTCCAATACGGGATGGAACCTTCACTGGGAGGGCGCATCCTGGTATCGATCCAGCGTAAATTTCAGTTAAGTACGGCACTGATTGGATTATTTCCTCTATTTCTATTTTTCCTGGCTACATATATCCGACTTCAGTATATGGACAGTGAATTTGCGAAAGAGTACATACTGTGGGGAATTCTCATCGTTGTTCTGGGCGCGGGGTTTGCGCTGGTGGGAAGCTGGCTGTTGATTCGTGATGTTCGTGATCCAGTTGCTGAACTGACGCATGAGATGAACCGAATTCAGGGGGGAGATCTTGGCAGACGAGCTCCGGATCTATATGCGGATGAGTTTTCGGCACTGATCTCCGGTTTTAATATGATGATTAATCGGCTGGAGATGAGACAGGAACGCAATCGACAGTTGTTGCAAAGTTATTTTTCTACGCTGGCTGCTGCTTTAGACGCCCGAGATAAGTACACGGCAGGACATTCCATGCGTGTGGCAGAGTATTCGCTGATGATTGGTAAGCTGAGCGGAATGAGTGAGGAACAGGCGGATTTATTGTACAAATCAGCCCTGCTTCATGATATCGGGAAAATCGGCATACCTGATGAGGTGTTGCTGAAGGATGGAAAACTAAGCGATGAGGAATTCGCAATTATTCGGACACATCCCGTGCAGGGAGAGAGTATATTGTTACAGATAGAACCCATCGATGCCATGGCTGACTTTCTGCCTGGTGTACGATCTCACCATGAGAGATATGATGGCAAAGGATACCCGGATGGGATGGCTGGTGATGATATTCCCCTTTTTGGCCGCATCATTGCGGTAGCGGATGCCTTTGATGCCATGACGTCTGATCGACCCTATCGGAATGGGATGAGTCACGAGAAAGCGTTAACGATTTTGGAAGAAGGAAAAGGGACCCAATGGGACCCCTATTTTGCAGGTTTGTTTATTGATGAATGGAGACGTCAACAGCATCTTCAGAAACCATCGAAGTGAGGGATCAGCTGATTCCCTCTGTCCACTTCGATTCTTTTCTGCGTCTCCGGTGTAGAGCGAGGCCAGTTATGATGGTGAGAACACATTCGCCGAGTATGACTGCACCCAAGGCGTCATAGATCACATGTTGTTTGATCATTAGCGTGGATACTATAATGGTTGCTGCCCCGGCGGCCACCAAAATCTTGATGGGTTTGCGGATGCTTGGAACCGAGAGAACAGCACGCATAACCAGATAAGAGTGAAGAGAATGAATACTTGGAAAACAATTATAAGGACGATCCTGGCTATAGAGCCATCCGAGGACAGATGCTCCCAGGCCTGTACCCGTAAGTTCCGGGCGCGGTACCATGGTCTGAAAGTTGAAGTAGATCAGATAACATATCCAGACACAGATATTCATGGATAACAAGACACGGTAATACGTCAGGCGATCCTTGGCACACAGGTAAGCGAGCACACCGAATACAAACGGGTACCAGCCCAAATATGGAATGGACATGCCAGGCACGTAAGGAATGATCCGGTCAAGCGGCGAATCAAGCACTACGAACCCGCGTTCTGGACTATTAAGAATATCATAGAAGAGCCCCATGACGGCCAAAGACAGCATTAAACTCAATGACAGCCAATAGGATTTGCTTTTTAACAATTGCACAACACCTTACTCCTTTCATTCATGCTCCCTAGGAGCATGACCCCAGCAAATAACTAATTCAAATTTAAACAACAATATATTCTACTACGACCAGCGCACAAATTGAATCCTGATTTGTGTATTTTTGTGTATTTTTTTGACGAAGAAGGAATGCGGAAGTTTCAATGGGCATGATATGATAGAGACACATACGGACGAAGGCACTTTGGCCAGTAAAGTCGGTACAACAGGAGTGAGTGAATGCAATTTTCAAAAATGTTCGTATTGAATATGGGGATGCTTATTACCATTGCATATCTTGCTAGTGTGTTCTATAAATATGTCGTAATACGTACCTCTTCCCGAGTGAAGCAGATCAGCTCCGTGCTTGTCCTTATATTTGCAGGTTGGATCAGTACGGTTTTTGGGTTTCAACTCACCGATGAAGTGGTCTTTGATCTTCGATATGTTCCTTTAATTGTAGCCGTTCTAACGTATAGACAACCCTATAGCGTAATTATCGTGGGTATTGGAATTGGGCTGTCGAGGCTGACTTTTGGCATCACGGATGCTACATTGGCGGCAGTTCTTAACATGTCTGTTTTGGGCGTGATATGTGCAGGTCTGAATATATGGATGAGACGCAGCAACTACAGGCTGATTATTAAAGGAATCCTTGTTACAGTTATCGTCAATGTGGTCAATAGTGTAAACATTGCTATCGTTGGTGTGATCCCGGCTACATACTTCTTTTCACATATTATGCCTTATACACTCCCTACAGGTATTTTGCTGAGCCTTATTTTTGCATTTATTTTACGTGATTTTCAGAATGAACAGAATCGAATTTTGCTGATCCAGAGTACAAACCGGCTATTGTCTGTGCAAAAGGAAGAGTTACAGAAAGCCCAGATTGTACTGGAGGATCGAGCGAAACAATTGATGATTGCCTCACAGTACAAATCGGAATTTCTCGCCAATATGTCCCATGAACTGCGTACACCGCTCAATAGTGTCATTAACTTTGCCCAGATGATCAGCGAGAATGCCGACACGATGGATCAGGAGGATATTGTACGTTTTGCCAATATGATCGACCACTCCGGGCAGGAACTGCTCACGCTCATTAACGATATTCTGGATCTCTCCAAAGTAGAAGCGGGGCGGCTGGATATTGTACTGGAGGATATCAGTGTCGCACAACTTACAGAAGATGCCATGAGCCACTTTCAGCTTGTTGCCGAGAAAAAAGGTATTCAGTTGGTTCTGGACAAAAAACAGGGACTGCCCGAGACGCTCTGGTCTGATCCCCAGCGGGTTCAACAGATTTTGCGGAATCTGATGTCCAATGCCATCAAGTTCACTCACCGGGGGAAGGTCACGCTGACCGTAAGCACCAAGCAGATTAAGAATGCAGGTATTCAGAATCGATGGCTTATTTTCTCCGTTCAGGATACAGGTATTGGCATTTCTGAGGACAAGCATCATTCCATATTTGAAGCATTTCAGCAGGCAGACGGGTCGATTAGTCGAAAATTTGGCGGTACCGGACTAGGCCTGTCAATCAGTCGGGATTTAGCGAGATTACTGGGGGGATCGATTGAACTGGAGAGCACTGAAGGTAAAGGAAGCACCTTCTATCTCTATCTCCCGTTGGACCGTGAAAAAATGAGTTGACAACCTTCGCGCCGTGAGTAGAATTTGGGATGACAACTAGCATCGACCGGCTTTTGAGACCCGGTCTAAGGAGTGTATCCCCATACAGAAGACGGTCAACGTTAACCCTCCCCCGTTAGCAAGCAAACCACGGCGCAAGGGTTCGACACAACGCACGAATTTATCGATTGCAACATGGGAGGGTGTACCGGCAATTATTTTACAGACCTTGCTGGGAGGCCCATTTTTAACCGGATTTCTGCTGTACCTTGGGGCCGGGTCGAGACATATCGGCTTTGTGCTCGCGATTACCACGTTTGTGAACATTGCCCAGATCGGAGCAGCTTACTGGATGCAGCGTATTCGCAGCCGTAAACGCATGCTTCTGTTATTTGTGGGCACACATCGCATCTTGTGGAGTGCAACGGGACTGATCCCGTTCATATTCCCCAAAGAGTGGTGGGTAAGCGTATATATTGGCGTGTATACGGTTGCTTTTATATCAAATACCATCGGCGGTATGATCTGGACTTCACTAATTGGCGATATCGTACCTGCTAAGGTGAGAGGGCGTTATTTTGGAATTCGAAATACGATTCTGAATGCTCTTGGAAGCGTATGCTTATTTGCAGGCGGTATTGTTTTGGACCGTTACCCGGGAGAAATGGGCTTTCTGATCCTGTTTATTCCGGTGTGGATCTGTGCTATTGCCAATACAGTCATCTATTTCTTCTATCCGGACGTTCCCTTCGAACGTTCTACCGAAAAGGTTTTCTGGCGCATGTTCATCAAGCCGTTCCAGGATCGTTCTTTCCTGAAAGCAACGCTGTTCCTGGCTTCATGGTTATTGATCCAGACCTTGATTGTTCCGCTTTATTCCTATGTTATGCTCGATTTATTGAACATCAATTATCAGACGGTATCCCTGATCACGGTAGTCCAGACGCTGGTTATGATGGCCGGTTTCTATGTTTGGGGTAATCTGAATGCCAGATTCAGCAACAAAACCCTCCTATTTTGGACATTGCCAGTCATTGCACTCTCCTGTTTGTCGTGGGGGTTAATGTCGTTCATGCCCGTTTTGATCGCACTATTTCTATCTCATATCTTCCTTGGGATCGGGGTAGGTGGATTCAACCAGCTGGCATTTAACTTTACGATTGGAGACACACCCAAAAGTGAAAGACCGATGTTTGTCGCGGTGTATTCGGCTCTGACCGGAGTCACTTCGTTTCTCGGGCCGTTGTTGGGTGGCTGGTTGTATGAAAAGATGGAAACCTGGTCCGATGCGCTGGCCTGGATCTCAGCCTATGGATTTCAGATGGGGGTTGGTGTCGTGATGCTGATTCTGACATTTACCCTTGGACGTCGTGTACTGTTAAAATAGATATTGAATATTTACACGGGCACTTCGATGACAGAACAACCTTCCGATCGCTGTTATCCCCAGATTTTTTGATTCCTTTTAGAAAAGGGAAAATCCGGGGATAAAGGCGAAGCGTATGCTTCCGATGAAGCTTTCTTTCAGAAAGCTTTTAGCTCCGCTTCTTCAGGTTATTTCTGTCCTCTCCGTTATCGTGTAAATCATTAGGTTGATCATATGTATCTGGTATGACTTCAAAAAAGATGGCGAAGTGGAGGGATGTATTTGAATCGTCTCGAACGGAAAGCCATGGTGATTGGAGCCACCGGGCTTGTAGGCGAATTACTGGTTCATAATCTGCTGGAGCACCCGGCATACAGCTTGGTTCGCGTTCTGGTTAGACGTCCGCTTGAGCTGCAACATCCCAAACTGGAACAGCATGTAGTGGACTGGGAACAGCTGGAGAGCCAAGACCACTTATTCGATGGAATCGATGACCTGTACTGTTGTTTGGGTACAACGATCAAAAAAGCAGGTAGTCAGGACAATTTCCGTCAGGTGGATTATCATTACCCGGTTCGTGCAGCTACGATTGCGAAGCAACATGGTGTAGTACAGATGCTGGTGATCTCCTCCATGGGAGCGAGTGCAGGTTCTCGGGTCTTTTACAGTCGGACCAAAGGGGAAATGGAGGATGCATTGTCCGATATCGGTTTTCCGTCATTGCATATCTTCCGCCCTTCCTTAATTCTGGGAGATCGAAACGAGAAGCGGTTTGGTGAGCAGATGGCTGCCTATGCCATGAAGTTTCTGGATCGCTGGATGAAAGGCAGAGCGGACAAATACCGGGCGGTCCACGCCGCAACCATTGCACAGGCCATGACCAATATTGCGCTGGTGCAAGCCAAGGGAAACCATGTGTATTCAAATGAAGTCATTCATGTCCTTGGTGTGGACGGGGGCTAAGAAACCTTTGAACGAGCTGTTTACTTCATGTGGCTAGTGAGGAGCGTTTCTCGCTTGAGGTAGATCGTGGTATAATAGGCAACAAAAATGAGTTCGAACCCTGACTCCATGCGGCAGCAGGATAACGAACACAAAGGAGAACTCGTCCATGAAAAAACCAATCTCTACCGATCAGGCGCCAGGCGCCATTGGTCCATACAGTCAAGCCGTTGATGCAGGCGATTTCATCTACACTTCCGGACAGCTTGGCCTGAATCCCCAAACGGGAGAATTCGGTGCAGATGTACAAGAGCAGACACGTCTGTCCTTGAGCAATGTGAAGGCTATCCTTGAAGCAGCAGGTACAAGTATGGATAAAATCGTGAAAACGACGGTGTTCCTGAAGGACATGAACGACTTCGTTCCTGTGAATGAAGTGTATAGCACGTTCTTCGAACAGCCTTATCCTGCACGCAGTGCAGTGGAAGTTGCTCGTTTACCAAAAGATGCACTGGTTGAGATTGAAGTTATTGCCCTGAAATAGGACAACCTATTCGTTCTTTTATACATAAACAGCCGATTTCAGGTCGAAGACCAGAATCGGCTGTTTGCGTTACGTGTTTTCGTTATATTTAAGCGTTATATATGATGAAAACTACTCAATCGCGATCCTGATTCCGGGCGAAGAACAACCATACCGCATAGATGGCCAGTACGATCGCAATGATGATTGCCGTATAATATACGGAAGTGACATCCTTTTGTTTAAGTGCAATGGCGATATACGCCCATGTGAATACAAGTGGGTATATGCTATCGCGATAACGGAAACTAACGAGGACAGCCAGCACCATACCGACAATCAGCATAATGATCGTCCAGGTTGGTTCGCTGATACCAAAACCATCCCAGCCAATTTTATATAACAGTACAGCTGCATTGACAATCGTTGCCACGCTAATCCATCCAAGATAGATGCTGAATGGCAGCTTCACAAGCCAGATCTCAGCAGTGGTTGGAACCGTAATGGTACGTGTTTTTACATACAGCATGATCAGGCACAACAGAAGAAGTAGAATAATCAGTAAAGCGAGACCGGTCTGCAAGTTTTGAAAAGCAAAAATCCAGGCTACGTTGAAAGCACAGCTTGCCAGGAACCAATACCCGAGACGGGTAATCGAATCCCTTTTCCAGGAAGCGGGCACGAACTGATAGATCACAAACCCTGCCAACAGCAAGTAGATCAAACCCCATATAGAGAAGGCATAGCCAGAAGGTGTGAGTAGCACAGGATACATATCCGATACTTCTTTATTGGTCTTGCCCCCGATCGGCAGAGCGTTGGAGAGGTAGTTCACGATAATTACAGCGATAAAACCAATGGCGTTTAACCACTTGTACGGATTGTTACGTGACATTGTGTTTCCTCCTTGGTTTAACGAATGAATGAACCACGGGTCAGTCTACAATGAATATACCCAGTTCTTGCACATTCTAATAACAGCCGCAAAAAATTCACAAGTTGATCCTTCAGATCCTTGTGCTCTGCCGCTTATGTTGGAACGGCACTCTGTCCCAATGTACGCGAAACGAAGCAGAAATATGTCCATGCCCACGATGTCCCACTGGAAGAGGAGGAAGAGAATGCTCACAAGAGAAACGATGGAGCAACAGCAAACCTGGTTCTATGTAGTTGCACTGTTCGTAGGAGCAGTGATAGGGCTGAGTAATCCGGTATGGGGGAATGTTTTACACTACACCGTGTCCCCGGTTCTTGCCGTTCTGTTATACAGCATGTTTGTACAGATTCCCTTTTTACAGTTAAAAGAGTCCTGGTCGAATCTTCGATTTATGGGGGCGCTACTGGTGGCTAATTTTATCGTTGTACCTGTAGTTGTATGGTTGCTCACACTTGTCTTTCCGCAATCACCAGGTGTTCTGATCGGAGTCTATCTGGTACTGTTAACACCCTGTATTGATTACGTCATTGTGTTCACACAACTCGGCAGGGGCAATGAGAAACTGATGCTCGCCGCAACACCTCTTTTATTTGTTATACAAATGATCCTGTTGCCGTTTTATTTATGGCTATTGATGGGTACCGAGGTGGCGCAGATCATGCAGGTAGGGCCGTTTGTGGAGGCTTTTTTATTTCTGATCGTTATTCCACTGCTGCTTGCTGTCGTTACACAAGTTCTCTCAAGAGGTAAAGCGAGCGGTGAGCGGGTCATAAATACGACGGCATGGCTCCCGGTTCCGATGATGGCACTTGCGCTGATCGTGGTTGTCGCTTCCCAGATTGGCAAAGTCTACAATGATATGGCGATCATCGTAAAAGTGATCCCGATCTACATTGCTTTTCTGATCATTATGCCTTGGATATCTCGGATCATTGCTAATGGGTTTCGATTGAATACAGGCGCAGGGCGTGCGTTAATTTTCAGTTCAGCCACACGGAATTCGTTGGTTGTTTTGCCGCTAGCGCTGGCACTCCCGCCAGAATGGGCAACTATTGCTGCGGCTGTTATTGTTACACAGACGATGGTGGAGCTTGCAGGGGAGCTAATCTACATTCGACTTGTACCTGCGGTGATTTTGCGGGATCGGTGAGCGTACTAGGGTGTATCTATGTTATGATATATTACAATTAATAAAACCATTTTTGGTAAATAAAAGGGGGTTATGAGTATCCTTACTTACCGGAAGATCATGTTCTACCTGGATATTGCACTGGTACCATTCATCGTAGTCTTTTTTCCCATAGCAGCTCATACAACGGGAAATAAAGTTTATTATCTCTACTTGGGTATAGCTGTAGCTGCAATCTTTCGGATCGTATCCTATCTTAGAAAAGAAAGAGCCAACAAATCGTCATGATATAGGCTAATTTTCGTGTTCCAAAATAAACAGCAAAAAAGGACTCCGTTGGGGGTCCTTTTTGAGTTGAAGCTCCTACGTTCCAGCCTCCAATAATGTTTTACGATATTCCGCTGGCGTGATGCCCTCCATTTTTTTGAACACTTTGCTGAAATACTTTTCGTCCTGAAATCCAACCATCTCAGAGATTTTGACGACTCGAAGGGAAGGATTTTGCAGTAACAGCTTGGCGTTGTTGATCCGCAGTTTGCCCAGATATTCCGACCAGTTCAGACCAAAATGCTGTTTGAATTTACGGGAAATATACTCCCGGCTCAGATAGAAACGCGCGGCAATCTGCTGTAAGGACAGGTCCTCCTGATAATGGGCGTCCATATAACGTGCAATCTCACTCATGGGATCAGGATTGGCGTGGTGGTGAGCGGTGAGCGCCTTTCCTGCGGCAAGCAGTCGTTGTTCCAACAATGAACGAAGCAGGGGGAAAGATAACAGTCCTTCAGCGTCCAAAGGTAACTCGGCAAAGGGAATAGACTGTTCCTCCGTCACTTCTTCCTCATGGAATGACGAACCTGCCGTATCATCAAGCCAGCGGCTCAGCATCCATTCCAGCTCCTCGATCCATTGCTGAATCTGCTCAGCACTGACAACCGCAAGATCAGTAATCGGGTCAAGCCACTCGGCGACCGCAGCAGATACACTGGAAGCCCGGCAACTCATGGCTGCCATACGCAGGGGTTCTTCATGGGCGGTTAAACGCCTGGTTTTATTTCCATTTGATGATTCCACTGAGGCATGGATTCGCTGTTTAATTTGCACAGCATTACGTCGCCACAGCCTTGAACTTGCTTCCAGATAGGCCGCTGAGATTCCGCAAGGATAAGACTCACAGATGGAGATGCCAAAATGAAGCCGGCGCTGAATCGTCTGCTCCAATCCCTGATTGACCTTGTCCAGAATATGTTCCAATGATGTGGATGGACCCCAATGCAGCAGAACAATCTCGTCCGGTTGATCCAACTGCCGAAACATTACGCCTTCGTCTGGTGTGGATAACATCTCGGCACAGATATTGAGCACGGAGAACACAAGCAGGTCCGGTTGACTGCGATATTTTGCCAGACAACCTGCATCCAGATGGGACAGGCTGGTGACAGCGACACTACAGACAGGGATAACACTAGGGAGATTCAACTCATCCTGCAATCGCTGCATGTGTGATGGGCTGCTGCCTCTGCCGACGGCAAGTTCGGTGAGCAGACGATCCTGGTAGTGGGGGCGCATTCGATTAACAACAATGGATTGCCTGGTGGATTGTATCCGAATGGCGTCTTCCTCTTCCCAAGCTGTAACGGCCTTTAATAGAGATGCATTCAGCTCATCTGCTTCCACAGGTTTCAGGAGGTAGTCCATGCCACCATGTCTGATTGCATGCCTCACAAGTTCAAAATCATCATATCCGCTGATAACCAGCACCTTGCTGTGTGGGGCATGAGCCGATATCCATTCAAGCAATGCCATACCGTCCTTGCCCGGCATACGCATGTCACTGAGTATGATTTGAGGTTGATGTGCCGTGATGGCGGCGATGGCTTCATCCCCGTCTGCTGCTTCAAGTAATGTATCAATGCCAAACTCTTCCCAATGACCAAGCAACCTTATGGCATCGCGGACATGTTTTTCATCATCTACAAGCAGTGCCTTCATGTTGTTCACTCTCCCGCGTATAGTTTAACCGTGATCTTCACACCATTGGGTTCCCGATTGCTGATCTCAAGCCTGGCTGAGTGACCGGGATGTGAGTTCAATTGAAGTCGGCGTATTACATTTCGTAGACCGATGGATTCAGACTCGTCGGATTCTTGTGTGGATAACCCGGTTGTTGTATGACTTTGATGCAGCCATCCGCGGATCTCCAGTAATTTATCTTCAGGTATGGATGGGCCATTATTATTCAGTTCTATTTCAATCCAATGATCGTTGATCCGGCGGCTGGACAGGGATATGTGACCTTTGCCAGGCTGAATATCTGCTCCATGTTTGAAATAGTTCTCAATTAAAGGTTGTAACGTCATTCTTGGCATTTCGACAGATAGGGTATCTTCGGCAAAATCCAAATCCACCTCAAGGCGGTCACCAAACCGCTCCTGCTGCAGTTCCAGATATAACCGGGCATGCTCCGCCTCTTCGCGTAAGGTCACGCAGGTCTGATCCCGCATGCTATAGCGCAGCATTTTGGAAAGGCTAGAGAGTAGTATATACGCCCGTTGTCCTTGCTGTTGAAGGGCGAGTGTACCGATCGATTGCAGTGTGTTATACAGAAAATGCGGATGAATCTGCGCTTGCAACGCTTTGAGTTGATTTGTCTTATTGGCGATCTCGAGTCGATATTCCCGCAAAATAAGATTATTTACCGTATCCATCATATCCCGGAAATGACGAGCGAGCACCCCGAATTCATCGCGACTGGATAGATGGATATCCACATGCAGGCGCCCGGCTTGAATCTGGTTCATATACCGCATGAGTTGCTTGAGCGGACCGGTGATTCGGATGGAGATGAACAAGGTTGCAACAATGACCAATGCAAGTGCCGCAATGGCAATCATCGCGTTATTCCACGTAAGTGTGGTGGCTCTGGCATATAACGTCTCATTCGGGATCTGTTTGACGATGGTCCAATCGGCGTATGTGCTGCCAAGTTGCTGGTATACATACATGGAACGATCCTGTTCAAAATGCCCTGCAACATTCTGGGCTGTACCTGCGCCAGATCGCGCGATATTCAGTTCACTAGCCGTTTCCGCTCGTAGTGCATCCGTATGATTGACCTCGGAACGTCCTTGGTAAATGATCTGATTCTGACCATCCACCACATAGATCTGTTCCTTAGCCGGATCATACAGCCTGCCACAGATTGCTGCAATGGTATTCATATTCAGATCAATGGCGAGTACACCCAGACGCTCGGTGGACGGAATATCCTTGATCACCCGATGCAGGGTAATGACCGTTCTGGCAGGGTCATCGGGGGAGGCAGCCTTGAATCCGTATGTGTGACTCATGTGTGCCGATTCCACCCAGATATCCGGGCTGTCACCGCCTGTTTTTCCATGAAGCGAGCCGGAATAGGCCTGTTTGCGTTCCTCCCGCTTCGGAAAGGGGTTCGTAATCAAGGTGGATTGATTAGCGGCAAAAGAGTGCAAATACAGCTGGAATACATCCGGCACAGCCGCGCGTATTGTCTGCAAAGTGGTGTACACTTCGGCCACCGCACGATAATCACCAGGAATTTTTGCCAAGTTACGCAGAAAGTTTGGGTCGTTATACACAGCGAGCGACGCTCTGGCCACGTTATCCACATAGTTGTTGAGATTGGTGGACGCTTGGTAGATCAGGCGTTTGTTCTCTTCCACAGCCTGTTCCCGCAGGGCTGTCTTGGTCTGGATAAACGTCATGCTGATCGATGCGAGCAGTGGAAGTGTGGTAGCAATGAGCATAAAGGCAATCAATTTGGTGCGTATACTGTAGTATTTGGACATCGGAACACCCCTTCTGGTTGCAGGTTAAGAGAGGACAATATTTTACCCCCAACTGTTCACAAGGGTCGGTGTTTCCCTCGGCGATAATGGGGTTTAATAGAAAAAGAGACCAACTTCATCCATCTATAGAAGGGGAGAACGATATGAAGCATCGCAAATCTTCACAGCTGTTACAGCAGCTTGTGTTCGTGGGTCCCTCCATCGTGTTTTTTATTCTCATCATCGTGGTCCCTTTCCTGCTTGGCATGGTGTATTCCTTCACGGATTGGAACGGGGTATCCGAGAACATTAATTGGGTAGGGTTTGATAACTTCGTGCATGTTTTTGCGAATGATCCCAAGTTCCAAACGGCGTTTTGGTTTACGGTACGCTTCACCGTGGTTGGTGTGGTACTGACCAATGTGATTGGTTTTTTCCTGGCGTATTTCCTGACCAAACCGCTCAAGACGAGAAACATTCTGCGTACGATCTTTTTTATGCCTAACGTGATCGGTGGGTTGTTGCTCGGCTTTATCTGGCAGTTCATATTTGTGAAAGGGTTTTCAGCAGTAGGCGATGTAACCGGCTGGTCCTTCTTCAACCTTCCTTGGCTGGGAGACGAACCAACCGCCTTCTGGGGAATCGTGATTGTGTTTGTATGGCAGACCGCAGGATATCTGATGGTCATCTACATCTCATCTCTGACAAATGTATCCCCTGATCTGCTGGAAGCTGCTGAGATTGATGGCGCAAGTCGCTGGCAGGTACTGCGGAGCATCATTCTTCCGCTCATTATGCCGGGTGTGACAATCTGTCTATTCCTGGCGATCTCCTGGTCGTTCAAAATGTTCGATCTCAATCTGTCACTGACCAAAGGTGGACCGTTCGGATCGACAGAGTCGGTTGCACTTAATATTTACAATGAAGCCTTTGTGAATAACAGATATGGCATCGGAACCGCCAAAGCGCTCGTGTTCTTCGTAATCGTTGCCATCATCACCATGATTCAGGTACGTCTGACGAAGAGCAAGGAGGTAGAAGCCTAATGGAGACGACGAAAAATTATCGCTTCAGTACCATTGTAACCGAGATTGTCATGGTACTCCTTGGACTTTTATTCCTGGTTCCGTTTTACTTCCTGTTTGTGAATTCGGTCAAAACCTTCGGTGATCTGCTCACCAATTCGGCTGCTTGGCCGGAAGTATTTCAGTGGGGCAACTATGCGAACGCTTGGGAGAAAATTAACTTTCCGTCCGCGCTGATGAACTCGCTTATCGTTACCGTGGTCAGCAATCTGTTGCTTGTGCTGATCAGTTCCATGGCCGCGTACCGAATGGTCCGCAGCGATACCCGGTTCAACCGTATTTTGTTCGGCATGTTCATTGCCGCGATGGTGATTCCGTTCCAGTCTATCATGATTCCACTTGTTACTGTAACCAGTAATCTGGGATTGATCGACAGCCTTGGCGGCCTCATTATCTGTTATCTTGGTTTCGGGGCACCGATGTCGGTCTTCCTGTTCCACGGATTCGTAAAATCCGTCCCACTGGAGATTGAGGAAGCGGCTCGTGTGGATGGAAGCTCGGTCTACGGAGTGTTCTTCCGGATCGTATTTCCACTCATGAAACCGATGTATGTAACCGTCATCATTCTGAACACACTCTGGATCTGGAATGATTATCTGCTCCCATCGCTGATCCTGCAAAGCTCCAACCTGCGTACGATCCCGATTGCGACCTTTGCACTCTTCGGACAATATACGAAGCAATGGGATCTGGCCTTGCCAGCACTTGTGCTCGGTATTATGCCGATCATTATCTTCTTCCTGCTGATGCAGAAGTACATCATTCAGGGGATTACGGCTGGATCAGTTAAAGGATAAGGTGCGAGGGCAGGGTCGCTGTGGTGCGAGTGCGAGCACAAGGTCGCTGCGGGATCAAGTTGCGCTTTCGGTCGCTGTTGCTCCTCGGTGGCCTGAATGTATTAGGGCAAGGAAGCCACCGAGTATCAAAGGCGAACGCTCCGCTCCTACATCGCATCCTGATCCCTTTGCTCCCACCTCGCATGGAGGTGTGCAAAGGGAGCCATGCCCGTATAGCTTGGGCATGACTCCTGGGGAAAAGAGCAATAAAGAGAAGAGAACGATAAAGAGAAATGACCAAGAAAGAAGCTTGTATTCAAAGCGCTAACGAATCCACCGCATCTTAATAGGTGGATAATCAAGGAATACAAATTGTAACGAATCTCAGCAACGTTATTCGGGTACAAGACGGCGTCAGAGCCCTAAAAATTGACCAAATCGACGAAATAACGTCGCTGTGATTCGTTAAAATTGGAACCTGTGCAAATAGGTGCGAATAACGTGCGCTCGGTTCGTTAGAATGAAAACACGCTTCAAGGGAAGGTTATTCTGTCATCGGAGTGCCAGTGTAAATATTCATTAGTGGAACGGTTATACTGAAACTACTATAGGGAGAGTGTATGTATGAAAAGAATGACAAAGTTGACGTTGCTTATGCTGATTGCTTTTTCGGTAATGCTCGCGGGTTGTGGCAATGGGGACAAGAGTGGCAGTCCGGTCAACACGGATACTCAAGGTGGTGGCGAGGCTGCTGCTGGAGATAAAACCATTAAAATCTTCCAATTCAAAGTCGAAATCGCGGAAGCGCTCAATCGTCTCAAAGCGGAATATGAATCCTCCCATCCAGGCGTCAAACTGGACATTCAGACTGTAGGTGGCGGCAGTGACTACGGTGCTGCATTAAAAGCCAAGTTTGCCGCTGGCGAACAACCAGACATTTTCAACGTAGGTGGTTATCGTGAATTGGATACATGGCTTGAATATCTGGAAGATCTGTCTGGAGAATCATGGGCCAAGGATGCACTCGAAGTAGCCAAAGAGCCAATGACCAAAGACGGTAAGCTCTACGGACAGCCGCTCGCGCTGGAGGGTTATGGTTTCATTTATAACAAAGACCTCTTCCAAAAAGCAGGTATTACTGAAATTCCAACGACACTGGAACAATTGGATCAAGCGGCACAGAAACTTCAAGCCGCAGGCATTACCCCATTCTCTAATGGATATCAGGAGTGGTGGGTGCTGGGCAATCATAACGTAAACGTCGCATTTGCAAATCAGGCAGATCCGGTGAAATTCATCCAGGGACTCAACGAAAGTACGGAGAAAATTCCTGGAAACCAAGTGTTCGCCGACTGGATCAACTTGCTCGACTTAACGCTGAAATACAGCAACAAAAACCCGCTGACAACCGACTACAATACGCAAGTTACGTTGTTTGCGAGTGGAGAAGCGGCGATGATGCAACAAGGGAACTGGACTCAAGTACAGATCGATGGAATCGATCCGGATCTGAATCTGGGTATCCTGCCAATGCCAATTAACAATGAACCTAATGACAAATTATTTGTCGGTGTACCGAACTATTGGGTTGTGAACAAGAACTCTCAAGTGAAACCGGAAGCAAAAGAGTTTTTGGAGTGGCTCGTAACTTCGGATATCGGGAAACAATACATGACGAAAGAATTCAAATTCATTCCGGCGTTCAGTTCCATCACGGCATCCGAAGAGGATCTGGGTGACCTCGCCACAGAGATCATGAAGTATAGCCAGGAAAATAAAACACTCAGCTGGAACTTCAACCGTTTCCCTGAAGGGGTTCCACAAGAGTATGGCAGCACGATTCAGGCTTACGTTGCAGGCAAATCGGATAAAGCCGGATTGCTCGACGCATTGCAACAGAACTGGGATAGTCTGAAAAAATAATCCGGATCATGGACGGTATCCACAGGTTACCAAAAATGGTTCAGAAATCTTCGGATAGAAAAGTTAGTCTATCTAATATATGAGTTAATTGAAACAGGTTAGCCAGAAATCTTATTCTGGTTGGCCTGTTTTTGTTTTTCCGAGGAGCCAATGACGCTCTCTGAAAAGTTCAAAGTCAGTTATATCCCTGAAATGTGGATAACCCCTAAGCAGTTTAACGATCTAATGACGTATTTAACACAGAGTTAATACTATATGTGGATATCCTGTGTGTATTACACTCTAAATGTGGACAAGTGTGGAGTAATTGGAGTGGGAGGTCCTCTTTTGTTAACAGAAATACTTGTTTTCAACTGATTAGTACTGTATAGTTCTAAATATGACAAATCCAAAAATGAATACGGGACCCGCCAAATCCAAAAGTACCAATCCGGTGAACCGGACCAAGGCAGTTGAAGTGGCGGCACAATTATTTCTGCGTCAGGGGTACAGCTACGTCAGCATGGATGAAGTCGTGCGCGTGAGTGGGGTATCCAAGTCAAATATTTATTATCATTTTAAAAACAAGGAGGAGCTGCTCCAGGCCGTGGTACAATACTGGATTGCCCAGTATGAGTCGGAGCTGTATCTGCTGCTCAGTCAGCGTGAGCGAGGAGTGGAGGAGCGTATCTACTCATTCATGGCATTGTTGTCGGCAGGCATTGAGGGCCGAAATTATGAAGGGAGCTGTCCTTTTGTTACGTTATATATGCAGACACCGGACAGTGCACCCCAAGTGAAGGAAAGCATATCCAGATTCTTTCGTGAACTTAGACCGATGGTGGAGAAGTTGTTTCAGCAAGGTTTGGATCGCGGTGAATTTCGCAAAGAAATCGAACCGGGACCGGCTGCGTTGTTGTTTATTGCCGCATTGGAAGGTTCACTAATCCTAGCGGGAACTGCCCGTGATGTAGGGATTATAGAACAATCGGCGCGTACGTTTTGTCAGATGCTTCGTTAATCGAAGCTCTTTTTTTGAATATAACTAGTACTATATAGTACTAAAAGGAGCCGTAACACAATGATTGTACATACTAACCGTGTATCCAATGAAGAAAACACAGCAGCACATTCAACAAACATGAATCAGGTAATAAGTAAGTCTGATATGGCAAGTACGACCATTTTTATGACAGGTAGTACAGGTTTTATCGGCAAAGAAACGGTCAAACAACTTACGCAGGGAGACGCACAATTGCTCTTGCTGGTTCGTTCGGAACAGCGAGCCAGAACTGTGCTGAAGGCTTATGGAGTGAAGGATTTCAAGCGGATTACCTTTATTACAGGTGATTTATCCATGTCGGGTCTTGGCCTTACCGCAGTAGATCGGGAGCGTGCTCTTGAAGCAAATGTGATCATTCACGCGGGTGGAACGATGGACGTCACTTTGGAACGAAAAATAGCCGAGCAGATATTCATGAACGGGGCCAGGGAACTGGCACAGCTAGCACAGGAAATCCACTCTACTCATGGATTGAGACACTTTATCCACGTTGTTGGTTATATGAGTCCTTATGGAGAGCGGAATGAACAGGGGAATTATCTACAGGTTGAGCATGTGGATAATAATGAAAGTGCATATGAAGAGATGAAGTTCCATGCCGATCTGCATATTCGCGAGCATGCAGAACAGCATCGCTATCCCTTATCCGTTGTAAATCCGAGTACAGTGGTTGGGCCACGTCCCACAGGTGAAACCGAGCAAACGGGTGGGATTGGACTGCTCATTCAGGCGATTCAGAAAGGACTTATGCCGGTAGTGCCGGGAGGTTCATCCTATTGGTTACCGCTTGTGGAGAATGACATTGTTGCAGAGACACTAGTTTTTCTATCCAGGGAAGCTGCTCCAGTCGGAGGAACTTATCCGCTATTGGCGCGGAGGGAAGACAGTCCCAATATGAAGGAACTGCTGCAACTCTTGGCGCAGCAATTGGACGTACCCAAACCCAAAGGGGCTGTGCCATTACCGTGGATTCAATGGATCATGAAATCAGGTGGTTCACGCATCAGTGGTGTTCCAGCGGAGTCGGTTGCTTTTATTACCAACAGGTCATTCCCGGTTGAAGAGACGGAGGCTCTGTTCACACGTATGGGGCAATCCTGGCCGGACATCCGGGAACAGCTTCCGCTGGTTACAGCCGATCTGGACTATCGTTTTCGGTATACGCCGTTACCTGAGGGTTTTCCGACAGATTATATTCGGTCTCGAAGTGGAAATATGGCTATGCTTGGTTGGGAGGGTGAGGGAGAGCCTTGGATTATTGTACATGGTTTGCTTCAATCTGCGGATGAGATGTTACCTTTAGGAAAACAGCTTAGGGACCGGACCGGGAACCCGGTATGGTTAATCGATCTCGCTGGATTCGGACGGTCCCCGGTACATCAGGGGGATGAAGCGTTTGAAGGTCAGGTGGATGCACTGCTTACGGCTCTTGGTGAGTTTGAGGGTCCGGTGAAGCTGGTTGGTCATTCGATCGGGGCTGCTATTGTAGCTGCGGCACAGATGCGTAGCGGGCGGACAGACATTCGACTGGGGTTGCTCCAGCCAGTTGCCAACAATTCAAATCCGAATGTCCTAAGATGGGTTTCCCGTTTACCAAGAGGGGTGATACGCTCCCTGCTGCGTGGCAGATCGGAGAAAAGTTGGAATCAAATGTTCAGTTCACATAGCGGCGTAGGCGACAGCAGTGTTATGGCCGAGGCCATGGGCAAGAGAATACGCTCCAGTCTCCAGTCCCCTCGTATTGCAGGAGCACATGCAGACTTGTTGCGCTGGATCCACTCGGGTCAGAGGAAAGGCGCCAGATCAACGTTGTGGGCGAAAATGGAAAGTCAGCATTATGTCAAGAATGTATTAGTTGTGTGGGCCAATCAAGATCAGGAATATCACTATCCCCAAGATATGAACTCACAGGTCAAACGGATAGATGTCCCCTATGGACATTACTTTCCGACGTTTCGGTATAAGGAAACAGCTGCAATCCTCGCCCAATGGGCCGATACCTTGAGGTGAGTTCAGGTTTGGACATGCAGGAATCCCGTGCTAATTGTCGAAAGGGTCAAGTCGACTTTTGAGAGCTGAACCAAAGACAGGAGAGATGAATGTATGAGCAAGCAACGTGTGGAAATCAGTAAAAATGTGCTAACGAAATGTCTCGGACTGCGCAGCGGAGAGAATCTGGTAGTTGTCGCAGACGATATGAAGCGGGATCTGGCTGAATCCATCTATGAGGCAGGCAAAGCACTTGGTGCAGAGTCGGTCCTGTTAATCATGGAGGAACGCAGCAGATCTGGAGAAGAGCCACCGGCGCCGATTGCAGAGGCCATGATTCGAGCAGATGTAGCCGTGTGTGTAACGCGATATTCATTAACACATACCCAAGCACGCAAAAAAGCCGCTGCTTCAGGGACCCGAGTGGCAACCATGCCTGGCATGACAGAGGATATGTTTATGAACGGAGCCATTACAGCTGAATATTCGCAAGTAAAGGCGTTGACCGAGAAGGTAACGGCTCTATTAACCGCAGGTCGCCATGTGCGAATAGAGAAGCAGGGCCATAGTCTTTCCTTTTCCATTGAAGATCGTAACGGTGTACCAAGCACAGGTATGTATTTGAACCCTGGTGAATCGGGCAACTTGCCGTCAGGAGAAGCTTATATTGCTCCCGTTGAGGGCAAGGGTGAGGGCAGTATTGTTGTAGATGGTTCCGTTGCTGGAATTGGGGCACTCCGTGAACCGATGCTATTGACCGTTAGTGAAGGACGATTGGTGTCAGCTGAAGGACCAGATGGGGCTCAATTACTGGAAACGCTTGGTGAGGGCGATGGTCGTTTTCTCGGCGAATTCGGGATCGGTACCAATAACAAGGCGCGAATCACGGGTGTGGTGCTGGAAGATGAGAAGGTGTACGGCACAATTCATGTGGCCTTTGGCAGCAATAACACATTTGGTGGAACGATTGCCGCAGGTGTTCATATTGATGCAGTTGTACAAAAGCCGGACGTGTACATCGATGACAGGCTGATCATGCGTCAGGGTGAATTGGTCGAATAACTACAGCGAAGGAAATTGGGCATGTCCACAACGTGTCCACAGTAATGGATAACTGAAGCGGAAATTCAGATTTTACGTCAGATTTACAAACAAATACACAACATGTCCACATTAAATTAATGAATATCCACATGAAACGCCAAAGATATCCACAGCATGTGTGCAATATGTGCACAACTTATCCACAAATCAGGTATAACTCGTATTTTCATGCGATAAAACAGTCGTTTTGGAGTAATTAAACAAGTTATCCACAGTAATAACGCTTTTTTGTTCCAAGTATTTGAAAACATAGAAACAGATCCATAATATATGGGGATAAAAAAGACCGAAAATCGGCATAAAGCTGATCTTTGGTCTTTTTTTTGAATATAATTTTTCAATCCGATGTCAGGTTACTTACGCTCAATATTAAAACGACTGATTTCCACCACCCTCCACAACAGGGCAAATGAGCAGAGCGGAGACAGCAACCGTAATGCAACGTCTGTTGAAGTTGGCAAAATTGATCTGAAGCCTAAACATTTGGTCAAAAATAACCGATACACCAAAGTAACATCTAGTGGGACGAAAGTAGTCTGATTATACGGAATGAGAGGATATGGGGATAACTATGGACGAGGGAATGCAATATATTAATTTTTCGGTAGGAGACCAGATCTTTGCACTACGAATTGATGAAGTTCATGAGATCATCAGAATGGTACAGGTGACAACAGTTCCATTTGGAAGCCCGGAGATCCGAGGTTTTGCTTCGCTGTACGGTAAGGTCGTTTCGGTGGTGAGTCTTCGTGTATTGTTAGGCATGCCAGACCAGGAGGATACCTCTTCTACACGTATTATTGTGGTGCCTTACAAAGGTGGATTTGTACCGCTGATCGTAGATATGGTCGATTCTGTCGTAAGTTACGATCGTTTCGAGGAACCAGCTGAGGAACACCGTCGTTTCATGCTTGGCGTTTTTGACAAAATCGGGTTCTGTGAAGATCATCGTGCAGGTATTTTGAACCTCGATGTATTACTGGGCAGCTTGATCAGATCATAGGAGTATAACGATCCGTAATTCTTTCAATATTCAGTATTATCCTTCGGTTTACCCAAATGTTCCTCATCCGCTTTTCGGGAGAAGGGACATTTTTTTGTGCCGCTAAGGCGTTTTCAGACACGCCCTAACCATCGAAATAACCACTTTTTATGGGCAAAGGTTTTTAAATCCGGTCATTTTCGTATATGATGGAGAGTAACAATGCGAAGGGATGACGGGAGACTTTAATGATGCAATCGCTGTATGGAGTATGGCTTGGTGACGTATTTTTTTGTTTTTCCGGTGAAACATCGGAACCACGTGTGGATGCATGGAGCCACGTGGTAAGAAGGTTGAATTTTGGCGACGGGGGTCGTCTGTTTCAGCCTGCCGCTCTGCGTCTTGCGGAGCTGCGCTGGCCGAATCCGCTGAGGAACACGGCTGAAGCGAAGAACACGAAGCGGCGTCAACTGCTGGGACGCACATTGGAAGGATTGGCAGTCTCGCCAAAGGATGCCTTCAGGTTGCTGCTGCAATGGGATGACCGTTTGTTAAATACAGCCGGAATTCAGGTTGGAGAAGAGATGCGTTACTGGATCAAGGCGGCGCAGTTCACACAGGAGCTGCTGTTGCGGGGAGCAATTGCTCCATCGGCTGAATTCGCAGCAAAGACCGGAGCACGGCGACGGACCGGACAAGAGACATTAACAGGCGTATGGCGACCACGCTTGCAGCAGGAGGAGGACATCGAACGCTTCCGCGATCTTGCTGAAGCGATGCCTCCGATTGGATTGGCTGCTCCTGGAGCTTATGCTTCATTGGAACCGGAAACGCGTGAAGAAGCAGGGGCTGCGGTATTATTTTCATTCATGAGTGGCATGATTCATGCTGTAGTGACAAGTGAACTGGAGGGCATGGACAGTGAACTGTCCCGTTACCGCACCCCATATCGACGCGGATCTTCGCCAGTAGCCGAACTCTGGTGGAACAGTCTGATCTCGATGTTCCGTCCTGTGACGGTGCAAGGGCCGACGGACGATATGACAGCGTTTATTCATACGTTGCAAGAAGTTGGTGGAACGTCAATGCCAATCGTGGGAGCAGAAGAGATGGCACCTGCTGAAGGCCAATTGAAGCTGGTGCTCCGCTTGGAGCCACCGCTGGGCGAACATGAAACGATCTGGGGAATCAGCTTTTGGGCGGACAGTGAGCAGGAACCAAGCTTGAGGTTGCCTGCACGGACGATCTGGGCACATCCAGAGCGAGATCTGGACCGGGGGAAGGTGTTATATACCTCGGCGGCAGAGCAATTATTGATGGCACTCGGGCAAGCGGCAGAACTGGCACCTGAACTGGAGACGGCGCTGCTTACCGCTCGTCCGGAGGAAATTAAGCTGGAGCAGCAGGGTTTCTTTGAGTTTCTCACACATGCGGTTCCACGTTTGCAGAAGGCTGGGATAACCGTTCTCATGCCTTCAAGGTGGAGTCGTGCCGGGAAACGTCGTGCGGGACTGCGTCTGCAGATGTTGAATCGGGGAACAGAACGGTTGCCTGGAGCCACATCGGCACTTGGCATGGAACAATTGGTTGCTTTCAAAGCGGAGCCTATGCTGGATGGGAAACCGGTAACGGCGGAGGAACTGGCAGCACTGGCTGAATCCACAGTTCCGTATGTTATGTTCCGTGGCGAATGGATTGAAGTGGATACAAAAGAGATTCGCCAAGTCCTGCGTTATATGAAAAAAGAAGAAGAACAATATATGCCTCTCTCCGAATGGCTGCATCTGGCAGCGGATGAAGGGGAGGATTCCGCATGGAAGGGCCTCTCCGTCTTTGGTGCCGAATCTGATGGGATGCTTGCTTTCCTGCTCGATGGACAGGTGCTTCGCAGCATTGAGCCTCGTCAGGTTCCGGCAGAATTGCATGGTGAACTCAGACCTTATCAGGAACGAGGTTACCAATGGTTATCCGCGATGCGTGAGCTGGGCTTTGGCGTATGTCTCGCGGACGATATGGGACTTGGGAAGACGATTCAGGTAATTACCTGTCTGCTGGATCGCAAACACGAGGAACGCCAGGCAGCTGAAGAGGAAGCCCGTGAGAATGAGCTGCTGAATGGATCAGATGATGCATTCCCGGCGTATCAGCACACGAATGAGCGGCCTGTTCATCTGCCTGCACTTATTGTGTGTCCTACCTCGCTGCTTGGAAACTGGCAGCGTGAGCTGAAGCGGTTTGCCCCGGATCTGTCGCTATATATTCATCATGGCGGACAACGGCTGCACGGGAACGAATTCCAGGCAGAAGCGCAGACGCATGACATTGTACTGACGACCTATCATCTGGCAGGCAGAGATGGCCCGGATCTGGCTTCGTTGCACTGGTCCACCATTGTGCTGGATGAGGCACAATATATTAAGAACTACCGTACCAAGCAAGCACAAAGCGTGATGCGTCTGTCTACACTTCATCGTATTGCGATGACAGGAACGCCTGTAGAGAACCGACTGAGCGAACTCTGGTCCATTTTTCAGTTCCTCAATCCGGGGTATCTGGGCACCGCTTCATCGTTCCGTCAGCGTTATACGGGACTGGGACCATCTGAAGAAAATGCAGCATCCTTGCGTGAGCTTCATCGACTGGTATCTCCATTCATGCTGCGCAGGCTGAAAAGTGATCCGGATATTCGCAAGGATCTGCCAGAGAAGCTTGAACTGAAATCCTATTGTTCTCTGACGCCGGAGCAGACGGTGTTGTACCAGCGTGTGGTGGATGATCTGATGGGGGGGCTGGACGGCAGAAATGGCATTGCCCGTAAAGGGATTGTGTTGTCCTCCCTGACCAAGCTCAAGCAGATCTGTGATCATCCGGTGCTGGCGGACAGCAATCGGAAAGACCACGGCAAGGCTGAGGCATCTGGTAAGATGGAACGTTTGCTTGAACTGCTGGACGCCATCCGTGATAACGGGGAATCGGCCCTGATCTTCACGCAGTATGTTGCTATGGGAGATCTGCTGGTATCGAGGTTGAAACAGCGATATGAGGAAGAACCTTATTTCCTGCATGGTGGTGTGTCGAAGGCGCAAAGAGATGATATGGTGGAGACTTTCCAAAAAGGAGAGGGTCCGTCCATGTTTGTGCTATCTCTTCGTGCCGGAGGTGTGGGTCTGAATCTGACACGGGCGAGTCATGTCGTTCACTATGACCGGTGGTGGAATCCTGCGGTTGAGAATCAGGCGACGGACCGTGTATTCCGAATTGGACAGAATCGCAACGTGCAGGTGCACAAGTTGATCTGTCAGGGAACGCTGGAGGAACGGATTGATGAGCTGATCGAAAGTAAGAAGGCACTCTCCGAGCAGGTCGTTGGTTCGGGTGAGAATTGGCTGACCGAGATGTCGGATGATGAGCTGCGTGGCCTGATTTCTCTTCAGGGTGAGACGTGGCTGTGACCTTGAACATTCAGGGGAATATAGATGTGGAGAAAGGGGGATTATTGTGAGCGAAAAATGGAAGATCGAGCTGCATATGTCCCCCGGTGGATGGACAGCAGAAGTAAATACAGCAGCGGAAGCGGACCAGGAAGTTTCCGTTTCCGCTTCCGCTGTTGAGGGCAAGACCGGATCGGCCGCAGGCATGTTCACGGTCACGGGAACGCCCGCGCGACTGAGCGAAGCCCAGCGCGAGGCTGTACTGGCTCAGTTGCGCAAGCGCCCGCTGACGCTGTACGCCCTGTTGCGCGGCGGCCCGGCGTCCGAGGAGCTCGCCGGGCTGCTGCCGGCTACGCAAGCGCCCGATGGCTCGCCAGGCGCAACAACGGTCAGCGCGGCCGTGGCATGCACCTGCGGCCGCCCGGGCTGCGCGCATGCCGCGGCCGCTGAGCGCGCCGTAGCCGCGCGCCTCGCGGCCGAGCCGCTGCTGCAGCTGGCGCACGCCGGCCTGCCGCGCGAAGCGCTGCTCGCCGGCGTGCTGGGGGCATGGGCGGAG
>NZ_ASPR01000038.1:0-803 GCF_000517845.1 Paenibacillus sp. FSL R5-192 | reverse complement strand
TTTATTGTCCCGACCTTGATAGTCTTTTGGATACCTTCAGCCAAACGTACGGTGCTGCCAATGTTTAAAGTCTGGTCCAACGTTTTCTCTTCTTGGGTTTCAACTGCTTGTTCACTTTCGCTCATGTTCATTCTCCTTTGAATTGAAATATATTTTTTACCAAAAAAAGAACCCCACCGATTACCGGCAGGGTTGAGTGTGATGGTTTAAATTCCGAACTTGATTGTCATTGCATAACCGTTCGGATTTTCCGGTGTACGATCCGGCTCCATAACTTGCAAATCCATGGTAGACGTATTAGCTTTCTTACGCTCCTGAGAAACGTCAAGCGTACCGCCGCCCAAAGCCTTGAAGATTGTAAGTTGGCATTGAATTTCGCTGTTTGTTTTATCGTCAATCAGTTTAAAACGATGTGTGAATTTGAATGCAGTAGGACGGCGAGTTCCGCTGAAAGAAGTCTCCGTTCCTTGTTCAGTCCAAACATAAGTCACAAGCAGTTCTTTTCCGTTATTTGCAGCCGTTGATTCAATTAATCCTTCTGCCGTAATGGTGTACTGTTGATCTGTAGGTGTTGATGCTACTCGGGTAAGTGGTGTCAACGCATCTGTATCAGGGTCTTTCAGATATACTTCGTCACTATCCTCGACGAGCGTATCACCAAAAGCAAGCTTATAACCACCTGATTTCAGGAATGCTGTCTCTGTTTCATCAAAGGTAATAGACCCTTTCTCTGTTTTACCCCCTTGAGACATATCGGCAATAGCTGCTGAATAACGCGGAACTTCAATACTTACTTTGTCTTG
>NZ_ASPR01000037.1:0-2087 GCF_000517845.1 Paenibacillus sp. FSL R5-192 | reverse complement strand
GGACCAGACTTTAAACATTGGCAGCACCGTACGTTTGGCTGAAGGTATCCAAAAGACTATCAAGGTCGGGACAATAAAGTTGATCCGGGAAGTACGGCAGCATGCGAAGAACCTCGGTGGTATTCGCTTCAGCTATGTAATTGGACGGGATGCAATTGAAGCAACGCAAGTTGGTGAGCAGGATATCCCAGCTATTGACTGTCCGGCTATTGAGCAGGCGTATCAAAAAGCCTTCGATCTTATTTTTGTTGAGGGCCTAACGGATGAAGAGTATGAACAAGTGGACATGGAGGGCATCCAGGCTTTGGATAACGTTTTGGATCGATTTCTATAAAGAATCTTTTCCTCCAGATCCTGATTCCGCTGACGATGATGAGGATTCGGATGAAGGTGAAGTAGATCAACCAGGAACAGACTGGATGGGTCTATGGGCACTCTGTATCAGCAACGGTATATCTGATACAGAGTGGCCTAATATGACCATACCTAAAATCCGAGCACTGATGAATGAAAAACAGCGCTCCCGTGAATTTGAAATCACTCTTCATGGAGGTTCGGTTGAAAACAAAAAGCCGAAGAAAGCAAAATACTTATCTGATCTTGGTTTCTTCCAACCAAGGTAGGAAGGAGGCAATATGGCAGAGGGTACAAATAGAGATGTCGTTGCTGCGCGGATAAAACTAGACACTGGTACAGTGCTACAATCATTTAAAAACATTGATACGGGTGCTAAAGGTAATGCTGATGCGTTCAAGGCGCTGAATGCTGAGTTATCATCCGCTGAGAAGTCATACAAGAATATATCATCAGCAATGGATAAGATGGCCTTAACTGCGGATCAACGCCGCCAAAAGATACTCGCTGAAGTTGAAGCTCAACATAAGCAAAAACTTGCTCAAACTGCCTTGCTTGGTGCGAGGGCTCAACAGTTGGAGCAAACTAATCGCTTGATTGATGCTAAAATGCAGGCTCAGCAAGCCTTGATCAAAAGGCGTAATCAACAGATTGAGCAATCCGAACGTGAACATCAACAAAAGATGCAGATTCTTCAGAATCGTTCTGTTAAGACCGGGCAGGAGGCAGCAAAGGCAACGGGGACAGGAACGGATGACCGGACGAGAGAGCGCGTACTACAAGAGGAACAGAAGATTCGCATGGCCTTGACTGAGCGACAACGTAAAGAGGAAGCTCTCAGGGAAAAAGTGTTACAAGAGGAACAACGGATCAGACAAGCCTTGTCACAAACTGAACAGCAAACCAAACGGATGGGGTCCACAATGGATGCTGTCTCTAAAAGTTGGATTGGTAGAATAGGAGACATGGCTTCACATGCCGTTGTCTTCCATACGATGTACAAAGCGATGCACGAAGTCACCCAGGCCATGAAAGAAGGATTGGTTGACATCGAATCAAACATGGCCGGTTACGTGCAGACCAATGAGCATTATTTTGTGCATTTCGAAGATGGCACCAACAAGATGGTTATGGATACACAAAAGCTAAACCGTGAGACAAAAGCCTTTATCCAAACTGCTCACGAACTTGGATCAAACATATTGGATGTAACCGAATCGGCGCGGCTTTGGGGCAGGATGTACAAGGATGTTAATGTGGTTCAGGAGCTTGTCCGTCAGTCTACAAAGTTGTCAACGGTAGATATGGTGGAACTCGAAGACGCAACCAAATCTATGGAATCCGTTATGTCTCAGTATGGTGTACACATCAGTAATGCGAATGATGCCATGGTAATAGGTAACCGGGTTTTGGACTCTTGGTCTAAAGTTGCACATGATACGATGGCTCCAGCCCGTGACCTGGGAGCTGCCTTCCAACGTACTGGTAAGATAGCCGCGGAAACAGGCGTATCGTTCGACGTAATGAACGGGCTGATCTCCTCCGGTGTGCGGAATACAGCCTTATCCGGGGAAAATTTGGGTAACATGTGGAAAACGGTTCTGGGTACAATCCGGACAGATAAAGCCGTGGATGAAATTGAGCGTCTTGGTGTCAAAACCAAAGAGGTTGTCGATGGCGTCGAACAATGGCGTAAAGCTGAAGATATTCTATTGGACCTCTCCATCCAGGTG
>NZ_ASPR01000036.1:0-274 GCF_000517845.1 Paenibacillus sp. FSL R5-192 | reverse complement strand
AAATGGCGGAACCGACGGGATTCGAACCCGCGATCTCCTGCGTGACAGGCAGGCATGTTAGGCCAACTACACCACGGTTCCAGATCACTTTCTCAAAGGAAAGTATAATTGCGGGGGCAGGATTTGAACCTGCGGCCTTCGGGTTATGAGCCCGACGAGCTACCGGGCTGCTCCACCCCGCGTCGTTATAAAGTTATATGGTGGAGGCTGAGGGGATCGAACCCCCGACCCTCTGCTTGTAAGGCAGATGCTCTCCCAGCTGAGCTAAGCCTCC
>NZ_ASPR01000035.1:0-3360 GCF_000517845.1 Paenibacillus sp. FSL R5-192 | reverse complement strand
CGTGTAGATGACGTACGCCAGATCCTCCGGACGGGCTTCATGGAAGCTGTCCATACCGACAACATCAACATCATTTGGATGACTCTCGCCACCACCGTTCACAGCCCCCGTTAGCTTGCCGTTGACTCGATCGGGAGCACTGTTGGAGCCTTGGCCAAAGTCCATTGGCACATTGCTTCGTTCCTCGCTGTATGACGTTTCGTCGTCGAGATACAGCACCGTCGCCAGTGCCAGTTCCTCTTCACCGAGCCAGGCTTCGGCACGCTCTCGCAGCGGCGTTTGCGTCAGCAGCACCTTCGCTCCGCTGTCTTCGAGCATGAACCGCACACGGTCTGCCGGATAATCCGGGTCGAGGGGTACATACGCCCCGCCTGCTTTCCAGACGGCCAGCACGGCCACCAACAGGTCCACCGAACGCTCGGCGAGAATGCCAACGATTGACTCCCGGCCGATGCCGCTTGTGCGCAGCGTGGCCGACAGGCGGTTCGCCCGCTCGTTCAGCTCCGCATACGTCAGCCGATCGTTTTCGTAAACGACAGCTTCAGCTTCCGGCGTGTGTTCCGCCTGTTCCTCGAACAGTCGATGGAACGCTGCCATAGGAGCCTCTTCCGGTTGCGCAGGGTTAAACGCGCCGACAATCTGCTCTTTTTCCTCTGCCGTTAACAAGTTCAGCTCGGCAATAGTCGCCGACGGGTTGCAGAGAATGGATTCAAGCAGTTGCAAGTAGTGAACAGCCAATTTCTCCACCGTTTCGGTTTTGTATAGAGCTGTGGCGTATTCAAACAGATATTCCAAGCCGTCCTCAATCTCGGTGACGTCTAAGCTGAGATCGAATTTGGAAACGATTTCTTCGCTGGCATACGTCGACAGATGCAGTCCCGGAAGCTGAATTTCCACATTTTCTGTATTCTGCAAAGCAAACATCGTATCAAACAGTGGATGACGGCGTAGATCACGAGCCACGTTTACCTTATCCACCAGTTCCTCAAACGGATAATTCTGATGTTCAAAAGCACCAAGCGTTGTCTCCTTGATTTCCTTCAAGTAGTCAAGGAACGTTTTACCGGCAGCCGGGTAACTGCGGATGGCCAATGTATTAACGAACATCCCGATCAGCGGTTGAACGTCGCTGTGATTTCTGCCCGCAATCGGCGTACCAACCACCACGTCTTCCTGACCTGAATATTTATGCAGAAGCACGTTATACGCCGCAAGCAGAACCATGTAAAGCGTTGCGCCGTTTTCAGCTGCAAGCCGTTTAAGACCTTCACTTTTCTCAATATTCATAAACAATTGCAGCGTGCGGCCCTCATAGCTCTGCATAGCCGGGCGCGGATAGTCCGTTGGCATTTCCAGAACTGGCAGTTCTCCGCGGAACATGTCAATCCAGTAGGCTTCCTGCTTGGCAAGCTGCGTTTTCTGCTCGTCCGATTGCTGCCATACTGCATAATCTTTGTACTGAATGCGGAGTGGCTTGAGCGGCTCCCCGCTGTACAAGTGCACAAACTCTTCGATCAGTACGTCCATTGAAACGCCGTCCGATACGATATGATGTGTATCGAACATCAGGATGTGCCGGTCCGGCGCCAGTTCGGCAATGCCCACCCGCAGAAGTGGTGGCTTGGCTAGATCAAACGCACGAACGAATTGGCGCACCGTTTCTTCCGCCTGCTCCCCGCTGATCTGCACATATTCCACCTGGAAGGTGACTTCTTCGTAAATCCGCTGAACCGCTTCGCCTTCAACCATCTCAAAGCCGGTACGCAGCGTTTCATGACGAGCTACAAGCCCGCGGAATGCTTCTTCAAACTGCTGCCGGTTGAGCTGCCCTTCGAGTAGCATAGCTCCTGGTATGTTGTAGCTCAGCTCGCCTCCTTCCAGCTGGTTCAAAATATAGAGACGTTTCTGCGCAGAAGAGAGCGGATAATACTCGCTAGGTTCCGCAGCCGGAATAGCCATAAACGAGCCGATCTCCAAATGCTCCATAGCCACAGCCATTTCCTCAACTGTCGAGTAGCGGAATACGTCGCGAAGCGGGAATTGGGCGCCCAGCTCCTTATGCATTTTGCTGACAAGTGTTGTCGCCCGCAGGGAGTGTCCTCCGAGGTCGAAGAAGTTGTCCGTTACGCCTACCGCCTTCTCCCGAACAAGCACTTCCTGCCAAATGACGGCCAGTTTTGCCTCCAGTTCGGTGCGCGGTGCCACGTATTCGCGGCCTCCGCCTGCTCCCCCTTCTGGCGCTGGCAGCGCCTTCCGGTCAATTTTCCCATTTGGCGTTAGAGGCAATTGCTCCAGTTCGACGAAATACGACGGAATCATGTATCCCGGTAGCTCGCTGGAGATCGCCCGTTTCAAATCTGCCGCCGTCAAGCCTTTTTCCACTGTATAATAAGCGCACAACGCTTTCTGCCCTTCTTGATCTTCCCTGACAACAACTACCGCTTCCTTCACGCTACCTACACTCAGCAGCTTTGCTTCGACTTCGCCCGTCTCGATCCGGTAGCCCCGGATTTTTGCCTGGTTATCGATCCGGCCGATGAAGTCCACGTTGCCGTCCTCCATCCACCGCGCCAAGTCTCCTGTGCGATACAGTCGCTCACCAGCGGTGAAAGGACTGTCTACAAACTTCTCTTCCGTCAGCTCTGGACGGTTCAAGTACCCACGTGCTACGCCAACGCCGCCGATGACCAGCTCGCCCAGCACACCGACGGGTACGGGATTCAGATGTGCATCCACGATGTAAAACTTCGCATTCAACCACGCTTTGCCAATCGGCACATGGCCTGTCTGCGGCAGTTTCGCCAATTCTTCGTCATAGAAACTGGAGTCGATTGCCGCTTCCGTCACACCATAGGCGTTAATGATGCGGAACGACGAGCCAAACCGCTCCTGCAAGGTACGGTAATCCGCTACACTGCAGCTGTCCGAGCTTGTGATCAACAGCTCCATACCGCTTAACTTTAGCCCCTGCTCATGCACGTATTCCATAAACGGCACGATCAGTGCTGGTGTTGATTCAAAGATCGTCACTTGCTCCTGCTCTATCCAGTGGTGCAGACGAGACGGATCAATCCGGTCGTCCTTCGGTACAATGACCATGGTGCCTCCGTTATACAACGTGCGTGCGATATCGCCCACGAAAACATCAAACGAGAAGCTTGCGAGTTGCAACAGTCGCACCGGGAACTGATCCAACCGGTATTCCCGTCGGTAGCCCGCTGCCGTGTTCACTAGGCTGCGATGCTCGATCATCACGCCTTTTGGCTTGCCCGTCGTTCCCGACGTGTAGATGACGTACGCCAGATCCTCCGGACGGGCTTCATGGAAGCTGTCCATACCGACAACATCAACATCATTTGG
>NZ_ASPR01000034.1:0-490 GCF_000517845.1 Paenibacillus sp. FSL R5-192 | reverse complement strand
TATGGTGGAGGCTGAGGGGATCGAACCCCCGACCCTCTGCTTGTAAGGCAGATGCTCTCCCAGCTGAGCTAAGCCTCCGAACAACACATTTATGATCATACCATAATCTTGTTGTAAAAATCAACTTCTTTTTTGAAGTTATTATGACCCGTAGGGGATTCGAACCCCTGTTACCTCCGTGAAAGGGAGGTGTCTTAACCCCTTGACCAACGGGCCTTAATATTATGGCGGAGAGAGAGGGATTCGAACCCTCGAGACGCTTGTGACGCCTACACGATTTCCAATCGTGCTCCTTCGGCCAGCTCGGACACCTCTCCATATGGCTCCCCGAACAGGGCTCGAACCTGTGACAACTCGATTAACAGTCGAGTGCTCTACCAACTGAGCTATCAGGGAATATGCTTCAGAGATCGTTCTCTGAAAACTAGATTCGAAACGAAACACGCGAATTACAACTTGCTATTGGATAAGCCCTCGACCGATTAGTACT
>NZ_ASPR01000033.1:0-12836 GCF_000517845.1 Paenibacillus sp. FSL R5-192 | reverse complement strand
AAGATACGGTGATTCGTGCAAGCGTAGTGGAGGGGACGAAATCGAATCTGAAGAAGCGAAGCGTGCGCCTTTGTCTCCAGATTTTCCCCTTTAAGAAAGGGAATCAAAAAAATCTGGAGACAACAGCGATCGGAAGATCGATTCGAACCCGGAACGTCATTTACGCGCCGCACCAAACCTATCTTTTCAACTAACTATGAAAGAAGTGGATCTACCTTGCCATCAGTTACACTCGAACGCAGTCGCAAAAAGCGGCTTGAACATGCACATCCATGGATATTTAACAATGAAATTGCCTCTGTTGACGGAAACCCGGAACCGGGAGATCTGGTCAATGTATTGAATCATCAAGGTCGCTATCTGGCGACAGGTTATTACAATCCTGCATCTCAGATCACTGTAAGGGTTGTAGCGTATCAACCGCTGGAGTCCGAACAGATGGACACCGCGTTTTTTGCAGCGCGTTTCCGCGATTGCTTGCGTCACCGGGAACGTTTTATCCAGGATGGAGAGGCATACCGTCTCGTTTACGGCGAAGCTGATTTTCTGCCAGGATTAATCGTTGACCGATTCGGCAGCATTCTCGTTGTACAGTTGCTTACACTTGGCATGGATCGTTGCCGTGAAGCCATCGTACAGGCACTCATTGAAGTAATGCAGCCGGAAGGTATATACGAGCGCAGTGATGTCTCGATTCGTGAACTGGAAGGTTTGGAGCAGACCAAAGGTCCACTGTACGGAGATTGCCCAAGACATGTCACGGTTACAGAGAATGGACTACTCATTAAAGTGGATATCGTGGAAGGGCAGAAGACAGGTTACTTCTTCGACCAACGCGAGAATCGTGCAGCCATCGAACCGCTTATGAAGGGTTGGGGCTACAAGAGTGGAATCACACTACAAACGACCGAGCAGGATGGCACAGAGCAGCTCTTGCCTGTGAATAAAAGTGGTAAAGTAGTTACATTCCCATATTGGGATGGTGCCACTGTACTGGAGTGTTTCTCACACACGGGTAGCTTTACGTTGAATGCTTGCAAGTATGGAGCCAAAAAAGTGACTTGTCTTGATATTTCGGAGCATGCCATTGAGAGTGCACGAACAAATGTGGAGCTGAACGGTTTCACTGACCGGGTCGAGTTCGTAGTTGCTGATGCATTCCAGTACTTGCGTGAACAAGTGAAAGGGCTGGATGAACGTACCGCACGTGCACGTGCAGGCGAACAGAAAGTGGATACATCCAAAGCGCTTGCAGCTGGCGGTAAAACATTTGATGTGGTCATCCTTGATCCTCCTGCATTTGCCAAAACGAAATCAGCAGTTAAAGGTGCATGTCGCGGTTATAAAGATATCAATCTGCAAGGAATGAAACTGGTCAATGAGGGTGGATATTTGGTAACAGCCAGCTGTTCGTATCACATGCGTCCAGACCTCTTCCTGGATACGATTGCCGATGCAGCGGAAGATGCAGGCAAAGTGCTTCGTTTGATCGACTGGAAAGCAGCCGGTAAGGATCACCCACAAATTTTGGGCGTGGATGAAGGACATTACCTGAAATTTGCTATTTTCGAAGTGCGCAGTAAAAAGAATTAATCGTATGATTTTCGTTCCAATCAAATATAGATCAAGTCAAAAGTCCACAGTGTGATAGCTGCGGGCTTTTTGCTGTTTTGCTGTGTTAACGGAGATGATCTCCGGTTTTACCGGATAGTGGCAAACGTATGTTCCGAACCAAGTCAGATATGTTATACTGGGAATTAAAATCTTGTACGTGTGGTTTGGAGGATTAGACATGTCCGTTCGTTTTGTTATTGGCCGGGCAGGCAGCGGCAAAAGCTCGCTGATTACCCGGGAAATTACATCCCTGCTTCAACAAGAACCGCAAGGTACACCTTTAATTTTGCTCGTTCCCGAACAGAGCTCTTTTCGAACAGAGCAGGCATTGGTGTCTTCTGGAGCAATTAAAGGTACCATGCGTGCAGAAGTGCTCGGCTTTCGCCGTTTAGCCTATCGTGTAATGCAAGAAGCAGGTGGTTCTGCTCGTATTCCGATCGGAGCCGAAGGCAAAAAGATGCTGCTCTACAAGGTCATCCAGCGCCGTAAGGAAGAATTGAAGCTGTTTGGTGCATCCGGCAGCCAGCTGGGTTTTATAGGCGAATTAAATGACTTATATAGTGAATTTAAACGTTATGAAGTTGATCCATCAATGCTGGAAGACGGGCTGTCTGGAGGGAATAGCTCATCCACTTCGCCGATTCTGGAGGACAAGTTGCATGACTTGAATCTGATATATCGTGACTATGAACAGGAACTGACCAATTTATATATTGATGATGAAGACACGTTGACCGAGCTGACAGATCGTTTGTCGGAAAGTGCATTGCTGCAGGATGCCCAGATCTGGATTGATGGTTTTCAGGGATTCACACCACAGGAGATGAGTGTGATCGGTAGGCTGATGTTGCAGTCCTCTTCCGTGACGATTGCCCTGACATTGGATCGTCCTTATGATCATGGCGCACTGCCTGGAGAACTGGAACTGTTTTATCCTACGGCAAGTGCCTATGCACGCCTGAAAGGAATGGCTGACGAACTGGGTGTAACGAGCGATATAACCGTGCTAGATTCGGAGATTCCACCGAGATACAAGGATCGTCCGGGACTTGCTCATCTGGAGGCTGGTTTCGACCGGCGAATTCGTTGGAAAAGTGAAGGCCTTGATTCCGGAATCCAACTGGTTGCAGCGGAGAACCGACGAGCTGAGATGGAGGGAGCACTGCGTGAGATGCGGCGCCTGGCACAAAACGAAGGTGCGCGTTATCGGGACATGGCGGTACTTGTCCGGCAGTTGGATACCTACGCTGATATAGTTGAACCGTTATTCAGGGATTATGACGTACCCGTCTTTCTGGACCGGAGAAGAAATGAACTTCATCATCCATTATCTGAGTTTATCCGTTCCGCACTGGATATTGTTCGGCGCCACTGGCGTTACGAGGATGTATTTCGCTGTGTCAAAACGGATTTGCTGCTTCCGCGTGATGGTTCCATCACTCGTGAAGATATGGACCAGCTTGAGAATTATGTACTGGCTTGTGGTATTCACGGGTATCGCTGGACTGACGGCAAACCATGGAAGTATGTACCAAGCCTGTCGCTGGAAGACAACGGTCAGGATGGCCGTAGTCGAGGACGGGACCAGATGCTTTCTTTAATGGAGAGCTGCCGAACGGTCATTACAGATTCCTTGGGTGTTTTTGAGAAGCGAATGAAAAAGGCAAAGACAGCCAAAGCCCAGTGTGAGGCACTATACAGACTGCTGGAAGATGCTGAGATCGCATGGAAGCTGGAGAATATGTCTGCTGAAGCTAAGGCACAAGGTGACCCCGAACGGTCGAGAGAACATCGGCAGATGTGGGGAGCTGTGCTGGATTTATTGGATCAGATGGTCGATATGATGGGGAATGAACGGCTGGATATCACGCTGTTTTCCGGGATGATTGAGACCGGATTGACGGAACTGAAGCTGGGTCTGGTACCACCAGCACTTGATCAGGTTTTGATGGGTTCTATGGACCGTACACGCCTTCAGGACATCAAATACGTATTTATCCTTGGCGCCGTTGATGGTGAATTACCCGCTGTACCTCAGGATGATGGCGTATTAACGGAACTGGAGAGAGCGTTACTGACGGAAAGAGGCGTGGCGCTTGGACCAGGTGCAACAAGGCAGATGCTGGATGAACGTTTCCTGATCTATACGGCACTTACAGCGGCAAGCAGCCAGTTGTGGCTGAGTTACCCGGTTGCTGATGATGAGGGGAAAACACTGCTTCCTTCCGAGATTGTCCGCCATGTACGGAAGATGTTTGGTCTACAAGAACAGCCATTGCTCGCTCAACCACCGGTTGCGAACTCGGAAGAAGCGCATTGGTCCTATGTCACCCATCCAGGTCAGAGTCTGTCTACGCTCATTGGACAATTGCGCAAATGGCGCCGCGGAGAAGACATCCCTGAAATGTGGTGGGCGGTCTACAATTGGCATGTATCTAGAGAGACAAGCAGACCTCAGCTGGAGCGGTTGATGGGATCGATCTTTTATCGTAATCGGGCCTTACCACTACGTACAGCTACCAGTCGCAGACTGTATGGTACAGAGGTGAGGACGAGTGTCTCGCGAATGGAGCGTTTCGTAGCTTGTCCGTTCTCCCATTTTGCTTCGCATGGGCTGCGCCTCAAAGAACGGCAATTGTATCGCCTTCAGGCTCCTGATATCGGACAGCTGTTTCATGCTGCACTAAGCCAGCTGGCTATGCGGTTGCGTGAAGAAAATCGTAGTTGGGGCAGTTTGACTCCAGACCAATGCCGTCAGGAAGCCGAGCAAACGGTGGAGCAGATTGCACCACAGCTGCAAGGGGAGATTTTGCTAAGCACCAAGCGATACGGTTATATTTTCCGCAAATTAAAGGACATTGTTAGCCGGGCATCCGTCATTCTTGGTGAACAGTCCAGACGCGGAAGTTTTGAACCGATTGGGCTGGAGCTTGATTTTGGACCGGATAAAACACTGCCGCCATTACGTTTTGAACTGGAGAACGGTTGTGTGATGGAGATCGTGGGTCGAATTGACCGTGTAGATGTCGCAGAAGGAGAGAATGGTCTGCTCTTACGTGTCATTGACTATAAATCAAGCCAAACGGACCTCAAGTTACATGAAGTTTACTATGGTCTGTCATTACAGATGCTCACCTATCTGGAGGTGCTGCTTAGTGCTGCCGAAGAATGGCTTGGGGAAACGGCGATGCCGGGAGGAACGTTGTATTTCCATGTGCATAACCCGCTGTTGCAATCCGCAAACGGCATGACATCAGAGCAGGCAGGACAAGAACTGCTGAAACGGTTCAAAATGAAAGGTTTGCTGCTGGCCGATCGGGACGCAATCGCTCAAATGGACAACACCCTGGATAAGGGGTATTCAGCAATTATTCCAGTTGCCCTTAAGGCGGACGGAAGCTTTTATAGCAGCGCCGCTGTAGCTACGCCAGAGCAATGGGATACGCTGCTTGCTTCGGTTCGCAGTAATATCCGTGAGATTGGTACCCGAATTACGGATGGGGATGTGGCCATTGAGCCTTATCGTATTCAGCAGGAAGTGGCGTGCACGTTCTGTCCGTATAAGCCTGTTTGTCAGTTTGATGAGAATATAGAAGGAAATGAGTATAACCTGTTGTCCAAACCGGGCAAACAGCAAATCTGGGATATGTTATCTCACACCAAGGGAGGGGAAACATCATGACGAATATGCCAAAACCGGAGGGTAGCTTCTGGAGTGATGACCAGTGGAGTGCCATCTCGGAAAGCGGAGAAGACATACTGGTTGCCGCAGCGGCGGGATCAGGCAAGACAGCCGTGCTGGTTGAACGAATTATTCGCAAGATCGCAGATCCCTCCCAAGGATACAGTGTGGATCGTTTACTTGTAGCTACGTTTACCAAAGCGGCCGCCGCCGAGATGAAACAACGGATTCGGGAAGCGTTGGAACGTGCGCTGGAAGAACAGCCTGGAGAAGAGCATCTGCGTAAGCAGCTGTCGCTGCTTGGACGGGCATCTATTACAACGCTGCATTCATTCTGTATGGAAGTCATTCGCCGTTATTATCAGCAAATTCCGTTGAACCCGGCTTTCCGTATCCTGAATGAAAATGAAGCGGAAATCATGCGGCAGGAACTGCTTGAAGAACTATTTGAGGAAAAATATGGCGAAGAAGATGAAGGGAGTACATTCCGCGAATTAGTAGACTGGTTCAGTGGAGAACGAAACGATGATGCGATGCATCGACTGGTGCAACGTTTGTATGATTTCTCCCGCAGTCATTCCTGGCCGGATCATTGGCTCTCAGAGATGGCGTCTGCTTTTCAGGTGGAAAGTGTAGAGGCACTTGGACATTCAGCATGGGTTCAGAGTATTTTGCGTGATGCGGCTCTTGCTTTAAGTGGTGCAGCAGGATTGCTCCGTCAAGGCATTCATATTTCCATGCAGCCTGAAGGTCCGGCACCTTATGCAGATACGTTAAAAGAAGACCTGGTGATGGTAGAAGAGCTGTTGTCTGCGGTTGAGATTATGCCATGGGAAAGGTTGCCTGAAGTGTTTCAACCCGCTACATTTGGCAAATTGAAACCCTGCAAAAAGGATCAAACAGACCCGGCTTTACAGGATCAGGTGAAGGAACTCCGTGAGGCCGCGAAAAAGGCAGTTACCGACCTGAAAGGTTCATTGTTCGGGAGAAGTGCGTTTGCGTTCTGGCAGGAGTTGGAGCAAGCGGCACCACTCATGCAGGAGTTGTCGAGGTTGGTTAGTACATTTGGAGAACGTTATCGACAGGCCAAACAGGAACGTGGGCAAGTTGACTTCAGTGATCTGGAGCATTACTGTCTTCACATTTTGCGACATGAGGATTCAACGCCTGAACTGTCGATGCCTTCCGATGCGGCTATGGAGTACCATTCGCGATTCGATGAAGTGTTGCTTGATGAATATCAGGATACCAATACGGTTCAGGAAGATATCGTGAAACTGATCTCCAGAGAAAACCCGGGTAACCGATTCATGGTCGGTGATGTCAAACAGAGTATCTACCGTTTCAGGTTGGCTGAGCCAGGTCTATTTATGAACAAGTATCGCCAGTATGGAGCGAGCACAAATGAGGACGGAATGGTGGAAGAACGTCTGCATCGTACAGGTCAACGTATTGATCTTGCGCGGAATTTTCGTAGTCGAGCAGAAGTCGTGCATTCGGTCAATATGATATTCCGGCAACTCATGAACGAAGGTGTGGCAGAGATTGCTTACGATGAACGAGCTCAACTGGCATATGGGGCTACCTTCCCGTCAGAAACACTTGGTGATGAGGCGTATACACCTGAACTCATGCTGATCGATCGTCAGGGTGGTGGTCCTGATCTGACAGAGAGTACGGATGAGAATGGGGATGCATCGGTCTCCGCAGAACTGGAGAGTGCCGAACTTGAAACAGCCCAGTTGGAAGCGAGGGCAATCGCAAGGCGTATTCGGGAGATGGTTGGAGACACGGACAAACCTGCCCTTCATGTATATGACAAAGCTCTGCAAACGATGCGCCCGGCACGTTACGGTGACATGGTCATCTTGCTGCGTTCAACCTTGATGTGGGCTCCGCTCATGATTGAGGAGTTCAGACAGCAGGGAATTCCTGCTGGAGGAGAACAGAGCAAGGGTTATTTTCAGGCTACAGAAGTGGAAATCATGATGTCTCTGCTTCAGCTTGTTGATAATCCAAGACAGGATATTCCGCTCGCTTCCGTGCTTCGTTCCCCGATTGTTGGACTGGATGAAGAGGAACTGGCACAGATTCGGCTTGGTGACAAAAGACAGTCATTCTATGATGCGGTTATATCGGCTGCGGGAGATTGGAGCGATTCCTCCACTAATGCTGTACAACAATCCCGGCAGGATAATCATCCTGATTCCAATATCGTCCAGTTGCAGTGGCCGGAAGCCTGGTCAGAGATGGAACAGGGGGAGCGGGAAACAGCAGCTTCAGTTGAGGCAGAGACTCTGGACGATGTACACGAATTCGATGGGCGTACAGTACAGACAGATGGAATACAAGATGCTGGTGTTGCGGGACATGCAAGTGAGGATCTGGGCATAACGGAGATCTCAGGATCGGAGTTGCAGCAAAAGTTAATTCGTTTTATGCGTCAATTGCAGCAGTGGAGACTTGAGGCAAGACAAGGCAGCTTAAGTGAACTGATCTGGCGTATGTATCGGGAAACCGGTTATTTGGACTGGGTTGGTGGTCTTCCAGGAGGACTGCAACGTCAAAGTAATCTTAAGGCATTGTACGATCGCGCACGACAATATGAGGAATCAACTGCAAATCGTGGCTTGTTCCGTTTCCTGACCTATGTTTCCAGACTACGGGAAAACGGGGGAGACCTCGGGACTGTAGCAAGTAGTTCTGGTGAGCAGGACAACGCCGTACGTATCATGACCATTCACCGGAGTAAGGGTTTGGAGTTTCCAATTGTCTTTGTCGGTGGCATATCTAAGATGTTCAATCAGCAGGATCTGAACGCACCGTTTCTAATGCATAAGGAACTGGGATTTGGTCCAAGGTTTGTAGATCGTGAGAACAGGGTTGCCTATCCTACATTAGCCAATCTGGCGATTCGTCGTCGGGCGCAATTTGAACTGCTTGCTGAAGAGATACGTGTGCTGTATGTTGCGTTGACTCGTCCCAAAGAGAAAATGATTCTGCTAGGTACCGTAAAAGATGCCGCGAAAAAAGCGCTCGCGTGGTCTCAGGTCAAGGATAGCCCTGAACTGGCATTGCCAGACTATCTGCTTGCTGCAGGACGAAACTACCTGGACTGGATTGGGCCATCCCTGATGAGACATCCAGATGCGGCTGTGCTGCGTGAACTTGCAGGAAGCAATGATTCGTTCTCAGCCTGTCTTGCAGATGATCAATCTCGATGGGCGATTTCTATTATTTCCGCTGATCACGTGTCCCGTGACCATGTGGTGAATCAGACACTTGGGGAAGAAGATGGGATGACTGAGGTGCGGAAAGAACGAATTGCTGCACTAAAAGCCGTTCAGCCTGTGAAGTTGGTTACATCCTCAACGGTAGAAGAACTGACGAAGAGTGCACAAGTCACGGCTAACCAAAACATTGGAGATGAAGGTGCAGCTACAGTAGATCTTCAACAAGAGGAGGCACGGCTGATCAACGAGGTTGATCAACGACTTTCATGGACGTACCCCTTTGAAGCAGCAACTCAAGTAGCAGCGAGCACATCTGTCACGGAGTTGAAAACGTTACTTGCGATGCAGGATATCCAGTCCGTAGAGGTGATGGAGGAACTGGGAGAGCAGTCCGAGAAATTATTGGATTATAACACCCCAGGAATCAATTACACCAAAGATGAAGCAGGCCATGTACTACGTTGCGTATCCGATGAATCTAACGAGCGTGAGACTGGATCAGGGTCAGATTCAAACGGTACGGTGAACGTTTCGGATGCGGGATCTGCGGGTACGTCTTTCAAACTGCACCTGCGTCGTCCGAAATTCATGGAGGCAACGCAGCTGACAGGGGCAGAACGGGGGAACGTGTATCATACATTGATGCAGCATCTTCCTATAGATGGATCATCCGTTGATTCACAGCTTATTGAACAGACGATTGAGCGGTTGATTAAGCTTCAGATTTTGCTGCCCCATCATGCTGCGGCTATCGAACCTGAAGAACTGGCCGGATTTTTCAATACAGAACCAGGAAAAGAATTATTGCGTGCAGCGTGGGTGAAACGGGAAATTCCGTTTGTGTATGGACTTCCGGCACATCAGTCTCCTGTGGAATGGCTACATGAACGGGCGGCGAACTCAGATATACAGATGTTAAATGAAGATAGCAAAATGCAGGCAACGATTGAAAATGAAACCGTGCTTGTACAGGGGATTATCGATTGTCTGTATGAGGTGGACGGCGAGCTTGTCTTGCTTGATTACAAGACGGATCGGGTATTGGAGCATCGTGGTGGTTTGGATGAACTTACCAAAAATTATCGCTTCCAGCTAGATCTGTATGGCCGGGCCATTGAAGATATATTGGGTCGGAAAGTTGACCGGAAATGGCTGTACTTTTTTGATGGTGGACATGCAGTGGAATTGTAAAAGAACTGGATCGGAATTTAAAACCATGGATTTCATATGGGAGAGGGGTGGAACGGACAATGCGTATTTTGCATACAGGGGACTGGCATTTGGGAAAAACGCTGGAAGGACGAAGCCGACTGCGTGAACAGGAAGATTTCGTTGATGAACTCGTCAGGGTAGCTGATGAGCAGCAGGCGGATGCCATATTGATGGCCGGAGATGTGTATGATTCGGTGAATCCTCCCGCAGCGGCGGAACAGCTTTTTTATGAAGCGGCAGCGCGTCTGACGGAGCATGGAAGACCCCTCGTGGTGATTGCTGGAAATCATGATCAGCCAGAACGTGTAGCTTCTGTAACTCCACTTGTGAACAGACAGGGCATTACACTCGTAGGGATGCCTACTTCAGAAGCGGTGACTATCCATGCAAAGCGAACCGGAGAAATTGCACAGATTGCCGCATTACCTTATCCTTCTGAAGCCAGATTGAATGAACTGCTGACAACAGATGGGGACGAAAATGTGCTTCGTCAGGCATACAGTCACCGGGTGGGCATGTTAATGCAGCGTCTGGCAGCTTCTTTTCGCCCGGATACCGTGAACTTGGCCATGAGTCATATCTATGTGCTCGGCGGACTTGAGAGTGATTCGGAACGTCCGATTCAGATCGGTGGGGCCTACACGGTGGACCCTTCATCTCTAGCGACTGGTGCGCAATACACGGCGCTTGGGCATCTTCATCGTGCACAGGCTGTCAAAGGAGACGGTGTGATTCGATATAGCGGTTCTCCTCTCGCCTACAGCTTCTCGGAAGCAGGGCAGAGCAAGTCTGTCACGATGGTTGATCTGGCGCCGGGTGGAGCAGCACAGGTAGAAGAAGTTTTGTTAACGTCCGGGCGTCCGCTTGTACGTTGGCAGGCCCGTGGTGGTCTGGCAGAAGTATATCGCTGGCTGGATGAGGGGCGTGATCCACAGGCTTTTATCGACATGGAAGTGTGGCTGGACGAGGCGATGTCCCTGAAGGAGATTCAGCAGCTGCGAAAATCACATGAAGGTATCATCCATATTCGCCCGGTGTATCCCGAGATGGCTGCAGCAGGACTTTTGGAGCAACGATCCGAGCTACCTGTGCATGAACTGTTCCGTAAATTTTATCAGCGTCAGACCGGTGGTGCACAACCGGAAGACAGCCTGGTACAGCTTTTCCTGGAACTTGTGGATGAAGACGAGCCGGGTGCGCGTGAGGAGGTCGAGGAAAGATGAAGCCGATTTTATTAAAAGTTGCCGGACTGCAAAGTTATCGGGAGATGCAGGAGATTGATTTTACCGTGCTGACGGAGACGGGACTATTCGGTATTTTCGGTCCAACGGGTAGTGGTAAATCTTCTTTGCTCGATGCCATCACACTCGCTATGTACGGAAAAGTGGAACGCGCGGTGAACGGGACGCAAGGCATTATGAATCATGCAGAGGATTCGTTGTCGGTTGCTTTTACATTTGAACTGATGTCGGCGGAAGGCACTCGAAGGTTCCGGGTAGAGCGACGTTTCAAACGAAATAATGAAGTTTCGGTGAGTAACACAATCAGCAAATTCATAGAGACGGTTAATGGCGAAGAACAGGTACTTGCCGACAAATTGGCAGATGTGAATCGCTGCGTTGAAGATGTGATCGGTTTGAAGATGGATGATTTTACACGGGCAGTGGTGCTTCCGCAAGGGAAGTTTGCCGAGTTTTTGTCACTCAAAGGCAGTGAACGTCGTCAGATGCTGCAACGATTGTTCCATCTGGAGAAGTATGGGGATCAGCTGGCCATCAAATTAAGTCGGCGGGTTAAGGATAATGATATGGTTCACCAATCTCTTGCTGCGGAGCAACAGGGACTTGGGAATGCCAGCAAGGAGACGCTGGAAGAAACGAAACGTCTTCTTCAAAACGCTGTTCAGCAGTCTGAATTGTCCCGCAAAGCGCTGGATGAAGCTGTGAAGGAAGCTGAACAACTGGGCAAAATTCGTGAGTTAAGTAACGAACGGCAGGCCCGGACGGATGAACAGCAGAAGCTGAAAGCACTGGAACCACAGATAGAGGTAGGCGAACAACGGCTGAAACAATCCGTTGCGGCAGATGCAATACTGCCTGCATTGCAGACGGTTCGAGATGCCATGACTACACAGAAGCAGCGGCAGGATACTGCCGAGACAGCTCATCAGCAAGCACTGGAACATGAGCGTCTGGCTGTTCAGGAAGCGGAGAAGGCTGAGACGGCACGCAAGCAAATGACTGAGGAAGAACCGAAACTTCTGCTGCGCCTGGAGCAACTCGAACAAGCGAAAGAGCTGCAACGTGAACGGGACGGACTTCAAGCCGATTGCTCGCGCCTCGCGCAGTTGCTGGAACAGGGGCAGAGCGAACAAACTACGCTGGGACAGCAGCTTGAGAAAGAAAAGGAACTGCAACAGCGCGGACGCAAACGGCGAGAGGAACTACAGGAGAGCCTCAAGCCAAATGAAGTGAAGTCAGAGGAACGCAGGCAACTTCAAGCTGCGCTAGAACTGAAACATCGTGTGGATACTGCCGCGGAGCAGTTGCAGCAAAATAAGGCTGACATGCAAGCCTATAAGCAATCGGCAGAACAGGGAGCCGACAAGCTGAAGGCGGCGGCTGAGGAAGAAAAACGCCTGAGTGATCAGCGTCAGCATCTGGTAGAACAGGCGTCAGCAGGTCTTGAGGCCTTGCTTGCCTGTGAGCAGGATATTAGCCGCGAACAAAGCCTGCTGGCCCTTGCGGAGGAACGGCTGCGTGGCACGATGCGCGAGCAGGAGCTACACCGGCTGTCCTCCGCCTTGCGCGCCGAACTGCACGACGGCGAGCCATGCCCGGTGTGCGGCTCGCCGCACCACCCGCTCCCGGCTGCGCCGCCGGGAGAAGGTCCGCACGCAGGCGATGCGGACCTGGAACTGCTGCGCAGCCTGCACGCGGAGCTGCAGGAGCTGCGCTTTGGGCTACGCCAGCAGCTGCACGAACGTCGCAGCCTGCTGACGCAGCTTGGCGCTGCGGCCGGCGAAGCTCCTGCCGCAGCCGAGGCCGCGCCTGCGGCAGCGGAGCCCGAGCCCGCCGGGTCGCCCGAACACGGGC
>NZ_ASPR01000032.1:0-247 GCF_000517845.1 Paenibacillus sp. FSL R5-192 | reverse complement strand
AAGATACGGTGATTCGTGCAAGCGTAGTGGAGGGGACGAAATCGAATCTGAAGAAGCGAAGCGTGCGCCTTTGTCTCCGGATTTTCCCTTTTAAAAAAGGGAATCAAAAAAATCTGGAGACAACAGCGATCGGAAGATCGATTCGTAACCGGAACGTCTCTTAACTGCCGCACCCCAATTCGAAAGATACGGTGATTCGTGCAAGCGTAGTGGAGGGGACGAAATCGAATCTGAAGAAGCGAAGCGT
>NZ_ASPR01000031.1:0-1625 GCF_000517845.1 Paenibacillus sp. FSL R5-192 | reverse complement strand
AGGGCAATGTCATTAAGTTTAGCTCAAAGACAAAACTGAGAATAAAATGAAATCTGAAACGGCATGGGAAAAAGTCCCGTGTCGTTTGTTTTTTTGTGTATGCAAGGAAAAAAGCGTACAGCAAACAAACGGATGGATGATCCGCTTAAAAAAGTGTTCAGACGAACCGAATTTATGCTACTCTGTAGACGAAGCTAACCGATGATTTATAACGTATTTTGCGCGTATTCTGCTGCCCTGGTCGAATGGGTCGAATTGGCAAAACGTTTTTTCGAATCAGTGCTTCAACATCGGGCGGGGGGTCATCGTCTCTTGAGCGCAGGAAATGTCTACAAACATGAACGGCAACCGTGAAGTTGACTTGGTAGTGGTACTGTTTAGCTTTTTGGGAAATGACGACGTGCGAGGTCATCATTTCTGCAAAATTGTACATGATCATTCTTGCAAAAATCTCTTGGATGACGGACTCTCGTCTCTTTGCGTGAAAATGGGTCAGACCGACGGTGTATTTTAATGCCCTGAACGAGGTTTCAATTCCCCACCGCATGTTATAGATGGACCTGAGTTCATCGGGTGGAAAATCTGCGTCAGATAAATTCGTAATAACGGTCTCATAAGCGCCATCCGACAGGACAAACCGAACGACTCGAAAAGATATGGGGTAGTACAGATGCTCCTTCAAATCTAAGAAATCAAAGGTAGACTTAGAAGGGATGAACTTGTAAATTTCGGGATGAGCTTTGACCTCTTTGGTTTGTTTTTTAGTAAGCACTAGATGAACCTCCTGATCAAACGAACCGCTATCGGGTAAACGCAAGCCCGAGAGAATACCACTGGAGGCCAGATCTTTTACTCGAATGACATAGCTCCACCCTTTGCGTTCAATATGTGCGAAATTGTTGTAAGTTTCATAACCTCGATCGGCAATGACAATGGTTTTTCCCTCGATGCAGGAACGGTCAACCATATCCCCTAACGCTTTTCTCTCATTACTTAATCTTCGCGGTTGAACAATCGCATCCACGTAAAGTCTGTTGCAAAGGTCGTAGGTGGCGTTTAAATGCAGCAGATTATAGCCTCTTGCTTCCGGTTGACTTTGAAAATAGGTGTCGGTATCCGCAGGGTCAGTGGCGAAATGCAAATCCGAACCGTCAATGGCGAGTAACCGATACCCTCGGTAGTTCTTGAGATCCGTAACCGATTGCGTAAATTCTTGAAACAAATATGCCATGGCAGACGGCAAGATTTTATTTCTCTGTTGGACAAAAGCAGAAGAAGTGGCCGTATTTACATCATAGCCCTGTGATTCCAAGAGTTCCTTGTATAAACTGTTTCCGCCCATAGAGATCAGTAGTTGCATAACCGTTTCAAACGGTAATTTCTTCTTACGGGTAAAATCTTTTTCAGGATTTTTGACATAAGGTGCTGGTGCAACTGACATTTCTCGTATGAGAGAAGTGAGTTTTTCTTTTAGCGAATTCGCATATTCATTCATTGGCGTAACCCCCTCGTTTTCCAAGGGCTTCGCCACACCTTTTTACCTGCTTGTCAAGTCTTTTTTCTTATTTTCACACATAAAAAAAGCAGGCTATCTTTTCGATAACCTGCTCATTTTATTGATTTTT
>NZ_ASPR01000030.1:0-427 GCF_000517845.1 Paenibacillus sp. FSL R5-192 | reverse complement strand
TTCGGGTGGGCACTCTAGATAGACTGCCGGTGACAAACCGGAGGAAGGTGGGGATGACGTCAAATCATCATGCCCCTTATGACCTGGGCTACACACGTACTACAATGGCCGGTACAACGGGCTGCGAAATCGCGAGATGGAGCCAATCCCAACAAAGCCGGTCTCAGTTCGGATTGCAGGCTGCAACTCGCCTGCATGAAGTCGGAATTGCTAGTAATCGCGGATCAGCATGCCGCGGTGAATACGTTCCCGGGTCTTGTACACACCGCCCGTCACACCACGAGAGTTTATAACACCCGAAGTCGGTGGGGTAACCGCAAGGAGCCAGCCGCCGAAGGTGGGATAGATGATTGGGGTGAAGTCGTAACAAGGTAGCCGTATCGGAAGGTGCGGCTGGATCACCTCCTTTCTATGGAGAATCGTTTCC
>NZ_ASPR01000028.1:0-513 GCF_000517845.1 Paenibacillus sp. FSL R5-192 | reverse complement strand
GTTTAACACAAGTTCAGCTAAAAAGGAATGTTCTAATTCGCGTTTGTTTCGTTTCGATATCTAGTTTTCAAAGAACAAACTTGTAAATCATTTTGGTGGAGCCAAGCGGGATCGAACCGCTGACCTCCTGCTTGCAAGGCAGGCGCTCTCCCAGCTGAGCTATGGCCCCATATAAAGTTTAAAGGTATAGATGGTGGGCCCTGGTGGACTCGAACCACCGGCCTCACCCTTATCAGAGGTGCGCTCTAACCAACTGAGCTAAGGGCCCACATTACATATACTATTTGAACCCAAAATGGGTTACGCTTGGCGGCGTTCTACTCTCCCAGGACCCTGCGGTCCAAGTACCATCGACGCTGAAGGGCTTAACGGTCGTGTTCGGGATGGGAACGTGTGGAACCCCTTCGCTATCGCCACCAAACGTTTGAGAGTTTAAGCTCTCAAAACTGAGCAACGAGTGAGTAACTAGCCGACCTGGCTAGATTTTGTATTTGAATGTTTCCACTCGGGAAA
>NZ_ASPR01000027.1:0-449 GCF_000517845.1 Paenibacillus sp. FSL R5-192 | reverse complement strand
AGGTAGCCGTATCGGAAGGTGCGGCTGGATCACCTCCTTTCTATGGAGAATCGTTTCCCGAGTGGAAACATTCAAATAAGCAGGTTCTCAGAACCTGCGACAGCGATTCATTTCGGTTCGTCACTTCGGTGTGGATGAAATGAAGAGCAAAGCAACTCACTCGTTGCTCAGTTTTGAGAGCTCAAACTCTCAAACAGCTTGCTTTTGCATGGAGCTTGTTCTTTGAAAACTAGATATCGAAACGAAACAAACGCGAATTAGAACATTCCTTTAAGCTGAACTTGTGCAAACAAGTCAAGTGTATAAAGGTAGTTAAATTGCTTTTGTGAGGGTATCGGGTGAGAGCGACTTTTGGCTTTGCGCAAGCAAATCAAGGGAAGCGAGCGACCGAAACCGGAACAAAATGGTTAAGCTACTAAGAGCACACGGAGGATGCCTAGGCGCTAGGA
>NZ_ASPR01000026.1:0-248 GCF_000517845.1 Paenibacillus sp. FSL R5-192 | reverse complement strand
TCCTAGCGCCTAGGCATCCTCCGTGTGCTCTTAGTAGCTTAACCATTTTGTTCCGGTTTCGGTCGCTCGCTTCCCTTGGTTTGCTTGCGCAAAGCCAAAAGTCGCTCTCACCCGATACCCTCACAAAAGCAATTTAACTACCTTTATACACTTGACTTGTTTGCACAAGTTCAGCTTAAAGGAATGTTCTAATTCGCGTTTGTTTCGTTTCGATATCTAGTTTTCAAAGAACAAGCTCCATGCAAAAG
>NZ_ASPR01000025.1:0-1497 GCF_000517845.1 Paenibacillus sp. FSL R5-192 | reverse complement strand
CTTCAAAGGCTCCCACCTATCCTGTACAGATCGTACCCAAATTCAATATCAAGCTGCAGTAAAGCTCCATGGGGTCTTTCCGTCTTGTCGCGGGTAACCTGCATCTTCACAGGTATTAAAATTTCACCGGATCTCTCGTTGAGACAGCGCCCAAGTCGTTACGCCATTCGTGCGGGTCAGAATTTACCTGACAAGGAATTTCGCTACCTTAGGACCGTTATAGTTACGGCCGCCGTTTACTGGGGCTTCGGTTCACAGCTTCGGATTGCTCCTAACCACTCCCCTTAACCTTCCAGCACCGGGCAGGCGTCAGCCCGTATACTTCGCCTTACGGCTTCGCACAGACCTGTGTTTTTGCTAAACAGTCGCTTGGGCCTTTTCACTGCGGCCCCCTCGTGCTATTCACACTACCGGGGCACCCCTTCTCCCGAAGTTACGGGGTCATTTTGCCGAGTTCCTTAACGAGAGTTCTTCCGCGCGCCTTAGAATACTCTTCTCGCCTACCTGTGTCGGTTTGCGGTACGGGCACCATCACCTGGCTAGAGGCTTTTCTTGGCAGTGTGAGATCATGACCTTCGCTACTATAATTTTCGCTCCCCATCACAGCTCAGCCTTACAATGTGCGGATTTGCCTACACATCAGCCTTACTGCTTAGACGGACATCCATCAGTCCGCGTCACTACCCTACTGCGTCCCCCCATTGCTCATAACGGCTTACGGTGGTACAGGAATTTCGACCTGTTGTCCTTCGACTACGCCTTTCGGCCTCGCCTTAGGTCCCGACTTACCCTGAGCGGACGAGCCTTCCTCAGGAACCCTTAGGCTTTCGGCGGATCAGATTCTCACTGATCTTTTCGTTACTCATACCGGCATTCTCACTTGTATAATGTCCAGCGCTCCTTACGGTACACCTTCAACCCTTATACAACGCTCCCCTACCCCTGATGCAAAGCATCAAGCCATAGCTTCGGTGGTGTGTTTAGCCCCGTTACATTTTCGGCGCAGAGTCACTCGACCAGTGAGCTATTACGCACTCTTTCAATGGTGGCTGCTTCTAAGCCAACATCCTGGTTGTCTGTGCAACTCCACATCCTTTCCCACTTAACACACACTTGGGGACCTTAGCTGATGGTCTGGGCTGTTTCCCTTTTGACAATGGATCTTAGCACTCACTGTCTGACTCCCGGAAGTAAGTCTATGGCATTCGGAGTTTGACTGAGCTTGGTAACCCTTGCGGGCCCCGCACCCAATCAGTGCTCTACCTCCACGACTCTGTTTTCCGAGGCTAGCCCTAAAGCTATTTCGGGGAGAACCAGCTATCTCCGAGTTCGATTGGAATTTCTCCGCTACCCCCACCTCATCCCCGCATTTTTCAACATGCGTGGGTTCGGGCCTCCAGTGCGTGTTACCGCACCTTCACCCTGGACAGGGGTAGATCACCCGGTTTCGGGTCTACGTCCACGTACTAACTCGCCCTATTCAGACTCGCTTTCGCT
>NZ_ASPR01000024.1:0-112527 GCF_000517845.1 Paenibacillus sp. FSL R5-192 | reverse complement strand
GTCAAGTCTTTTTTCTTATTTTCACACATAAAAAAAGCAGGCTATCTTTTCGATAACCTGCTCATTTTATTGATTTTTGGTCCTGCGCCTTAACTTAATGACATTGACCACTAGGGTCCCGTCTTTCCTTTTACATTTAGAAATATATTTGATTATTCCAGAACAATTTCAACAGCAGTATTGATTTCAGGCAGCGCAGCAAGCTGCACAAGCACATCTTTTGGAACAGCTTTATCTACGGTCAGAATCATGATCGCTGCACCACCAATAATTTTACGTCCAACCTGCATGGATGCGATGTTGACATCGTTTTGTCCAAGCAGCGTTCCTACACGTCCGATAATACCTGGTTTATCGTTGTGGGAGATCAAAATTTGATGACTTTCCGGAGCGATATCTACCGGGAATTTGTCCAGACGAACAATACGTTCTCCATAACCTGCAAGCAATGTACCTGCTACACGACGTTCCTCAGCATCTTGAGTTGTAACCAATGTTACGGTAATCAGGTTAGTAAATCCTTTAGTTGTTGAGGTTTGGCTTACAACCACATTCAGATCACGGATTTTGGCCAGATGCATGGAGTTGACGATGTTGGCTTCCCCACCCAAATGTCTGGCGAGAATCCCTTTCACAATGTAACGTGTGAGAGGAGAAGTATCTACTTCAGAAAGTTCACCAGCATAGTCGATCCGAATCTCTTGCACTGCATTTTGTGTAATCTGTGCTGCAAAACTACCCAACGTTTCACCCAGTTTGAAATACGGCTGCAATTTGTTCATCACAGTTGGTGCAACAGCCGGCATGTTAACTGCGTTTTTAAACGGTTCATTGCGCAAAATGTGAAGCACCTGTTCCGACACATCGATAGCCACGTTCTCTTGTGCTTCTACTGTGGACGCACCAAGGTGAGGCGTAACGATAATGCTTGGGTGATTCAGGAACGGGTGATCAGCGGCTGGCGGCTCGCTTTCGAATACGTCAAATGCTGCACCAGCAACAATACCTTGATCAATGGCTTCGACAAGTGCCATCTCGTCAACTACACCACCACGAGCACAGTTAATGATACGCATGCCTTTTTTCATCACTTCGAATTGTGGACGTGAGATCATATGCCGTGTTTCCGGTGTTAATGGTGTGTGAACGGTCATGAAGTCCGCATTGAGAATGATATCATCTACACTAGCCAGCTTCACTTGCAGCTTCTCGGCACGCTCCTCCGTGAGGAACGGGTCGTAAGCAAGAATGTCCATTCCGAATGCTTTGGCGCGCTTGGCAACTTCACTACCGATCCGTCCCATACCCAGTACACCGAGCGTTTTATTTCTTAATTCCACACCCAGGAAGGTTTTACGATCCCACGTACCCTGAATAGTCTTGGCATATGCCTGAGGAATGTGTCGTGCCAATGCCATCATCATGGCAAACGTGTGCTCACAGGTTGTGATGGTATTGCCATCAGGTGCATTAATAACGATGATACCGCGCTGTGTAGCAGCTTCCAGATCAATGTTATCTACACCAACCCCTGCACGTCCGATCACCTTAAGGTTGGTACCAGCCGTCATAATACGATCTGTAACACGAGTCTGGCTACGAACCAAGAGGGCATCATAATCACCAATAATGGCAACAAGTTCATCTTCACTAAGACCGGTTTTCTTCTCAACAACAACATCATTTGCATCCACCAGTTGCTGGATCCCCAGATCACTGATTGGGTCCGACACTAACACTTTGTACATGGTTTCTTCCTCCTTAGGTATGTGTATCTATATCGTCAAGGTCTGACCTCAGCGAAGAGGTATTCCTTAAAACCAGGTTGATTCTTCCGCCCAACAACGCGGTGTCGCAACAGAGGGGGAAGGTGAAGCAAATAGAGTGATCCCACAGATATCCTTTAAAATAAATCAAAAAACTCTCAATCCACATACTGCTTGCGCAATAAGGGACGAGAGTTGTCGTGGTACCACCCTAATTCACCGCCGTTTCGCAACGACAGTCTTAGCGGTCAATGAAGACCGAAGAGGATAACGGGTCTAAACCGATTGCACCTACTCCAATTTCAATGCAATAACTCAGGAGCGCTCAAGACCATTTGCCTGCCACCGATTCACACCTACCATCGGCTCTCTGTAAGACGAAGCAACGTCTTTTTTCCATCATCGTGTTTAACGTGACTAATTTTTTCATAATGTATCATGGCTGACATGAGCATGTCAATAGGCTTAAATGTTTTAAAATGTTTTGCAGATGTCTTTAGATTCACACATAAACAGAGTCACCATAAGTAATACAATAGTTAATATACCTACCACAAGAAGATGGAAAGTAAGCTGTTTGGTGAACTGAATTTTACTGCTTTAATGAAGTAATGGCACGGACATATAACCAGGACTTGGGGCAGGTCTTGAACCTAATTGGTTTTTTGGCTATCATTTAGTATACTATCCGATTGGACAACGTAATTGTTATCCATCAAATTTAACTCAAGAGGACAGACGCATCCGATGAAAAAATTCAAGTTTCCCAAGTTCAAGATTCAGAAGGCTGAGCCACAGCAGCTTACCGAGCGTTTGCTTTTAATTAATCTATACTTTACACAAGGTCTGACACTGATTATCGGAGTTGTATGGATCTTATTGCAGAAACGAAACTTGTTAGATGTACTCGCATGGCCTGACAATTACCAATTTATATGGTGGGGTCTTGGTCTTGCAGGAATAATGCTTGTTATGGACTTGGTACTGTCGTATGTTATACCTCAGGAAAGCATGGATGACGGTGGAATTAACGAGATGTTGTTCCGTGGGCGTCCGATCTGGCACATTGTATGTATAGCAGCCATTGTTGCTGTGTGTGAGGAATTATTATTCCGTGGAGCCATCCAACATGCCATCGGTCCTTACTGGACAAGTATTTTATTTGCAGTTATCCATATTCGTTATTTGCGCCACTGGATTCCAACAGGCTGGGTGTTTGTCTCAAGTTATGGATTGGGTTGGATTTACTTGCAGTCCGGCACATTATGGGCGCCTATATTATGTCACTTTATAATTGATTTGGTGTCCGGATTAGCGATACGTTTTCGGAGGGGATCATGAATCAGCCATTAAGTAGAATGAAGACATATGGCAGTCAGCGCCATCGTCAATCGGATAAAAAAGAGAAATCCGAGCGTCAGGTGGCTTCTCAAGTAAGCATCGTTGCTGAAACGGCAGCAGCTGCTGAGGTTGGCGGAATCACACCAATTACTTCCGTTTCTTTACCTAGATCGCAGCGCAAGCCCTATACAGAAAAACTGGAAAGTCCAGTACTTCCTCAAAGGGCACCATCACGCTCCAAAAAAACGCCAAATTCAACGGAAGAATCGATCCCCGAAGCGGGTTCGCTTCCTACACGGACAGAATTACATCCTTCACGTCGGTTAAAATTGAGCAAGAGGTTTGTTAATTCACTCATTTTTATTTTTGTCATGTTAACGATTAGTCTGGTTTGGTGGGGGGTTGAAGGGGCACCCGCTCTGAATACGTTCCTTCCCTTGCCGTGGTAATGCTTTTACTCGCAGGTTTAATCATTTTGATGGGAGTTTTACTACTTTTTCATATGTGGCGTGAAGCCCATATTCATCAAATGATTGAAGAAGAGGTTGAAGTGCCTCATCTGCCAACATCCTTTGACGGGGCCATGATTTTGTATGTATCCGACACGCACAAGCGCAAGCTGAAGCAGAAGGATCTGGCAAACGTTAAAAACAAGGTGGACTGGGTTCTCATCGGTGGGGATGTTGCGGAAAAAGGAATCTCATGGTCTTTAGTTAGACATAACATGAAAATTTTATCGAACATTGCTCCTTCATTTACGGTGTATGGCAACCATGACAAGAGGGCTGGTACCGCTCAACTTGCGCGAATCCTTCGGGAATCGGACGTTAAGCTACTGCAGGATAATGTAGAATATCTGCAAAGGGGCAACGACAGATTGAGCCTGATCGGCATAGACTATCGTTCCAAACAGGGCGATGTATTACTACAACAGATCGGTAACCGTTTTTGCAAAATTGCTATCGTTCATGATCCTTTGCAGGCCCTTCGCTTGGAAGAAAATGCAGATCTTATTTTAAGCGGTCATACACATGGCGGACAATTGGTTTTACCATTTTTCGGACCTGTGTTCCTGAGCAAAGCGTATCGTCCCGTATCGAACGGGTGGTACTCCCTGAGGCGAAGTCCGGAGGATGTTCACCAAGATGGCAAAATGCTTGTTACCAGAGGATACGGTACAAATCATCTTCCTCTCCGACTAAGTTGTCCTGCGGAGATGCATATCATCACGTTAAGAGTGCCCGCGGAAAAAGCACTCACAGAGAAACAGCCTTGATCCAATGGATCAAGGCTGTTTTATTTTAATGCGCAAAATTACAATTTAACGAGCTTCCAATTCAATTGCACGCGGATCAACAAAGGAATAACCTTTCTTTTCGAGCTTGGTCAGCAACTCATCCAATGCTTCAACCGTCCAAGGCAACTCGTGCATCAAGATATTGCTTCCGGGATTTAACTGGTCCAGTACATTTTGAATGACTTTTTCCGGTTTGTCTTTGGTGCTTTTATCCCAATCGAGCGAACCATTAGACCAAGTCATATATAACATGCCATTTTTCTTCACAGCAGCCTTCAGTGCATCATTTCCCGAACCAAAAGGTGGACGGAAGAATTGCGGTTCCTCACCAATGGTATCCTTCACTATTTTTTGGACATCTGTAACCTGTTTTGCCGCCTCAGCGTTGGACATTTTTTTGAGATCCTCATGATCCCAGGCATGATTGCCTACAATCTGACCCCGATCATGTATGAGTTTGAGTAATTCCGGATGGCTTTTCACCCGATATCCATTGACGAAAAATATCGCTTTAGCGTTATGTTTATCTAAAGTGTCGATCAGTGAAGTAATCATTTTTTCTTCTTTGGGTCCATCATCAAAAGTTAACAAGACCACTTTGCTTGGGCTCGCTTCATCGTTTGGTTTAATATAATAATTTTTATTCATATGATACGTCTTTTCCACTTTCTCTTCTGTAGAAACCTTCTCCGAAGATTCAGGTTCTTCTTCTGTCACAGTTGAATCTTTCGTTGAAGACTCGGGCACACCAGTTCCGGGTTCTCCTGTTTCAGTTGGGTTAGAGTTACCTTGCTCTTCTTGAACCGTGGTAGTTGATTCGCCCGCTGGTGTGGAATTATCAGATGTTTTTTCTTCCGCTGTCCCACAAGCTGACAACAGCAAACTTGCAGCAATGATCAATGCGGCGGTATGTCTAAACATGATTTCAACTCGCTTTCCTGTAATTATACGGAATGAGATCGCTCACTACCGCAAACACTAAATATGATTTTAACACTTGAAGGAGGTTGGTGTAATGAAGGCTTCATCCTTTTTTTGGGGCATTGTCATTGGTGTTGCAGCCAGTTCATGGCTGTCCAAAGGCAAATTGCCCATGATGTCATCGGGTTCATCAAGAAATATGATGGATCAGGCAAAACATAAGATGATGGAAATGACTTTCCCGGGTATGGACGGGTTCACAAGCAAGCAAAATCAACATGGTGAATCCCACAAAAATCCGGCAGCAAAGACCGCAAGAGCAATCACACCGCAGGAAAAAGAAGCGAATATGAGCATGCTCAAAGATTTTATTCGCACCAATCCCGATGTGAAGCATGAAGTTGAGCAAATTTTAAGCCAAACAAACACAACAGTACCGGGTTTATAAACCAAAACCTCCAATTAGAATCATCCACAGTCTTGATTTGCTGTGGAATGATTCTTTTTTTGTCGATTTTACTTCGTGCATTTAGAGGTATAAAATGATAACATAACTACATAGATTTATTTTCAGCACATATTGTTTTGTGCTTCATAATCTGTTATAAGACTTGCTTATAAAGGGGAGATCCTGTATGAAAATAGAACGACTAAGTCACGATAAGATACGGATTTTCCTGACCTTTGACGATCTGAGCGAGCGCGGAATACAAAAAGAAGATATGTGGCAGGAAATACCTAAGGTTCATGAACTGTTCACTGAAATGATGGATCAGGCCTATTCCGAACTTGGATTTGATGCCACAGGTCCACTCGCTGTCGAAGTATTCGCACTTCCCGCTCAAGGGATGGTTGTCATTGTCACACGTGGAAAATATGATCCGCAACAATATGGTTTAGGTCATGAAGATGATCTTCCTGAAGAAGTATATGAAATGGAAGTTACACTCGAGCAAAGCGATTCCATTGTTTATGCATTCAAGGACTTTGAAGTGCTCATTGAAGCTGCACATATGTTGCGTCAGCATGTTACGGATGCTGGGAGACTTTATTCCTATAAAGACAAGTGGTTCTTGCATTTGGAGCCAGATGAGGTAGATTCCACCAAACATGCGGCATTGATTGCCTTGCTTGCTGAATTTGGCGAAGGCTCCTCAGTTACTCCAGCAGTCATGGAAGAGTATGGTAAGGTTGTTATTCCTGCACAAGCGATTGATGTTATCTGCACCCACTTCAAACGCCAGGATTAATCTCTAGTTGTAATCGCGTCTTTAGTCAGAGGAGGGAATTTCGGTGCTTTTGTTTTCGGTCTTAGCGGCAGCAGTTGCTCCGGGTCTCGCCTTGTTAACATACTTTTACCTGAAAGACCGTTATGATTATGAGCCACTTCATATGGTATTGCGGGTTTTCCTCATGGGGATTCTGATGGTACTGCCTGTGATGATTATTCAGCGTGGCATGATGATGTGGCTCGGGGATAATCCTTATCTTGAGGCCATTATGATCTCAGGTGGTGTGGAGGAATTCGTTAAATGGTTCGTACTTTATCATATCATCTATAATCACACCGAATTTGATGAGCCGTATGACGGGATCTTATATGCAGTCGCTGTTTCACTTGGATTTGCCACTGTTGAGAATGTGTTGTATGCCTTTGCGGGGAATGCATCCGTCTCAGCCATGTTCCTTCGAGCACTGCTCCCTGTTTCAGGGCATGCTATGTTTGCGGTAATCATGGGTTATTATATGGGTAAAGCCAAGTTTATCGGTGGTAAGAAAAAGCGGTGGTATCTGGTTCTTTCTCTGGTGTTACCTTTTTTCTGGCATGCATTGTACGATGTCATCATGAACACCATGGTGAATCATTGGTTGTGGTTTATAGCGCCGCTAATGGCGGGCCTGTGGTATGGGGCAATGGGTAAAATCACACGAGCTAATAACCGTTCTCCTTTTCGTTTTGTGAAGCGGGAGGAAGAGGTTAAATTATAAAAATACGGACACACTGGTGGACATAAAGCGCATATTGCGCCTATGACTCCGGTGTGTTTTTATTTTTACAGATAAACTCCCGGGGAATGACCGACAGAAACGGAGATCGTTGTGATGAGAATTAAAATTAAAATCAGATGCAAACAATGCGGTGAACGATTTACATTACGAGGCAAGAAAGATCGGGGCCGGATTGAGACGGGATTCAAGCAGTGCCTATGTGATAACAGAGACCAGTTCGAAATTGAAGAAGAGGGCATGGCAACTGGGATTCAGCTGAATTAAAAGGAGGACCCAAACGCTACTTTAGCAGCCTGCTTGTGTAAGGACTGGAAATCGCATGCATAAGAGATCTTTCTTCGATCCACAATAGAGGTAGTGGTTTAGAAGAAAGGAGACTCTACCGATGTATAAACGATTAAGTTCAGTCATGTTTCCGATATTTGCGGTTCTGCTGGTCGGTGCGCTCGTGTGGGGCTATCAGGAGAATCAGGAGAAGAATGCAATTCTGATCAAGGCAGAGAATCAATATCAGCGTGCATTTCACGATTTATCTTTTCATATGGACAAATTGCATTCGGAGATTGGCAACACCTTGGCGGTTCACTCTACATCACAGGGGATGCATCGCAAAGGTCTGATGAATGTATGGCGACTCACCAGTGAAGCGCAGAATGAGATCAACCAACTGCCACTCACCATGCTGCCATTTAACGAGACAGAGGAGTTTCTCTCGCGTATTTCCAACTTTGCCTATCGGGCGTCGATGCGTGACTTGACGAACGAACCGCTAAGTGAGAAGGAAATGGGCAACCTGAAAAAGCTGTATCAGAATTCATCCGAGATTACCAAGAATCTGCAGGATGTGCAGCAGAAAGTCCTGACGGACCGATTGCGCTGGATGGATGCAGAGACTGCCATGGCAACACAAGAGCAAACCATGGACAACACGATCGTTGATGGTTTTCGTACTGTAAACAAAAAGGTACAGGAATACCCGGAGCTTGATTGGGGTCCTTCCGTATCCAACATCTATGCAAAACGATCAGTCAAGAAACTGGACGGCTTGCCGGTGACCAAAGAACAGATTCAGAGCAAGGCTGCAAAATTCTCTGATGCGGATCGTAGCAAAATCCAAGTGCAGGAGAACGGCAAAGGAACAGACTGGGAGTCCTACACTGCCACGATTGATCATGCCAACAATGGCAAACTGATGATGGATTTCACCCGTAATGGCGGAATGCTGATCTCTTACAGTGATACGCGTCCAATCGGAACCAAAAAAGTGTCTCGTCAGAATGCCATGGCTAAAGCAGATCAATTTCTAATGAACAAAGGCTATAAGGATATGAAAGCTGTAAACTACGATGAATATGGTAATCTGGGTAACCTTACTTATGTGCGTAAGCAAGGGGACACCTTGATTTATCCCGAGAAAATGTCAGTTCGTGTAGGTTTGGATACAGGCGAAGTAACCGGCTTCCAGGCGAGTGACTTTGTTTACGAACATAATGACATGCGCAAAATTCCGAAAGCAACTCTTACGGAGCAACAGGCGCGGAAAAAGCTTAATTCGGAGTTCGAAGAAAATTATGTTCGCAAATCCCTGATTGAGAATGATTACAGCAAAGAAGTATTGTGTTATGAATTCGGAGGGAAAATTAACGGTTCTCGTTACCGGATATACATTAATGCGAATACAGGAATAGAAGAAGCGGTTGAAGAGATCAAACCGGTCAATGCAACCTCATAAAAAGATGGATAATTTGAATTTGAAGTTGAGCGAATAACTGCGGCAGACCACGATGTGGTCTGTTTTTTTCTTGTTCAATGTGAGAAAGGTCATGGTATAATAGTCCTTGTACATACGAAGATAAATACATAAAGTGGCGGTGAACAGCTTGTTTCCGAAAATAAATGAAATTTTATACATCCACATTGCTTCTGCAGATGAAAAAGAGGAACACAAAGAGTACAAATCACGCATTGCAGATATGGATGACAGCAGTTTTCTGATTGAGGTCCCGATGCAACAAGGAAGCAGCCGTCTGAAAAGGCTCTTTTTCGGAGATGAATTGTCCATTTCATATATTACGGAGGATGGGGTCCGGCATTATTTTAATACCTATGTCACGGGATTTGAGGAAGATGTGGTCCGTCTTGTCCGTATCCGCAAACCGCTTCCGAGCGATATATCCAAAATACAACGGCGCAGCTTTCTTCGTGTTCATGCGAACCTCGAATTGGCCATCCAGAGTGAAGATCTGACCCGTGCTGTCGGATTGACTGAAGATATTGGCGGTGGTGGATTGTCCATCTACGGCGAAACAGGTTTCTCAATAGCTGAAGGTCAAAAATTGAAATGCTGGTTGCTGGTTCCCTACCGGAATTCAACCATTGAACATGTGAATTTTGAAGCTGAAGTTGTGCGGATCAAAACCCTGGAAACCGGCAGACAGCTATGCATGTTGAAATTTGTGCAGATTTCAGATTCGGAGCGCCAGAAAATTATCAAGTTTTGTTTTGAGCGGCAACTTGACTATCGCACGAAATAGGAATGTTGTGGCATAAAGAGAGGGAACTGCGGGTACCGTAATGAAAAAAACGGAGGTATTGCCTTGAATCGTCGTCATGCAACCCGCAGATATGAACGACTTTATTATGTTTTCTCCAGGCGAATGGAACGAAAGGTTACGATTCTGATTGCAGCCCTTCTAATCCTGCTTGTGGTATATCAATTGCTGCTGTTGGTACCAGGCTTCAAAAAGAATTTGACCACCATTGACCGCCTGGAAGGAACGCCAATTGAAGTGCAAACGATGAATGATTACAACCGTCGTTGATTTGTCTGTTTTTGCATCCATGTGTAGAGTGTGGTATAATTTTCACGATGCAGGCAATGCCTGTTTTTTTATTGAGGTTTATCGTTTGAGGAGGAATGCCCCGTTGGCAAGCCAGAACACATCAGAGAACGGGAAAATGAACGTTGCAATTGACGGACCTGCCGGTGCCGGGAAAAGCACGGTGGCCCGATTGGTTGCAGAGGCGCTCGCGTATGTATACGTCGACACAGGCGCAATGTACCGTGCGGTAACCTTGCATATGCTTCGGAAAGGTATTACACCGGAAGATGTGACACAGGTACTTCAGGAAGCCCAAAAGCTGGTCATTGATTTACAACCGGATCCCGACGGACAGAAAGTGTTCTGTAATGGGGAAGAAGTAACCTCGGAAATCCGCTCCCGTGAAGTGACGGGAATCGTGTCCCGATATGCGCAAATCGAGGGGCTGCGTACGCAATTAGTGGATACTCAGCGGCAAATGGCTTTGCGCAAGGGCGTCGTCATGGATGGACGCGATATCGGAACGACAGTACTGCCCGATGCGGAAGTGAAAATCTTCATGACTGCCAGTGTGGAAGAGCGTGCGCTTCGCCGCTTCAAAGAACTGGACCCCTCTGAAGGACTGACGTTGCAACAGCTGGAGCGAGACATTGCCACCCGTGACAGATTGGATGAGAATCGGGAAATTTCCCCATTGCGTTGTGCTGAGGATGCTATTGTCCTTGATACAACGGAGATGAACATTCATGAAGTGGTTGACAAAATCGTATCTTATTGCACAATGGTCAGAGGAGAGATCGGTCTATGATTTACACATTTTGCAGCACATTACTGCGGATCATTTATACCATTCTTTTCCGCTTGGAGGCCGTTGGACGGGAGAATATTCCGAAAGAAGGCGGCGTACTTTTATGTTCCAATCATATTAGTAACTTCGATCCTCCAACCGTTGGTATCAAACTTCGCCGTCAGGTACGTTTCATGGCCAAAAGCGAATTGTTTGAAATTCCGGTACTCGGCCGAATTATTAAAGCCGTGGGCGCTTTCCCCGTTAAACGTGGAGGTGTCAGCAAGGAATCCATCAAAACCTCACTCAATATTTTGCGTGATGGTCAAGTGCTTGGAATCTTCCCCTCGGGAAGCCGTCACAATGATGGAGGTATCGGCAAAAAAGGGGCAGCGAGTTTTGCTCTCCGCAGTGGCGCTACAGTTATTCCTACTGCTATTATCGGTAACTACAAAGTTTTTCGTAAGATGAAAGTTGTATATGGAGCACCAGTAAGTTTGGACGAGTTCAAGGAAGACCCATCTGGAGAAGCTCTGGAGAAGGCGACTGAAAAGATTATGTCCAAGATTAACGAGATGGTGCAAACGGGCGTGCCAAGCAAGTAATGGCTTCGTCGGTAGCTGAGTGCATGTTTCCATATTTTTGAGGGAGACTAAAGTTTGAGCACTCAGTGATGAAAGTGTTTTGAACTCTGCTACAGGCAGGTTTGAATATAATGGGGTTTTTGAATTGAGGAGGGTATTTGACATGTCGGAAGAAATGAAAAATCAAGAAGCAACCCAAGATGAGTTGGATCAATTCGTTTCCTTGAAAAAAGGAGATACCGTAAAAGGAACCATCGTCAAATTGGAAGATAACCAAGCCTATGTGAGCATTGGATATAAATATGACGGTGTCATTCCAATTCGTGAACTGTCTTCATTACATGTTGACAGCGCGTCTGACGCAGTAGAAGTTGGACAAGAAGTTGAAGCTAAAGTTCTTAGCATCGACGACGAGAAAGAAAAACTCGTTCTGTCCAAACGTGCAATCGACAGCGAAAACGCATGGGATCAATTGCAAAAGCATTTTGAAGACCAAGACGTATTCGAAGTTGTTGTAGGTGATGTTGTTAAAGGCGGTCTGGTAGCAGACGTGGGCGTACGTGGATTTATCCCGGCTTCCATGGTTGAACGCCATTTCGTTGAAGACTTCAGCGACTACAAAGGACGCACACTGCGTGTTAAAGTGAAAGAGATCGACCGTGAGAACAACAAAGTGATCCTTTCCCAAAAAGACGTACTGGAGCAAGAATTCGAAGCAAACAAAGCTACAGTAATGGCTGGTTTGCAAGAAGGTCAAGTGATCGAAGGTACAGTACAACGTTTGACTCAATTCGGTGCATTTGTTGATGTGGGCGGAGTTGACGGTTTGGTTCACGTATCCGAGCTGGCTTGGACACACGTTGAAAAACCATCCGACGTACTGTCTGAAGGTGATAAAGTTAGTGTGAAAGTGCTGAAAGTTGACCCTGAAAAAGGCAAAATCAGCCTGAGCATGAAAGCTGTTCAACCAGGTCCTTGGGAAACAGCAAGCGAAAAATTCAATTCCAGCGATATCGTAACAGGTGTTGTAAAACGTCTGGTAGACTTCGGTGCATTTGTTGAAATCGCTCCTGGTGTTGAGGGACTTGTGCATATCTCGCAAATCTCCCACAAACACATCGGCACTCCTCATGAAGTGCTGAAAGAAGGACAAGAAGTTCAAGTTAAAATCTTGGACATGAACCCTTCTGAGCAACGTGTAAGCTTGAGCATCAAAGAAACAGAAGAAGCTCCAGCTCAACCACAAAAATCAGAAAGACCTTCAAGAAACAACGCTCCGCGTGAAGAAATCAACAATCCAAACGTTTCCTTGAACAATCAAGGTATGAGCACTACGCTTGGCGAACTGTTTGGAGACAAACTCAGCAAATTCAAATAAGTTAACAATGCATGGTTCTAAGTTATATACTGCATATTTTGCTGAATAACAAAAGCAAGATCGGCGAGCCCAAGGCGGGTTCGCCGATTGTTTTTATTGCGAGTAATTTGGCATGAAACGTTAGCCAAGATATATCTTTTTTGCTATGATGAGTATCGTAAGTATGGACAGGAGGAGTGGAATGTATGGCAAGACCCGTTGTGGCAATTGTCGGACGACCGAACGTGGGTAAATCCACCATTTTCAATCGGATCATCGGCGACAGACTGGCCATTGTGGAAGACAAGCCGGGCATTACCCGTGACCGTATATATGGAATCGGTGAATGGAACGGTAAACCATTTAGTATCATTGATACAGGTGGTATCGAAATTGATGGTGAAGATGTAATCTTAAAATCGATTCGGATGCAAGCAGAGCTCGCTATTGAAGAAGCGGATGTTATTGTATTCATGTGTGATGCAAAAGCAGGTATTACGCAATCGGATGAAGAGGTAGCAGAGATGCTCTACCGCTCAGGCAAGCCTATTGTTGTAGCCGTTAACAAAGTGGATAATATCGGACGAAGTGAGCTCATTTATGAGTTTTATGGATTTGGTTTCGGTGATCCCATCGGCGTATCCGGAAGTCACGGTACAGGTGTAGGTGACTTGCTTGATGCAATTGTGGAGAAGTTGCCAGAACTTGAGGAAGAGACTTACGATGAAGATGTCATTCGTGTAGCTCTGATCGGACGTCCTAATGTAGGTAAATCTTCACTGGTGAACGCTATTCTGGGTGAAGAGCGTGTCATTGTAAGTGACGTGGCTGGAACGACCCGGGATGCGATTGATACACCTTTTGAAAAAGACGGCCAACGTTACGTGCTGATTGATACAGCAGGTATGCGTAAGCGTGGTAAAGTATATGAAACAACTGAGAAATACAGTGTAATGCGTGCGATGCGTGCGATTGAGCGTGCAGATGTTGTTCTGATTGTCATTAATGGTGAAGAAGGCATTATTGAACAGGACAAGCATATTGCAGGATATGCATTCGAAGCTGGTAAAGCGTCATTGTTTGTTGTGAACAAATGGGATGTGGTAGAGAAGCATGACAAAACGATGAAAGAGTTTGAGAGAAAAATTCGGGATCACTTCCTGTTTATGACTTATGCTCCAGTCGTATTCTTGTCAGCCCTCACAAAACAACGCTTACAAAAATTGTTACCGGTTGTGAAAAGGGTAGCAGATCAACACTCGTTACGTGTACAAACACATCTACTTAACGATGTGGTGTCTGATGCGGTTGCAATTAACCCTCCGCCAACGGATAAAGGACGGAGAATGAGAATTAACTATGTGACTCAGGTTGCCGTTAAGCCACCGACCATGGTTGTTTTTGTGAACGATCCGGAATTGATGCACTTCTCATATGAGCGCTATCTGGAGAATAAAATCCGTGCAGCGTTTGACTTCGAAGGAACACCAATTCGCATATTTACTCGGAAGAAGTCCGACGAAAGTTAGGGGAGAAGTGTGTGATTTTACAAATCGCAGCGATTGTACTGAGTTATCTGCTCGGTTCGATCAGCTTTAGTGTCCTCCTTGCCAAAGCGATACGGGGGATCGATATTCGTCAGCACGGAAGCGGAAACGCGGGAGCTACCAATACATTGCGTATTTTGGGTAAAGGACCAGCAATTGCTGTTCTGTTACTTGATGTACTTAAGGGTGTTGCAGCTGTATGGATTGGAATCTGGCTGAGTAACGGTTCTGCCTGGATTCCTGCACTCAGTGGTATAGCAGCCATTGCAGGACATAACTGGCCGCTTTACTTCCATTTTCGTGGAGGAAAAGGCGTTGCCACAGCCATTGGTGTTCTGGTAAGTCTTGCTTTCCTGCCTGCGTTATGTGCTGGGGTGATCGCCATTCTGTCTATTGTATTGACACGCTATGTTTCATTGGGCTCTCTGATTTTTGTAGCATTTACACCCATCTTTATCATGGTATTATCCGGATATTCAATGAATATCTTCTGGGGGAGTCTGATTATTTGTCTGTTTGCGTTCTGGAGACATCGTACCAATATTGCGAAGCTCGCCAAAGGACAGGAAAATAAATTGGGATCGAAAAACCCTGGAGGGGGTAAACGAGTTGTCTAAAAAAGTTGCTGTTCTAGTCGCTGGGAGCTGGGGAACAGCTCTGGCCAGTGTACTCGCCGCCAATCAGTTGGATGTGATGATGTGGACACGTGGTGAAGACCAGGCTAACGAAATCAATAACAAGCACACTAATACTCGCTATCTTCCGGATGCGGAGCTTTCACCACGGATTCAAGCAACAACTGATATGGAAGCTGCGGTGGAAGGCGCTATAGCTGTGTTAATTGTTGCGCCTTCATCAGCCATGCGTGCAGTTACGAACCAGCTTAAGGCTTATTACAAGCCTGAGATGTTAGTCATTCATGCAACCAAAGGTTTTGAGACAGAAAGCCTCAAACGGATGTCCACAGTCATTTCAGAAGAGCTTGAATGTGAAGAAGGACGTGTGGTTGTTCTTTCTGGCCCAAGCCATGCGGAAGAAGTGGTGAAGCGTTGTCCAACGACAGTGGTTGTAGCTTCACTGGATAAGGCATCTGCCGAGTCTGCCCAAGCTTTGTTTATGAATGCTTATTTCCGGGTTTACACGAATCGGGATATGATCGGTGTTGAGCTGGCGGGTGCATTCAAAAATATCATTGCTCTTGGTGCAGGTATGTCCGATGGTCTTCAATTTGGTGATAATGCCAAAGCCGCTTTGCTAACACGCGGTCTGGCAGAGATCACACGTATTGGTGTTGAGATGGGAGCAAATCCGCTAACGTTTTCGGGACTTGCTGGAATCGGGGATCTGGTTGTAACGGCTACAAGTCAGCACAGTCGGAACTGGAGAGCAGGTTCCATGTTAGGCCAGGGACAGAAGCTGGATGATGTTCTGAAGTCCATGGGCATGGTGGTAGAAGGCATTCGAACTACGCAAGCTGCCTATTTCATCTCACAAAAATACGGTGTACAAATGCCAATTGCGGATCAGTTATATCACGTTTTATTCCAGGAGAGACAGCCGCGTGATGCGGTTGAAGCCTTGATGGGACGTGACCCGAAGACTGAAATGGAAGTCATGAAGCTTGAAACCTGGGAGCAGTGGCATTCCTGATTGTAATCAGCCTAAACGTACCTTGTGAAATAAGAAGCTTATTCACCTTTTCTGTAGCAGACTCATACTATACACATGAGTATTGCCGGAGGAGGGGAGACGAATGGGTAACAACATTTCCAAAGATGCACTGAATGCAATCAATAAGAAAACGGGTAAAACGATAACGGAAGGTGCCGTTAAGAAATTGGCAAGCACGGTGAAACCAACGACGATTCAGAATGAAGCTCAGTTGCGCCAATTGATCAAACAAGTATCCGCCATGGCGAAAGTTCCGGTATCTGAGGATACGGTTAAGGATATTGTGAGTGCGGTCAAGAAAAGCGGATTGAATCCGAGCAGTATGGAATCGTTAATGAAAATGATGATGAAAAAATAATAGATCACACCTGCTTGTGCAGGTGATCCAGTAAGACAAAAAGACGAGTCGGCTTCTGCCGGCTTGCTTTTTTGTCTTTTTTTTGGAAAGTTGAGCTGAATTTCGTGTTATAATGGTTGCAATTGTCACAGTGTCAGTGATGAATATCGGACTGAAGGGGAGACTGCTGGATTATGAGCGCAATGGACAAGATGTGGCTGTCATTGGTGGCCATCCTCATTATGGGACTATCTGTATTCCTGATTACGTTTGCTCGTGCCAAAACAAAAGGTATTGTACGGGGGATTCTTTCTCTGATTGCATTTTTGATTATGCTGATTGGCTTGTTCGGTGGAATCGCTTCTCTGACCTGATTTCCCATGCCTGAAGGATAACATCCGCATAAGCACATCATAAGAACTGACACAATGAACACGGATGAGGGGAGTGTGAGCCTATGGGGCCGCATGATACGGAGGGTCGGACAGAGCGTTATCCGGAATTACACGCGGCTTTGCTGGAAACGGCCAAAGCCTGGAACACACAGCCACAGACATGGTTACTTGGAGGAAGTTGTGGGTTGCTGCTTCAAGGGGTGGAGTTGCAACAGGCTCCGAGAGATATTGATATCTATGCGGATGTTGCTGCTGCTAAAGAACTTCACCGTAGCGCTCCGGGGGAAATGCTTGACGAGCCTACAGTGGATAAGACAGGACCGTATGCTTCTCTGCTGAGCCACTATCAGGTGGGTGAATGTGCGCTGGAACTGGTTGGTGGTTTCGAAATATGGGCTCGCAAAAGTTGGTACCGTATTGAGATTGAACATGTACTTGCTCCCCATGCACCAGTAGCACAAGTGGGTTTATATAGCCTGCGACTGATGCCGCTTGCGCATGAGTTGTTGTTTAATCTGCTGCGAGGTCGTGAAGATCGTTATGTCCCCATTGCGACACAGATGCGCGAGCAGCCAGATGCACATCAACCTATAATGATGCTTTTAAGTCAACAGAATGTATGGACAAGCCGCTTCAGAGCCGAAGTGGAAGAGCTTGTTGGCTTTACATGGCCCCAGTAGGTTGAGGGAGGAAAATGATGGACTATAAAGTTACTTTTTTACCTATGAACAAATCAATAGCGCTCAAACCAGGGGCAACACTTCTGCATGCAGCACGACGTGCTGGAGTCAAGATTACGACCCGATGTGATGGCAAAGCGGCTTGCCTGATGTGCAAAGTGAACGTGGATGAAGAACATCGGACGGAACTGTATCCACCAACAGATGCAGAAAAGCGCAAGCTGGGTTCACTGTTGGAAGCAGGTACACGACTGTCCTGTCAGGCCAAGGTGTGTGGATCTCTATCGGTTCATGTTCCAGAGGACCCGTTGAAGGCAGCCATTCGGAAACAACTGGAACGTCAACAACAGGAAGACGACTGGTTCTGAGCGTTATGACATTGATTCTCTAATGAGTTATTCAAGGAGGACACGAATGATTAGGAACAAGCCAAAATGTGTGGAAGGAAGCGGACGGCAGCGTCTGAAACATCAGACGGGCGGTCTGCTGTTATTCCTGTTGTTTGCTTTTACAGCAAGTGGTTGTATGTATCCATCCCAGAGCAATTCAGACCCTAAGATAGCTTATCGGGAGAGCGTGAGCCGCATCCAGAGTGCGGTCGAGGCATTTCAGCAAAATGAGGGGATTTTGCCAATCATCAATGCAGATATGGAAACGCCAAAATATGAAAAGTTCAGAGTGGATCTGCCCAAGTTGAAACAACTGGGGTATCTGGATGAAATACCGGGGACTGCTTTTGAAAGTGGTGGGAGCGCTTACTTCCTTATTCAGGACGAAGAAGTGAATCCGACCATTAAAGTGATGGATCTTCTGACCGTACAGAAAGTAAACGATGTGCAACGAATGGTTAATCAATATAAGTCCGTACATAACAATAAGCTGCCAAGCGGGGAAGAACTGTATCCGGGGTTATATGCTGTGAATATGGAGCAGGCTGCTCAGGCAGGTACTCCTTCCATTACGCTGAATAGTGTATATTCAGGTCAGGCGTTACCGTTTATGATGGATGACGAAGGCAAGGTCTATGTAGATTATGCTTTTGATATTATGCAGGCAGTGGAAAAGTCTGACGTGTCTCCAGCAGAGACTGAAGATGTTCGGGATTTGCTGGTGGAACACTCCTACTTCGTACCTGTAAAATCCGTTTTCTACGCTTGGAAAAATAATGCGCCGGTTGCCCAGCCCATAAAATAAGCATGGTTGCCATTCAAATGATTTAGCTGTATGACCACCATGGCTCTAATGGTTCAAAAAGAGATATTCCAAATAAGGGATATCTCTTTTTTCTTTTGTCAGTATGAGCAATAACTGTCATAAAAGCTTCGCGGATCACATAAAGTAGATTGAAATAAAGACGCGCAGTCCGAGATCGGGGGATTCTCCTAATGTCATCACCTTAAGATAAAAAAACAAAAATACGCGTCATATTGCCGCATACGGATACATAAGATGATACTAGTCCAATTGCATGTACGAGTTAACGCCGCTCTCGCCGGTTTCATCAGAATGCAACGTTCGGCGGCGGACGACTTCCGGGCACTCACAAAGGCGGCTCTACCGTTGCAGGGATTTCAGTCTTCTGATTGAAAAAACGAAGCGGATGCTCTTTAGCATTTTTCCTTCGGAGTAATTTAGGGAGGGGATTTCATTGGAGAAAGTGGACATTTTTAAGGACATAGCTGAGCGGACCGGAGGGGATATTTATCTCGGGGTTGTCGGCGCAGTCCGGACGGGAAAATCAACATTTATTAAACGATTCATGGAAACGATCGTATTGCCTAACATCGCAAGCGAGGCTGATCGTGCCCGTGCAGTGGATGAACTTCCACAGAGTGCAGCAGGTAAAACCATCATGACTACCGAACCAAAATTCGTACCAAATAACGCAGTCCAGATTAAGGTGGCAGAAGGACTTGATGTCAATGTGCGCCTTGTGGATTGTGTAGGTTACGCGGTGGAAGGAGCCAAGGGATACGAGGATGAGAATGGTCCACGCATGATCTCCACGCCTTGGTTCGAGGAACCAATTCCGTTCCAGGAAGCTGCCGAGATTGGTACTCGCAAAGTCATTCAGGAGCATTCCACACTGGGTGTTGTGGTAACAACAGACGGCACAATCGCCGAAATTGCCCGCAGTTCCTATGTGGAATCCGAAGAACGGGTCATTGCAGAATTAAAAGAAGTGGGTAAACCGTTTGTCCTGGTCATCAACTCTACTCGTCCTCGCAGTGAAGAAGCCCTGCAATTGCGCAGTGAGCTTGCTGCCAAATACGACATTCCGGTGATGACACTCAGTGCAGCGACGATGACGGAAGATGATGTGACGGGTGTACTTCGTGAAGTGCTCTATGAGTTCCCTGTGCATGAAGTGAATGTAAACTTGCCGAGCTGGGTTATGGTACTCAATGAGACTCACTGGCTGCGTAGCAACTACGAAAATTCCGTACGGGATACCGTTAAGGACATTCGCAGACTTCGTGACGTGGATCGGGTTGTCGCTCAGTTCATGGAATATGAATTCATTGATCGCGCAGGCCTGAGTGGCATGAATATGGGGCAGGGTGTAGCCGAGATTGACCTGTACGCGCCGGATGAACTGTATGATCAGATTCTCGTGGAAGTGGTTGGAATCGAGATTCGCGGTAAGGATCATCTGCTGCAATTAATGCAGGAATTCTCGCATGCGAAGAGAGAATACGACCGCTTCGCAGAAGCGCTGGAGATGGTCAAAACGACCGGATACGGCATTGCTGCTCCATCTCTTGCCGAGATGGCTCTGGATGAACCTGAGCTCATTCGTCAGGGCACCAAATTTGGCGTACGTCTGAAAGCAACGGCACCGTCCATTCATATGATCCGGGTTGATGTGGAATCAGAGTTCGCTCCAATCATCGGTACGGAGAAACAAAGTGAGGAACTGGTGAGATACCTGATGCAGGACTTCGAGAACGATCCGATCAAGGTATGGGATTCAGACATGTTTGGTCGTTCACTGCACTCCATCGTGCGAGAAGGGATCCAGGGCAAAATTGCCATGATGCCGGATAATGCAAGATACAAATTGCAAGAGACGCTGGGAAGAATCATTAACGAAGGTTCGGGCGGCTTGATCGCTATCATTCTGTAAGACATCAAAAGACCGTAAGGGGGCATCCCCTCGCGGTCTTTTTTACGTGATTTCTTTATTTTGGATGAAATGGATAGGAAGAATAGTACTTTCGAAAAAACTTAGCGAGTTTTAGCTTTAAATTGCTAAAACCCATTTACATACTAGGGATTAGCCGTTATATTAATATTCAACTATTGTGATCGAGATCACAGAGAGTGGACAGGGGGATACAGGGATGAAAAGAAAAGAGACTAAATGGGTATGGTTGAGTGTGTTATTAGTATTTACATTGGCGCTGTCCGCTTGCGGAATCAAAAAAGAACCGGCAGCCACTCCGGCTTCGGGTGCATCAGATGATACACCAAAAACGGAAGCAGTTACAGGCCCTCTAAGCGGCAAACGGATTGCACTTATTATGGAGTTTAATACAGGTACTTTCTCGCAGCAATATGTACAAGGTGTAAAAGAAGAAATCGAAAAATTCGGTGGAGAACTGACAACGTTTGTTGCCGATAATGACAAAGCAAAGATGGTATCCTTGCTTGATAGCGCTATTAACCAGAAGTTCGATGCCATTCTCACGGATCACGGTGATTCCCTATTAGAGCCAGGCGTGAAGAAGGCAGTAGAACAAAATATTCCAGTGGTCGTGTTTGACGCAGCTATCAGTGTTCCAGGAGCTACAGTCCTGTCGCAGGATGACCAGAAGATGGCTGAACTGACACTGGAGCAAATGAAAAAAGATATCAATGGACAAGGCAATATTGTCAAAGTATGGGTAGCTGGTTTCGCACCGATGGAACGCCGTCAGATTGCATACGGTGAATTCATGAAAGCAAATCCGGACATCAAGGAAATAGCTACATTCGGTTCTGCTCAGAACCCGGCGCTGGATACACAAGCCAAAATGGAAGCTATTCTCAAGCAGTATCCAAAAGGTGAGATTACAGCTGTATGGACTGCATGGGATGAGTTCGCCAAAGGTGCAGCACGTGCCATTCAACAAGCTGGACGTGATGAGATCAAAGTGTATGGTATCGATATGAGTGACGAGGATCTGCAAATGATTCAGGACCCGAAAAATCCTTGGGTTGCTTCTGCTGCTGTTGATCCAACGGATATTGGTCGCGTCCAGGTACGTTATGCTTATCAAAAACTGAACGGGGACGAGACAGAAGATGCAGTTGTTCTTAACCCGGTCTATGTTCAACGTGAAGCTCTGCCAGATAAACAAATCTCCACTTCTGAGCTGTCAGAGTTCGTTGAAGGTTGGGGTGGCAGCACACAAGGAATCAAGGACTGGATGAGTGAATACGGAATTACTGCTAAATAAGCAGCGTATGGGAAGCGCGCCGCAAGGCGCGCTTTTTCTACCATAATGAAGATGTGCGAGTATGGATGAGAAATGGGATACTCCCGTATGGGAACGATTGGAGGTTAACATCATGAGCACTGCACCGATTCTGCTTCAAATGGAACATATCCACAAGCAGTTTTCAGGTATTCCTGCACTGAAGGATGTGGATTTCTCTGTAAAAGGTGGGGAGATTCATGCGCTGCTGGGTGCCAATGGTGCCGGTAAAAGCACGTTAATGAAAATTCTGTCCGGTGCCTATCCAATGGATCAGGGGACGATTCAATTGAGTGGACAAGCGCTTCATTTAAGTTCTCCGGGAGACGCAAAGGCAAGTGGGATTCACTGTGTCTATCAGGAAGTGGATGCGGCACTGGTGCCACAGCTGACGGCTGCGGAGAACATCATGCTGGATCAGTTGGCTTCATCTGCTGGAGGTTGGTGGAAAAGTCCACGGAAGCTGAAACAGCGTGCTGTTGAGGCGTTAAAGCAATTAGGGGCGGACATATCCGTTCACCAAAAAGTGGCCGATCTGACGCTTGCAGAAAAACAGATGATATTGCTGGCGCGGATTTTGATCCAGGATGCCAAAGTCATCATTTTTGATGAACCGACTGCACCGCTGAGCCAGGAAGAAACGGATGCATTTTTCCGGATTGTTCATCTCCTGAAGGATCGGGGCGTAGCCTGTATTTTCATTACCCATCGTCTTGCTGAAGTGACGGGTCACTGTGATCGCGTTACGGTTATGAGAGATGGACAACATGTATTTACTGGTGAAGCAAAGGGACTGACGATCAACGATTTGGTTACTCAGATGTTAGGCAAACCATTTGAAGAAGAATTTCCAAAGACGGAAGCGCCCGTGGGGGAACTGCTTTTGGAGGCGCGTGGGCTTCGTCGTGGAGTGAAGGTTAAAGGTGTTAACCTCTCTGTAAGCCGAGGTGAAGTCCTCGCTGTGGTGGGTCTGGTAGGCGCGGGTAAAACGGAAAGCTCTCGTTTGCTGATTGGTGCAGATCGGCTGGAGGGAGGCGAGATCCGGCTTAACAACCGTAATCTCCGTCTGTCTCAGCCTGCGGATGCGGCGGCTCTGGGGATTGTTTCTGTACCCGAGGAGCGACGTAAACAAGGAATCCTGATTCAGGAGAACGTGGAACGGAATTTAAGTCTTCCTTTGCTAAGTCGTCTTAGTACATTAGGTTTCGTAAGCCGCAAGCGGGAACGTCTAAACGCAGAGTCATTGGTGAAACAGCTTGGAATTAAAACATCGTCCGTGAAACAGGAAGTGAAATATCTAAGCGGTGGTAACCAGCAAAAGGTAGCCATTGGTAAATGGCTTAATGCGGATGCGGATGTATTTATATTTGATGAGCCAACCAAAGGCGTAGATATTGGGGCAAAAAGTGACATTTTCCGCATCATTAATGAACTGGCTTTGGCGGGCAAGGGTGTAATCTATTTCACCTGTGAACTGGATGAAGGCATGGGAATTGGTGACCGAATCGCTGTCATGTGCGAAGGTGTTATCGTAAAAGAGTTCAAACGAGGCGAGACTAACCAAGAACAGCTGCTATACTATGCAAGCGGTGGACAAGAGGTGCAATCATGAAGGATAAATCACTGGATTTTGCGTTCCGTTACGGGGCGATTATAGTCATCATAGGTGTTATCGCATTTTTCGGCATTAAATTGCCTTATTTCTTTACGTACAGTAACTTGACCGATATTTTGGGCTCGATCTCTATCGTTACTTTTGTAGCGATCGGTGTTACGTTATCTCTCATTGTTGATGGATTCGATCTCTCGGTTGGGGCGACTGTCTCATTAACTACCGTCGTTACTGCTTCGTTAATGATTTGGTATCAACAACCACTGGCGATCGTCATTATCGTGCCATTGATTATCGGGGCTGTTATTGGTTTACTGAACGCTTTGCTCATTGTAAAAATGCGTATTCCGGATTTGCTCGCAACCCTTGCCACGATGTACATCATCGGAGGTATTCACAAAACGTATGCACAGGGATATACCATTTACAATCACATGCAGTTCCCTGACGGGAGCAAAGCTGCGGGAGAGATGGACCCGACATTTCTACTTATAGGACAGGGTAAATGGCTTGGTATGCCGATATCGGTTATCATGTTAATTATTGCGGTAATAGGTGTGCATATCTTTTTGACGTATACGAAATATGGGCGTCAGATGTACATTACAGGTGGTAATGAGGAAGCTGCACGGTTGTCTGGAATCAAGGTGAAAAAGGTGCGTACACTCGCCTATGTAGCCGCTGGAGTGTTTGCAGCAATCGGGGGTATCATCTATGCCTCCAAAGTAGGATCTGGGCAAATCGATGCTGGATCACCGTTGTTAATGGAATCCGTAGCTGCAGTATTTGTCGGTTTCTCTGTGTTTGGTGCGGGTAAACCCAATGTCATCGGAACCTTCATTGGTTCGGTTCTGATTGGTGTACTTGTGAACGGTTTAACGATGATGAACGTACAGTATTTCACACATGATATTGTAAAAGGTGGAGTTCTCGTGCTTGCCCTGGCGGTTACATTTTACGTCTTAAACCGCAACCGGACTTGAAATTGTGGGCTGTCTGTATTAGTATGAAATTTGTTCGGCGTCTGAAATGCCCGTGGTTTCAGACGATATTCTGCCGAAAATGACTGTTGACCGCAGGCGGAGATTTGTGTTCAGCGCTCAAGATGTACGTAGATTTTTTGCGTATGAACGTATATTTCGCTATAAAACGGAAACACAGTATAACATTCAGGACATTGATACAGGAGGTGAAAAACAAATGAACAAATCAGACTTGATTACACACGTATCTGAAGCGACTGAATTGTCCAAGAAAGATGTAACGAAAGCGGTTGATGCCGTATTCGAAGCAATCTCTGAGGCTCTTCAAAGCGGAGATAAAGTACAATTGGTTGGTTTTGGGAACTTCGAAGTTCGCGAGCGCTCTGCACGTAAAGGACGCAACCCGCAAACAGGTGAAGAAATCGAAATTCCTGCGAGCAAAATTCCTGCATTCAAACCAGGTAAAGCGCTCAAAGACGGAATTAAATAAGATTTCTACATATTCCATATGTCGACAAAAAGACCGTGACTTGTTCACGGCCTTTTCTTTTGCCCTTTAACGATGATTCTTGCGGTTCATTCGTATAAGGCGCAGGTTGACAAATGAAACAATCTTAATCATCATTAACGCTATCGAACTAAAGAAGGGGACATGCGTGATGGATCATCCAACCGGCAATGATTATATTGTAATTAAGGCAGAGGAAAATGGTGTCCAGGTGATCGGATTAACCCGAGGTCAGGATACACGTTTTCACCACACCGAGAAATTGGACAAAGGTGAAGTGATGTTTGCCCAATTTACCACCCATACTTCAGCTATTAAAATCCGGGGCAAAGCCACGCTGATTACCAAGCATGGACAGATTGAATCGGAGTAATGGACAGATTGAATACATTCAAATGAAGATTGCAGGCATAGCCTGCTTTTTTTCATTGTACAATGAGGTATGAGCCTTTACCGGACAGACTACACTAACAGGTAAAGGCAGGGAGGCGTATATGAAACCGCGGATGATTGTTACTGCTTCAATGCTGGCAACGGTTGCGGCGGTCTTTCTGCTTGTTGCGATACAAACCTTACATATGCGTACATGGGGCGGGGACAACGTACAGCCTGCCTCTGCATCACATCATCCAGTTCAGCTAACGAATGACAATCTGGTTGATGTGCTAAGCTCTATGCAACTATCAACGCCCATTGCAAGAGTGGAATGGAAACAGTCCATTTTGAGACTGGACCTCAAAGTTCAAGGAACGGGTACAAGTTACACTGAAATCTATGAGAACATTGCAGCTGTAGCGGATCTGGGCTTTCGGAGTCTGGATAACGTGGATCAGGTGCTGCTGCGTGTGATGGCAGAAGATGAATGGATGCATAAACGACATCTGTTACTTGCTGCTGATATTCGGCGTGGAGAGTGGCCTCTGTATGCAATTGAAACATTACGGAACTGGAAAAGTGCGGCCTTTTCAGATGAATTGAAGGACTGGTTTCATTTGATGGAGACCGAACTCTGGAAGAAGCAATTCGAAATGACAAGTCAGGGGTAATAGAATAGCAGGATTCAGTGCGTGCCCGTTCAACATATGCTATAATATATAAGATTGTAGTGCAGAAAAGGTTTAACAATGTTAAGGCTCGGAGGCTGAGAATGAATTCATATCGCGTACCCCAACTAGCAAAGAAATATACGGATTACGACATGATTCGACAACATACGGAAATCCCATCATTTCCGGATAGCCGGGCACGTCTGTTGCAGGTATTTGTGGGCCGCACAGACGAAAAGGTGCATCAAGAGTTATATGCTCTTGCAACTTCGCTCGTTCAGTTGGCCATGGATACGCATGATCGAATCGATACCATTTCCGGTGAGCGGAAAGAGCAGGAGATGCGTTCACGTCAGTTGAATGTACTCGCCGGGGATTATTTAAGTAGCCGTTTTTATCAATTGCTTGCCCAAGCGGGCAGAATTGAAATGATTGGCAAACTCAGTGGTGCTGTATCCGGAGTGAACGCACGCAAGATGACGCTGTATGAACGGATGAAGAAGCTTCTCGTTTCGGCTGACGAATACTTGCGTGAAACGGTACAGCTGAGAATGCAGCTGTTTCTTTCATTTACAGGCATGATTCAACATAACGAAGAGTCTTTATGGAACAGCCTGTTGACCGAATTCAGCTCCTGCGAAACGATCGTGGAAGAACTGAAGCGGATGAATGACGCAAAACAATATCTTCACAGCTATGCATACTGGCACATTTACGAGCATGGTAATGACGATGAGCGCAATGTGTTGCGTCAGTCTGAATTGGATGCACGTGCATGGAACGCTATGGTGCTGAAGCATAGGGTTGGCGAGGTTTTGCTGGACAAGCTTCGCGAGTGTACACACCGCATTCAACTGTTGTTGCAAGACGAGGAAGGGCGAATGGGCTTGCATGAGATACATGCAATTCTAGAGCCTTACTTGGCATATTTGCAGCCTTCACATGCGGCAGTAAGGGAAGATTGAGGGGGAAACAGACGAATGGGGAGCGGAGAGACCAAACCGAAAGAAGAATATGTCCATTCGGTTTTTCAGAGTATAGCCGGAAAATATGATGTCATGAATGATATCCTAAGTTTCCGGAGGCACAAGGCTTGGCGTAAATTCACCATGAAAAAGATGAATATGTCCAAAGGCGATACCGGTCTTGATTTGTGCTGCGGCACATGTGACTGGACGCTTGCTATGGCAGAGGCAAGTGAAACGGGGCACATGCACGGACTTGATTTCAGTAGCAACATGCTGGAGGTCGGCCAGACAAAGATCAATGCGGTGCAACGTCAAAAACAGATTACCCTGACACAGGGAAATGCCATGTCACTTCCTTTTGAAGACAATTCGTTTGATTATGTGACGATCGGGTTTGGGTTGCGTAATGTACCTGATCTCAGACAAGTGTTGTCTGAAATGAAACGTGTGGTCAAACCGGGTGGTATGGTTGTGTGCCTGGAATTGTCCAAGCCAACATGGCAGCCGTTCAAAGGCATTTATTATTTTTATTTTGAGAAGGTTTTACCGAATCTTGCCAAAGTGTTTGCTAAAAGTTTTGAGCAGTACAAATGGCTGCCGGACTCACTGGCCATTTTCCCGGGAAGGCAGGAACTGGCAGACATTTTTGCAGAAACTGGATTACAACAAGTGCAGGCCTACCCTCTGACCGGAGGTATCGCGGCACTGCATATTGGAACCAAGGAGAATCAGCATGTTTAGGAAAATTCGCATCTTTTTAGAAATGATCAAGATTGAACACACGCTTTTTGCTTTACCTTTTGCATTTATGGGGGCGATCCTCGGCTCCATGGTAGTGAATGATACCTTCCCAAGCTGGATGCAGATCATGTGGGTATTGCTTGCGATGATCGGTGCACGTAGTGCGGCTTTTGGTTTGAACCGAATTATTGACCAAGCGATTGATAGCAAAAACCCGCGTACCGCGATGAGAGCCATCCCGGCAGGACTGTTGAAAAATGGGGAAGTTGTTATATTTGTCATTATCTCATTTATATTGTTATTCTGGGCCTCATCCAATCTTAATGTATTATCGATGCAGCTGTTACCTATTGCTGTGTTTATGTTGGTACTGTATTCGTACACCAAACGATTCACATGGTTATGCCACATTGTTCTCGGAATGACGATTGGTTTGGCACCACTTGGTGGCTGGGTAGCTGTAACAGGAACGATGGATTGGACAGCGATTGTGCTGTACGTTACGATTGTGTTCTGGACAGCGGGCTTTGATATTATCTATGCATGTCAGGATCTGGAATTTGATCAGGGAGAGGGTCTTCACTCCATACCTTCCCGTTTTGGCCTGGTTAAATCCTTGCAGATCGCCAAGTTCTTCCATGTGATTACTGCAATTGGTTTTCTTGCGTTATTGTTGATGACAGATCTGAGTTGGTGGTATGGCGCAGGCATGTTGGTGACGTATGGAATTCTGTTCTATCAACACTATATTGTATCGCCTAATGATATGAGCCGTGTTCAAACGGCGTTTTTTACCATGAACAGTTTGCTTAGTTTAATTGTATTTACGTTCACTCTGATTGATCTGGCGGTGAAATAAATGGTGCAGCAGCCGGACAATAAACGACTGGTTGTCGGAATTACCGGAGCGAGTGGCAGCATATATGGCATTCGATTAATTGAAACGCTGCTTGATTTGGAATATAACGTTCATCTGGTCATATCCAATGCAGGGTGGCGTGTACTGAAAGAAGAATTGGACTGGGATGTGACGAATCGGGACGCGGTGCTGGAAGACAAATTCGGCAACCGTGCCGGTTCTCTGATCTATCATCCTGTGAGTGATATAGGGGCCTCCATTGCAAGTGGTTCTTATCTGGCCGACGGCATGATTATCATGCCATGTTCGATGGGAACTCTTTCGTCCATCGCGCAGGGATCTTCGGATAATCTGATGTCTCGCGCAGCCGATGTTATGATGAAAGAGGGAAGAACATTGATCCTCGTACCGCGTGAGACGCCTCTTCATGCAATCCATCTGGAGAACATGCTGAAGCTTTCTCGTCTTGGTGTACGAATGATACCGGCTATGCCTGCTTTTTATTACAAACCTCAGACTATGGATGAGTTGATTCTGTTTTTGGTGGGGAAAGTGCTGGATAGCTTGCGCATCCCACATCAACTGTTTACAAGATGGGGAGAACCGGATGAACGGGGATAACGACTGAGTTCGATACAAGGCTGTTTTTTGCCAAAGTGTTGCTCGGTTTATTTGTCCCCCGAATCCCGGGGTATTGGTGAGCACTGATGGTGAGTCTTCATGAACCACAGTCTTGACCCATGCTCCGGCAACTTCTGTATTTTGTTTCAGAACAAGTCGCAGAGTTTAATTTTCGGGTGTCGGCTATGACATTCGGAGAAGAAAAACACGTTAGATTACCTTATAGAACAACACAAGCAAGAACGGTAAGCCGGGTTTCTCGTAATGCCTGCAGGCCCGACTTGCTGGAGGGGAAGGTAAGCATGAATTTATGGACTGACAATACGCTGATACGGGTGAACGAATGAAACTATTGGATATTTTCGGGTTGTTAAAAAAGGACATGGATTACATTGAGAAAGAATTGTATCGCAGTGTTCGAGGAGAACAGAAGCTGCTGAGTGAAACGTCACTTCATTTGCTCAAAGCAGGAGGAAAACGGTTGCGGCCCGTTTTTGTGTTACTTGGTGGGAAATTTGGTACATACGACATTGAACGTCTGAAGCTGGTTGCGGTTCCGCTGGAACTCATCCATTCGGCATCCCTAGTTCATGATGATGTCATTGATAATGCGGAGACACGCCGAGGCAAACCCACGGTGAAGTCAAAATGGGATAACCGGATTGCCATGTACACTGGAGACTATATCTACGGTAAGGCACTTGAAATGACTGCCGGATTATCCGATCCAGCGATTCATCGTATCCTTGCCAAAGCTATGGTACAGATGTCCATTGGTGAGATGGAGCAAATTCGCGACTTTTTCAATACGGGACAAAGTGTTCGTAACTATCTGCTGCGGATTCGCCGCAAAACAGCACTTCTGATTGCAGTTAGTTGTCAGTTAGGGGCATTGGCTACACGTGCGCCTGAGCATGTATCTTCCCTGCTGTATACGTACGGATACAATGTGGGGATGGCTTTCCAGATTCAAGATGATGTACTTGATCTGGTAGGTACTGAGAAACAACTTGGCAAGCCACCTGGCAGTGACATGAAGCAAGGAAATATCACTCTTCCTGTACTTTATGCCTTGGAAGAATCCGATCTGCGGGAACCTTTGCTTAAGGAGATTTCCCGTGTCCAGCATGAAGAAGGACGGGCAAGTGCATCGGATGCAATTGGAATGATTCGACAAAGTCAAGGAATTGCTAAAGCTGAAGCCCTTGCTGACCGATATATGAAGAAAGCGCTCGATGCTCTCGATCAGCTACCTAACATCAAGACGACCAAAAACCTGCGTGATATCGCTCATTTTGTGGTTAAACGTACACATTAAACAATGTATGACCTTCGACTCTCAGATTACTCATACCCAAAGATGAACAGAACTGTGAGATTCCTCATTGGGAGGATTTGGACATGTATGTTACAATCAGAGGGATTGCGTTTACATAGTGATTAACTTTGAACCGTGAGTGAGGAGTGAGCTGATGGATCGTACATTTTTGATGGTGAAGCCGGATGGTGTGCAGCGTGGATTGATCGGTCGAATTATTAGCCGTCTGGAAGACAAAGGATTTAAGTTGGTGGCAGGCAAATTGGTGCAGATGTCTGAGGATCAGGCAAAACGCCATTATGCTGAACATGAGGGTAAACCATTTTTCGATGATCTGGTTCGTTTTATCACATCGGGGCCTGTATTTGCCATGGTGTGGGAAGGCGACGATATTGTGGCGCTTGCGCGCATCGTCATCGGAAAAACCAATGTGAAGGAAGCAGCTCCAGGTACCATTCGCGGAGACTTCGCCAGCCACACACCACATAATCTGATTCATGGGGCAGATTCGCCGGAAAGTGCTTCCCGTGAAGCAGCAAATTTCTTTGCTTCAGATGAACTGGTGGTATACGACAAGAGCATCGCAGCCTGGTTGTAATTATTAGCCAAAAGGGTGATACACGATGCTGGAGCAAGAACAACTACTAGACCCGGATTACACCGGATTCATTCGTAAAATCAAAGAGAGCACAGGCATTGATCTTGCTCAATACAAGGAAGGCCAGATGAAAAGAAGGCTGACCACACTTCGCAACAAAAACGGGTTTCATACATTTTCTAACTTTTTTGAAGCTATGCAGAAAGATAAAACATTGTTCTACGAGTTCCTTGATCGTATGACGATTAACGTGTCGGAATTCTGGCGTAATCCCAATCGTTGGGAAGTGCTGCGGGACGAGATCCTGCCTGAGCTGCTGGGGTCCAAGCGTCGTGCTAAAGTTTGGAGTGCGGCCTGTTCAACAGGTGAAGAACCTTATACACTTGCCATGATTCTGGACACGATGGGCATTTTGAAGGACAGCTCCATTACGGCAAGTGATCTGGATGAAGGTGCATTGGCCAAAGCCAAGGAAGGGCGTTATATGGAACGCTCGCTTAAGGATGTGCCAAAGGAAACGGCGAACCGTTACTTCAAGCAGGATGGCTTGGTATACCGTATTGATGAGCAACTCAAAAATTCGATCAAGTTCATGAAACAAAATTTGCTGGTGGACCGTTTTGACGATGGGTACGATCTGATTGTGTGCCGAAATGTCATGATCTATTTTACCGAGGAAGCCAAAAACCTGTTGTATCACAAATTTGCAGCAAGTTTGCGTCCAGGCGGTATTTTGTTTGTGGGTAGTACGGAGCAGATCTTCTCCCCGGGACAATATGGTCTGGAGACAGCAGAGACATTCTTCTATCGGAAAAAATAATGATAATGGTTGTTCAGCCGTCTGAAGCACATGTACATGTGTTCAGGCGGTTATTTGTATACCAAGTACAAGAAAGCGCCGACTTTCTTGTCAAAGCCGGTCAGCTATACTATAATAAGCAAAGAAATTATGGGATTTTAGCAATGTGAAGTTTAACAGTTTAAAGGGGGAACGTATTATGAGTTTACGCTATTTAACCGCAGGGGAGACGCACGGACCCCAATTGACCGCTATTATTGAAGGATTGCCAAGTAATTTGACGATTGATTTTGAAGAACTGAATTTCCAGCTTCACCGCCGCCAAAAGGGATATGGCCGTGGACGCCGGATGCAGATCGAGAAGGATCAGGCGAATTTTGTTGGTGGTATCCGTCACGGATATACAACAGGTGCTCCGGTAGCGCTGGTTGTTCAAAATAACGACTGGAAACATTGGCAGAATATTATGAATATTGAGCCGATTGAAGGCAGTGACGAAGAGAAACGTCGCGTTCATCGCCCTCGTCCCGGACACGCTGATCTGAACGGTGGACTCAAGTATAATCATAAAGACTTGCGTAACGTACTGGAGCGCTCCAGTGCACGTGAGACAACGGTACGTGTGGCATGTGGTGCCATTGCACGTCAATTCCTGGCTGAATTCGGAATCAAGGTAGCTGGACGTGTACTTCGTATTGGAGAGATCGAAGCTCCGTATCAGGACCTTCCGATTGATGAACTGATCGCAGTGACAGAAGCTTCCTCTGTACGTGTTACGGATGCTGAGACAGAGAAGAAGATGGAAGCCTACATCGACCAGATTAAACAAGAAGGCGATTCCATCGGAGGAATAGTGGAATGTATCGTTGAAGGTGTACCTATTGGTCTTGGTAGTTATGTTCAATACGATCGCAAACTGGATGCACGAATCGCTCAAGGCGTAATGTCCATTAATGCATTCAAAGGTGTAGAGATTGGTATCGGATTCGAAGCCGGAGTCATTCGAGGATCACAGGTGCATGATGAGATCATGCATACGGATGAGCGCGGCTACCACCGGGCAACCAACCGTCTGGGTGGATTCGAAGGTGGTATGACAAACGGTATGCCAGTCGTTGTACGTGGTGTGATGAAGCCGATCCCAACGTTGTATAAGCCACTGCAAAGTGTCGATATTGATACAAAAGAAGCATTTACGGCTCAGGTTGAGCGCTCGGACGCTTGTGCTGTACCAGCAGCGAGTGTGGTTATGGAGCATGTTGTAGCGTGGGAAATTGCCAAAGCATTCCTGGAGAAATTCGGCGGGGATTCCATGGAAGAGATCCGTGCTAATGTTGCTAGTTATAATGCTCAACTGGAGAATTACTAATATGCGTCAGCTGACGGTACAGTTGGAGGAACGCTCATATCCGATTCTGATTGGCAGCGGTCTATTGGCACAAGCCCCTCAATATTTTGAGCAATATGGGTTGACCAAAAAAAGTCCGTTACTCATCATTACAGATGAAAATGTGGCTCCCAAATACTTGTCAGGTTTGGAGCAAACGCTGCGTACGGCTGGTTATACAGTCGTATCGGCGGTTGTACCCTCTGGTGAAACATCGAAATCCCTTTCGGTGTACCAGGATATGATGACCGTTGCGATCGAAGGCAAACTGGATCGGAGTTCTGCGATTCTGGCCTTAGGTGGTGGTGTCGTAGGTGATCTGGCTGGTTTTGTTGCCGCTACATATATGCGTGGAATCAAGTTTGTTCAAGTGCCTACAACGATTTTGGCGCATGACAGCAGTGTAGGCGGCAAGGTGGCTGTCAATCATCCGCTGGCCAAAAATATGATTGGTGCATTCCACCAGCCCGAGCTAGTGCTCTATGATGTGGACACACTTCAATCCTTGCCGCCACGAGATGTATCGGCAGGGTTGTCAGAGATGCTGAAGCACGGGCTGATCCGTGATGAGGCTTTTGCACATTGGTGTGAGGAACATGCGGAAGAACTGCTTGCGCTTAATCCGGAAGCACTTGGATACGGCTTGGAACGTGGATGTGGCATTAAGGCGGAGATTGTATCCAGAGACGAACGTGAAAATGGAGAACGTGCGTTGTTGAACCTGGGACATACGATTGGTCATGCCATTGAAGCGATCGCCGGTTATGGAGAATTTCTGCACGGAGAAGCGATCTCGATCGGTATGGCTGGATCAGCATTGCTTGGTGAGAAGCTTGGTGCGCCAGCAGGGCTCTATGAAGATACGGTCCGCATGTTGCGTTCACTTCGCCTTCCAACAACGATGCCTGCGCATCTCGACACGGATGCATTAATGGAAGCGATGATGCATGACAAAAAGTTCCGTGAAGGTCATATGGTGTTTATCATTCCTGATCGGATTGGGGCTGCAAGAATTGTGAAGGACGTACCTGTGTCGGCAGTTCGGGACGTCATTGAAATGCTCAGGAAGGGAGAATAACAGCAATGGTCACACGGGGAATTCGCGGGGCTACAACAGTCACGCAGAACAACGAAGAACAGATTTTGAAGGAAACGGCTGTATTGTTGCAGGAGATCGTGGATCGCAATGAGATCCAACCGGAAGATATCTGCAGTGTGTGGATTACGTTAACTGGTGATCTGGATGCTGCTTTCCCGGCAAAAGCTATTCGTCAACTGGATGGCTGGGAACTCGTACCACTGATGTGTGCACTGGAGGTTCCTGTTAAAGGTGCCTTGGCGCAGTGCATTCGTTTCATGGTGCATGTGAATACAAACAAAGCTCAGAATGAAATCAACCATGTGTATCTGAACGGTGCACAGGCATTACGTCCGGATTTGGCAACACCTTCTGGTTCTTAAGTAGTGGGTTGTCAAACCGATCATAATGATGTATAGTGAGAACCAGTTGAGTAGAGTAGAGATTGAGCTGAGAGCAGCTGAGCTAGTGGAGTATATAGCAGAGTCCAGTGGGTGGTAACCGGGGCAACAGAAACCGGTCAACTGATTCACGGTACGTCGTGCTACGGAATAGCTAACAGGAACAGGGAAAACAAACGTGTCATAGGACATCTTTTGTTTTGATATATTTTGGTACAAACACAATCATTGCACTCTCCTATATTTACAAAATATTGGAATGAGTAGTTGGAGTGTTATAACTGATATATTTTCCCGAATTGGATGATGTGAGATGCATCAATTCAGCGACCTGTGAATAATCCGACAGCGAAGTATAGGGACTTGTTATTTATGAAGCATCACCCTGTTAAATACAGCTTATAACCAAACCTCTACCTGATGGTAGAGGTTTTTTTGTACATTGAATTGTTTCTTCTACCTAAATCTGAAAGGACGTGATCTGATGATAACGCCAAACGTTAATCAAGTACTGAAAATGTCGAATGAGTATAATCTGATTCCGGTAGTCAAACGGATTCTGGCAGATATGGAGACTCCGATTCGAATATTCCGCCGTTATGCTGACAACGACCGGGCATTCCTGTTGGAAAGTGTAGAGGGCGGTATCCAATGGGCGAGATACTCGTTCATCGGTACAGATCCGTTCCTGATGATTTCGGCCAAGAAGGGCCGTATTGTTGTAGAAGAAGCAGGGAAGACTCGTGAATTGCCAGGTAAACCGATCGAAGAACTGAAAGCACTGCTGCGTAAGTACCGCAGTCCAAAAGATGATGAACTGCCACCATTCACAGGTGGGGCAATTGGTTTCTTCGGATATGACCTGCTGTCCTATTATGAGAAACTTCCAGCTCACGCGCTGGATGACCTGAATATGGATGACATTCGCTTTATGTTCTGTGACCAGATTATCGTGTTTGACCATGTGAAGCAGCAGATGCTGCTCGTTGGTAATGTACACGTCAAGGACGGTGCAACGGATGACGAGATACGTCAAGCGTATGCAGTGACTTCGGAGAAGCTGGAGCAGGCGGCAGAACGTTTGCAACAGCAAGGACCAGGGGAGAACCTGAATCCGCGTTCCATTCCGGGAGACGTGGAACTGGGGGATATTCGCTCCAACCTCACGAAGGAGCAATTTATCGGTAATGTAGAGCAAGCCAAAGATTACATTCGCGCAGGTGATATTTTTCAAGTGGTATTATCTCAGCGTTTCCACATTGATACGGAAGTTTCTCCGCTTCACGTGTATCGTGTGCTTCGGACCCTGAATCCATCACCTTATATGTACTACCTCAAAATGGATGATGAGATTATCGTGGGTACTTCGCCAGAAGCGCTGGTCAAGGTGGACGGGAATCGTGTGGAGACACGACCGATTGCAGGTACACGTCCAAGGGGGGCAACAGAAGCGGAAGATCGTGCACTCGCTGCTGATCTGCTCCAGGATGAGAAGGAACGCGCGGAGCATCTGATGCTGGTTGATCTGGGTCGTAACGATCTGGGCCGGGTATCCAGCTTCGGCAGTGTGAAGTGTGACATGTTCATGGAGATTGAACGGTATTCTCACGTTATGCACATGGTATCCAACGTTACGGGCGAGCTTAGAGAAGATAAGGATTTCTTCGATGCGTTTCTCTCATGCTTGCCAGCGGGTACCGTATCCGGAGCACCGAAACTGCGTGCAATGGAGATTATCGCGGAACTGGAGAAAGAGGCACGGGGTGCTTATGCAGGAGCCATCGGATACCTTGGTTTCTCGGGTAACATGGACTCCTGTATTACGATTCGTACGATTATTTTCAAAAAAGGAAAAGCATATGTACAGGCCGGAGCGGGAATCGTATGGGATTCTGTGCCTGAGAATGAATATGAGGAAACGGTTAACAAAGCTAAAGCATTGCTCAAGGCGATTCGAACAGCAGAAGCAATGTTTCCTGCCAAAGAAAAGGACAGCACGTTGAGACTGGCGAATGCAGACTACTTTGTCACACCAGCGGCCGCTAAGAACTGAGAGAGGAGAGACCGGAGATGAACATAAACCCAATAATGAATGAGAACCCTGTAACCCCTATTGCTGAGATTACTCGTGAGGAAGGCATGAAAAATGGCCTGGCGAAGATTCTAGAGGGCAGCCATCTGGAGCAAGCCGAAGCAAGAGATTTGATGTACTCGATCATGAGAGGTGAGGCAACGCCGGCTCAAATCGGAGGTTTGCTGATGGCGCTACGGATGAAGGGTGAAACGGTAGATGAGATCACCGGTTTTGCTGAAGCCATGCGTGGTCAGGGCGGACGAATTCTAACGGATGGCAGCGGCTTGCTGGACACTTGTGGAACAGGTGGATCGGGTATTCACAAATTCAACATTTCCACAGCATCCGCGATCATTGCTTCGGCCGTCTCGGTTCGGGTCGCCAAACATGGCAACCGTTCAGCTTCAGGCAAAGCGGGTAGTGCAGATGTATTAGAGGCACTCGGTGTAAATATCCATCTCAACGGTGAGCAGGCCAGACAATGTCTGGATGATATCGGAATCTGCTTCTGTTTTGCCCAGGTATATCACCCTTCCATGCGACATGCAGCAGGACCAAGAAAAGAGCTGGGGGTTCGTACCATTTTCAATATGCTCGGACCGTTAACGAATCCTGCGGGAGCAGATCGCCAACTGCTTGGCCTGTATGATCGTTCCCGGACGCCGATGATTGCTGAAGTACTGAATCGTCTTGGTCTCAAAAGAGCGTTGGTTGTGGCCAGCCATGATGGTCTGGATGAAATCAGTATCTCGGCACCAACTCAGGTATCTGAACTTCGCAATGGTGAAGTGCACACCTATGATATTGATCCACGTGATATGGGTTTGTCTCTACATCCGCTCGAAGCGGTACTTGGAGGAGATGCGGCACAGAATGCCGAAATTATTAAGAGGATCTTCCAGGGTGAGCAGAGTGCCTATCGTGATGTCGTTCTGTTGAATGCCGGAGCGTGCATCTATGTATCCGGTCTTGCAGATAGCATTGCTGAAGGGGTGACACTTGCCGCAGAAGCGGTAGATTCGGGCAAAGCTGCCGGGAAGCTTGAACAGTTAATTCATACAACGGAGGCGTATAGTCATGTATCTTGATCGAATCGTTGCAACCAAACATAAAGAAGTTGAAGTTCTTGCACAAACATTTAACATGGATGAAGCTATCCAAAAAATCGAACAACTACCCGCAACTCGAGGGTTTGAAAAAGCATTATCAAGCGGACGCAATCGCAAACTTGGCCTTATTGCTGAAGTGAAAAAAGCTTCGCCATCCAAAGGGTTAATTCGTCCGGATTTTCATCCGGTAGAGATTGCTGCTGCTTATGAGCGAGCGGGTGCAGACTGCATCTCCGTATTAACAGATGTGTCGTATTTTCAAGGCAGCAACGAGTACTTGCAGGCTATCCATCAAGCAGTGAACATTCCGCTATTGCGCAAGGATTTTATTATAGATGAACGACAGATTGCCGAGGCAAGATTGCTGGGTGCGGACGCGGTATTGCTGATTGCCAGTATTCTGACACCTGAACAGATTCGTCAATATCTGGAATTTGCCAAAAGTTTGGGGCTGGATGCCTTGATTGAAGTCCATGATCGAACAGAACTGGAGCAGGTATTGGAGATTCCGCAGGCAACACTTGTGGGCATCAACAATCGTAATTTGAAAACATTCGAAACCAGCCTGAACACGACACTGGATTTGATGGAATTGATTCCAAGTGGCGTTACCTTGATTAGCGAAAGTGGTATTGACGGACCAGAATCAACAGTACCTCTGATCCAGGCCGGTGTTCATGGTATTCTCGTAGGTGAGCATCTCATGCGCAAGGATGATGTCGAGGCGGCTGTATATGATCTGATGGGACCCAAATGATGAATACTTCCTTACACGATGGCACAGGCGACAGTATGTCAGAACTGAGAAACCCGCTGCCAGCGGCCGTAAAAATATGTGGACTTCAGGACGTTGAAGTGCTAAAATCGATGATAAACTTGCCTGTGGATTACATTGGTGTTGTTTTTGCCAAATCACGCCGCCGAATCGAACCCGAGCAGGCTGCTGCATTAAGAACGGTGTTGTTCGAATGGTCTACCTATGATCGGCCGAAGCTTGCGGGTGTATTTGTGAATCCTACGCTCGAAGAACTGGAACACATTATGGACATTGCTCAGCTGGATGTTATTCAACTGCATGGACAGGAGACTGCGGAATTTTGCCAGCAGGTGAAGCAGCGGTGGAATGCCGCAGTGTTCAAAGTTTTTTCTTTTCCCAAAGATGAAACGGGACCGGAAGCTGATGATGCAGCCATAAGGGCTCTTGATACTTATGATAAATACGTGGATGCGATATTGCTTGATACCCATGATCCTCTATATGGAGGGGGCTCCGGGAAAACGTTTGCCTGGGAGCGAATCCCTGCCTATGCTGAATGGGCAAAAAGTCGCGAAATTGCTCTGTTCGTTGCAGGAGGTTTGCAGCCGGACAATGTACAACAACTAATACAGACATATACACCTTTCGGCGTCGATGTATCCAGCGGCGTGGAGACTGAAGGTGTGAAGGATATTGCCAAAATTACAGCATTCGTAGAAAGGGTGAAGCAGGCATGACACATCAATTGCCGGATCAACACGGGCGTTTCGGTCACTTCGGAGGCCGCTTTGTACCTGAGACACTAATGAACGCACTTATTGAGTTGGAGGAGGCATACAGCCACTTCTCTGAAGATGAGGAATTTAACAAGGAACTGAACTATCTGCTAAGCGAGTATTCTGGACGTGAAACGCCATTGTATCATGCAGAGCAATTGTCACGCCGATTGGGCGGACCGAAAATTTATCTGAAACGTGAAGATCTCAATCATACAGGCGCGCACAAAATTAACAACGCCATTGGACAAGGTTTGCTTGCCAAACGGATGGGCAAAAAGAAAGTTATTGCCGAAACGGGTGCAGGTCAACATGGCGTTGCGACCGCAACCGTAGCCGCATTGCTTGGACTGGAATGCAAAGTATTTATGGGCGAAGAAGATACAGAGCGTCAGCAGTTAAACGTATTTCGGATGAAGCTGCTCGGAGCAGAAGTAATTCCGGTGACGTCCGGAACACGGACACTGAAGGATGCTGGTAATGAAGCACTTCGCTACTGGGTCAGCAATGTAGAGGATACGTTCTATGTGCTCGGATCAGTGGTTGGTCCTCATCCATATCCGATGATGGTGCGGAATTTCCAACGTGTGATTGGTGATGAGACCCGTCGTCAGATTCAGGAGATCGAAGGGCGTTTGCCGGATGTAATTGTAGCCGCTGTTGGTGGAGGAAGTAATGCGATCGGTATGTTCTATCCATTTATCGGTGATCAGGATGTGAAACTTGTTGGTGTTGAAGCCGCAGGCAAAGGGGTCGAAACCGAGTATCACGCTGCGACGATGACCAAAGGTACGCATGGTGTATTCCAGGGATCTATGAGTTACCTGTTGCAGGATGAGTATGGACAGGTTCAGCCAGCGCATTCCATCTCGGCCGGACTTGATTATCCGGGTGTTGGTCCGGAGCATTCCTATCTCAAGGATATTGAACGGGCAAAATATGTACCGATCACGGATCAGGAAGCACTGGATGCCCTGCAACTCCTATGTCGGACGGAAGGAATCATTCCTGCTCTGGAGTCTGCACATGCGGTAGCTCAAGTTGTCAAACTGGCGCCTGAACTTACAGTAGATGATATTGTAGTCATTTGTCTGTCGGGACGTGGAGACAAGGATGTTGAATCGATCATGAAATACACGGGAGGTGACTTGGGATGAATCTGATGGACCAGACCTTCCAGCAATTGAAGGAACAGAATCGCACGGCACTTATTCCATTTTTAACCGTGGGAGACCCGGATTTGGATACAACGATTGATATCATCAAGGAGCTTGAACAGGCTGGAGCGGACATTTTGGAACTGGGTGTTCCCTATTCCGATCCGCTTGCAGATGGCCCTGTCATTCAGCGCGCTTCCGAACGTGCGCTGAAGAGCCAGATTACCATTCGTACTGTGATGGAAACCGCTGCAAAAGCTCGTAAGGCAGGTGTGAAACTGCCGTTTGTACTGTTCACCTATTATAATCCGGTATTGCAGACAGGCCTGGATGTATTCTTTGATGAATTGGTCAAACACGATATTAGTGGCATGATCATTCCGGACCTGCCAATTGAGGAAGCGGAAGAGATGCGAGAACGCGCAAATCGTGCTGGTGTGCATCTGGTGCCGCTTGTTGCACCTACCTCTAATGCCCGGATTGAGCGGATTGTAACGGGAGCGAGTGGCTTTATCTATTGTGTATCTTCCCTTGGGGTAACCGGAGAGAGAGCTTCTTTCTTTGATGGCGTAGAGAGCTTCATTGAGACGGTGAAAAGTCTGACAGACCTCCCTGTAGCGGTGGGTTTTGGTATCTCCAGTCATGAGCAGGTGGCACATTTCTCCCGCATCTGCGATGGCGTTGTTGTAGGTAGTGCCATTGTTCGTCAGGTGGAAGATGCGATTCCTCTGCTTGAAAATCCGGATACGCGTGCAGCGGGACTGTTGCAAATTGGTAACTTTGTGGCACAATTAAAGGGATAGAGATGTCCTGAAAGGACATCTTTTGGACACGTAAGGTGCACGCTGATTCGTGTCTAACATTATTTCAATAACAGGAGGCGGTCGGGTTGAAACCGAAATCCCAGATTGTCAATCTGCCTGTGTACCAGCCGGGCAAACCGATTGAAGAAGTGAAACGTGAACTGGGGCTTGAACAAGTCATCAAGCTGGCCTCCAACGAAAACCCGTACGGCAGTTCTCCTGCCGCCCTGGAAGCCATTACGAGAGAAATGACGAATATAAGCATATACCCAGACGGTAGCTCGGTTGAGCTGACGGGAGTTCTTGCCAAGCATCTTGGCGTTGAACGGAACAACTTAATATTTGGTTGTGGTTCCGATGAGATTATTGCTTTGATCACGAGAGCTTTCTTCTTGCCGGGTGACGAGACCATCATGGCAGATCAGACATTTTCTGTATATAAAAGCAATGCAGATATTGAGGGTGCCGTGTCCATCGAAGTGCCTCTGAAAGATGGCACGCATGATCTGAGCGCGATGCTCGCGCAAATTAACGACAAAACCAAAGCAGTATGGGTGTGTAATCCAAATAATCCAACAGGTACGATTATCTCCGAGCAGGAACTTACAGCCTTTATGGACCGTGTGCCTGCTCATGTGATGGTCATACTGGACGAAGCTTATTATGAATTCGTAACCGATGAAGCATACCCGCAAAGTATACCATTGATCGAACGGTATCCGAATTTGGTCATCCTGCGGACATTCTCCAAAATTTACGGTTTGGCTTCGCTTCGGATCGGATATGGTATTGCACGTCCCGAAATTATTGATTTGATTAACCGTGTACGTGAACCGTTTAACACCTCCCGTTTTGGACAGGTTGCGGCAACCGCTGCACTACTGGATCAGGATTTTGTTCAAGAGTGCTCGAAGCGGAATGCAACGGATCGGGATTACCTGCAAAATGAATTTACACGGCTCGGATTGTCGTATTTCCCTTCACAGGGTAATTTCATTATGGTTGATCTGAATATGCCTTCAGCAATTGCGTTCCAATCCTTGCTCAAACAAGGCATTATCGTTCGCTCAGGATTCCACGTATACCCAACTTACATTCGTGTGTCCGTCGGAACATCAGAACAGAACCGTGCATTTGTCACGGCACTGGAGAACACGCTGGCTGAGAAGGCGGTAGCACGCCCTTAATACTGGCGATGAAAGAGTGAGGACCCATGAAACTAAAAATTGCAATGATTGGTGTAGGACTCATCGGCGGTTCACTGGCGCTCTGCTTCAAAGGCAAGCCAGATGTAACCGTGATGGGCTACGCCCACTTGGATGAACTGAAGGACAAGTACATAGCGAGCGGTGTAGTGGATGATGCTACGCTCTCTCTGGAAGAAGCGGTAGAGGATGCCGACTTTATTTTTTTGTGCGTTCCTGTAGGTTTGTTAGAATCCTATTTCGAGAAACTCTCCAAGCTACCATTGAAAAAAGGATGTATCATCACGGACGTAGGAAGCACCAAGGCTTCCATTGCCGCTTGTGCCGAGCATGTGCGGTTGACTGACGCTTATTTCATTGGTGGTCATCCTATGGCAGGGTCGGAGCGTGCAGGCGTAGATGCGGCCTCAGCCGTGTTGTTTGAGAATGCATACTATGTCTTAACCCCTTCAGAACATGTACCTGAGGAAGCCTACAGCAGGCTGTCTGAACTGCTTGCGTATACGCGGGCACAGATCGTGCGTGTGGAGCCTCTGCTGCACGATGACATCGTGGGGGCGATTAGTCATCTGCCACATGTTATTGCTGTTGCGCTTGTGAATCAGGTGCGTGAATATAATGAGTCGAATCCACTGTATAAAATGCTGGCTGCAGGTGGTTTCCGGGATATTACCCGGATTGCGTCCAGTGATGCGATTGTGTGGAGAGATATCTTGCTTAGCAACCGTGATGTACTGCTGGGCTTGCTTAAGGACTGGAATAGTCAGATGACGGCCTTTACGGATATGCTGGAGCATAAGAACGGTGAAGGTATAGAGGAGGCATTCCGTCAGGCCCGCGAGTTCCGCAGTATATTACCAGAACGACGCAAAGGCATGATTTCGCCGTTATTTGATCTGTATACTGATGTACAGGATGCACCGGGTATGATCGGTAAGATCGCAACTGAGCTTGGGGCGAATGACATCAACTTGAGCAACTTGGAGATTATCGAAAACCGGGTTGATGTGCCGGGCATTATGCGTCTGTCTTTCCGTCAGGAAGAAGATATGGAACGAGCCAAGACGTTATTGGATTCCTTAGGTTATCAAGTATGGATATAAGACGAGAAAGAGGGCGAAAGCCCTCTTTTTTGTGAGGTTATATTGGAGTTGTTATTTGATTTTCAGTCACAGAAAAAAAGGATGTTTTATCCTAATTTACCGAAAGATATAATTAATTCAAACAATTTTACTGAAAGTGTTGACAAAATGAAAACGTATACATATAATAAGGGTACAGTATGGTTTCTCTCCACTCCTATCCAATAACTGTATTGCTCCACGTGAGCAATGGCCGCTTATGTAAGCGGTCTTTTTTTTGTCTAAAAAAGTTATGGGGAAGGCATTGATATGTTAATAGTTACACTTGAACTTATATCCTCTATTTACATCTCCCTCCTTAATCTGTTAGGATACCTTAGATCAAATAAATATCACATTTTTGTAACCTTTTCGGTATGTCGTCCGTCTATATAAGCAAGAGTTACCAAAAAGGCTCAAAATGAAGTCATGAACGTGAAAATGACTGCATATGAATGACAGGTCGGGTTCTGTGGATACCAATGGATTTGCCAGGATGATGCAGACCGTTGTACAATAAATACTGTTAATGTAGAAACGTTGGGGAAATTGCCATTACATAGGGGAATTTGGCGGGAAGGCCAGTTATGGCGCTGAACGCTTTTTATATGCGGTGAGAACCGCAACTTTTTTGTGCCTGTTCGGTAATACATGGATAGAGTCGAACGGGGAGAAGCACATGGATGGGCGAGGAGGGGTCGCACTCAAATGACGGATTCCCAGTTGATTCGAGAGATCAAGGAAGGTAACCTGGAGTTATATTCCGAGCTGATGAGTCGTTATCAGCGTAAAATACTGGCTTTCGTATATCATATGTTGAAAAGTTCCAATATGGAGCTGCTTGCGGAAGATCTCTGTTCTGAGACTTTCTATAAGGCGTTCCGCAGTCTGCACTCTTTCCGTGAGGTGGATGCCTCATTCTCAACCTGGTTATATACCATTGCGAGAAATACGGTACTGAGTGAGCTTCGCAAACAGCGCAGCGGAAATGTCCCACTTGAAGAGAGCGGGATTGTTCCCGTTGCTCCTTCGGAGAATACACCGGAGTATGCTGTACTACGCAGCGAGCGGGTGATGCTGGTTAGGGATGCGATTAACAATTTGCCGGAGAAGCAGCGTTCTGCGATTATACTCCGTGAGTATGATCAACTAGACTACCAAGAGATTGCGAATATTCTTGGGCAGAGCGTCAGTTCTGTGAAATCGCTATTATTCAGAGCAAGATCAAGCGTAAAAACTCAATTGGAACCTTATTTCTTCGAACCGGTGTACGAGCCATATGAAGGGATGAAGAACCGATGAATTGCAATGAAGCCCAGGAACTGTTTGCACTGGTCTGGGACTTGCCGGAAACTCATCCTCAGCGGATTGCATTTCATGCTCATCTCGCTGGTTGTGAAGAGTGCTCCGAGCAGTTTGAGGTCTGGGAAGAAGCTCAGATCTTGCTGCACAGCATTCCGGTTCCAGTGACAGAACAACAAGCAGAGAGAGTGAACCGTAACGTTATGGACCGGATCTACGCGGAGTCTCCATGGTTACTGCCGGAAGAGGTAAAGGTTAATCGTTTCTCTGCTGTGATCCGCAAGCATATGTCTTTGTGGATTGCCGCGTTCCTGGCTATTTTTTTATGCAGCTTTCTGTATATGGCAATGTTTAAGCCAGACGTATCAGAAGCTGAGCAAACCAAAGTTGTTACTACGGGTATCCTGGAGACAGGGGTTGCCGGAAGCGGACCATCGTCCTCTGGCATGTATCAGTACAACATGACTGGAGCGGACAGAGGAAGTATCATAGAACCTTTTGTTGTGAGCATGGGACCTGCTTATCCGCAGTATTGGATGGCCCTCTCTTTACTTGCAATAGGAATGGCGTTATTTTCTCTTGGACGTATGCATCGAACAACGAATAAACGCAAACAAGGTGCGAGTGCATAGGTAATAACCTTTCGTTCGCCGTGTGGAGAAATGAGGGATGTAAGTGCGAATCGGACTTATTCGTCACGGTCTTACAGACTGGAATGCGGCGGGCCGTATACAGGGTCAGACGGATATTCCTCTGAATGGAGAAGGTCGTGAACAGGCAGAGCGCCTGGGAAGACGTCTGCTGACGGAAGAATACCAATGGGACTATATCATCACAAGTGGATTATCGCGGGCACAGGAAACAGGGGAGATTATCTCCAAGCTGTTGAATGTACCTTTGCTTGAGCCGGACGCACGGTTGAAAGAAAGGGCTTTTGGTCAGATTGAAGGTCTGACTTCAGAAGAACGGGTTGCCCGTTGGGGCCAAGCCTGGGAGACATTGGACTTGGGACAGGAGCAGATAGCGGATATCCAGATTCGTGCACTGGCGTTTCTGGAAGATCTATGGTCTGCCTATTCTGACCAAAACGTACTCATTGTCACTCACGGAGCTTTCTTAGCCAACCTTTTAACAGCTTTGTTTAAAGATCGGTATACAGAACGGATTGGAAACCTGTCACTGACGATCCTGGAAAAGGAACGTGATGACTGGAGTCCACTGTTATATAATTGCACACGACATCTGTCTTTGGACACAGCGAAACAACCTGAGTAATCCAACTTGGGTTGTTTTTTTTGCGTTTTATGGGGAAATAAAGACTGTATATGATTTCAAACCTCTCATTTTTCTTCTGATTGACCAACTCGGGGCATAGTATGGTTTAAAACATAAAAGATTTCCAAAAAGAGGTTTAGATTATGGGAATTCCGTCAACGATGTTTACAAAACCAAACTATTTCAGGCTCTGAATCAGTAGTCGAAGTAGTTAACGGGCGAGGCGATGGACCCATGAATCTAGCGGATATGCTTACTTTTGCCGATATTGGCCAGCTTAATCGAATAGCAGACTATTACCAATGTGAATGCAAGCCCAATTCCAAACATGAACTCATCCAGAGTATTCTCACTACATTGGGCAGCAGACCCTTTTTTGAGCAGCAGGTACGTCAACTGAATCAAGCAGATCAGCGCTTTTTGAACAACTTGTTGTTTGATCCTCGCCAGTATTATGGTATGGAAGAACTCATTGCCATAGCCCGTCAATCGATGGACAAAAAGGAGAGTGAGGCTGGCGCGAGTCCACGTGATCTCATCGTTCGCTTCAATAAGAGTGGATGGTTGTTCAATGGGACAACGCAGCAGACCAGATATTTGTATCAGGTACCCCAGGATCTGAAATTAAGATTCAGGGATGTGTTATCCACACATCTGCGAGCAGGGATTACCAAAACAACGGAGCCACCCATGTATCGGGATGAGTATCATCTCTTAGCGGATGATCTCAAGTTGTTTCTGCAGTTTGTCCAGCAGCACGAAATTGCCCTTAACGCTGAAGGCATGATGTACCGTCGCTCTCAACAGCAGATTATGGAGCATCTGCACATTAGTGAGGAATTGGTGGGCAAAGGTGGATGGAGATTCGGATATGGCCGTTCCTTCAAGGATTACCCGGATCGTTTCGCACTTCTCTACGACTATGCATTTCACCATCGGCTGGTTCGTGAGGAGCAAGGCACGCTGAAGTTATCACCAGCTGGAGAAGACAAGCTGGGAGCTGAGAAAACAGCCGAAATGATACAGCTATTTAGGTTTTGGTTAAGATTGTATAAAGGTGCTATTCCCAATCTGTCCTCTATTGTGTATTGGACAGGCGAATGTGCCCAAGAATGGTCAACCGCCGAGTCGCTGTTTCGTCAGATCGGTCCGTTCATTCAGCCGTTTTACTATGATACGGCCGAGGCCATTTATGATAACAGAATTGTTAAAATGATGTTGCATCTTGGCATGGTCCGTATTGGGGAACATGAGGAAGGCAGGACTATACAAATGACAGCCTGGGGCACACGTCTTGCTGCATCCTGTCGCTCCATCTCAGGAGACATTACGCCTATTATGTTTGACAAGTGAAGGACAAGTTGCTAAAATCACTCCCAAATTAAGGAGTGATAATAATGATAATTCCATACAAAGGTCTACAACCTCAGTTACATCCTTCGGTATATATGGCTGAAGGTGCAAAACTGATCGGTGATTTGAGAATGGGAGAAGAGTCTTCCGTCTGGTTCAATGCAGTCCTTCGGGCTGATTTGGCTCCTATTATCATTGGAAAGCGCTGTAATATTCAAGATAATGTTGTCGGGCATGTCAATACTGATCAACCTTTGATTGTGGGAGATGATGTCTCAGTAGGACATACAGCGATCATTCATGGTTGTTGTATTGGAACAGGATCATTAATCGGCATGGGAGCCATTCTGCTGAATGGAGCCGATATTGGCGAATATACGCTGATTGGAGCCGGTTCTGTTGTTACTGAGAATAGTAAAATTCCGCCCTATACTCTTGCTTTGGGGACACCTGCCAAAGTGATACGTGAGCTGACTGATGCCGATCTGGAGCGGATGTCCAGAACTTCACTGGGTTATGTTACCAAAGGAAAAGAATATAGGAGCTCTTAAATCCGTTTTGGAGGTGCATCCTATTGGATAAAATGAAAGTTACGTATGAAGTCATGTTGGGGCTGGCAGCTGAGATGGTTTGGGACGAAGCGCTTCGCAAACAGCGCAGCGAGAAGCTCTATTTGGAAATCGATAAAGCGTTAGCTACCGGAGACGAAGTAGCTTTCCGGAGTCTGACGGATGAACTGAGGACCATAAACTGATTAGCAAAATAGTTCCTTTCTGAGATAAAAGGGAATGCGCAGATGCGTGTTTCCTTTTTTTGATATGTGTAATTCCGAAATGAATGTCTGGATTTATAAGATATAGTCATATATAATATGGGAATAAAATGGATAGAGAGGGGATATAGGGAATTGAAATTCAGTGAGATGACTCAAGACAGCTGGGCTGAACTGCAACTCTATCTGGATACATGCCTTATTCCATACACAGCTCTTAGCGGTGAGCAGTCGCCAGTTGAAGCTACCGAGGCGTTGGAGCGGCTGAGAGATTTTCTGGATCTGGTCGAAATTCCTTTCAAAGGGAGAATCATGACTTATCCAGCCTTTCATTATGCTAATTCGGAATTGTCAATGACATTAAATTCCTTGTCCGAACAGCTTAAATCCTCAGGATTCAAATATGTGGTTATTATGTCATCAGATGGTCATTTGGACGGCGTGGAAATTCCAGCTGCTGATCTGGTTTTGAGTCGGTCCGTCTTAACTCATGAGGTCGGAGAAGAAGGGATTGCGAGATTTATAGGGGAAAAGATACGAGAGTTGTGGAAAAAATAGTTTTTAGCGACAAATGTGACAATTTTACAACAATTTTTTAATAACGCTTACAATTGAACCTTAAAAATGTGTGACAAATTCTTGACGGTGTTCTAGGGCTACTATATGATTATGTATGTTCTAGTAAGTCGTGGAATTTATGAAAATGAAAACGTTTGAGAGAGTTGGCTGAAAAAGGGGGTTGGAGACAGTATGAGCAGTGAGCATGACCACGAAGCTTCATTGAAATTGCCAAGCCGCATGGAGATGTCACGCAGGCAGTTTTTGACGTACACGCTTGGTGGAGCTACAGCCTACATGGCCGCCGGTGCAATCCTTCCTATGGTCCGTTTTGCGGTGGACCCGATTTTGCAACATAAGGGAGAAGGCACCTCTGTCAAAGTAGCTGAAATCAGCAAAATTACGAATGAGCCTCAAGAATTCACCTTTGAACTTAAACAACAGGATGGTTGGTATCTGAGTAATGCATCGTTAGTGGCGTGGATTCGCAAAGACGAGCAGGGTAAAATTTATGCACTCTCACCTATCTGTAAACATCTGGGATGTACAGTAGGCTGGAATAGTGACAAGCAGTACCCTGACGAGTATCATTGCCCCTGCCATGGCGCGCACTATGACAAGGAAGGGAAGAATCTTGCCGTAGCCCCCAAACCGCTGGATGAGTACGTAGTCAAGGAAGAGCAGGGTTGGGTATATCTGGGCGACATTGTTCCGAACACCCGAGTGAATTAGGAGGCGTGAACGCAGATGTTTAAAAATGTCTATGACTGGATTGACGAGCGTCTTGACATCACGCCAATCTGGCGGGACGTTGCGGATCATGAAGTTCCAGAGCATGTAAATCCGGCTCATCACTTTTCCGCATTCGTGTACTGCTTTGGTGGCTTGACGTTCTTTATTACTGTTATTCAGATTCTGTCAGGCATGTTCCTGACCATGTATTATGTACCTGATATTATCAATGCCTACGCAAGTGTGGAGTACCTTCAGACCAAAGTAGCCTTCGGCCAAATTGTTCGCGGCATGCACCACTGGGGAGCCAGTCTGGTTATCGTAATGATGTTCTTACATACGATGCGTGTGTTCTTTACAGGCTCTTACAAGGCACCGCGTGAAATGAACTGGGTTGTCGGCATGCTGATCTTTTTCGTCATGTTGGGCCTGGGGCTGACAGGGTACTTGTTGCCATGGGATAACAAAGCCTATTTTGCAACAAAAGTAACACTGGAGATTGCCAATACGGTTCCTTGGCTGGGACCGATTATTAAAGAATTCCTGCAAGGCGGTACGATTGTTGGTGCACAGACACTAACCCGATTCTTTGCCCTGCACGTATTCTTCCTCCCCGCTGTGCTTCTGGTGCTTCTGGTCGGACACTTTATCATGATCCGCAGACAGGGCATTTCGGGACCACTATAAACTGAGAAGGGAGGAATCGCAATGGCTCACGGACATAAGAAGGATGATGAGGAAAAGGTTATCTTTGTCGGTGATTCACGGGTCCGTAAAGGGGCGGGATTTATTACCCCTCCTGATTACACGGCGTATCCCGGCAAATCAGAAGCCTTTATCCCCAACTTCCTGCTGAAAGAATGGATGGTTGGTGTCGTTGTATTGGTGGGGATTCTGGTTCTCACGATCTCAGAACCTGCACCTTTAGGCTATCCGGCTAATCCGAGCGCATCCGTAATTCCTATGCCGGACTGGTACTTCCTTTTTCTGTATCAGTACTTGAAGTATCCATACGCATCGGGCGATTACGTTCTGCTCGGGGTACTGGGGGTCAGCGGAGTTGCTTTTGGAGCTTTGCTACTGGCACCATTCCTGGATACAGGCAAGGAGCGGCGTTTCTATAAACGCCCAATTGCTTCATCACTGATGATTTTGTCGGTCATTTCTGTATTCTACCTGACAAATGTAGCGTGGACGCACTACGAGCATGAGTTGGAAGCAAGTGGACAGAAGCCTGAACACATTCAACGTGAAGAAGAAGCGCTGGAGAGGCGTGAACAGGGACTCCCACCCGTTTCCAATGCACCTGGACAGCAAGAAGAAGTTGCGATCGTGGAACAGGATGATCCTGCAATGGAAACGTACAAGAAGGCTGGATGTATTGGTTGCCATGCGGCTGATATGAAGGGCGCAACTGGACCTTCGCTTCGAGGCATAGGTGACAAGCACAGCCAGGAAGAGATTCTGACCATTATCAAAGAAGGTTACAATGCAATGCAACCTCAGTACAATAATGCTATTGCTCAAGGTGTCACGGATGAAGAGATCACTCATCTGACCGAATGGCTTGCGAAACAGAAAGCAGAACAGTAAAATCGAAATAACCAATGAAACCTGATCGTTTATGCGGTCAGGTTTTTTTGAAGTGTTTTTTTGGACAGCACTGTATCGTGCACAATATTGATGAAGGAAGGGGCAGGGAATGTGGCTTTATCGTATTTCTGGAGTAGGGAATTTCTAACCAATCGTTATTTCCTGTGGCTATTATTTTGGTGTAATGCGGTAGGAACGGTATACGGATACATCTGGTACGGAGAGCAAATGAAATTGACGCTGGCTGAGCAGCCGGTGTGGCAGATCGTATTTGTGCCAGATAGCCCAACAGCGAGTTTGTTTTTTACTTTAGCGTTGTTATGGGTGTTGTACCCACCGCGGTCCATCATTATCAAACGGATCGGACATGTGATTCAGGCGCTTGCCGTGGTCACATCTGTGAAATATGGCGTGTGGGCGGTGTCCATTATTTTCGCTGGCTGGATGCAAGGTGGTACACAGCACTGGCAAGACTGGATGTTGATTGCTTCGCATAGTGCGATGGCCATAGAAGCTCTAATTTTTGTACGCTTTTTCGGTTTCCGCTGGACTTCCCTTGTCGTTGCAGGTCTTTGGACGCTGTTGAACGATACGATGGATTATACATATGATATTTACCCTTGGTTACCCGCTTCCCTCTATGATCATGTAGATGGTGTGCGTAATTTCACATTCGGACTGACACTGGTAAGCATTCTGTGCGCGTGGCTGGCCTTAAGACAGGCGAAACGAACCTGATATCCGATCTTGAGCTTGTTCTAATGAACTGTCCCCCGCCATACATTGGTGGTGGGAGGGATGTCCATGAAGAGAACGTTTGGGATCAAAACTGGCTTATTGGTGGTATCGTTTATAGCTATAATGCTGTGGACGAACTTAGCATATCGTGTATCCGCGCAAAGTGAAGCATTGAATTCGAATTCAGATCAGCAAGTGTCCACAAGCAATTCAATTGCACAACTGAATGAGGAAGCAGCCATATTGTATCGTCAGGCGCTGGAGAATAATATTGAAGAAGTGCGCGGAAGCATTCTGCGTATCAGTAAAAGTCTGGAGCATATCTCCTTTGAGGGACAAACAACAGTTGAGGGCATTCACGCCTTGTCCGAAACCATAGTTGAAGTGAAACAAGCCGTTGTGAAGGTGAAAAATGACGATGCTTCTCTTCAGCAGTCCTCAGCCAAGCTTAGACTTGCAGCAGATAGTCTCGCGAATCCAACCAGGCCTTTATGGCTTCAGTATTATAAAATCGTGAAAAACGATCTGGACGCTTTATCCGCTGCTACAAATCAAGGGCAAACTGCGGCCGTACTGGCAAACCGCTACACCGTTCTGGAGGAGCATTATGAGACGATTCGTCCTGCCGCACTGATTCGCCGTGAACCGTATGAAATTGCTCAGATAGACGCCTGGTTATCTCATACCAAAGGGCTTACCGCTGCCAAGCAACCTGATCTGGCTCAATTAAAGAGCATGGTTGGCCATGGGGAGGAACTGGTGAACAAGTTGTTTGGTCGCGAGAAGGATGAGAGTGCCTTTGTACCGTTTGTACAGGGTCCCGATCGCAGGGCAGCCGGGCTGCTGATTAGTTCGGTCATTGTGGCGACGTTAAGTTACGCCGGATATCGTAAATATCGTGCGCAGCAGCAGGGGATTTTTCCTTTTCGACGTTAATAGAACATGAACTTAATCGTGGTGTATAAGTGGTATATAAAAAAAGACCTCTTTCCGCATGAATAGCCACGTTAACGGCTCTTCATGTAAAAAGAGGTTTTCTTGTAGTTTCTGTGTTATATCAGCTTTCTTTGAATCCTTCGCCATGTACATCGTGAACATCGCTGATGATGACAAAAGCTCTCGGGTCAATGGAACGTACAATGGTCTGCAATCGCCTGAACTCTTGCCTGGAGATCACGCAGTAGGCCATGTGTTTGGCCTGTTTAGAGTACGCGCCAATGGCTGGAATGAGGGTGACGCCACGATCCATATCCCGTGTGATCTGGTCCGCAATCTCGGGTGCATGGTCACTAATGATCATAAATGCCCGGGCAGAATATGCACCTTCCTGAATAAAGTCGATGACTTTGGAGGCGATGAATACAGCTACAAGCGTATACAGAATTTTTTCTTTGGGGATGTAGATGAGAGAGAGCCCGATAATGACAAAGTCGATGCCCAGTAATACTCGGCCCATGCTCCATCCATACTTGCGGTTCAGAATACGGGCAATGATGTCTGAACCGCCCGTCGTTCCGCCCCAACGGAATACAATGCCAAGGCCGGCTCCAAGGGTGACACCTGCATATAGGGCTGCGAGCAGGAGGTCATTCTCGGTATGTAATGGTTCAATCCAGCCCAGATGAATCAACTTCTCAAACAACCATAGAAAAACGGTCAGTGCCCCGATTCCGATACCCGTATAGATCATCTGTCTGCCGCCCAAAATTTTGAGCCCAATCAGAAAGAGGGGAACATTCAGAATCAAGGTTGTAAGTGAAGGTGAGATGCCAAAAGCGTAATTGATCAGCACCGTAACCCCGGTGAGGCCACCTTCCATAAGCTGGTTGGGGATAATGAAATAGAGGAGCCCAAAGGCATATAAGGCTGTACCCAGTACGATGGGAAGAACCAGTTTAACTTGTATCCAGGTTTTGGCAGTGCTCATAAGATCCCTCGCTGTAGATAAATTAGAATGAAGAAGCAATCATTCCCATCTAGTATACCTGTTTATTGATTCTTTAAAAATGATTTGTCGCTGATGATGGTGGAAGTGAATCTAAATAACTGATATTATTAGGAACAAATACGACATCATTTCAAAGGAGAATCCGTTCTCATGGAGAAAAGCATCGCAGAAATGCAGCGTGAGGTTGATCAGTATATCTCCCAGTTCAAGGAGGGGTACTTCAGTCCTCTGGCCATGTTGGCCCGGATGTCTGAAGAGGTTGGGGAGCTCGCCAGGGAAGTGAATCATGAATTCGGCGAGAAGCCGAAGAAATCTTCCGAAGCAGCCAATTCCATTGAACTTGAGCTTGGAGATATTTTATTTATCACGATTTGTTTTGCGAACTCACTGGGAATTGATCTGGCTGAGGCGCACGATAAAGTCATGCATAAATTTAACACCCGCGATGCCAATCGGTGGACTCCCAAAAACACCGATTAGGCGTAGATTACATATGCTGTACCATCACCCGATCGGGGAGGGTCAGCTTAATGATGAAACCGGAAGAATATATGCAGCAGGCTTACCGCTGTATATTGCAAAATGATTTTGAGCAGGCGATTCGTTGGTTCGAGTCAGCCATTCACGCTCATCCAAAACATGCGGAGTTATATTATCGCTGTTCCATTACACACGCCCGCAGCAAACATCTGGTTCCAGCGCTTGAATATGCGCGCAAGTCGGTTGAATTGTCGCCAGGAACAGAAGAGTATATTTTGCATCTGCAGACGTTGGAAGCAAAACAATTGACCTCCAGAGCGAAGTTGCTGTTGGAGCAGGCGGGTATTGCAACACAGGAGCGCTATGTGGAAGCGTCTACGCTTCTGCAAGAAGCGGTCAAACTTGATCCGCTCTCAGTGGAAGCTCATGTTATGCTTGCGCTGGCTTACAGTGATTTGAATGAATTTAACTATGCAATTCAGGCGCTGCGTGAGGCAATTTTGCTGGATCCGCAGAATGGGCAACTGCATCAGATGTTACAGGAAATCAAGCAACGTATGAAATCCATTCAATAAGAATTCATTTTGCAAAGATTTCTTTCGAGTTGAAATGGATTCTACGATATGATCCAACATAGTGAGGAGATGCAGTCAATATGAGTGAAGTAATAAGAGTTGCCGTGATCGGAGCGGCTGGCCGTATGGGCCGTGAAGTTGTGAAATTGGTACTTCAGGACCCGGAATTGGAGCTTGCAGCGGCTGTCAACCGCTCCGGAGCAGGCACGGATGCAGGAACCCTTGTTGGTTTGCCAGAGTGTGGGGTGTTGGTGACTGATGATATCGAAATGGCTTTTGCCGAAACAAAACCTCAAGTTATGGTTGATTTTACAGTACCACAATTTGCGTTTGCACATACTGAGATCGCGATCCGTCATGGAGTCAGACCTGTCATGGGTGTTACCGGCTTCACGCCGGAGCAGATCGAACAGTTGGACAAGCAGTGCCAGGACAAAGGAATTGGAGGGCTTATTGCCCCTAACTTCTCGATTGGTGCCATTCTGATGATGCGATTCGCAGCACAGGCTGCCAAACATATGCCAAATGTGGAGATTATCGAATATCATGGGGATCAGAAGCTGGATGCTCCTTCAGGAACTGCGATCAAAACAGCGGAACTGATTGCTGCCAATCGGGAAGAACTTCGTCAAGGTAATCCGAATGAGGAAGAAACGATTGAAGGATCACGCGGCGGGTATTACAATGGCTTCCGAATTCACAGTGTACGATTGCCTGGTGTATTCGCGCAGCAGGAAGTTGTTTTCGGAGATTATGGACAGTCACTCAAAATTCGGCATGACTCCTACGAGCGCGCAGGTTATATGCCTGGTGTTAAGATTGGTGTGCAAAAGGTTATGGAGTATACAGGAATGATCTACGGATTTGACCACTTTATCGACTAAAGGAGATTGTCATGTTGAAAATAGCATTTATCGCCCATGATCGTAAAAAAGAAGAGATGGTTAACTTCGTGACGGCATATGAGCCTGTGTTTACGGACCATCAATTATATTCTACAGGAACAACAGGCCTTCGTATTATGGAAGGAACGTCTCTGAAGATTCATCGATTCGAATCAGGCCCATTGGGCGGAGATCAGCAGATTGGAGCTTTGGTTGCGCAAAATGAGATGGATCTGATTATTTTCTTGCGCGATCCATTGATGGCACAACCTCACGAGCCGGATATTAATGCGTTGCTACGTCTTTGTGATGTGCAGGGAATTCCACTTGCCACCAATATCGCAACCGCTGAGATTCTGGTTAAGGCTCTGGATCGTGGCGATTTTGCCTGGAGAGAGCTGGTACATAAGTACAAGCCGGAGGCTGGATTGAATTCAGGTGATTCCGAATGAGTCTGGATATTCTCATCTTTGGAGCACATGCAGACGACGCGGAGATTGGTATGGGTGGAACGATTGCCAAACATACCGCTGCCGGCTTGAAAGTAGGCGTGTGTGATCTGACTCGTGCTGAGATGTCTTCCAACGGAACAGTAGAGCGCAGAACCGAGGAAGCGGAGCAAGCCTCCCGCGTCCTCGGTCTTTCGTGTCGAACGAATCTGGGGCTTCCTGATCGTGGCTTGTATCTTACGCCTGAACATGTACAGGCGGTGACGGCTGAGATACGACGTCATGCCCCTCGGATGGTGTTTGCTCCGTATTGGGAAGATCGTCATCCGGATCATGTCAATTGCAGTAAGCTTGTGCAGGAGGCTGTATTTAACGCTAAGCTTCGCAACTATATGCCTGACATGCCTGCCTTGCAGGTGAAGGAACTTTATTTTTACTTTATTAATGACATCGGACCTACGGATTTGATTGTTGATATTACGGAACACTATGAGCAAAAAGAAGCATCACTACTCTCTTATCGTTCCCAATTCGAACTGGGAGACGGAGCGGTCTCAACGCCATTGAATCAAGGGTATATTGATCGTGTAAGAGCCCGCGATTCCTTGCTCGGACAACGCAGTCTCATCCCGTTTGCAGAAGGTTTTGCTACAATTACACCTTACGTGGTTCATCAATTTGGCTCGGGTGCCCAATAAGCGATTTCACATTTTACGTTTAATGAAACGAAGGGTTTCATTATTCCATTGCATTATATCAACCTGCATGAAGCGGGAGATCAAAGGAGCGTCCACAGGATGGATAAAAAGCTAAAAATCGGCATCACCTGTTATCCGTCCCTCGGCGGGTCTGGCGTTGTCGCAACGGAACTGGGCAAATTACTTGCCGAACAGGGGCATCAGGTTCATTTTATTGCCAACAGTATCCCGTTCAGACTGGGTACGTTCCAGAAAAATATTTTTTATCACGAAGTTGAAGTAAATGATTATTATGTTTTCCGTTACCCTCCGTATGACCTGTCACTGGCAACAAAGATGGCTCAGGTGGCTAAGTCACAGCAGCTAGATCTGCTGCATGTTCATTATGCCGTGCCACACGCAGTATGTGCCTTTCTGGCGAAACAAATGGTAGGGGACGGCCTTAAAGTGGTTACCACGTTACATGGAACGGATATTACGGTTCTGGCTCAGGATGAATCTCTGAAGGATCTGATCCGTCTAGCCATTAATGAAAGTGACGCGGTTACTGCCGTATCACAAGATTTGATTCGAGAAACGGTCGAATTGCTGGATATTCAGCGTCCAATCGATCTAACCTATAATTTTATTGACAAACGAATATATTATCCGCGGGATGCTGCCAGTCTGCGAAGAGACTTTGCTACGCCTGACGAAAAAATATTAATGCACATCTCCAATTTCCGACCGGTGAAAAGAACTCAGGATGTGGTAGAGGTCTTCCGTCAGGTACAGGAGCAGGTTCCTGCCAAACTGTTATTTGTTGGTGAAGGACCTGATTTGCCGAAGATGCAATGGAAAATTAATGATCTCGGCTTGAATGATAAAGTTCATTTCCTTGGCAAACAGGATGACATTGCTCAGGTCATCTCCATGGCGGACGTGTTGATGCTTCCATCGGAGAAGGAAAGTTTCGGACTTGTGGCGCTCGAAGCAATGGCTTGTGGCGTACCCACGATCGGTTCACAGGCCGGAGGAATTCCGGAACTGGTCTTACATGGTAAGACGGGTTACTTATCCGCGATTGGGGATACACAATCCATGGCCGAGAACACCATTCGTTTGTTGACGGACGATCGTTTGGCTGCTGAGTTCAGGGAAGCATGTCTTCAGCGCGCGCATCACGACTTTTGCAATGATGCTATTCGGCATGAATATGAACAGATATATTACCGGGTGTTGGGAAGGGAAGTTCCGAATCTGAAGCCGGTTTGCGGTTAATCATTTCTTAGACGAAATCATACTGTGCATACCACAACAGGCAAGAGAAGAGGTGATATGTGGTGGTTCAATGGACACAGGTAGATCGTGAAATGGCAATGCAAAGTGAGAATGTACTCACAACATTAAACAAACATGGCTACAAGGCATATTGGGTAGGTGGTTGCGTTCGTGACGAATTGCTGGAACGTGTTGTGGACGATATGGATATCACGACATCTGCTTCTCCTGAGCAAGTCATGGAACTGTTTGACGATTGTATTCCTACAGGTTTGCAACACGGTACGGTTACCGTTCGTTCAGGCGGTTATTACTTTGAAGTGACCACATTTCGAACAGAATCCGAATATCAGGATAATCGCAGACCTGCTGCGGTTCAATTTGTTCAGGATATCAAGGAAGACTTACAGCGGCGTGACTTCACGATGAACGCTCTTGCTATGGACGTCACTGGGACAATCGTTGACCCGTTCGGTGGACAGGCAGATATCAAGGAAGAGCGAGTCAGATGTGTGGGTTCTGCGATGGAACGATTTGGTGAAGATGCACTGCGGATGCTCCGCTGTGTCCGGTTTGCTTCCGTATTTGATTTCAAAATTGCCCATAACACGTGGAAGGGTCTTGTAAGGCAGAAAGACCTGCTTCAACATATAGCAATGGAACGGGTACGTACCGAGATGGTAAAAATGATGTCTGGACCGCATCCTTTAAGAGGGTTGGAGCTGTTATACAGAAGTGATTCCCTTGCGCATATCAAAGCGCCGGTAAGCTCGACCCGATTTAACAAGATGTTGTTATCCAATTTGGAACAATTGTCAGGTCAGCATGTGTTGCTTCGTTGGTCACTCATCCTGATTGCTGGCGGTTATAGCAAGGATGAAGCAGATGTATTATTACGTCAGTGGACATTTTCCAATGAACATCGTTCTCGTATAACAGGGGTCCTCCAGGTGGAACAGTTGATTCATACTTCCGTGCAGGAGCCGAAGGATACGGTCAGTCTCCGTTCCGATTGGATCGTTACTGTTCTGGCTTGTGGCGTTCAGGCGGCGGATGATTGGCTTCGAATACAGTCTGCACTGCCAGCAGAATGGCGGAATCAGTCCGAACCGGCAGAAATGCAGGTTGTATTAGTACAAGAGCTTGCAGCCGAATGGAGTCAATCGATCCCTGTGCATGACTTGAAAGAGTTGGATATTACAGGGGAACAAGTGTTACAAATGGTGCAGCGCAAAGGCGGACCTTGGCTGGGGCAACTAATGAAACATTTGTTACGAGAAACGGCGATTGGAACGATAGCGAATCAGCATGAAGCACTAAGTGCAGAAGTGAAGCGGGTGGTTCAAGATGACCAAACATGAAGATCTGTTACATATGTTATTAAATGCAGAAGGACGATTCGTATCGGGTGAAGAGATCAGCCGTAATCTGTCCATCAGTCGGACCGCTGTGTGGAAACATGTGAACAAGTTGCGAGACATGGGTTATGAGTTTGAAGCGGTATCCCGCAAAGGATACCGTCTGGTAACGAAGCCGGATAGCATTGACGCTACTGGCCTCCAATTGGCCCTGGATACAACCGTATTTGGCCGTAAGGCTGTTTTGTTGGCTTCGACCCTGTCTACGCAAGGGGATGTTCTCAAGCTAGCTGAGCAAGGGCAGGCAGAAGGCGCTGTGGTCATTGCGGAAGAACAAACAGGAGGAAGAGGACGTTTCGGTCGACAGTGGTTCTCTCCTCCGGGTAAAGGAATCTGGATGAGTGTCCTGTTACGCCCTGATCTACCACTTCAGCATACGCCGCAGCTAACTTTATTAACAGGAGTGGCTGTATGTCGTGCCGTTCGAGCTTGTTCAGGAGCTGATGCGGGCATCAAATGGCCAAATGATGTGTTGATTGACGGACGCAAGGTATGTGGCATATTGCTTGAATCTACGGTAGAAGATCATGAAGTCAGATACTGTATCGCAGGTATAGGCGTTGACGTGAACTTTGATCCCGAGGATTATCCGGAAGATCTGACCACAATCGCTACTTCGCTCAAGATGGAGACGGGTCAATCCGTTGATCGCACCAAACTAACGGCTGCCATTTTGACGGAGCTTGAACAGTTGTATTTTTTGTATCAAAAAGAAGGATTTGGCGTGATCTCAGCTCTATGGGAGGCCCTGTCCGTATCGATGAATCGAGAGATTACAGTGACGAATCCTCATGGTGTCATTGAAGGGAAGGCAATTGGTCTTGACCCTTCTGGTGCACTTATCGTGGAGAAGCACGATGGAGAACATACGCTAATCATCTCTGGTGAGATTTCCTGGAAATCATAAACAATTTGTCGAATTTTCACTGGTAAAATGAACATAAGACGTGAAGTTTGAGCAGAACTTTGGTATACTGTGTTCGTGAGGCGATATCGGCTAATGCAGACCGAATTGCACTCCCGTAACAGTAACCTTTGTTCTGCTTTGATGTGTTTTATATAAGCAGACCGCAGTGCAAGAATGAAATACGTTTAAGTGAGTTGTTGGATTCTGCTCTGAGCCGAAGAGGACCGAGACAGAAGGGACGATCGCAAGTGACTCTTTTTTGACTTTTCGGGACTTTTTAGTGGAAAACTAAAAGGTTTTTTTGTTGCGTTTATTTGAAAAGAAGAAAGGAGCCATGAAAAAAATGGCGAACAAACAAGCGTTGAATATTGTGAAAATGAAAAAATATAAGCAGGATGGCGTGCCGCTTACCATGATCACGGCTTACGATTATCCAACAGCGCTCCTAGCAGAGGAAGCAGGTATTGATCTGATCCTGGTTGGTGATTCACTCGGCAATGTAGTACTGGGTTATAATTCGACGCTTCCGGTGACCATCGACGACATGGTATACCACACACGTTCCGTAGTGCGCGGTGCTGAGAAGACATTTATTGTGGCTGATATGCCTTTTATGACCTATCATGGCAGCGTGGATGAGACGCTTAAGGGTGTCCGTCGACTGATGCAAGAGGGGCATGCCCATGCGGTTAAAATGGAAGGCGGAGTCGAGATAGCGGACACCGTTAGAGCAGTTGTGCAAGCAGGCGTGCCTGTTCTTGGACATATCGGACTGACACCTCAATCGGTTAATCAGATTGGTGGTTACCGCATTCAGGGCAAGGATGCAGCGGATGCGAAACGTCTGATGGACGAAGCCAAAGCCTTGGAAGCTGCAGGTGCGTTTGGCATTGTGCTTGAACTGGTTACGGAAGAAGTTGCACGGGCGATCTCGGAGGAACTGTCCATCCCTACCATCGGAATTGGAGCAGGACGAGGCTGTGATGGTCAGGTACTGGTATTCCACGATGTGGTTCAATACGCCTCTCCGTATACGCCCAAACGATTTGTCAAAACCTATGGAGATGTGGGTACATTAATCAGAACCAGCATCGAAGCTTACGTGAAAGAAGTGAAAGATCGTTCGTTCCCGGCCGAAGAGCATGTATTCAATGCGGCGGATGGTGTTCTGGATCAACTGTACGGCGGACAACGCAAGGAAAAGGTGGGGAGTAACTCATGAAAGTATTACGGACAATCGCAGAGTTAAGACAGGAACTAAGCTTGAAGCGTCAAGCGATTCGGTCCAGTGCGTCTGTTGTAGGTCTTGTACCAACAATGGGTTATCTTCATCAAGGTCATGCAAGCTTGATGCAGGCAGCCAGACAACAGAGCGATATCGTGGTATTAAGCATATTTGTTAATCCAATTCAATTTGGCCCTAATGAAGATTTTGACAGTTATCCGCGGGATGAAGCCAGAGATTTGGAAACAGCACGCTCACAAGGAGTGGATATCGTATTTATTCCCTCTGTTGAAGAGATGTATCCACAGGCAACGCAAACGACCGTATCTGTCTCAAAACTCACGGAGCGCTTATGTGGCGCTTCACGTCCAGGACATTTTGACGGAGTAACAACAGTAGTCTCCAAGCTCTTCAACATCGTACAGCCACAGCGTGCATTTTTTGGAATGAAAGACGCTCAGCAGGTTGCGGTCATTCAACAGATGGTGAATGATTTGAATATGCCTGTAGAAATTGTACCCTGTCCAATTGTTCGCGAAGAGGATGGTCTTGCTCTCAGTTCACGTAATGTCTATCTTAGCGCAGAACAGCGTACACAGGCCTTGGTTCTGTCGAAGGCACTGCGTGCAGCTCAGGAAGCCGCAGATACAGGTGTAGCTACTACAGCCGCAGATATCCGTCGTATTCTGCGCGAGCACATTGCAACCTCACCGCTTGCCGTTATCGACTACGCCGAGATTCAGGCTTTTCCAAGTCTGGAGCCGCTCACAGATCAGGAAGAAGTTCAAGGCCGTGACGATCTGCTCATCGCACTTGCGGTGAAATTCGGAAAAACAAGATTGATTGACAATATAAGGTTGCAAAAATCGGAGGTACTGTCCCATGTTTAGAACACTGATGAAATCCAAAATTCACCGGGCTACGGTAACGGAAGCCAACTTGAACTATGTGGGTAGTATTACCATAGATGAAGACTTGATGGAAACATCCGACTTGATGGAAAACGAAAAAGTGCAAATTGTGAACAACAACAATGGTGCACGTCTGGAAACATATGTGATTCCAGGACCACGCGGAAGCGGGGTCATATGTCTTAACGGCGCAGCTGCACGTCTGGTACAGCCTGGAGATAACGTCATTATCATTTCTTACGCCATGATGTCGCAAGAAGAGGCAAATACTCACAAACCAACCGTTGTATTTGTAGATGGACGGAATAAACCTGTACAAACGATGAAACAGGAAGTCCACGCAACAATTATGTAATCGACTGGTAAGGAGAATGAAATCGGCCCTTGAAGCAAAAAATGAGTACAGGTCACTGCACTAATCCATTTTTTCAAGGGTGGGGATGCATCGATGTTCCAGCATGTTTTCGCAGAAATGAACGACATGTTAGATGAAATTATCAAGAGCTATCCTTCCGCTGAAGGCCTGAACAAACAAGAATTGCTGCAAAAGTGGAACTTGCTTAAGCGGATGAGTGACGGAATGCTGGATGAATGGCTGATGTTTGAAGAAAAGATGAGCCAGGTGAGGGAGCGAGAGATGGATAAGCCTGCTTCCCTTGAACCGGAACAGGAAGCTGTTACCGCTCTGCCTGAACTCCATCTGGAATGTTTCAGTCGAGGTCAGGGTTATTTCAAATTACAGATGTATCCGCAGGCGATCATGCAGTTCTCCCGGGTTGTGACCGACCATCCGGAGAGTGCATTGACTCGTTTTTACCTGGCGCTCGCGTATCTGAATCTGGAACAAATGGCGGAAGCCGGAACACATTTACAGCAGATCATGTACCTTAAAGGTTCACCTCGCTTGAAAGGGCTTGTGTGTAACGCCCTGGGCTGTATTCAAGCCAAGCTTGCCAATCCCGAAGCTGCATGTTCACTCTTTGCACAGGCCCTTCAGTATGACCCGACATTGACCGAACCACTGTACAACATGGAAGCATGCAGGTTGAACAGGGGAAAATTGCAATATGCTAATCAGCTGACGACCCTTCATTAAGCGGGAATTCGGCGACAAAAAAACGGTGTTCCCTCCTTTGGCATAGCGGCGGGGACACCGCTTTTTTGTCAGTTAATTTTCAAATCCCCTTTTTTTTGCTATGCTGTAACATAGACTGGAATGGAAGGGACCGTACATTGCAATGAAATTTGCCGTATTGGATTTCGAAACAACCGGCACGCAGTCCGACGGTGAGATTATACAGGCCGGACTTGCCATCATAGACCATGACTACAGCATAACTCAAATATATAGTTCTTATGTGAACCCTGGTGTACCGATTCCCCCGTTTATTTCGGGGTTGACGGGTATTACCGATGCAGATGTGGCGGACGCTCCTTCACTCGAAGAGATGATGATGGAGATGGTTCCGCTACTTAATGATGTGGTGCTTGTTGGACACAACGTCGCTTTTGATTTTCACTTTTTGCAGAATGCTCTTGACCGTTGCGGTTATTTGCCGTTCACTGGCCGCATTCTGGACACGATTGATTTTCTGAAGATCACATTCCCATCACTGGGTTCTTATCAACTTGGTTATGTGTCTTCCGAATTTGGATTTCAACATGATCGCCCTCACCAGGCAGACAGTGACGCACTGGCGACAGCCTATGTGCTGCTCAAGTGTCTGGATGAGTTAAAGGAATTACCGCTCATAACGATTCAGCGCCTCAGTGACCTGTTTGCACCAGAAGACAGTGACTTGGGTTGGTTTTTGGACGGAATGCGCAGTGAGAAGGAAGCAGAGCCGATTCAGGATCTGGACGGACATACCTATTATCGTCAGCTTGCTCTTAATGTAAGTGATTGGACCGATATTGGTGCACCACGCGATGAGCGGGAGGCTAACCCCCTCGATGGTGTAAGCTTCGAACAGTTTATGGACCAGGTTCGGGAGAATCTGAAGGATACACTGGATCATTACGAAGAGCGTGAAGCGCAGACTCAGATGTTCAGCAGTGTAAGGCAAGCCCTGGATGAAGAGAAACATCTCTTGATCGAAGCTGGAACGGGTACCGGTAAATCTCTAGGGTATCTGTTGCCTGCTATTTACGAAAGTGTGAAGCAAGAACAGAAAGTTATGGTTAGCACGCATACGATCAATCTGCAGGAGCAATTGAGAGAGCGGGACATTCCGATGCTGACTCAAGTGGTTCCGTTCCCGTTTAAGGCTGCTGTATTCAAAGGACGTGGACATTACCTGTGCCTGCGCAAATTTGAACACAAAATCAATAAACGTGAATTCGCCACACCGAAAGAGGATTATTTCACAGCTGCTCAGATGATCGTCTGGCTTACGCAGACCGAAACCGGAGATGATGAGGAACTTAACCTTAGCGGACGCGGAGGGGACTTCTGGGAGACCGTACAGAGTGAATCCGAATCATGTCTGGGAAGATCCTGTCCATGGTTCCGTAAATGCTTCTACCATCGTGCCAAACATGAAGCAGGGTTGTCTGATATCGTAATCACCAATCACTCCAAATTATTTACGGATGTGAAAGCCGCGCATCAGCTGCTGCCAGCCTATGAGAGTCTTGTGATCGATGAGGCACATCATCTGGAGGATGTCGCTGGTAAACATCTTGGAATGCATATGAAATATTTCACCTTGGTTCATACACTGACCCGCCTATTTAAAGACAGTCGTAATGGACAGCTGCCTATGCTTCGTTCGCAGTTATCCGGGCATGAAAATTCGGTGCAATGGGGCTCCATGGTGGATCAGATGTTCCCGCTCGCTCTTGAAGTTAAGGAGCTGTGGGATCGTATGAGCGATGCCTTGTTTGGTCTGTTGCCTGAACGAAGTGATGCTTCACCGGGAGAGACGGGGCAATTTTCACTGCGTCTGAAAGCATCTCAGAAACCTGCAAAATGGCAGGAGTTGCAGGATCTGGAGAACCAGATCTATGTGACTCTGGGTGATTTGGTTCGCAAAGGGGACAAATTGCTGCTTGAAGTGAAAGAGGATCAGGATGATTATCAATCGGATAGTCTGATCACGGACATTACAGGACTGCTGAAAGATCTGACCACATTGAAGGAGAATCTACGTTTCTTCATGCGAATGGATGATGCCAAAACGGTGTACTGGATGGAAGCCAGCGGCCAATTCCGCAGCAAATCTCTCCAGCTGTATGCCGTACCTGTAGATGTGAGTGCACAACTTAAGGATTTATTTTTTGATAAAAAGAAAAGTGTTGTGCTTACATCGGCTACGCTTTCGGTAGATAAGTCATTCCAGTTCATGATTGAACAGCTTGGCTTGCAGGAAGCGGCCGAGAACAATCGGCTGTTAACGTCGATGTTGCCATCACCTTTCAACTATCGCGATCAGGCACTTCTGGTGATTCCGCGTGATTTCCCGAGTGTGAAGGGAAGTGTGGGTGATGCGCACTTTGTTAATATGCTGGTGCAATCACTTGCAGAGACGGCAATTGCTACGCGTGGACGCATGATGGTTCTGTTTACTTCATACAAGATGTTGCGACAGGTCTATGATCCGCTGAAGGAGGCACTGTCTGGCAACGACATCTCGTTGCTTGGGCAAGGCGTTGACAGTGGAAGTCGTTCCAAATTGACTCGCAGGTTTCAAGATGCCAAAGCAACGGTACTTCTGGGCACAAGCAGCTTCTGGGAGGGTGTAGATATCCCGGGAGAGGCGCTAACCTGTCTCGCTATTGTGCGATTGCCTTTCCAGCCACCGAATCATCCGTTGGTGGAAGCCAAGAGTGAGCTGCTTCAGGAACAGAAGAAAAATCCGTTCATGAAACTGTCCGTGCCACAAGCGGTCATTCGTTTCAAACAGGGATTTGGCCGGTTGGTGCGTACAGCAAAGGACAGAGGAATTGTCATTGTTTATGATACACGGGTGATTGAAGCGTATTATGGTAAATTCTTTTTATATTCATTACCTGGTCCCAAAATGGAGCACATGCTCACGGAGCAAATGGTTCCACGAATTACCGAGTGGTTGGAAAAACCTGCTAATGAACAAAAATAATGGTTGTTTTGTTCGTTATATCATTGCATGACACTATCGTTTGGCGTTAAACTTTATTAGATATTTCCGTATCCGATTAAAGCAGTTGCACGTAAGAACTTATAACCCAAATTACAAGGAGCATTCTGTATAAAATGTCACGTTTATCTTTGAGTTTTATACAGAATGCTCATCTTTTCATCTATTATTTTATCGTGGCCTTGGTAAGGGGGAGCAAGAATGAAATCGGATAAAATTTCGGAAGCGGTGGTACGACGTCTGCCTGTATACTTGCGTTATTTGAACGAGTTGCATCAGCGTGAGGTGGCTACTGTTTCTTCTCAAGAGCTTGGACAGAGGCTGGATCTGAATCCGGCCCAAATTCGCAAAGACCTGGCTTACTTCGGTGATTTTGGTCGTAAAGGGATCGGGTATGATGTATCCTATTTGATCGAAAAAATTCGTCACATTCTCAAAATCGATCAGCAAATTAATGTGGCTCTGGTAGGCGCGGGTAATCTCGGACAGGCCTTGTCCAACTACAACGCATATCTGAAAGACAACATGAAGATTGTTGCTGTATTTGATGCATACGGACCGAAGATTGGTAGTCAAATCAACAGTTTGACGGTAAAACCAATGGATGAATTGACGGAAGCGGTTAAAACGGAAAATATTCGCATCGGAATTATCACGGTTCCGGATACGGAAGCCCAAAATGTAGCCGATCAGCTTATTGAATCAGGAATTGAAGCGATCCTTAATTTTGCACCAACCATTCTAAAAACACCGCCGCATATCCGCATTCACCATGCTGACTTTACAACGGATCTGCTTAGTTTGGCCTATTACTTGGAGACTGGAAAGGACGACGAGGAAGATGACAACAAATAGATGGGTAATTCACAACGGCAAATTTGCCGTTAATGAAGGCGGCACAACATGGAACGTGGTCCACGGATACATGGTTGTTGAGAATGACAAGATTGTGCATATTGGTGAGACATTGCCGGATGAAGACAAAAATTGTACCAAAGTGGATGGAAAAGGACTGTTCTTCCTGCCGGGTCTGATCAATACGCATGGTCATGCAGCGATGTCGTTGCTCAGAGGGCACGGAGACGATCTTGCATTGCAAGTATGGTTGCAGGAAAAAATGTGGCCGATGGAAGCGAAAATGACTTCAGAAGACGTATATTGGGGAACTTCGCTATCGGTGCTTGAAATGTTGAAAGGCGGAACTACAGCTTTCCTGGACATGTACGATCACATGGATCAAGTTGCCAAAGTTGTGGAGCAATCCGGCGTTAGAGCAGCACTGGCACGTGGTGTAATCGGGTTGTGCTCGGAAGAAGAACAATTGCGGAAGCTGGAGGAGTCGGCTGCGTTTGCGCGTGAGTGGAATGGACAGGCAGATGGTCGCATTACAACCGTAATCTCGCCACATGCACCATATACATGCCCTCCGGACTACATAGAGAAGCTTGTGCAGGTCGCGAACGACCTAAACCTTCCCCTTCATACACATATGTCGGAAACGCTTCGTGAAGTCGAGCAGAACGTGGCTGATTATGGACTGCGTCCTGTGGCACATCTGGAGAAACTGGGCTTTTTCTCTCGTCCATCCCTGGTTGCACATGCGGTGCATCTGAATGACGAAGAGATTGAGATTCTGGCCCGTCATGATGTGGCTGTATCCCATAACCCGGGAAGTAACCTGAAACTCGCTTCCGGTGTTGCGCGGGTACCTGCGTTGCTGAAAGCAGGAGTTACCGTGTCACTCGGAACAGACGGACCGGCAAGCAACAACAACCTGGATATGTTCGAGGAAATGAGACTGGCTGCATTGATCCACAAAGGTGTATCTGGTGACCCGACGGCAGTGCCAGCAGGCGAAGCGTTATTACTCGGAACGTCATACGGTGCCAAATCCATCTTCTTGAACAATACCGGAGCACTCCAGGTCGGCATGAAGGCTGACTTTATCGCCTTGGACATTGAACAGGCACATTTCTATCCACATACAGACCTGATCTCACATACAATCTACTCGGCTTCTGCCAAAGATGTTGAGCACGTATGGGTGGATGGAAAACAAGTGGTGAAACATGGCGAATGTCTGACGTTGGATGAAGAACGCATTTTGCGTGAGTCTCAATTGGCATTTGATGGTCTGCTTGCTCGTTAATTGCAGGACAGCATCATAGGGAAAGGAAGTTCGGCTTTTGAAGAAAAAAAAGAAGTGGATATGGATTTCGCTGCTTGCACTGGTTCTGATTCTGTTTGGACTTCAGCGTTATTACGTCCATGTCACGCAGGACCAACGCAAGGAAGAAGCGCTCGCCATACAAGCAGCACAGGAGCAACTGGGCATTACATCCTATGATGAATTGCGCAAGTACATCTGGGGAGACAAAGAAGGCTCTGACAACATCTACTGGACCCTGATCGGCAAAAACAAGGATAACCAGGATGTTATGGTCTGGGTTAAATTCGATGCAAACAATCAACCGGTTAAGGGTGCAAACGCTATACACAGTGAGCTGCTGCAGAATGGCATGTCCGAAGCGCAGATACGCAATCGCTTCAGTTCTGAAGTTCCTTCCGGTGAGATTAAACGAATCATGCCCGGAGTTGTGAATGGAATATATGTGTGGCAAGTGTATTATAAAGACGGTACGCATAACCACTATCGCTTTTATCGTTTTAGCAACGGAGAACAGGTGGACCTGGTCTACACACTCCCGAACAGCTAGAACAAGATAGAGTGAGATAACTAGAGAATTAAAGAAATGAAAGAACCGGCAGACGGATATCCGACTGAACCGGTTCTTTGTGTTGTCTGTAAACATATTTGATTTAAATAGTTAAAATTAATAATTTATTCATATTTTCGCCTTCGAAATTGTATATACGATGTGATATACTCAGATATGTACTCAAAGTTATATTCAAAAACAAATAATCCTGTCGAAATTCTCGCAGGAGTCAATGTGCACATATTCGTATATACCAATAAGCCAGTAGGTTGGGCCAAAATCTGGGAGGGGTAATTCACTTGAAGTTAAAAGTATTGCCTATTGCTATAACTGCCGTCATTTCAGCCGTTGTGTTGTTTGGAGGTTGGTTTGTATATCGTCAGGTGGCTGTGCAGAATCCGATTGAAAAAATGGTAACCCAGTACGATGGAGTCAATGACGTTCAATTAACTATTAACCGCAATGATGTACAATTGAAACTGGATCTGCAACCTGATGTTGATTTGGGCAGACTGGTACAATATATTCACAAAGAAGGACAGACCCTGATTGGAACACGCTCACTAAAGTTGGATGTTGTGGATCATTCCAGTGAAGCACTGGAAAGTTGGTGGGGTGATGCGATGTTCACCGTAGCTCAGGCGATGGAGAACAAGCAATACACCGAGATTACACCAACGTTGTCCAAGATGGCGACGAATGGAATTAAGGTAAATACAGCGATGGATGACAACAATGTATATGTCAGTCTCAGAGACGGAGATGCCAGCAAGTTTATTATTCTGCCGCGTGTGCCCGGTCAGATAGGAGTGTGGCCTAATGCCTAAGTGGACAAAAGAAGTTGCCATCGGATTTTTTCCCGTATTGATTATTTTCCTTGCTTTTACTGGTGTTAATATTGTTCCGATCCTGATTGCAGCAGTGCTTGTCGGAGCTTTGCTGTTCATGATGCAAATGCGTGGCGGGATTACAGTAGGTGCTGCACAGGAACGTAAACGGAAGAAAAAAGGACCTTCCAAGCTTACTTTTGAAGAAATTGGCGGACAAGACAGTGCTAAGCAGGAATTGCGTGAAGCGCTTGACTTTCTGATCAAACATGAAGAAATCCGGAAGTTCGGGATTCGCCCGTTAAAAGGGATCTTGCTGACGGGCCCTCCAGGGACAGGGAAAACGTTGATGGCCAAGGCTGCTGCCCATTACACCGATTCTATTTTTGTAGCAGCATCGGGTAGTGAGTTCGTGGAAATGTATGTTGGTGTGGGTGCCAGCAGAATTCGGGATTTGTTCAAGGACGCGAGAACCCGTGCCACCAAGGAAAATAAGGAAAACGCTATTATCTTTATCGATGAAATCGATGTCATCGGGGGGAAACGTGAGGGTGGTCAACAGCGTGAATATGATCAGACCCTCAATCAGCTCCTGACGGAAATGGATGGAATCTATTCTTCCGATACGCCAAGAATTCTGGTTATCGCTGCAACGAACCGTAAAGAGATGCTGGATAGCGCCCTGACGCGACCGGGACGTTTTGACCGCCACATTCAAGTGGACTTGCCTGACAAAAAGGGCAGAAAGCATATTCTGGAACTGCATGCGGTGAACAAACCTCTGTTGAAGGAAGTTAATCTGGAGAAAACAGCGGAAGAATCATATGGTTTCTCCGGTGCACAGCTCGAAAGTGTGATGAACGAAGCAGCAATATACGCCATGAGAGACGGGCTGTTAAACATCGAACAGCGGCATCTGTCCCTGGCTATTGATAAAGTCATGATGGGTGAGAAGACAGACCGTGAGTCGAGCGTGGAAGAGAAGAAAAGGGTCGCCATTCATGAGTTGGGACATGCCATTATGGCTGAACTCGTTCGTCCAGGCAGTGTTAGTCAGGTGGCACTTAGTCCGCGTGGTCAGGCGTTGGGATATGTACGTCATAACCCGCAACAGGAACAGTTCCTCTATACGAAGCGCTTTCTGGAAGAGCAGATTATGATTGCACTCGGAGGAGCAGCTGCGGAGGAAATGTACTACGGTGGTCGTTCCACAGGGTCACGCAATGACTTTGATCAGGCAACCAATGTTGTACAGACGATGATGGCTTCGGGGTTGACTTCACTTGGGATTGTGAACATGGATATGGTCACAACCGAGGAACTGATGCGAGAGAATAAATTAATTCTGCAAGAACTGATGGAACAGACAAAGCAGTTGCTTGAAGAACAACGGACAATTTTCGACAATTCACTCGACATCTTGATTCGTGAGGAAGTTTTGTCTGGCGAACAATTTCGTTGTCAATTTCGTGACAGTGCCCTTCTACCAGCATAATTTATTTATGCTGGTTATTTTTTTTTACATTTCACTCGTGCTAAGATATTATTATATGTTGGGTCGAAATTTGTAATTTTCGGCGAACAGGGTACAATAGAGAAATAGAGAACCGAAAGGATGGAGCAGAACCATGTTTTTCAAAAAAATAGGAGTTGTCGGCGGCGGTACGATGGGGCAAGGTATTTCCCAGATGCTCGCAGCCAAAGGACTTGATGTGCTTCTCGTGGAGCATACAACACAAAAGCTGGATCATGCATATGACATGATCGAAACCAATCTGGATAAACAACTAGAGAAATGGGCGATTACAAAAGCGGAGAAGAAATTAATTCTTTCCCGCATTACCAAGGTAGCTCATTTAGCTGAACTTGGAACTTGCGACATGGTCATTGAGACAATTTCAGAAGATCTGGATGCGAAAAAAGCAGTATTCAGCCAACTGGACCAAGTTTGTCCAAGCAATGTCATTCTGGCAAGTAATACATCCACGCTGAGTTTGACCGAGCTTGCAAGCTCGACCAAATACCCAGAGCGTGTTATTGGTATGCACTTTATTCACCCGGTATCCCGGGTTGATCTTGTAGAGATTATTCGTGGACTGAAAACTTCGGATACAACATTCGAAGAGACCAGACGTTTTGTTGAAGAAGTAGCGGACAAAAAAGGAGTTATGATTTATGAATCCCCTGGATTCGTAACTTCCCGTCTGATCTGCCTGCTGATTAACGAAGCGTTGCATGTATTGCAAGAAGGTGTTGCATCTGCTGAAGATATCGATGATGCAATGCGTATCGGATACAACTTCCAACATGGACCACTCGAAATGGCTGACCGTTTCGGATTGGATTCTGTTGAAGCTGCACTCGAAAGAATGTTCCGTGAATTCGGAGAATTGAAATATCGTCCTTCTACAGTCCTGAAGAAAATGGTGCGTGCAGGACACCTGGGTGCCAAAACAGGCGAAGGATTCTTCAAGTACGACAAGGATGGTGACCGACTGTGAAAGTACTCGTAATTAATGCGGGGAGTTCCTCGCTCAAATATCAACTGTATAATATGACTGACGAATCTGTACTAGCTAAAGGTTTGGTAGAACGGATCGGAATGGATTCCTCCATCCTGACACACAAACCGACAGGCCGTGAGGATGTTACAGAAGTTAGTGAGATTCTGGAGCATACAACAGCGATCCGTAAAGTCATTGATATTTTGACTCACAAAGAAAATGGTGTACTGGATTCTGTAAGTGAAATTCAAGCTGTTGGACACCGTGTTGTTCACGGTGGTGAAGCATTTAAAGAATCTGCATTGGTAGATGATGCTGCCAAAGCTGAAATTCGTCGTTTGTTCGACTTGGCTCCACTTCATAACCCTGCAGCAATGATGGGTATTCGTGCGGCTGAATTAAATATGCCTGGTGTGCCACAGGTAATGGTCTTCGATACGGCGTTCCATCAAACGATGCCGGAAAAAGCATATCTGTATGCTATTCCGCGTGTACTTTACAAAAAATATAAAGTACGTCGCTACGGCGCACATGGTACTTCCCATGATTTCGTAAGCAAGGCAGCTGCTGAATATCTGGATCGTCCAGTGGAAGATCTGAAAATTATCACTTGTCACGTCGGTAACGGCGGTAGTGTAACAGCAGTTAAAGGTGGCGTATCCGTGGATACTTCGATGGGTATGACTCCGCTTGAAGGACTGATGATGGGAACGCGTTCTGGTGACCTTGACCCAGCCATCGTACCTTATGTAATGAACAAGGAAGAACTGAGCGTAAGCGAAGTGAACTCCATGTTGAACAAACACAGTGGATTGCTTGCGATCTCCGGAATCAGCAGTGACATGCGTGAGATTACGGAAGGTATGGAGAATGGCGATGCCAACTCCACGCTTGCTTTTGAAATGTACGAGTACCGTCTGCGTAAATACATCGGCTCATATGCAGCTGCAATGAACGGTGTAGACGTGATCGTCTTTACGGCTGGTGTAGGTGAGAACTCCGTTGTACTTCGCCAAAAAGTATGTGAGCAACTCACTTATCTGGGTGTTGAACTGGATGAAGCGTTGAATGCCATTCGTTCTGGCGAACCACGCCGGATTACAACAGCGAACTCCAAAGTGGAAGTTCTCGTTGTGCCAACAAACGAAGAATTGGTAATTGCACGTGATACACACCGAATCGTATTGAATTCTCAGTAATCTAACTGTAAAGTAAATATAGAATGACAAGGAAGTGCAGAGGACAGGCATAAGCCTGCCCGCTGCATTTTCAAATTCAGGAACCAAGGGGAGATATGGGCATGAATACGAATTGTGTAATTCGTAATGTGAACGAGCATGTGGGCGAAACCGTAACAATCGGTGCCTGGATTAACAACAAACGTTCCAGCGGTAAAATTCAGTTTTTGCAGCTGCGTGATGGAACCGGATATATCCAAGGGGTTGTTGTGAAAAGTGAAGTTAGTGAAGAGATCTGGAACAATGCCAAGAGCCTGACACAAGAAAGCTCTTTGTATGTTACAGGTATTATTCGTGAAGAACCTCGCAGTGCGTCCGGTTACGAGATGACTGTTACAGGGGTTGAGATCATTCACCTGACTGAAAACTATCCAATTACGCCTAAAGAGCATGGTGTTGATTTCTTGATGGACCATCGTCATCTGTGGCTTCGTTCTACGAAGCAACGTGCTGTTATGGTGATTCGTGCAGAGATTATTCGCGCTGTTCAGCAGTTCTTTGATGGTAACGGATTCACACAAGTTGATCCTCCGATTTTGACACCATCGTCTGCGGAAGGAACAACGAACCTGTTCCACATCAAATACTTTGATGAAGATGCTTATCTGACACAAAGTGGTCAATTGTATATGGAAGCCGCAGCCATGGCTCTGGGCAAAGTATATTCCTTTGGTCCAACATTCCGCGCAGAGAAGTCCAAAACACGTCGTCACTTGATTGAGTTCTGGATGATTGAGCCGGAAATGGCATTTGTAGATCACGAGGAAAGTCTGCGCGTACAAGAGAAATTTATCGCTCATGTCGTTCAATCCGTGGTGAAAAACTGCCGTGCAGAACTGGAATCTATCGGTCGTGACGTATCCAAACTCGAAGGCATCGTAGCTCCATTCCCGCGTATTACGTATGATGAAGCGATTGAATTCCTGCATGGACAAGGCTTTGATATTCCTTGGGGAGAAGACTTTGGTGCACCACACGAAACAGCTATTGCTGAGAAGTACAATACACCTGTCTTTATCACGCATTACCCTGCTGGAATCAAGGCTTTCTATATGAAACCAGATCCGAATCGCCCAGAAGTTGTTCTCTGTGCTGATATGATTGCACCAGAAGGCTACGGAGAGATTATTGGCGGTTCGCAGCGTATCGATGATCCGGAATTGATGCAACAACGTTTTGAGGAGCACAATCTCTCGGATGAAGCTTACCAATGGTATCTGGATTTACGTAAATACGGATCGGTTCCTCACTCCGGTTTCGGTCTGGGATTGGAGCGGACGGTAGCATGGATCTGTGGATTGGATCATGTACGTGAAACAATCGCATTTCCACGTATGCTCTATCGTCTGTACCCTTAATGCTTAACCGAGGAGCGTCTATGGAAGACACCACATCCAAAGCTTGGTTGGATGGAGCAGCTTATGGCATGACTTCGGGTACAGCCCATCTGCCGTATGCCTTGTTACGTTTTTATCACCAGCTTGGCCTATCAGATGCAGAAGTGCTTCTTCTGATTCAACTGCTAGGGTTCCGTCAGGCAGAGTTCAATGAGTTTCCCACGCTTGAAGAGCTTGCGGCGCGCATGGGACTTGCACCTGAAGGCATTGCCAGAATGTTGCAACGTCTGATGAGGGATGGGTATATTGCTATTGACGAGCACCGTGACGAAGAACGGGACATCCAGTACGAGCGATATGATTTACATGGATTATATGCCAAGCTTGCAAAGTGCACTGCTGAAGAAGTAGCCGCATTCCGTGCGGAGCAGCAGAGTAGCAATTCAGCACGTCAAGATTCGAACAGTGTTCAAAAAGAAGAGGAAGAACGGAACATGTTCTCCATCTTTGAAAAAGAATTTGGACGTCCGCTCTCTCCAATGGAGTGCGAGACGATATCCGGCTGGTTGGATCAGGACCGTTATCAAGAGGAATTGATTCTAATGGCTCTGAAGGAAGCGGTTTTTGCAGGCAAAGTACATTTCCGGTATATCGATCGAATACTGCTTGAGTGGAGTCGCAATCGTGTCAAGACCGTTCAAGACGCGAAGGCGTACACGCAGCGGTTTCGTAATGGTGGACGTTAATTCCAGCGTAGGCAGGGACAAGAAACAGGCCAGAAGTCATTCTGTGCCTGTTTCTTTTTGGATTAAAGATTGGATGAGTGATCAGTAACATCAACCTTTCAGGCAATGATTTCATTTTGTTTTACAAAAATTTGATAGATCACGCAGGGGTTAACGCACAAGCTGTCGTCTATTGTATTGGAGAGGAGGGGAGAGTTATTGATGAAGCGCGCGTAATCGAACAAATCCGTCAAGGAGATACATCCCAGATGCGTACTCTGATTGATAAATATAGCCAACATGTATACCATGTGGCCTATTCCGTACTCAGGAACGATCAGGAAGCACAGGATGCAGCTCAGGAGGCGTTCATACAGATGTATAAGTCTCTCCCCGACTACCGTTCTGAAGGTTTCAAAACGTGGTTAACCCGAATTGCCTTTCACAAAGCGATTGATGCCAAACGCAAGCTGGGCAGACGAACTGCTGAGGATCTGGGTGGAGAAGAAAAAATAATCAATATGCCCGGACGGGATGAAGACGTTCTTACCCGTCTCGTTCGTGAAGAACGTCAGGATAAACTTCGCGAACGAATTAATCAGTTGCCTGCTCAGCATCGTGACATTATCACTGCGTATTATCTAAGCGAAAAAAATTATGAGCAGATTGCCAGTGATGCACAGGTGGCTGTGAAGACTGTGGAATCCCGCTTGTATCGTGCCCGGCAGTGGATTCGAAAAAATTGGAAGGAGGATGAATGGCGTGAGTAAACAGGAGAAGTATACCGCTGCGCAATGGACTGATTATATTGAAGGCCGTATGAGTGAAACTCAAGCGAACCAAATGGAACAGCTTCTGATGGAAGATCCGGATGCGATGGACATCTATCTGGAAGCGCTTGGTATCCATGGAGAACTGCCTCCGCTACATGACCCAACAGGGTTTGCGGATTCAGTCATGCATCGGATTGAGGGCATTCAATCACCCAAGGTACAACGCAAATCCCGTGCTGGGCGAAACCGGCGCTGGCTTGATCATAAAGTGTTCCATTACGCGGTAGCAGCCTGTTTGACATTGATCTTCCTCTCGTCTGGACTTTTTGACAAGGTAGCACCATATCACAAGTTCCAGGATGGCGACCACAGAGGGTCATTTACCGAGAAATGGACGGAGGCAGCCACTTCATGGCTGGATAACCTCAAGCCTAAACCATAAATAGTTTCGCATTGCCTGAAAAGAAAGGATGACGACTGTGCACTCAGATCGTAACAAATTACTCGCATTTCTATTAAACCTGATACCAGGTCTCGGTTTCATGTATTGGGGACGGGCTGCAAGGGCTGTGATCTATCCATTGCTTTTCTTCGGAACAGCTGTTGGTTCATTCATGTTAGCCATGGTCACTAATGAACAAGATTTATTGATTTTCGGTGCACTTTTTGCTGCTTTCTTCTGGGGGATCAGCATGCTGGATATGGTTATTGTTCTGCTCCGTACACCTTCTGCCCGAGAAGCACATTATAGGGGATACGGTGCGGCTTATGGAGCGCCTCCACACCAAGGGGCAGCCTACCAGGGAGCATACATGGGTCAGCAAGGGCCTATGGAGCAGATGAATGAAGATGAGCTGCATCAACATCCAGGTGGTGAATATGGCCATCCTGAGGGCCCCTATGGTCAACCCATGTATCGAAAAGGCAGTGAGGGTGAACGGTTCTTCACCATTTTGCTCTCATTTGTTCCGGGATTGGGCCACCTTCATCTGGGATTGTTGCATCGCGGTTTGTCGTTCTTGATGGCGTTCTTTGGTTCATTTGCCATGATGGTTTTTGTAGCTTCGATCACCAATGAATCCGTATTTTTAATGTTTCTACTCATACTGCCTGTAATATGGGTATACTGCATGTTTGATGCGGTGCAGCACGTCCACCGTAAGCAGGCTGGTGAGATGTTGCAGGATCGGACATTATTTGAGGAATTGGAGATGGGCAGAGTAGCCGGACGACGTAGCAAAGTGCTTGCAACGCTGCTATCTGCTTTTCCAGGTGCAGGTCATCTATATCTGGGATTGCAAAAAAGAGGCATGCAATTGATGTTCCTGTTCTTGGGCAGCATCTATGTTCTGGACCTGCTTCACTTATCGGTGTTTCTGTTCATGATCCCGTTGATCTGGTTCTACAGCTTCTTTGACGGGCTCCAGTGCTCCAGTCGTTATGGACGCGAACCATTGGTTGATCAACCAATCTTCAAGGACTGGGCCCGCCATCAGCGTCTGATTGGATTCGGGATCGCCGCGCTGGGTCTATATTACCTGACGATCCGTCTTGTCATTCCACAGCTGAATGAGCTCTTCCCTAATGCATTTATGACGTATGAGATACGTTCCTATTTAAACACCGTCATCGTATCCTTGCTGCTCATTTTTGGCGGTTTGAAACTGCTGTTTGGCAAGCAACGGGGGACGGGTATCCAAAGTGCTGCTCAACGAAATGATGAGGGAGCAGACAGTCTCTTTTTATTCAAGGATCGGGATGATCGACTGTAGAGTGACCTAAAGATTATTTACACTGACACTACGATGACAGAGCAACCTTCTAATCTCTTTTATCCAACAACAAAAAAACACGCCGTGGCCTATGTATATCAGCCTTGGCGTGTTTTTTGTTATCCAGCTTTGATTTAGAATAAATGATTGCTATTTCGTAGCACCCTTCAGCAGAAGTTGACGGTACATCACTTCGAACAAGAATTCGAACGCTTCCAGATGACGTTTCGCTTCAAAAGCATCCTTGCCCCACGCATATATGCCGTGGTTACGCAGCAAAATTCCTGGTACGTTGGCATCAAGTACACCTGGCACCAATTCAGCGATAGATGGAATATCCGCAAAGTTAGGCAGAACGGGTACACGAATCTCCGCATTTTCTTCCCAAATGTTGAAAGCCTTGATCAATTCGATTCCTTGAATCGGTACGTGTCCATCTGCTCCAAAGAATTCACTGATCAGGTTGTTAAACACGGTATGCACGTGGAATACAGCACCACAACCAGTCAAACGATAGATTTCGCAATGAATCAATGTTTCGGCACTTGGTTTCAACGTGGTTGTCTCAATCGCTTTGCCGTGTTTGTCCACAAAAAGAAAGTCTTCCGGTGTGCGAAGGGATTTGTCTTTGCCTGAGGCGGTAACCGCAAAATAAAATTGCTCCGGGTCAAAGTCTCCTACACGCATCGACAGATTGCCGCTTGTTCCAGGGAACCAGTTACGACTGGCAAACAACGCTTTAATATCAGCCAGTTCTTCAAGGACCTGACGTTTGTGTTCCAATGTAATCTTTTCAAAGCCCATCGTTTACAGCACTCCTTGTGTTTGCTTCTGTTTCATATCTTCGATGATATCGTAAAAGGTAGCGAATGGCACATGGTCCACACCCAGCTCAATACATTTGTCCGTTAAAATGGAGCGGGAGTAGACGAGATCGGCAATTTTGGCACCTTCAAAATCCGTCAGACTGTCTCCAATGAGGATTCGATTGTATTGTTCTTCCGGGAAGGTACGAATGACTGTTGTTTTGCACATGCCGCAGCCATTCTCACAAGGAGGCTGGCAGGGATTCGGCCATTCAATCTTAATGGTTTCACCCGAGAAGTCAGCTCCGTTGCAATAGACATGATCCTGCGGGATATGAAATGGTGCGAGTAACGGTTCAATGAAAAAGTCCATGCCACCGCTGGTCACATTGAATTCGATCCCTTCGCTGCGAACGTAGTCAAGAAACTCGCTGAATCCTTCACGGATCCCCGCTTGTCCAAGCACAAATTCCACAATTTCATCTTTCTGGGATGCAGGCAGAAGAGCAAACATGGCTCCAACGCCTTCACGCAGCGAGATGTTCTGCTCAATCGTATCTTTCATAATCGCTTCAATGCCCTCAGGTTTGAAATGTTTCATGATCGCTACGATGTTGTCCGAGAGCGTAATCGTACCGTCAAAGTCACAGAAAATGACTGTTTTTTTATCACTTCTCATCGTTCGCCACCCCACAGGTCCAATGCGCTTTTCAGCTCCGGATGCTCGGTTGCATATTGCGCGAGAGGAATGGAACGCTGAGCTGCCTCAATGGCTTGCAGGAATGCACGTCCGCCTGCCTCAGTGCCCATAGGATGTCCATGAATACCGCCACCAGCGTTAGCGATGACATCTGTACCAAAATCGCGCAAAATGAGCGGTACAAGGCCTGGATGGATACCGGCTGAAGGCACTGGCATACTGGTTCGTACTGGCAGATCGGCTGTCAGTAATTGCTCCGTGATCGCCATATTTTCTTCCTTCGGCATCGTAACCGAACCATAAGGAGAAGGGAAGAGCACCAGATCGGCACCCGCAAGACGCATCAACTGACCAAGTACAACCGAAGCCGACATGCCATAATGTGGTGAAGGATACAGTGCTCCTGCAAGAGCAGGGTGAGCCATAATTGGCACATTGATATCTGGATCACTGCTGAGTTCATGCAGCACATCATACCCGTAGGACAATACGTTGAACAACAAGGCATTTGCTCCTGCACCAATAGCACGTTCAGCTTGTTGCTTCAGACGAGATGTAGGTCCTGTAAGATTGGTTGCATACAGAAGTTTCTTGCCGGTCTCCTGGCGTGCCTGTTCGGCAGCTTTCATGCAGACCTCGACTCTTTTTTCGATAGGTGTCAATTTATTTTCGAACAGAATCTCATCGTCCTTGATCAAATCAACGCCACCAAGAGCCTGACGAATAAATTGTTCACGCAGTTCATCTGCATCCAGTCCGATAACTGACTTAAAAATACTCATTAACAGTGGACGATCATGCACACCAAGCAGATCACGAACACCATTCAGTCCAAACTTGGGTCCCGGGAATGCACTCAGGAAGCCATCCGAGAAACCAAGCTTTGTTAATTTGATCCGGCCATCCATTGAGATTTTGCCAAAGACCGTCACGAGCAGGGCAGGGATATCACGGCTGAAGTTAACATCAGGATATCCGATGGTAATATCGGCGTAACGCTCACCCGCAGCTATTCCTTCAGCTTCATGGACTTCTACGCTCATTACTTCACCCAGATGTTTCTGCATCGCTTCACGCTGGGCTTGCGGCAACTCCGTCCAGCTACCAACGGTCATGCCAATCGCGATGGACTGAGCCTTCTTGCGAAAGTCTGCATGGTCATCATGCAGACGATATGTGGCTGTGCACATGTTATTCATTTTAAATCCCCTTCCAAAGCAGCTCCCATCTCCCGTGAGCGCTCTGCACAGCGGTTGACGGCTGCGATTACATTTTCAAAGAAATCTCCTTCGTCCAGTGTCTTCAGTGCTGCCTGGGTTGCCCCTCCCGGGGATGTCACATCACTACGAAGCTTCATCGGTTCCAAACCGGTTTGTTGTACCATACGTGACGCCCCCAGCACCGTCTGAACAGTGAGATCACGAGATTGCTGGCTGGATAAGCCACCACGAATACCTGCGGCAATCATGGCCTCCATTAAATAGTATACATAAGCAGGGCCGCTTCCGGAAATCCCTGTGAGCACTTCGAGTTTATCTTCAGGCACGATGGTCACGATACCAACCGCTTCAAACATGGTCATCACCGTACTGCGCTGCTCATCCGTAATCTCCGCAGAGAAGGCAAGCCCGGTTGCACCGAGTCCAATGGTACTGGATGTGTTCGGCATGGTTCTCGCGATCGGTTGTTTACGACCAAGCAAGGACTGCATCGTGCGGATTGATAATCCGGCAATGACAGATACGATCAGTTGATCAGGTGATAACAGCGGACCAAGCTCGCGCAGCGCTGCGGCAGCATCTTTGGGTTTCATACAGAGTACAATGACCGGAGTGGAGGCAAGGTGATCCAAGGATTGCGAGGCAGTTCCGGTATGTACAGCATAACGGGTGCTGAGCTCCTCCTGACGTTTCTGGTTGCTGCGGTTCAGCATCGTAATATCCTGAGGACGAACGACTAGGCGGGAGATCAGTCCGCGCACGATGGCTTCAGCCATCGCGCCTGCTCCGTGGAAAGTAATCTTCTGTTGTAGTAACGTCTGTTGCTCTTGACTCATATTTATCGTTCCTCCTATATAACTGGTGGGTGGGATATTATTGACGGATCTGTCCATTGCCTGTAATACGATATTTGGTTGACGTCAGTGCTGGCAGTCCCATCGGTCCACGTGCATGCAGTTTCTGGGTACTGATTCCGATTTCGGCTCCATAGCCAAATTCAAATCCGTCAGTGAAACGCGTGGACGCATTGTGATAGACGGCTGCTGCATCCACATCATGCATAAAGCGCTCTGCATGGGCTGTATCCCGGGTTACGATACACTCGGAATGTTTGGTTCCGTAATGTGCGATGTGCTGCATCGCTTCGTCCAGGTTCTCGACCACCCGGATATTTAAAATATAGTCGTTGTACTCGGTCGCATAGTCTTCCTCGGTTGCCTCAAGGGCAGAAGGAACAAGACGGCGCACCGTGTCGCAACCTTTCAAGACCACATTGGCCTCACGGAATTGCTCGGCAAGAGCAGGCAGATGCTCTTCCGCGTATGCGGCATGCAGCAGCAACGTTTCCATGGAGTTACATACGGATGGACGTTGTGCCTTGGCATTGATGGCAATTTCGGCTGCCATAACTGGATCGGCTGATTCATCTACATAGGTATGACAGATGCCTGCCCCGGTTTCAATAACAGGTACTGTTGCATTGGCAACCACATTACGAATGAGAGAAGCCCCGCCGCGTGGAATGATGACGTCCAGCAGTCCGTTCAACTTGAGCATTTCATCCACGGAAGCACGATCCGCATCCTCAACCAGTTGCAAAGCATCAGCAGGCATGTCTGTCGTTGTGAGTGCCTGATGCAGCACCTCCACAATTTTACGATTGGAGGACAGGGCAGAGGAACCGCCGCGCAGAAGCACTGCATTACCTGTTTTGAGACATAATCCGGCTGCGTCTACAGTTACATTAGGACGAGCTTCGTAGATGATGCCAATCAGGCCAATCGGCACTCTTAATTTTTCAACATGTAATCCGTTTGGACGGGTAAATGTCTCTAACACTTCGCCGACTGGATCAGGCAGATCTGCAATCTGACGTAACCCTTCAGCAATGCCTGCGATCCGCTCTGGATTAAGTGCGAGACGATCCAGCATGGATTCTGGCGTGCCTTGTTCTCTGCCTCGTGCCAGATCTTCGGCGTTTGCCGTAATGATGGAATCCGTCTCCTTAATCAAAGCATCTGCCATGACACGCAGGGCCGTATTTTTCTGTTCTGTATTCAATCGGTTCAGCTGTGGAACCGCGGCTTGGGCTTTGCTGGCTTTTTCTCTGACTTCACTCATCGTAATTCCTCCTCATATATATAAAGTTGATTATTCCAACCACTATATAGCTTCTTGTTTATTTTAACGTAATCCATTCGTCTCTATGAATAACCTCAAGTCTATGGATGCTTGCAAGTTGTTTCATCACTTCGCCACTGGGAAGTCCGGCAATAAGTCGAAGCTGGTCATCATCATAATTGACAATACCGCGACCAAGCAAGGTTTCATCCATTCCGATGACCTCTACAACGTCTCCTGCATGAAACGTTCCCAGTACCCGCTTGACTCCTACAGGTAAAAGGCTGTGGCCCCCATGGACAAGTGCTTCTTCAGCACCATCATCCACAACGACGGTTCCCAGCGGAGTAGACATGAAGCCAAGCCACTGCTTTTTACGGGATAGCGAAGCGAGTCGTGTCTCAAAGTAAGTTCCTTTACCCGTGCCATCAACTGCCTTCTGCATATCTCCGGGTTCTTTCACACTTCCCACAAATACCGGTACGCCTCCACGTGTAGCAACCTTGGCTGCATCAACTTTGGATCGCATTCCGCCTGTGCCAACCGTTGAACCTGAACCACCGGCAAAAGCATAGATCTCCGCCGTGATCTCGGGGATACGGTCGTAACGCACGGCAGATGGATCTTTGCGCGGATCTGCGGTGTACAGGCCGTTGGTATCGGTAAGAATGATCAGATGCTGAGCCTTCACCAGGTTTGCAACCAATGCGGACAACAGATCGTTATCACCAAACTTCAATTCGTCTACCGACACCGTATCATTCTCATTAAAAATCGGAATCACTCGCTGTTTAAGCAACTCTTCTACGGTCATACCTGCGTTACCCATGCGTTTACGACTGTGAAAGTCTGTACGAGTTAACAAAATTTGCGCCGTAGTAACGCGGTGCGCTGCAAAAGCCTGTTGATATGCCTGCATCAGTAATGCCTGACCAACGGCCGCTGCGGCCTGTTTCTCATGCAGCAGTTTGGGGCGCTGAGGGTAACCGATCTCCCGGAATCCGGCCGCTACCGCTCCTGAGGTGACCAGAAGTACTTCATGGCCCTGATCAGCCAATGCTGCAATTTCTCCGGCAAAAAAAGTGATCGAACTGCGATCCAGACCGCCTTCTTCCGTTGTAAGCGAGCTGCTTCCAATCTTAACTACAATACGTGAAGTCATGGTTTCACTTCCTTAAACATGATTAATAAGTGCTTCTGGAGCAGGCTTTAGCGGGTACAAAAAAAACTCCCGCCCTTTAGTTAAAAAGGACGAAAGTTCGTTACTTCCGCGGTACCACCTTTATTGATGATTAGATCATCCGGCTTCATGCCCTGTAACAGAAGGCACTGTCCTGCACGTAACAGGCCGCTCAGGGGTAGGTTTCAGAGAAGAGCCGCGGTAAATTCTTTCAGCAGGGTGGAATTTACTCTCTGGGCGCGACTGATATTCTCTTACTGGTCCCGTCATCACGTTTCGTTCAATATTTCTTATAACATACCATGGAAACTTGGCATATGCAAAGGGGTTATCGTCCTGTAAATTACTTGAATAAATTCAGCTTACCAATCCGCTGGGCAGCTTCGCGTAATCGGTTTTCATCACTTAACAGTCCCGCGCGCACATAGCCTTCGCCATGCGAACCAAAACCAATACCTGGGGCTACGGCTACCTTGGCTTCTCGCAGTAACAAGTCTGCAAATGAAGCGGAGGTATAACCGGCTGGTACAGGCAACCAGCTGAAGAATGAACCTGCCGGTTTCGACGCTTGCCAGCCAATCGAGGAAAGAGCGTCATAAAACGTATTGCGACGGGATTCGTAACGTGAAACGAGCGAAGTAACACATTCCTGAGAGCCAGTAAGTGCTTCCGTTGCCGCAGCCTGAATTCCACCGAAGAGACTGACATAGATATGATCCTGAAGCAGATTGATTTTAGAGACAATCTCTGCATTGCCAAGCGCGAATCCAACACGCCATCCAGCCATATTGTAGGTTTTGGATAACGTATAGAACTCAATGCCTACTTCTTTGGCACCAGGGGCTTGTAGGAAACTTACGGGACGATGTCCGTCAAATCCAATCGCACCGTAAGCAAAGTCGCTGGCAATGACGATTTGATTTTGAATGGCAAATTCAACCGTATCTTCGTAGAACGAAAGGGGTGCCGTTGCCGACGTTGGATTGTTGGGATAGTTCAGGAACATCAGCTTGGCTTTCTCCCGAACTTCGGCTGTAACAGCTTCGTAATCCGGCAGGAATGCATTGGACTCAAGCAAAGGCATAAATGACATGTTTGCTTTGGCGAGTGCAACACCAGACCAGTAATCCGGGTAGCCAGGATCTGGAACGAGAACGGTGTCCCCGGGGTTAAGCAGGACCTGAGGTAACTGAACCAATCCGGTTTTGCCTCCGAACAGAATGGCTACTTCAGTCTCGGGGTTCAGATCAACGTTGTAATCTTCCTTATAACGTTTGGCGACAGCTTCCTTCAGGAAAGAGTGCCCTCTAAAAGGGGAGTATTTGTGGTAGAGGGGATTCTCAGCCGACTCTTGCAGTGTTTTCACAATATGAGGTGGTGTAGGTGTATCCGGGTTCCCCTGACCCAGATTAATCACGTCATGTCCACTTGCGATTTCACGATTTACATTTTGAACAAGGGTAGCAAAAAATTGCGTTGGAAGCTGTGTCATCACATCAGAAGTCGGTATCTTAAAAGCTGAACGAGCAGATGTATGGTCTGATTGGGTCATTATATTCATCACTCCGGTTATTAATAATGGCAAATAGTTCTCATTAATTTATCACGCAAATCCCGAGCTGTATAGAGGGAAATGCACTTGAATATACAGTACATAGGAGCAAAGAGCGGAGTATTGTACAAAACTGAAAGTGCTCATTTAGTTTTGTCCATTGAGCTGAGAGAAGCCATGTTTTATGATAATATCCGATAATGATAATCAATATCATTAATTTCTAGCACAACGCACTTGATACAGGGGGAGAAATAGAAATGAAAAAAGGCATACGAAATACGGGAGTATTATTAACGATCACATGGTTATCCATTCTGCTACTGGCTTGTGGAAATCAAACTGCAACACCTGCTGCTGGCGCAGATGATTCCAAAGCAGCCACAGAAACGACAGAGACCCAAACTGCAACGGAAGAGACGAACGAGGGCGAGACCCGGATATTCAAAGACTGGACTGGCCATCAAGTTGAGATTCCTGTAAATCCGAAGCGAGTTATCTATCATGGAGAAGTTACAGGGGATCTGCTCGCGCTTGGTGTTGTTCCTGTCGGCATACTTCGTCAAGAGGGAACCGTATTTGATGATCAGGTTGCTCAGGCAGAAGATGTAGGATTTCCGATCAGTGTGGAAAAGGCGTTAGACCTGAATCCCGATCTGATCATTTTCTCCAACAGTGACGAGGCTCAATATGATCAGATCGCAAAGGTTGCACCCACAGTTACATTTGATTCATTTGGTTTAATAGAAGATCGCATGCGTATCCTTGGCGATTTGTTGAATAAGAAGCAAGAAGCGGAGGATTGGATTACGGCTCATCAAAAAGCGACGGAAGAGATGTGGACGCAACTGCATGAGAACGGATTAAAAGAAGGGGAGACCGCTTCGGTATTCACCATGTATCCCGGGAATCGTCTGTTTGTCATGGCGGGTGCAGGATTACCACAGTTGTTATACGGAAAAGACGGGCTGAAGCCAACCGCGGAAATCCAGAAAGTATTGGATGAAGACATGGGATTTGTAGAGATTTCGACTGAAAAATTATCTGAATTTGCCGGTGATCGGATATTTATTTTGGATCCTGTGACCGACGATGCAAAACAATCCACCAAGGAATTGCTGGATAGTACAATCTGGAAGAACCTGCCTGCGGTGAAAGAAGGGAAAGTATATCGTTTTAATATCGTAAAAGCTTCTAGTGATGCTCTTTCCAGAGAGTGGCTGTTACAAGAGCTGCCAAAACAGATGATTCAATAATGGTGACGAGCCAATAAGGCACCAGTAACACCTTTGAGTAATGCAGTTATAAAAAAGTGAAAGGGGCCTTCAACATTTCGTTGAACGCTCTTTTTTGCTGATTAAACTCATATCTGGATTATTGACCATCGCTCGCTTATAATCAGACCATACAGAATGATTGATAATTATTCTCATTTCAGAAAAACGAGGTGAACCGACATGCAGGCTTTGGATGCCGATGGGGGAGCGTTGTTCTTTTCAGCATTCATGTTTCGGCTGGATCATCTGGTACGACGAATTGAACCACCTGAACAGGTGATGCTGGAAGTTGCTTGCGAGAAACATGCCTTCCTGATCTGTGAAGAAGGGGATGGGCGTTTATATATTGGACATGAACAGTTTCCGTTTACTACGGGATGTGTTTATCCGCTTTCTCCGGGAGAGGGGTACCAGATTGAACATCGTAATAACTCGGAATTAAAATATATCATAATGGCTTTTGATGTTATTCATGTGTTGACGGGTGATCCCGAACTCTTTACCCGCGCTGTATTTGAGCACAGAAACCAATTGAATGGTTATCCCTATGCTCCGTTAAGTGGGCTGCTGGAGCAAATGTATGTCATTCGGAATTATAAAACAGATGCCGAATACAGTCATTTGAATGCACAGTTCCAAAAATGGATGGAGATGATCATTACCCGATACACTTCTCCAAAGACGGAACAGAGTATGGAGACAAGACTACACAGTACGATTCAGTATGTGGACGACCATTATGCTGAAGAAATCACTGTACAGAAACTGGCACGTCTTGCGGAGATCAGACCTGTACAATATACGACCCTTTTCAGACAACTCACGGGTCACAAGCCGCTTGATTATGTGAATCATGTACGCATTAAACATGCCAAGGACTGGCTTCGCAAATCAGATGAACCACTTCGGGATATAGCGAGTCGCGTGGGGTTTAAGGATGAGTATTATTTCAGCAGGCGTTTTCGCCAAATGACCGGATTATCTCCTCGTCAATATGACAGATCGATTCAGCAGCAGACGTTAGTACAAGATTGGTTGGGTCATGATGTGAATATTCCAGTTAACCCAGAGCGAATTATGTATTATGGAGATTCTGCTGGGGATCTGTTGATGCTGGGCATTCAGTTGCTGGAAGATCGGACATATGACGCGGTCGCCCCAGTTAATGTGGAAGCCGCTGTTATCATGAAGCCGGACTTGATTATTTTTGATAGCAGTAATGAACAACAGTATGAACAACTTTACCGGATTGCACCGACGCTTGCTTACAATTCACATGCCACGTTGGAAGAACGAATGCGCAGATTGGGCAGCTGGTTTGGCAGACAACCGCAGGCTGAACAATGGCTAACCTCCTATGCGGAGCGTACTGAGCAGATGTGGGCGAAGATCCATACTGTAATTGAAGAGGGGGAAACGGCATCCGTATTTACATACCATCGGGGTGCACGATTATTTGTTATGGGCAATATCGGTCTGGCGCCTATGTTATATCATCCAATGGGATTCAGTCCAGTTACCAAAGTGAAGGAAGCACTTGCGGCAGGCAGAGCCTATAAGGAAATTTCGGCTGAAGCGGTACGTCAGTACGCGGGAGATCATGTGTTTGTTATGCTGCCTGAGGAAGTTGTGGCAAGACAGGCTACAGAGATGCTGATGAAAAGTCCCAGTTGGCAGGCCCTTCCGGCTGTGCAGAATGGACGGGTATATCCTGTGGAGGAGTCAACATGGAATGTGGGTGATGCACTCACGAGTGATCGATTGTTGACCCTGCTCCCTGAGTTGTTGTGTGCAAGTTCATAACAAAAACAGGCTTGCAGTCCTCAGGAGGATCAAGCTATGATAGCAGGTATTACGGTTCAGAGGAGTGCTTGTCATGACAGAAAAACAACAGGGAGAAATGCGTGTAGCCCTGATTCAGGGCGATATTCAGCTCGGAGACCCTGAGGCCAATCATAAACATATGCAGACGTTGCTTGAGCGTGCGGTAGAACAATATCCGGATCTGGGGCTGGCTGTGTTACCTGAGATGTGGAATACCGGATACGCTTTGACTCAAATTCATGAACTCGCTGACCCGGAAGGCCAGAAATCTCGGGAATGGCTGTCTGCTTTTGCTCAAAAACATCAAATTTCCATCGTTGGCGGTTCAATTGCCGAGAAACGGGATGGTCAAATATACAATACAATGTACGCTTATGATCGTGAAGGAAAACAGGTAACACGATACGATAAATTACATTTGTTCCGTCTGATGGACGAGGAGAAATATTTACAGCCTGGTGCGGAACCTGAAATTTTTGAATTGCAGAACGGTCTTACAGCGGGTGCTTCGATCTGTTATGACATCCGGTTCCCGGAGCTTGCCCGCACCCTTGCTTTGAATGGTGCCAAGGCATTGATTGTACCCGCCGAATGGCCGAAACCTCGTCTGCACCACTGGCGTACGTTGCTTACCGCACGAGCGATTGAGAATCAGATGTATGTGATCGCCTGTAACCGTGTAGGTAAAGGGGGAGAGACCGAATTTTTCGGACATTCCCTCATCATTGATCCTTGGGGTGAGATTGTGGCTGAAGGTGGCGAAGGGGAAGAGATCGTGACCGGAATTATTCGTCCATCTCTGGTAGATGAGGTTCGCGGACGTATTCCTGTATTTGAAGACCGTCGACCTGGCGTTTATTTTAGCGGAAAATAAAAACTGAAATAAAATTCTTCAGAAAAAGTGTTTATTCTTCCAGGACGCGGGTAATGATAACTATCCCGTCACCAAGGAGGATGATCAATCAATGGACAACCATGTGAAAGATACGCTCAGGAGACTGGAACAGGATAACACAAGGGAAGATCACTTAAGGGCATTCTTAGAGAATGGAGCAGGAGGGCTATCACCCCCTGATTCAACTGTTCAGGACGAAGGCCGTGTAATGAATCAGCAAAACAGGCTGACAAGCGATCGTAATTTGCGTAAATAAACCGCCAGACATGAAGTTTTCTTATGTACGTTTCTACGTTAACATTATAAATTAGCATTGTAGTTAAACAACTTAACAAGCAACATTGTACTGTAACCAGTTACTGTGATTGCAATGTAAGAACTCTATCCTGCGGATGCGGGAAACGAGTATATGACAAAGGCTTGGCCCATAAGGGTCAAGCCTTTGTTTTGTTTCAGTATGAAATGTACCCATACCCATAGGAGAAATTTTTTAGTCTCCCTTTGACAGTTCGGCCACGGTTTGTTGAAACGTATGGATGAATGCTTCGGCTGCCTTCGACAGCACTCTTCCTTGACGATAAGCCACAACAAGTGTTCTGCTAGGAGTAGGCTCAGCAAGTGGCACATACACTGGCACGAACTCACTGCGCGGCGCACGGGCAATAAAGCGTGGAACCAGGGTAATACCCATACCTGTGGCGACCAGCGACTGAACAGTTTCAATATTGGTGCTTTCAAACACAACTTTGGGATCAAAACCAGCCTGCTCACAGAGATCAAATGTAAGTTTGCGGAAACCCTGTCCTTTTTTCAATACAACAAACGGTTCATCCCGAAGCTCTTCAATTCGCACAGGAAGCGGATGTTCCGGATCTGCCCTGCGTGCCAAAGGGTGATTCGGGGGAACTGCCAGATCAATCTTTTCCTCTCCAATGGCAACATAGGCGAGACTTGGCTCTTGTAAAGGAAGAGATAACAGACTGAGATCTGCTTTGCCGCTTGCTGTCAATTTCTCAAGCGTAAGCCCGGAGTCTTCCAATAAGGTAACCTCAATCTCGGGATAAGCTTGTTGAAACGCAGGAAGCACGTGTGGGAGCAGGTGTGATCCCGTGATCGGCATGCTGCCCACAACGACTTTACCTTTGCGAAGCTGGGAGATGTCGGACATTTCCTGACGCAATAGCTCCACAGCATCTACGATCTTCTGGGCTTGCTCGACAAACGTAACACCCGCATGGGTTAACTCCACGGTACTGGTATTACGCTGAAACAGTAGCACTCCCAATTCTTTTTCCAATTTGGATAATTGCTGGCTTAATGAAGGTTGAGCAATATGCAGCTTCTCTGCTGCCCGGGAGAAATTGCGTTCGGCCGCAATTTGCAGCGTATATTGAAGTTGTCTGAATTCCATCGTCATCGGTCATTCCTTTCGTTATGCCACCATTATATCATTACAGATGAAGAAATCATTAATTTCGCTTAACCGCTTGCACTCCATCAGAAGAGTTGCTATACTAATTTTGAAAACGCTTAATAAGAACCACTTACCCGGGTAAAACAAAATCAACGTTTTCATGTGTACCAGTTTCAAGTGTTAGCACAGAACCATTTCAAATGTTCATATTCTTTTTCGTTCATATAATTGAATAACATTCATCCAACGATGGCGTGTTACTGTTCGGCAGGCAAGACCTAGATTGGGTGGGAAGAGTTTCTCTTTTCCTACCCTTTTTAGGTCTTTTTTTGTTCCCATCAAGAAACGGAGGTGCACCATGAATTACAAACAATTAGCCCAATCGATTATGGAGCTGGTCGGTGGCAATGATAATATCAACACGTTAATTCATTGCTCTACCAGGCTCAGACTTACCCTGAAGAATCCGGATATGGCGAAGACCCAAGAAATTAAGAGCCTTGATGGTGTTATTGGCGCAGTGAATAGCGGCGGACAATATCAGGTTATTATCGGTAATGACGTCGCGTACGTCTACAATGAACTTGCCAAGATGATGGATACTCGGCAATCAAACGAAATTCAGGAGAAACAAAAAGCGGATTATAGCCCCAAAGGACTGTTTAATACTTTTGCCAGTGTCATTGCAGGCATTTTCCAACCTATTATCCCAGCCATTGCTGCCTCGGGCATGCTTAAGGCACTTTTGCTACTGGCGACCGTGACCGGCCTGATGTCTAAAGAGAGCCAGACATACACCGTTTTGAGTGTCATGTCTGATGCTGCCTTTTACTTTCTTCCGATTCTACTGGCCTATTCCAGTGCAAATAGATTTAAAACGAACCCCTTTGTTGCCGTTCTGTTTGGTGGAATCATGTTACACCCGAATATGATTGGTCTACTTGGCGGTGAAGATCCGGTGTCCTTTATTGGCATACCTGTTGCATCCGTTCAATATGCGACATCCGTGGTACCGATTATTTTAACGGTCTGGTTCATGTCTTACATTGAAAAGTTCGCGGACAAGATCTCACCAGGACCAGTCAAAATTTTCCTTAAACCTTTGATTGTTATTCTCATTGTTGCTCCAGTTGCCCTGATTGTACTTGGACCTCTGGGGATGTATCTCGGAACGGGAATGTCCAACCTGATCTATTGGATTCAGGATAAGATTGGATGGTTGACCGTTGTCATTATGGCTATACTGATGCCTCTGATTGTCATGTTCGGTATGCATAAAGTATTTTATCCCATTATTTTCGCAGCCTTGGCTTCACCTGGATATGAAACACTGGTGCTGGTCGCGATGCTGGCATCCAATATGGCGCAGGGAGCAGGCGCACTGGCGGTGTCATTCAAAACCAAAGACATCAAGCTGAAACAAGTCGCTTTGTCTGCAGGAATTTCAGGTGTATTCGGTATCACGGAACCTGCTCTGTACGGTGTACATTTAAGGCTCAAGAAAACGCTGTTTGCCTGCATGATCGGCGCCGGAGTCGCTGGGTTGTTCGCAGGTATTGTGAATCTCAAGGCATATGCTGCCGTGGGTCCGGGGATTGCATCTATGCCTATGTTTATCAGTGAAGATCATATGAATATTATCTATGCGATCATTACCATGCTGATCTCTGCCATTGTCGCGTTTGTCGCTGTATATGTCATTGGATTTCAGGATGTTGTTCCAACAGCAGTGTCGATAGCAGGCAGTCCTACAAACAAAGCGAGAGGCGAATCTGAAATCCAGCCATCCAAAGGGATCAAATTGAAAAAGATCGTTTTTGCTCCATTGGAAGGTAAAGTTCTGCCATTAAGAGAGGTGAAGGACGAGGCCTTCTCGCAAGAAGCCATGGGACAAGGTATGGCCATTCAGCCAAGTGTTGGCAAGGTGTTTGCCCCGTTTGATGGTACCGTTGAGACGGTGTTCCGCACTAAACATTCCATCGGTCTGAGATCGGTAGAAGGTGTAGAACTTCTGATTCATGTCGGATTGGATACGGTGAAACTGAAAGGCCAGCATTTTGATGTAAAAGTGAACGAAGGAGAACAGATCTCTCATGGTCAGCTCCTGATTGAATTTGATCTTGAAGCTATACAAGCCGCAGGTTATGACACCACGACCCCTGTAATTGTGACCAATTCATCGGATTATCTGGAGGTGCTGGGCAATGAATCTGCGGCGACAACAGGACCGGGGAAACCATTAATTACGGTATTATAACCCGCTGAAATATGAATGAAAGGCAGGTAGCCTGATATGGAAGTCATAAAAATATTGAATTCGAGCATTGTTCTTGCCAGACGTGGTGAGGATGACAAGGAAATTATTGTGATGGGAAAGGGCATCGGCTACAGGAGCAAACCGGGAGATGTCGTGGGGGAGGATGAGATCGAGAAGATCTATGTCCTTGAAAATGAAACGATCTCTTCGGATCTCACCGCCCTGATGAAGGAAACGCCAAAAGAATATCTGATTCTGGCTGACGAAATCATCTCCCATGCCAAACATACATTGTCCCGCCATCTGAGTGATCATCTCTATGTCGCATTAACGGATCATCTGTATATGGCCATGAAGCGATTCAAGGACAATATGACGATCCAGAACCGAATGTTGTGGGAAGTGAAAAAGTTCTATCCGCAGGAGTTCAGCATCGGGTTGCATGGTCTGTCTCTCATTCAAAAACAGCTTGGACTCTCCCTGCCTGAAGAGGAAGCGGCGAATATTGCCTTTCATCTCGTTAATGCGCAGCAGAATGATGACAATATGAATCAGGTCATGATGATGACTAATACCGTCAAGGATGTACTCAATATTATCAAAATTCACTATCACGTGGAGCTGGATACACACAGCATCAACTATTCACGCTTTTTGACACATTTGCAGTTTTTCATTCAACGGCTTTTTGAACATAAAACGTTAAACACGCAGGATCATGAGCTCTTTGAGCAGATCGCGAATAAATACCCGCAGGAAGAAGCCTGCGTACTGCTAATCAAGGATTATATTGAAGCTCGGTTTGAACATACGATCTCCAATGAAGAGATGATGTATTTGATTATTCATATCAATCGGGTCATGAGTCGCAATTGAGCAAGAATGAAAGAGTTACAGAGATAATCCAAGGAGGAATACACAATGACCAATACAACAAGAACGTTTCCAGAAGATTTTCTATGGGGAGGAGCGATTGCTGCCAATCAGGCAGAAGGAGCGTGGAATGTGGATGGCAAAGGTCTGTCTACAGCCGACATTGCTATCTATCGAAAAGGTGTAGCCAAGAGTGAGTATAAAAAGCATAATGCGATCAATGAAGAACAGATCAAAACTGCGATGGAGTCTACCTCGGACAGAGAATATCCGAAACGCAGAGGCATTGATTTTTACCACCGCTATGAGGAGGATCTGGCCCTGTTTGGGGAGATGGGTCTCAAAACGTTGCGCTTATCTATTGCTTGGACCCGAATTTTCCCGAATGGCAACGAAACAGAGCCAAATGAAGCCGGTTTGCAGTTTTATGACCGCGTTATTGATGGCATGCTGAGACAAGGAATTGAACCTTTAATTACGTTGTCGCATTATGAGATGCCGATGTATCTGGTGAATCACCACGGTGGATGGACGGATCGGAAAGTCGTCGAGTATTTTGTTCACTTTTGTAAAACCGTGTTCACCCGTTATAAGGACAAAGTGAAGTATTGGATTACATTTAATGAAATTGACAGCATTGTTCGTCATCCGTTTACGAGTGGTGGTATTGTTCCGGAGCGATTCGAAAATTTGGAGCAGGCCGTATATCAGGGGTTGCACCATCAATTTGTAGCGAGTGCTCTCGCAGTGAAATACTGTCATGAGATCATTCCCGGTTCCCAGATCGGATGTATGCTTACCAAACTGACAACGTACGCTCATACATGTAATCCCGAAGACGTACTTGTTGCTTCCCGGGATAATCAATTCAATCTTATGTTTACGGACGTACAGGTGCGTGGAGCGTATCCGTACTTTACGAAGAGATTTTTTGCCGAAAAAGGGATTAACCTGGATATGCTTGAGGGGGATGAAGAGATTCTGAAAGTACACACTGTGGACTTTATCTCATTCAGTTATTATATGTCCCTGGTATCAAGTGTGGATGGCGACCGATTGGAGCAGGTGAGTGGCAATACAACTGGAGGGGTGAAGAACCCGTATCTGCAAACGAATGATTGGGGCTGGCAGATTGACCCGGTAGGTCTGCGCATCTCACTGAATGAACTGTATAGCCGTTATGAGGTACCTTTGTTCATCGTTGAAAATGGGATTGGAGCGGTAGACACGATTGAAGCTGATGGTAGCATTCAGGATGATTATCGTATTGATTACTTCCGTTCTCACATGGAACAGATGCATGAAGCGATTCTGGACGGTGTTGAACTTCTGGGCTATACCAGTTGGGGAGTAATTGATCTGATTAGTTATTCTTCTTCAGAGATGGAGAAACGATATGGCTTTATTTATGTAGATCAGGATAATGACGGCAATGGAACACTGGAGAGAAAACGCAAGAAGAGTTTCTATTGGTACAAAGATGTGATTGCGAATAACGGTTTGTAATACAGTAGTTGAACAAGTACTCTCTATAGAAGGCGTTGATATGATAACTTTCATTTCATAGCAGAAACTAGGAAAGCAGCTCTGGATTCAGGGCTGTTTTTTTATGTTCTAGATAAAAAGCATTGACAGCGCAGAGGCGGGAACGTAGTATAAGACTTATCTGATAATGATAATTGTTATCAATTGAAACCTCTGCGATGAACAGTGGTTTATTTGTCTTTCTCTCATTATAGGTTAAACCTATTACATCTATAGATATTATATCTTGGAACAATGAAGGACAGGGTGATATATTTATGTCATTCAAGAGCTTCACTTTTTAAAGAAAACAGAGGCTCTTCCAAGGACCGAACTTATAATGAGGTGAAAATGATGAGTAAAAAAACGATGTTTGAGAAAATTTGGGAAAATCACGTAATTCATCAAGAAGAAGGCAAACCAAGCATTCTGTATATCGATCTACATCTGGTGCACGAAGTAACTTCTCCACAGGCATTTGAAGGTCTTCGTCTCAGCGGACGTAAAGTTCGTCGCCCTGAACTGACATTTGCAACAATGGACCACAACGTTCCAACGAAAGACCGTTTCAACATTACAGATCCTATCTCCAAACAACAAATTGATACACTTTCGCAAAACTGCCGTGATTTCGGCGTGAAATTGTATGATCTGGACACGATTGATCAAGGCGTTGTACACGTTATGGGACCTGAACTGGGTCTGACTCACCCGGGTAAAACAATTGTATGTGGTGACAGTCATACGTCCACACACGGTGCGTTTGGCGCACTGGCATTCGGAATCGGAACAAGTGAAGTTGAGCATGTTATGGCAACTCAATGTTTGCAACAAGCAAAAGCCAAAACGATGGAAGTTCGTTTTGTCGGCAAACGTAACCCGGGTGTAACCGCAAAAGATATGATCCTCGCAGTCATCGCCAAATACGGTACAGACTTTGCAACAGGTTATGTTATTGAGTACACAGGTGAGTCCATTCGTGAGTTGAGCATGGAAGAGCGTATGACGGTCTGCAACATGTCCATCGAAGGTGGAGCAAGAGCAGGATTGATCGCTCCGGATGAAACAACATTTGAATATCTGCGTGGACGTGAATACGTACCAGCGGATGCGAAGTTTGATGAAGCTGTAGAGGGTTGGAAACAACTTGTAACCGATGAAGGTGCCGAGTTCGACCATATGGTTGAAATCGATGTGGAGACATTGATTCCGCAAGTAACTTGGGGAACAAGCCCTGGCATGGGAACCGACATTTCTTCGAAAGTTCCTGTTCCGGCTGAATTGCCTACAGAAAACGAACGTAAAGCGGCTGAAAAAGCGCTTGAATATATGGGACTTGAACCGGGAACACCAATCGCCGAGATTCCAATTGATTATGTATTTATCGGTTCTTGCACCAATGGTCGGATCGAAGATCTGCGTGCAGCAGCACAAGTGGCTAAAGGTCACACGGTATCCAGTCAGGTTACAGCAATTGTTGTACCAGGCTCAGGACGTGTTAAAATTCAGGCTGAACAAGAAGGTTTGGATAAAATCTTTACGGAAGCCGGATTTGAATGGCGTGATGCGGGATGCAGTATGTGTCTGGCGATGAACCCGGATGTATTGAAGCCAGGTCAACGTTGTGCTTCGACGTCCAACCGTAACTTTGAAGGACGCCAAGGACGCGGAGGACGTACGCATCTGGTATCTCCGGCAATGGCAGCAGCAGCAGCGGTTAAGGGCCACTTTGTGGACGTACGGGACTGGAATTTCAAAACAGAAGCAGCGATCTAATCTATAACAGACAGAAGGGAGAACGTTTAATATGGAAGAATTCAAAACATTACAAGGCATTGTTGCACCGGTAGACCGGGTCAATGTAGATACAGACGCAATCATTCCGAAACAGTTCCTGAAACGGATTGAACGTACCGGATTTGGACAATTTTTGTTCTATGAATGGCGTTTTGATGAAGAGGGCAACAATAATGCTTCCTTCGAAATGAACAAACCTCGTTATGAAGGGGCATCCATCCTGATCTCACGTGCCAATTTTGGCTGTGGATCATCCCGTGAGCATGCGCCATGGGCGATTTTGGACTATGGATTCCGTTGTGTCATCGCTCCATCTTATGCAGACATCTTCTATAATAACTGCTTTAAGAACGGAATCTTGCCAATCAAGTTGTCAGAAGAGCAAGTTGAAGACTTGTTCCAACGTACAGCGACACATGAAGGCTATGAGATGAATGTAAATCTGGAAAACAAAACGATTACTGATGCATACGGACTGCATATCGATTTTGATCTGGATGAGCACCGTCGTCAATTCCTGTTGCAAGGATTGGATGATATCGGTCTGACTCTTCAACATGATGATGAAATCGCTGCTTACGAACAACGCCACGCGGCAAAACTGTTCGGTTAATCGTTAAAGTATTGCATAACAGAAAGCTTCTGCTCGCCAAAGGGACCTTGTTCCCATCGGTGAGACAGAAGCTTTTTGTAATTTCAGAGCTAAATTAGCTTGATAAGTAGCTATACATAGAACTCCTGAATTTTCTTGGCCGAATACTTCAACAGATACAATAACAGCCGACTAAATAGAGAACCTAAAAATCGATTACTGAGGTAGCTCCAATGGGTCGTTTTTTGTATTCAGAAAATAGACATAGATATAACAAGCCAAATGCACGAAATTCACAAGTGACCATACCATAAGCCATATGATTGGAGTTGATAGCGTAGTCCAGATGCCAAACCAAGGCAGCACACGTCCTCCGCCGATAAACGTAACCAAGGGGGACAGAGATAAGAGAATTAGAACCGGGATCAGTCTACCGACCGTGATCATAATCAATTTGCTGATCGTTAGGCGGTGGTTGTTCCGAAGTATGCGAGAATAGCCGTAGATGCCCCATGCAAGCGTAGCGATGATCAGCGCAATCATGATCGTTTCCATATTCCGACCGTTTACAAAAGAGGTTTGGGGTTCCTGCCCCCTCATAATATCCGCTATTCCATCAATAAATGCCGAGTAATTCACATAAGCGTTTATACCAGAATTAAACATTACGGCAATGCCCATTTGCTCGTTCAAATAAACCTGTTCTTCGGACTTGTAGGTCCAGAAAATGCCGCTGTGGGAGATCGTTTGGCCGTTAGACGCATCTTGGTTTGCAAGCCAGCCCATGCCGTACGGACCGATCGCTCCTGAGGCATGATACTGTTTCATCAGCACAGGGGAAACGAGGCGGCCATTATATTGGGAAAGCATCCATAGGGACATGTCCTCTGCGGTTGAAACGATACCGGCGGGGCCCTCAATGAACCAAAGCGGTTCGGATTGACTTATAGCGCGTCCCAAGCTCAGGTAATGTCCTAGCGGGATAGTATTATTCTCATAGAATTGCTGCGTTGTACTGACACTGAAGGTATGGTTCATTCCTAGCGGTTCAAAAATATGTTTTTTCAGATAATCCGAAAAGCGCTCTCCGCTAACACTTTCCACGAGGTTCGCCAGCAGCACGTAATTGGGATTATGATAGCTGTAGGCAGTTCCGGGGATATGAGCAAGTTGAACTGTGTTTAATAATTGGTTCGCTTCAGCCAGTGATTGGAATTGCGGAGTCTTTGTCATATCGGGATTAATCTTGTCATTAAGACCACTCGTCTGATTCAGTAAATGACGGACCGTGATGTCAAGAACGCGGGGGTCCTGTGGAGAAAGCTCTGGAAAATAGGAAGCGTAAGTAGCATCCAAGTCGATCCGACTTTTGTCCACCAGCTGCAGAACAGCCAATGCAGTAAAGGACTTGCTTAGTGAAGCAATGGGAAAAGGGGTGTTGCCCGTAACCTTCTGGCCGTCCGCAAATGTCCCGTAGCCTTTTGCGTAAAAGACCTCATCGTTATTGGCAATCGCCAGTGAAGCAGCCTTAATGTAATTGGCCTTCATGCTCCGATTCATATATTCATCGATCTCCTGCAGAACTTCTGTCCTGTCTCTGGCTTCATTGGCGGATAACGGGGACGCCCACGCGGTACATAACAACAAACAGCTAATTGTGATATACATTCTTTTTTTCAGTTTTAGCATGATAACACTCCTTAAATTCAAGATAAGGAGATGTTATCAGATCATTTTCAACTATTTATCAACTTGGGTCCCAATACTTGCCGTGACGCTTCCACCTCCGTTAGGACCGTTTGCAATCTGAAGACTACCTTCATGTTTTTCGCAAAACACCTTGCAAACGTAAAGGCCCAGCCCGCGATGTTCGCTCGCATCCCATACTTCGCCTCGGTAAAAAGGGAGTATAGCCTTACTCAGGGCTTCGTCAGAGAAACCAGGACCGTCCTCTGAGACGGTAATCTTCATAATGCCTCCCTGAACGTCATATTGGACGTTCACTTGACTGGCTGCGTATCTCGCCCCATTAGCCACTATATTCTCGAAAATCTGCATGACGAGATAGGGATCTACATGTACTGAGGCATTATCATATTCCACGGATGAGACGAAACGTATACCGAACTGTTTCGCGATTTGTTCAGCGCTGCCATCCAGCAAAGCCGTCAATGAGATCGTATCCATCGATTGGAAGTTCAACGGCACATCCTCCAGCCTCTGAATGGAGTTCATGGCCTCTGCATAACTCTCCAGACGCAAGATGTGAAGGTTCATAGTATGGATCAAGTCCAGCACCTTTTCTTCCGACAACTTCTTCTCAGGAAGATAGGTGGAGAGAAGCTCGGCGTTTCCTTTTAACACGGACAGGGGTGTTCTCAGATCATGGGCAAAAATAGCATTGATCTGCTTGCGCTCTTCAACCGAACGCCAAAGTGTCTTAAGGTTTTTTTCCAATTGTGAGCGCATGTTTTCAAATAGCGTGATCAGCTCGCCCATCTCATCCTGGCTGTCATAGGAAATGCTGAAGTCTAGATCGTTGGCCGAAATGTTCTTGGATGCTCGTTTTAATAGCTCCAGCGGACGTTTTAGCTTCCATCTGTAAAATAGAACGGCCATGGTGACAATACCAGTCGCTACGGTGAGCAGAACCGCCGTGACGAGGGAGGGCATCACCCAATCCGTTTCTCCGAAACGCAGCCGCAGGTTCTCCGCCCAAGCAAACTCCAAAGTTATAACGGCAAGCACGGCAATGAGTGTGACCACACACAACAGCATAAAAGATTGTAGCAAGGACAATCGCTTTAAAAACAGGAGTCTAGTCATGAACTTGGCCATTTGTACCCTACTCCCCAAACGGTCTCGATTTGATTATCACAGCCGTATTCCTTTAATTTGTAGCGAATTCGCCGGATATGCTCTGCGATGACATTACTGTCACCTTGCTCGTCCATGCCCCAAATCTTTTCGTATATGCGTTCCTTTCCAAACACCATATCAGGATGCGTGGACAGCAATTCGACAATATCAAACTCTTTTTTGGGCAGTGAAATTCGTTTATCCAGGTAGTAGAGCTCTCTGGCCGTATAATCAATGACCAATTCATTGTTAAACCTTACCGAAGATTTAGTTTGGATTCGTTGTTCCCTGCGTATATGTGCTTCGACCCTGGCGCCCAACTCGCGAATGCTGAAAGGTTTCAGGATATAGTCATCGCCTCCGGCACGAAATCCCGCTATTTTATCAGCATCTTCGATTCGAGCCGTTAAGAATAAGATCGGGCAAGAGACAAAGTCGCGAATTTTTTCACATAATTGAAGGCCGTTCTGTTCAGGCATGTTGATATCTAACAAAACGAGATCGGGTTGTTTTTCCACTTTCCGCAGCGCTTCACGGCTGTCCTTGGCCGTCATCACGGAATAACCGTTAATTTCAAAATAATCAGTCAGTAGCTTTCGAAGATCTGCTTCATCGTCCACGATCAGTATTTTAGGCATCAAGGCTCAGTCTCCTGTATTCAAGTATTTGAACTCAGCATAGCAAAAATGGATAAGAAATGTAATTTTCATATAATTTCGGGTACTGGACGAATGGAGAAAGTAACCTTTTTGCTACTCAGTTTCCGACTAAATATGACAACGTTGTAACCGGATGATCAGACAATATCTGATAAACTGATTAGTAGATTATGGAAGGTTACATATTGTCATTGATGTTACGCTGCAGAGAATCAGGTCGGATGTTCAAAAGACAAAAAGAATGGTGGATGAGGTATGAAAAAATGGTCGGCAGCAGTCGTTTTTCTTCTGTTCCTATGTTTATTCCCAATCATGGCCCATGCAGACACCACGCCCTCGATTGTACTCGACGGTGTAACCATTAACCAGCAGACGGGTGCACCTGCAGAGAATATTGGGAAAACGGTCATGGTTCCAATTCGAATTGTATCCGAGAACCTGGGTTATAAGGTGAAGTGGGAGAAGGAAACTCAGTCAGTCCAGGTTCAAAAAGGAAACAGCATGATTCAAATGACGGCTGGCAAAGATGCAGCTACAGTGAATGGAAACGTGGTGAACTTGGATTCGCCCCCACTGATCAAACAGGGAACTACGCTTGTTCCGTTACGCTTTGTTGGGGAAGGCATGGGTCTGCGTGTTGGCTGGGACAATGGAACCAAGACAGTAAGCCTATTTAGTATTCCTCCCGTAGTTGAAACGGAAGGTGACAGTGACCCCGTCGAGGCACCTGTCCCGGATGGTTTGACAGAGCTTCAAGGCATCAGCTTCAGCGGAGATCGCTTGATTGTAGCAACAAACGGTAATATTCGCCCCAAAGTATCCAGTATTGGTGGGCCAGACCGAATTATTGTTGATCTGCCTTCAGCGACATTTTCTGAGGAATTCATTCAGGGACAAGCCTCTAACCCGGATGGGAGTGGACAGATTCTCGTTACGGATTCATCCATAGTTTCCAAAGTTCGGTATGCCATGTTCAGTAAATCGCCTTCTACCGTGCGTGTCGTTCTGGATCTGAATCAGACGGCTACAGCCAAATGGTCTGTTGGAGATAACAATGTCTTGCTCGTTGACCTGACAGCCACGAGTGGAGAACCGACAAGCCAACCGGCAGTACCTACCAATGATGGCAAAACGATTGTGGTCATTGATCCGGGACATGGTGGTCGTCAATCGGGTGCAGTGAGTTTGTCAGGAGCTTATGAGAAGGATTTCAATCTGGCTGTAGGACTGAAGGTACAGGCAACCCTTCAAAAATACCCAAATATTCAAACGGTCATTACACGCCAGGATGATACAGAACTTTCGCTCAAACAGCGTGTGGATATTGCAGAATTGAATCAGGCAGATGTTTTTGTATCCATTCATGGAAACAAATTCACTACACCGGTACCAAACGGCATTGAAACGCTCTACAGTCGTAAAGAAAGCAAAACTTTGGCTGACACTCTTCACAAATATGTGTTACCGGTAACAGGACTCAAGGATCGTGGGGTTAAAACGGCTAGTCTGCATGTGACGCGTGAAACAACCATGCCTGCTGTGTTACTTGAACTTGGTTTTCTAAGTAACCCTACAGATGAAGCAGTCATGCTCACGGAAGAATACCAGGACAAATGTGCACAGGCGATTGTGGACGGAATTGTTGAATTTTTGGGACTGTAAATTGAATTGTGCGCAAATATGAAGGTTAGGGTATTACGTTGTTTAGAGATGTATATTTGATAAATAAGGAAAAAAGAAGACATTAAAATGTAAAAAAAGCTTGATCTGACAACGTTTTTTTTCTGTTATGTTGGAATATATTCGCAACTTTTGAGAGCGAGGGGCGTCTAATAGGTGTCTGGTAATGCCCAAGCGGTCAGTCGGAGTTGGAAAATGACAACATGCGGCAAAAAAATATGAGAATGGTAGGGGTGAAGGATGAAGAAGTTCGGTTTTTTGGTACTGTTATTTGTCTTTGGGCTCGTATTCCCGGGCTATAGTCACGCAGCAACAGACACGAAAATTATCCTAGACGGTAAAGAAATCGTACAGCCATCGGATACAAAAGCGGAAATTATCAACAGCAAGGTGATGGTTCCGATCCGGGTTGTGTCCGAAAATCTTGGATATAGCGTGGAGTGGAAGCAGCAAACTCAAACAGTGACTATTAGCAAAGACAACACTGCCATGCAGATGATTGTTGGACAGAAGACGGCAACGGTGAACGGCAGTAACGTAAACTTGGATGCCCCGCCACTCGTGAAAAATGGTACTACGCTCGTACCTCTCCGATTTATTGGTGAGGAAATGGGTCTTAAGGTGGGTTGGAACAATACCACGAAGACGGTAACATTAGTTACCCAGAATTCAGGTTCCGGAAACGGGACAACCACACCTCCGAACTCTGGCAATGAAGGCGGAGGATCGGATCAAGAAGGTCTTGTACTGGTGAACGGCATCAGCTTCAGCGACAACCGCTTCATGATTGCAACAAGCGGAAGTACGAAGCCGAACGTCTTCACGATGACAGGACCAGATCGAATCGTTATAGACTTGCCGAATACCGCATTTGCTGATTCGTTCAGTGAAGGACAGGCTCTAGACAGCAACCAGAATGGACAACTCGTCGTTAGCGGTTATCCGGATGTGTCGAAGATTCGTTACTCGTTATACAGCAACAGTCCATCTACAATTCGTTTTGTAATCGATCTGTCCAGTTCAAAAGGGTACAGTGTGCAAAATGATTCCGGACTGGTTATGATTAACCTCGACAATCAAAGTGGTACACCTGCTCCTCCAGTTGGTAATAATGGCAAAAAAGTTGTCGTTATCGATGCAGGTCACGGAGATCAGGATCCTGGGGCAATCGGTGTAACTGGTAAACGTGAAAAAGACTTCAATCTGGCAATGGCTCTGAAAGTGGAGGCCTTGTTGAAAAAAGAATCCAAAATTGACGTTGTGTTAACGCGCAGCGATGATACATTTTTGGCATTGAAAGAACGTGTGAAGATTGCACAAGACATAAAAGCGGATATTTTCATCTCCATTCATGCTAACAGTGGCCCTGCTGCTGCGAACGGTGTAGAGACATTCTATACACGCTCCAACAGCAAAGCACTTGCTACAGTGATGCACAAGTATCTTTTACAGTCTTCCGGACTGAAAGATCGTGGAGTGAAAACGGCAAGTCTCCATGTGACCCGTGAAACGACAATGCCAGCAGTTCTGCTGGAAGGTGGATTCCTTAGCAATAAGAGTGACGAAGCAGCCCTGTTCACTGAGAGTTTCCAGAAAAGTGTTGCCAAAGGGATTGTTGCAGGAATCAAGGAGTATCTGGGAATTAAATAAGGGACAAGCCCTTATGTTGAGGAGGCGGAGTTAGAATGAACAAGAAAATATGGATTGCAGCCTTGCTGGTAACGGTTATGGCAGTTGCTGCTGGATGTGGAAGCAAGCCAACAGCTGCTCCGAATCAGACGCAAGGCGCAGGAACTGAAAACAATGTAACCGAGGTTGAAGGTGAAACAATTACCGAACCGGTAACTGCTGAGCCTGAAGAGAATACAACGCCTACAGAATCCACGGAGGAAGGCAGCTCAGAGGAAGCGACTACAACTACTCCGCCAAGCGAAACGTCTACGGAGAAGCCGGCAACTTCCGAAAGTAATGAAAAGAAAACAATCACTGTATTCTATACGGATGAAGAAGAACTGGAGTTGCACAAAGCTTCGGCAGAGATTTCATACGCATCGGATGATGCCAAATATAAAGCTGCCTTTGAATCACTGCAACAGAGCAAAGACGCTAAACTGGTTCCGCTGTGGTCTAAAGAAATTGAATTGAAGTCTGTTCAGTTCAAGGATGGAGCTCTTACGCTGGATATTCATATGCCAGATACGGCTCGTCTTGGAGCAGGTGGAGAGTCTTATGCGCTGGATGCTCTAAAACAAACGTTCTTCCAGTTTGATGAAGTAAAATCACTTGATTTACTGGTGGATGGTCAGCAGACAGAGAGTTTGATGGGCCATGTGGATCTTGAACATCCAATGACAAGATCCGAATAGGCTGTACAGCATACTGTTGTACCGTGAATCCACGGAATATGGGTCGTTTTACATGAGAGAGGGGAATCATAGGTGACTTTTAAATATAACCATACATCACACTCTAAAAAAGTAGTATCAGCCGTGCTTGCAGGCATGATGGCCCTTAGCGCCGGCGGAGCTGCCATGGCAGCAGAATCAACAGAAACGGGGCAGGGTCAGACTGCTGCAATAACAAATACGGCTGCACCAACTGGTTTGTTCAGTGACATCAAGGTCGGATACTGGGCTGAGAAACATGTGTACAAACTGGCATATCAAGGTATTCTTCTCGGTAACAACGGCCTGTTCCGTCCAGGAGACGCGGTAACACAGCAAGAAGCTGTAACGATGGCAATCCGTTTTATGAATCAAGAGGGCCAGTTGAATACCGACACGGCGGCGGCATTACCGACAAACATGGAAGTGGGAAATTATTTCAAGCCATATGTCGCGCTGGCACTTCAACTGGGACTGATTGACAAAACGGAAGAATCAACGGTGGATGTATCCAAGACCTCCTGGGGTCAAAAACCAGCTTCACGGGAATGGATTACGAAATTGTTAATCCGTTCATTGGACAAGGATGCTGAAGCGAAGGCACAAAACAATCAATCTACCGGATTTGCTGATAATGCAAGTATTTCCGAAAGTGGTAAAGGTTATGTCAATCTGGCTGTTAGCCTGGATCTGGCCAAAGGTGTGGAAGGCAACAAATTCAATCCAACTGGTTCCGTAACCCGTGCTCAACTGGCTACCTTCTTCAGTCGTGGTGAATCGTTAACGGATACAACGTACCCGAACACATCCACGGGTTATGTGACAGGATTGAAAGATGGGCAGATCACGCTGGTTGTGGACGGCAAAGCCGTTAACTTCGCAGTGAACAGCAGTACGCCTTACTTTACGAAAGACAGTGAAACTCGTGCTTCCGCCACAGATGTGAAGCTGTACACGAAAGTTATGATTGTAGGTTCTGCAGGTGGGGCTTCCTATGTGGAAGTTGTTGATGCTACACCGCAGGTGGAAAGTGTTGAAGGTACATTTGCACGTTCATTGTCTGGTAATAAAATTGGTATCTTTGTGGGCGAGAATTACGAAACGTACAGTTATGATGAGGCAACTGCATTCATCGATCAGAATGGTAATGCAATCAAACTGTCCGATATTACGGCAGATAGCATCATCGAAGTTCAGCGTGAGACGTTCTCGGCTGACAAAAAAACAGTCGCTATTCGTGTGAAATCCGGCATTGTTAACAAGAGTGACAATGGCGTAGTTGCTGAAGTATCCACTTCTGGCAAAACGATCAAACTTGTCAATGCAGCGGGTGCAACAGAGCAGTTTGCATACAATGACAATCTGCTTATCACATATCAAAACCGTATCATGTCAGTGGCTGATCTCAAAGCCGGCAGTGCCGTGAAATACACCGTAAAGGACAGTGTTTTGCAAACTATCACATTGTCTCAAGGTGTGGAGCAATCTGTGCGAGGAACATTGGTTGAGATCGGTGGCAACCAGTCCACGTTAACGTTCAAACGTGAAGGGGGTTCCCTTGAGGCGAAACTGCTGACTGAAAAGCCAGAAGTCATTATCAATGGCATTCAGGATGCAACGCTGAATGATCTCATCACGGATGCAACGAACGGGGATCAGGTGGAGTTGACATTGAACTCTGACGACCAGGTAACGCGTATTCAGGTGATTGGACGTCAAATGGAACCTATGAACGGAGTAACGGTTGTATCTTACAACAGCAAAACAAAGGTACTTACCGTGTTGGACAACAACAAGAAACCGTTTGTATTTACATTGGATGAGAAAACCAAACTGGATTACAATACGACGAAACCTACACTCGCTGGTCTGGAGTCGATTTTAAATGATGGTCGCAAATTGGATCTGACCTATGTGGGAACACGTGCGTTGTCCGTTAAAGTGATTTACAAGTATGAAGGTACGATCAGCAACATTGACACAACGGGCAGAAAAATCAGTGTGTTGTCTGGTAATCAGACGATTACAGTGCCTTATAGTACAGCACCTACGGTTGAGATCTATAACAAATCGGGCGCAAGTCTGGGAGATTTGAAGATTGGTGACAAAGTGACCGTAACGCTTGGAGCAAATCAGGATGTAGTGCAGAAGGTTGCACTGAACACTGTGGCTCAATTCGAAGTGGTTGCCTTGGAAGCAAATAGTCGTATTCGAGTAAAATCCGATCTGTTGACAAGTCAGTTCTACGTGGATCAAGCCGTACTGACAGGAGAAAGTGGTCAGACGATCACGCCTTCACAACTGACAGCAGGCAACCTGATTAATGTAACGTTTGAAGGAGCTACGCCAAAAGCGGTTCAAGTCGTGAAGCGTACGCTGGCTGAAGTTACAGCGGTAGATGCTTCATCTGTAACGCTCAAACAGTTTAACGGCCAGACTGAAACCGTGCCTGTTAGCGGTTCTGTTAAAGTCGTAAAATCTGGCTCCACATTAACTTCACTGACTAGTCTTACGGTCGGAGATCGTGTGGAAATGACAAAAGATACGGATAATTCCACACGCTTCAGAGTACTAACTGTCATGAGCAAACAATTCTGGTCTTATGATGGCGTGGGTAACCAGATTTTGGTTAAACGGGAAACGACAGCAGACACAAACTATCGTTTTGCACTCGGATCAAGTGTATTTGTTCACCAGGGTGACAATACTTTAAGCGTGCAATCTCTCAGAGATAATGATAATATTGTATTGTATCTCCTGAACAATGTTATTCTGGAGATTCAAAAACAGTAATCGTTTCTTTTCGAGGATCAAAAGAATGACCGTCTTGATACGGGATCTTTCCCGCATCAAGACGTTTTTTTTGCAAGCTTTTTGAGGTCCCCGCAAAGTACTCGGATGAAGCTTCGAAGTAAGGCTCCGCAGAGTGGAGTCATTTTGTGGGAGGTAGCTCTTCATGAATGCAGCGACGGTTAGACATATACTCGAAACTATGGAAGCAATGTTTCCTGATGCACATTGCGAATTAAATCACAGCAATGCATTTGAATTGACGGTAGCTGTCCTTTTGTCTGCCCAGTGCACCGATGAAACGGTGAACAAGGTAACCGCAGATCTGTTCCAGAAGTACAGAAGCCCAGCAGATTATCTGGCAGTTCCTCTCGAAGAGTTGGAACAGGATATTCGGCGAATCGGTTTGTACCGGAACAAGGCCAAGCATATTCAGAACATGTGCCGAATTTTAATAGAGCAGTATGGCGGTGATGTACCGCAGGAACATGATCAGCTTGTGACGCTACCAGGTGTCGGGCGGAAAACCGCGAATGTAGTTGTTTCCAATGCGTTTGGAGTACCGGCAATTGCGGTAGATACTCATGTTGAACGTGTATCCAAGCGGCTGGCGCTTGCAGGTTGGGATGACTCCGTACTTGAAGTCGAAAAGAAACTAATGAAGCGCGTACCCCGGGACGAGTGGACTTTAACTCACCACCGGTTTATATTTTTTGGACGCTACCATTGCAAGGCACAGAACCCTGCGTGTCATATCTGTCCATTGCTGGACATATGCAGGGAAGGGAAAAAACGTATGAAAACGTCCCAAATCAGGAAAGATAAGGAACGTGTCACCACCCGAAAACGAAAAATAAATTAATGAGCAGAAAAGGATGAATAATCATGAAATGCATTTCCGTGTACACTGACAATTTTGAGGCCTTCTCCGATATCTTTGAACAAATCGTTGAACAGGAAATGGCTGAAAATGAAGAAAAAGAAGTAGAAGGCATCACAGTAAGCCACTCTGGCGACGTGCCTGAACATTATCTGGAGCGTATGTCCGTTAAACCAGAAGTTGTTGTTATGAGAGACAAAGGCAGAGACATTACAATTCTGCAACATGGACAAGTATTTGAAATCTTGCTGCCTTCCATGGAGAACGCAGTTTCATAAGAAGTGGTTACACTATTGTTTCTGTTGTATTAATGTCATGAGGATCGTTGTGGTTAAGGTGATCACATCGCATTCATGCAACAGACACTTGGCGTAAGCATTTGCTAAATACCGAGTATAAAACGTATTACAGATAAAACCGACTTGTTCGGTTTTATTTTTTTTAGATTATAGAACTTATACGTCCATTTATGTATATTCAATTCCAACCGTTCAAATTCAAACTTGATAATGTTAAAATAAATGTTGTAAAAGAGATAGACGTCGAAACGGATGTCAAATTAGAGGAGCCAGGGGGAAGGCCAGTCATGTCCAGAACAGATTACCCAAAAGAAATGGCCAAACCTCTGCTTCCGCTGCGTGAAGCGATGGAGCAGACAGGGGACCATACAGCTGTACAGGCTATAACGGATTTAATCAGCAAGGCGGAAATGAAACATCTGACGATTGCGTTCTGTGGTCATTTCTCTGCAGGAAAATCGAGTCTCATCAACAGTTTATGCGGTAAGCGGGTGTTGCCTTCAAGTCCCGTGCCAACAAGTGCAAATGTGGTATCCATACGTAATGGTAAGCCAAGAGCGCTTATTTATACTACTCCAAACGTAAGCGCTGACAATGGAACAGGAACACTTGAAGTTTCTCCAGAGGAATTGGAGGCGTATTGCAAAAATGGTGGAGCTTACAGCTCAATTGAGGTATGGGATGATATTCCTCTGCTGAAAGATGATGCTGTCCTGCTGGATACACCAGGTGTGGATTCAACAGATCGCGGACATAGTCTCGCAACCCATTCAGCGCTCCATCTGGCGGATGTGGTGTTCTATGTCATGGACTATAACCATGTTCAGTCCGAGACCAACCTTTCATTTGCCAAGAGTCTGTCGGATTGGGGCAAACCGTTGTTTTTGATCGTGAACCAGATCGACAAGCATCGGGAGCGTGAGCTCTCTTTTGACCAATATACCGAAGGTGTCGAAGCTATATTTGCGGCCTGGGAAGTCAGATATGACGGACTGTTGTTTACTTCCCTCCGCGACAAGCAGCATCGCTACAACCAGTGGGATGTGCTTCCGGAACTCATTGGACACATGATGCAAGAGAAGGAAGCGTTAATTACGCACAGTTTGGCAAGTTCGGCCAGTCATGTAACGGAGCAACACTTGACGAGAGAAGCCGAGAAACGTGAAGACGAAGAGAATTCCCTGCTGGATGAGATTGGTGGCAAGGAAGGAATTGAACGCTTGGAACGAGAGCTGGAGCTTCTCGATCAACAAGCAGCAGACATTCGTACCGGGCCTTCGCGAGTGCGTGAGAAATTCCGGGCAGAGCTGGAACCTCTTCTGGCAAATGCAAATCTTACTCCTGCGGATATTCGTACGTCGGCTGCCGCCTATTTGGAGAGCCGCAAACCGGGCTTCCGGGTGGGTTTATTGTTCTCAGGTGGCAAAACCGAGCAGGAGAAACAACGTCGTGCTACTGAACTGGTGCGGTTATTGCAGGATCAGGCTTCCGGACAAGTTGAGGTACATATTCGTACAATGCTTAGACAGCTGGGTGAATCCCATCAGCTATGGGGAGCGGAGTGGGAGCAAGCGCTTAATACGGAGCTGCCAGCTGTAGATGAAGCACTATTGGAGATGAAACGCAGTGCCAGTGCAGAGGTATCTCCAGAGTATGTGATTCAGTTCAGCAAAGATGTGCGGGGCGAGATTGAGGCCCGCTATCGCAGGTCGGCCATGATGCTGGTCGACCGCATGCTGGAGGCGCTGGCAGCGCGAGGCGAAGCCGCGCTTCAGGCGCTGGACGCCAGCCGCGCAGCGCTGCTGGCGCAGTCCGCGGCGGCGGCGCGCTACACGGCGCTCCAGCGCAGCGCCGCCGCAGAGGCAGCAGGGCTGCGCAGCCTGCTGCCCGATGCGGGCCCCCTCCCCTCCGGGCTATTGCCGGAGGTGAAGGGCCCGCACGTGCCCGCGGTGCCTG
>NZ_ASPR01000023.1:0-30695 GCF_000517845.1 Paenibacillus sp. FSL R5-192 | reverse complement strand
TAACGGGATGTAGCTCAGCTTGGTAGAGCACCTGGTTTGGGACCAGGGGGTCGCATGTTCAAATCGTGTCATCCCGATTGTTGTTATGCGGGTGTAGTTCAATGGTAGAACTTTAGCCTTCCAAGCTAATAGCGTGGGTTCGATTCCCATCACCCGCTTATATATTGAAAAAGAAAGAGACGGTACTCACCGTATCTTTCTTTTTTTGCATTCACAGGCATATATTCCATGATTTTATACAAAGACCACGGATTATTTGGCTGAATATCATGTACCAGCATGTATCCCATCCTCACGATATATTTCCCTCTCTTTTAAGTCTGTCCTTAGTCATTGTGGAAGTGTTCAAATAGAGAAGGTCTAACACATGTTCGAACACAAGAATATCTTTTCTTTATCACAATTTATAAAAACGCTTACAAAAATAGCTTGCGTAAATCATTAACCTGTAATACCATATCAATTAAGCGCTTAACCTTTAGGGGTAAGGCGCTTAAACTTAACGTAGATTAAGCGCTTAACCCGTAAAGGAAAGGACGGCGATCAATTCATGAATACAATTCGACTAACGATGGCTCAGGCACTGCTTCGATACCTGGATCAGCAATATATCTCGGTTGACGGGGTGGAAACCAAGTTTGTGAAGGGAATCATCGGTATTTTTGGACATGGCAATGTAACAGGCATTGGAGAAGCGCTGGAGCGCAGTCCGGGAAGCCTGACGTATATGCAAGGCAAGAACGAACAAGGCATGGTGCATACGGCAGCGGCTTATGCCAAGCAGAAGAACCGTAGACAGATTTATGCATGTACAACATCCATTGGACCTGGTGCTTTGAATATGATTACAGCGGCAGCTACTGCAACGGTGAACCGGATTCCGGTTTTATTGCTTCCTGGAGATAACTTTGCTACACGGGAACCGGACCCGGTACTTCAGCAGTTGGAAGTGAGCAGTGATTATACAATCTCAGCAACTGATCCATTCAAAGCCGTCAGCAAGTACTGGGATCGCATTGTTCGTCCCGAACAGTTGATGATTGCTGTTACACAGGCGATGCGTGTGCTAACCGATCCAGCAGAGACGGGAGCAGTAACGCTCGCATTGCCGCAGGATGTGCAGGCAGAAGCGTACGATTACCCGGAATCTTTCTTTGCCCGCAAAGTACATTATCTGGATCGTCGTCCCCCGGTACAGGCAGCCATTGAGCGGGCAACGGAGCAGATTGCCCGAGGCAGAAAACCGCTGCTCGTTGCAGGCGGCGGTGTGTTGTACTCTGAGGCGTCCGTTCAACTCTTGGAGTTCGCCGAGGCATTTGGTATTCCGATCGCCGAGACGCAGGCGGGCAAGAGCGCAGTTTCTTGGGACCACCCACTAAATGTGGGGGCAATCGGGGTTACCGGCTCTCTGGCAGCCAATAGGCTGGCGAGAGAAGCAGACGTTGTGATCGGCGTCGGTACGCGGTTCTCGGATTTCACGACGGCGTCCCGCTCTGCTTTTCAACATCCGGAAGCTTCATTCATCAACATCAACCTGAACAGTATGGATGCCGCCAAGTTAGGCGGAGAAGCCATTCTGGCAGATGCTCGCGAAGGATTGCAGGCTTTGCAGAAGGAATTGCAGGAAAGACAATACCGAAGTGCATATGGCGCATCCGAAGTTGCTGATCTCCGCGCTGAGTGGAATGCAGAAGTGGATCGGCTGTATGCAGCTCAACATGAAGCAGGGCTGGCACAGACTACAGCAGTTGGCATCGTTAACCGGACCATTGATCCATCCTCCGTTATTGTGTGTGCGGCGGGCAGTCTGCCGGGTGATCTACATCGTCTGTGGCGTGCGTCTGAACCAAAGACATACCACATGGAGTATGGATTCTCCTGTATGGGGTACGAGGTAAGTGGAGCGTTCGGAGCAGCACTTGCCGAGCCGGATCGTGAAGTGTACGCGATGGTCGGTGATGGCAGTTATTTGATGCTGCATTCGGAGTTTGTGACTAGTTTGCAGGAACAGAAGAAGATGACCGTTCTATTATTCAACAACAATGGATTCCAATGTATTCATAATTTGCAGCGGGAACACGGTAGTGACGGGTTCGGCAATGAGTTCCGTTATCGGGAATCCGAGAGTGGACGACTGACCGGGGATTACATGCCAATGGACTTTGCTGCACACGCCCGAAGCATGGGAGCCAAATCCTATAGAGCGGAGACAGCAGAACAGCTGGAACAAGCACTCCGAGATGCGAAGAACGAAACAGTGAGTACGTTGATTGAGATTCCGGTCGTGCCTGGAACCAACGCAGGTGGATACGAGTCATGGTGGAATGTGGGTGTACCTGAGGTATCTGCCGAAGAAAAGGTAGTTCATGCTCATCACACCATGAAAGCCAACCGTGCCAAAGCAAGACCGATTTAATCCAGTTTAATATAGTGAATCACAATGTTGAACGACAAAGGAGACGTGGGGCAATGAGCAAGCTGCCATTCCAGCTTGGGATTCATCCGATCAATTGGGTCGGTGAAGATGTGAAAGAGCATGGTGATGCGACAACGTGTGCACAGATTCTGGATGACATTCAGCGTCTTGGGCTGACAGGTACAGAGATGGGACGTAAATATCCTACCGATCCTACTATATTGCGTGAGGAATTGAGCAAAAGGAATATCAAGCTGATCTCCCAGTGGAAATCCGTACTTTTCTCCGACACGGCATATCGTCAGTCGGAGCTGGACAGTTATCGCAAACATGCGGAATTTCTGCAATCCATGGGCAGTAAGGTAATCAGTACGGCAGAGGTAGGCGGGTCACTTCATTTTGATCCAAGACGGACACCGAATGAAAAAGAAGTGCTCAGACTCAGCGAATCTGAATGGCATATCTTCGCTGAAGGATTGAACGAAGCAGGAGCTATTGCCCGCGAACATGGGTTGAAGCTTACGTATCATCATCATGGAGGCACAGTGGTAGAGCAACCGGATGAGATTGATCGACTGATGGAGCTGACAGACCCTTCTCTCGTGTATCTGCTCTATGATACTGGTCATGCCTACTATGGCGGAGCCGATCCACTTGAACTGCTGCGCAAACATTATGATCGGATCGCCTATATCCATCTGAAAGATATCCGCCCGCATGTGCTGGATGAAGCACGCGAGGAGCAATCTGACTTTGTCGGCTGTATTCGTAGAGGAGTGTTCACTGTACCAGGCGATGGATGCATTGATTTTGCACCAATTCTACAAGAACTGATCACACGAGGGTACGATGGCTGGGCGATGCTTGAAGGAGAGCAGGACCCTGCGATTCATAACCCATATGAGTATGCGAAGCGATCTTTGAACTATATGGAGTCGTTATACCAACACAGCTGATTCGTTTAGCATTGTAGCGGTCAGAGGCCACACCTGTGAAGCGAAAAAGGAAGAAGGCCAGCAAGAGTATAACGTTACGATTGGAAAATAAAACTGACTTACTCTAGCCGTTACGAGTTCTTACGATGGAATGAGTAACTAGTCTAGATATCCATATAGAACATGGAAAATCCCACTACAGAAAGGGGCTCACATGCAATGACTTACGTATCCTTTCCGGTATCCAGGAAGAAGGATTTCACCGCGATTGGCCGCTTGTGCATCGACTTGAACGCCAATGAGATCAATCGCCCGATGGAAGAGACGATGACGTTTACGAAGTATGTAGGTGGCTCTCCGGCCAATATTACGATTGGCATGTCCAGACTGGGTATGAAGACGGCTTTTATCGGTAAGATCGCGGGTGACCAGATGGGCAGATTCATCCAGAGTTATTTGGAGAAGAACGGCATCGACACATCAAATGTAGTTACAGATGACACTGGAGCGGTGACAGGGCTTGCTTTTACCGAAATCAAAAGCCCAACGGATTGCAGTATCCTGATGTACCGGGACAATGTAGCGGATTTGTTATTACAGGCGCAAGAGGTACAAGAGCAGTTGATTGCTGACTCCAAAGTGCTGTTAATCTCAGGCACAGCCCTCGCGCAGAGCCCATCCCGTGAAGCCGTATTACAGGCACTAACGTATGCAAAAAAACATGGCACAGTTATTGTGTTTGATCTTGACTATCGCCCATACACATGGACATCGGACGAAGAGACAGCGGTCTATTACAACCTTGCAGCCGAGAAATGCGATATCATCCTCGGCACACGTGAAGAGTTCGACATGATGGAGACATTCGACCACAATCCGGATCATAGCGATCAAGTAACTGCACAGAAATGGTTTGATTTCTCAGCGAATATTGTAGTAATCAAACACGGCAAGGAAGGGTCCATTGCTTATACGCGTGAAGGGCTTTCCCATCGTGCGGACAGCTATCCGGCAAAAGTGGTCAAAACGTTCGGCGCAGGCGACTCTTACGCGGCTGGGTTCCTGTATGGATTGATGCAGGGCTGGACAATTGAGCGCAGTATGGCGTATGGCAGTGGCGCAGCAAGTATCGTTATTTCAAGCCACAGCTGTTCGGATGCAATGCCAACGGTGGAACAGGTGAATGACTACATTGAACGTTGCAATCGGGGCGAGATTACCGTGTCTTGAAGCACGTTGCAATACTTCGAACAACGTACTCATACAGATCTATAACAATGAACATGTTGAACATAAGGGATCACACATAAGTGAAGGGAGACAGGGCTATGGGAAAAGGAATTTCTGAAGCGTCTGCAACAGCGACAATGGTACAAAACTGGATCGGAGGTGCCTGGGTAACCCCGGCGTCAACTCGCACGGAGCCAGTGGTGAATCCGGCTACAGAAGAGGTTATTGCACATGTGCCACTGTCCGAACAAGCGGATGTGGATCTGGCGGTTCAGACAGCACAAGAAGCGTTCAAATCCTGGAGCAGCACACCGGTTCCGCGCCGTGCACGTATTTTGTTCCGCTACCAGCAGCTGCTGGTTGAACATTGGGAAGAGCTAGCTCGCCTGGTGACACTGGAGAACGGTAAAAGTTATGCCGAAGCGTACGGCGAGGTATTGCGTGGCATTGAATGTGTCGAGTTCGCGGCTGGTGCCCCGAATCTGATGATGGGCAAACAACTGCCTGACATCGCGACAGGACTGGAGTCGGGCATGTACCGCTACCCAATCGGTGTAATTGGGGGGATTACCCCATTCAATTTCCCGATGATGGTGCCGTGCTGGATGTTCCCGCTGGCTATTGCGTGTGGTAACACCTTTGTCCTGAAGCCGTCCGAGCGCACACCGCTGCTGGCAGGCCGCCTGGCAGAGCTGTTCAAGGAAGCGGGGCTTCCGGACGGCGTGCTCAACATCGTTCACGGTGCGCATGATGTCGTGAACGGGTTGCTGGAACATAAGGATGTTCAAGCGATCTCCTTTGTCGGATCACAACCTGTAGCTGAATACGTCTACACCACTGCATCCAAGCATGGCAAACGGGTACAGGCACTGGCTGGTGCCAAAAACCACTCCATCGTTATGCCGGACGCCGATCTGGATCTAACCGTGAAAGAGATTACCAGTGCAGCTTTTGGTTCAGCAGGGGAGCGTTGTATGGCATGTGCGGTTGTTGTAGCTGTGGGTGATGTGGCTGACGAACTGGTACAAAAGCTGGTGGAAGCGGCAGACCGCATTACCATTGGTAACGGCATGGATGAGGGCGTGTTCCTCGGTCCTGTCATCCGTGGACCACATAAAGAGCGTACACTCAGTTACATTGAAGCCGGAGAGCAGGAAGGCGCGGCATTGATTCGGGATGGACGTAAGGATCAGGCGACAGGTGAATCCGGTTATTTTGTAGGGCCTACGGTATTCGACCAAGTTGATAGCAATATGAAAATTTGGCAGGATGAGATCTTTGCTCCGGTACTCTCGGTGGCAAGAGTGTCTACGCTGGAGGAAGCCGTTGAGCTGGCGAACCGTTCTGATTTTGCCAACGGGGCGTGTCTGTTCACCCGCAGCGGAGCGAGTATGCGTCAATTCCGTGAAACGATTGATGCGGGCATGTTGGGTATTAACCTGGGCGTACCTGCGCCAATGGCATTTTTCCCGTTTTCCGGTTGGAAAAAGTCCTTCTATGGTGATCTACATGCCAATGGTACGGATGGTGTTGAATTCTACACTCGCAAGAAGATGGTAACGGCGCGCTGGTAACAACCAGAGCATCACTCGGGCTAAGGGGAACGCCCAGCCCATATGTACGCACATAGGGAGGATAACGGAATGGGCAAGGACAAAGTGAGAATTGGCATCATCGGTGCTGGACGGATCGGCAAAATTCATGCAGACAATCTCCTGCGTAACCCGCATGCCGAGATTGTGGGAATCAGTGACTTGTTTGCAGGTCCTGAATTGGAGGCTTGGGCCTCCAGTCGTGGCATCCCTGTTGTAACAACGAACAGCAGCGAGTTGATCTCGATGCCTAATGTAGACGCGGTGCTGATCTGTTCTTCAACAGATACACATGTGCCGCTGATCGAACAGGCCGCCCAGGCGGGCAAACATATCTTCTGCGAGAAACCAGTCAGCATGGATCTGGCACAGACCCAAGCGGCGGTAGCGGCAGTTCAGAAGGCTGGCGTGAAGCTGCAAATTGGATTTAACCGCCGCTTCGATCACAATTTCAGACGGATACGTGCGCATGTGCAGGATGGTACGATTGGTGATCCACATATTATCAAAATTACGTCTCGCGACCCGAGTCCGCCTCCTTCGGAGTACATCCGGGTGTCTGGCGGGATCTTCATGGACATGATGATCCACGATTTTGACATGGCCCGTTATCTGTCCGGGAGTGAAGTGGAAGAAGTGTACGCTCAGGGCAACGTGCTGATCAATCCGGTTTTTGCGGAACATGGTGACGTGGATACAGCGATTGTAACGATGACTTTTGCCAATGGAGCGATTGGTGTTATTGATAACAGCCGTCAGGCAGTATACGGATACGATCAGCGTGTTGAAGTATTTGGCTCGAAGGGCAGCGCCGCAGCGGCGAATGATCATCCAAATACGGCTGAGATCAGTACAGCGGCCGGGCTTATGCGCGACAAACCGTTACACTTTTTCCTGGAACGCTACAATGAAGCATATGTACAGGAGACAGCCCTCTTTATCGATGCAATCATTCATGATACACCGGTTATCGTTGATGGCCACGATGCAGTACAGGCAGAACGAATTGCACTGGCAGCAAAAATGTCCATGGAGCGGGGAAGACCTGTGAAGCTGAGTGAAGTCCCTGGGGTGTCACTGGAATCGCAAACGGCAACGCCATAGGTGGATGATTAAAGTCACTTTTTTCTAATAGAGCGTAAGAATGGTCCAAGTTTTTGTTTTTTATAAGTATCAGGTTGTTGTGGACGATTACAGAAAGGAGTGGATGACAAGATGTCAGAACGTATTGTGAAACCCGTGGTGAACCCGGAGGGAGACGGTACACTTATAAACGTAACACCGGAGTCGGCGGGGTGGGAATATGTTGGCTTTCAGGTAGCGAAGCTGGCGGAGGGGGAGACGCTAACCCGTGAGAGCGGTGATCAGGAACTCTGTGTGGTGCTTCTCAGTGGTTTCGCCAATGTAAGTACCCGGGAGCACACATGGGATAATATCGGAAAAAGAATGAGTGTTTTCGAGAAAATACCTCCGTACTCGGTCTACGTCTCAACTTCCGATCAAGTGCAGATCACAGCACGTACCGAACTGGAAATCGCTATATGTGTTGCACCCGGTAAAGGAACGCACCCGGCTCGTCTCATTGCACCCGAAGATGTAGGGGTAGAGGCGCGAGGGTATGGTAATCTGGAACGCCAGATTCACAACATTTTGCCGGAACAAAAGGAAGCAGACAGTCTGCTCGTTGTTGAGGTATTCACACCAGATGGGCATTGGTCCAGTTACCCGCCACATAAGCATGATCGGGACGCACTCCCGGATGAATCTTTGCTGGAAGAAACGTATTATTTCCGCGTGCAGCCTGAGCAGGGGTTTGCCATTCAGCGTATATACACGGATGATCGTTCTGTGGACGAGACGCTAGCAGTGAAAAACGGTGAAGTGGTGCTTGTTCCGGACGGATATCATCCGGTAGGCGCTCCTCCGGGGTATGAGGTCTACTATCTGAACGTGATGGCTGGACCAACCCGGACCTGGAAATTCCATAACGATCCTGACCATGAGTGGTTGATGAAAAAGTAAAACAGTTCATGCTACGCACATTGTGCTGGCTTCAAGTTGCGTATGCAGACTTCCCCCTGCATAATGAGAAGAGAACAATTATCTATGTATAACGAAACTTATATATAGCACAAATGGGGAACAACAATGAAAGCAACCATATACGATATAGCACGCGAGGCGGGTGTATCCATTGCAACCGTCTCGCAGGTCATTAATGGCAAAGGCAAGATCAGCGAGAAGCGGCGCGCTGAGATTATGGAGATCATGGAACGCCTTCATTATCAACCCAGTGCGATCGCAGCTGCACTTACAGGGAAGCAGACGTATACATTGGGGCTGCTCGTACCGGACATCTCAAACCCGTATTTCGCAGAACTCGCAAGAGCCGTGGAGGATCGAAGCCGTCAATTGGGTTACAGCGTGGTCATCTGCAGTACGGATAATAAGGACGAGCGGGTAGAGCGTTACCTGAATCTGCTTCAGCAAAAAAGGGTCGATGGCATGATGATCGGAACCGGGATCGATAATGCCGAAATTTTGTCACCACTTTTGCAGCAGTCCATCCCTGTCGCTTTGATTGCACGTCATATGCCATCCCTGTCGGTTCATACAGTCACCATTGATGACATTCTCGGTGGAGCACTCGCAGCGGAGCATCTGCTTGAACTTGGGCACACTCGTGTAGCGGTTCTGTCGGAACCGTCCAAAGTCAGCAGCAGTCAGGAACGTGTACGTGGATTCCGTGAAACCCTGATTAAGGCAGGTCATACGCTGGAACCGAATCAGATCCGAGAATCGGCAGCTGACCTGAGCTCGGCCAAAAAAGAGGCGTTACTGCTGCTCGGTGAGAAGGATCACCCGACAGGTTTGTTCTGTTGTAATGACATTCAGGCCATCGGTGCTCTCCAGGCAGCCAAAGAGCTGGGCCTACGCGTACCAGAGGATGTGTCGATTATCGGGTTTGATAACACCATTCTGGCTTCGGTAACCAGTCCACCGCTTACGACCGTTGCCCAGCCAATTGAAGAACTGGGACATCGCGCTGTAGATCTGTTGATTGAAGAGTTAAAGGATGAACAAAAAGAACCGCAGAAGATTGTGCTGAAGCCTGAGCTGGTTATCCGAGAATCAGCAGGCCGTGTATTGGGCTGAAAACAATTAGGTTTCTGATGTAACCTAATCAGTTGTGAGGCCAAGTCTACGTGTGTCATATTCATGCTCGGGATAAGGGTTGTCGTCTTACCTGGTTATGAATAGGTAATAAAACAATATAACAAAGTAACAAACAAGCCGCGCTCACCCTATGGGAGAACGCGGCTTGTTCATTTAAATGTTCCAATTTTAGTATAGCCCAAAAACGTCATCGTAATTGAGGGACCAGAGATAAGAAATGACATTGGAACAGAAGGAGTGAGATGTTATACTGGAATATATCAATAATTACCAATTTATATGTTTTATGTAGATCTAGAGAGGGGATTGGGATGATTAAACAAATCAAGATGATTATGGGTATCGCCATGATTATTGTTTTTTTAGCTATTGCAGTGCGTATGTATACCTCTGGTCAATATACTATGTATATCCCCAGCAAACATACGACGTTTCGAGCAGAGGTTACCGATCATATGACGATGCTGGATACATTGGATCGACTGACGATTAGGAAAATTTCCAACAATGAACCGTATAATGAAGATGATGAAATAACGATTACAGATCCCACAGAGATTAGAGACATGCTGAAGTTATTAAAGGATGTTGATCTCAAAAGAGTACGGGAATTCGACGTTTCTGAAAGGAATCCGCATTACTATGAGTGGCGACTTACTATTAATAAAGAAGGTCGCTTTACCGATGGATTTGGACTGACGTTTTATAATGAAAAGTCCATCTCAATCTACAGCGAGGCAAAAACAAGAGACAAATTTCAGGACTACGAGATTACCAATGAGTTTAATCTGAATGAGATGGACCGCCTTTTTGAAAAGCTGAAGGAGGAGCAAACATGACCATCATAACCAACTATTATGTACGCCCTATTGAAGAACAGGATATCCCCTTTCTGTGGGAGATGTTATACGCATCCCTGCATAGAAGAGAAGGTGATGAACCTTTTCCAATCGAAAGTATTCATACTCCCGGACTGTCCAAATACGTTGAAGACTGGGGAAGAGAAGGGGATTTCGGGTATGTTGCAGTTGACCAGCAGGGCAAGAGACTAGGTTCAATAACATTAAGATTCTATACGGATCAGAATGCGGGATACGGTTATGTGAATGCAGCTACGCCAGAGATGGGGATGGCTGTAACGGAAGATGCACGTGGAAAAGGAGTAGGTACCTTACTGCTTCAGACCGCATTAGATGAGGTTGAACGGCGGGGAATTGCAGCAGTCTCGCTCAGTGTTGACCCGGATAACCAAGCGATTCGCTTATATAAGCGGTTAGGATTTGTGGAGGAGTCCCTAAATGGTACATCAGTAACGATGGTGCGTGTAAGTAAACTTGAATCTTAAATGATGAGCGTTCGGATCACTGGCAAAACTGAGTAAACCACGTGGAACTGCAAAAGAAGAGGCGTTTCCTCATGGGAACGCCTCTTTCTGTGTGCCATGTACAGCATCGGTATCTCTCTTATTATACTAAGTCCGTAGCACTTCAATATTATTTCAACAAAAATGTCAAAGCCTCGTCATACGTTTCCCATTGGAATTCAGTCTGGTGCGCGGACTCTTTGGAGATCCGATTCAATTGCATTTTGGCGATCGCACCACCTACGGCTACACTGGCTCGCTTCATCCCCCAATGTGTCAGTAATTTCTGGTGTTCCACAATTTTTTCTTTGGTGTCCTGAGGGAAAGCCTTCATGTTCCGCATATCTACTAGCACATCAAACGAATTTCCCAATTGTTCAGCTATTCTCTGAATTTCTGTATTCGTTTGTTCGACATGTTCAGGAGAAACAATACCTTCCCAGATAATTTCAATAATAGGTTTAGTTGAATCCAAACGTCTAACAGACATGTAGGCAACTCCTCGATAATAAAATAATATGTAATATATGAGACTATAAGCCTATTAATTATACCTTTTTATAGCGAAAATGAAAACTGAATTCACAATATAGTGGTTCTTATGGACTACTTATTCCTAGGGAAGTTAAATTCAGGGATTGTTATCATATCGTCATTGGGAGGAAGGTTAAATAGCTAAAAGCCGCCCAGAGTATGAACTCCAGACGGCTTCTACAAATGTGACACGATAAAGTTAAGATAACTACGTAAGTTAGAAGCCAATCTTCAAACTGTTACCTTCCGTTGCTACACCTTTGGAAAGGGAAATGCTCAGCTTTTGTTCTGCCGAGAAGCCTAGTGTTTCCCCATCATGTAGCGTGACGTCGTTCTCAACCACATACGTTGTGGTCATGAACATCATCTCAAATACATCGCTTAAGGATTCAGACGATTGCATAATCTCCATCTCTTCTTTTCCAAAGTTACGTAGTCCGTAAGTGTAAGCTGAAGCGCCTTCGGCATTTTGGAATAATCCGATGAAAATCCAGAGCGAGACTGGCAACTCATCATGTTTGATCCCACGGCTGGTTTCGACATACTGACTGGCTTCAACAACAAGTGGGGCCATGTATATGGCAAGCGCGTGATCCAACTGTAACAAAGCACTCGCTGTTTGAGTGAACAGAACATGTCCTTCAATTGCATCTGTTGCGTTCAGAACAGAGACAATAATCTGAGACTGGTGCCGTGAGGTAACTTGCTCCGCTTCTCGCCAAAGGATATTGAGTTTGGCATTCTCCTCAACTTCACGGTCAGGCACAGGCGCGGCAATGTGGGCACATACTACCTGCATTCCATTCACTTCGAAAAAGAGATTGCCCTCCTCTGGGCGTTCTTCAATCTCGATATCCCATTCGTTCTTCATGTTCCTGATGAAGAGGTCAAAATCACAATCCTCACGCTCCAGCAGGACAAAACCCACGATGGTTTCACTGTAATTCGTCGATTCGACAGCACCACCTGCAGGTACTTTCTCCTTTTTGCGCCGCCGAAGCTTGTCAAACAATCCCATGACATGTTCTCCTTCCAATTCCAGAACGATTCTGGTCATTGTACACTGCTATCTATTCACTACCTTACCATAAAGGAGTTAACATGAATCGAAACAATGCACCATTCGACAGAAATTACAGGAACAGAACTAGCAACAACGCAATGATCGCAGGCAAACCTTGTTTGATAATGATCGACCGTGAAGAAGTTGCTCCTCCATAAAGAGCCGCAATAATCACACACGCCAGGAAGAAAATCTGAATATGCTGTCCAACGGCAGCATCCGGATATACGAGTCCCCAGATCAGACCTGCCGCAAGAAATCCATTGTAAAGACCTTGATTGGCCGCGAGAGATTTGGTGGATTTGGCGAATTCCGGCGTGAGATTAAAGGTTTTCATTGTGCGTGGACGAGTCCACATAAACATCTCCATCACCATGATATAGAAGTGTTCGACAGCTACAAGAGCTACAAAAATGATACTAATCAAAGGAAACACCTTGCTTTCTGATATGTAATTTATTTACTTGTCCATCCTAGTATAAATGTTTGCAACAAGAACGGAAAGAGTGAATTTAATTTGTAACAATTTAATTGCGTATTATTTAAATTATTTATCGTTTTCCAGTTGAGTTACGATGTTGAAATTAAAAAATGGTTACAAAGCTAAGCATACGCCGATTGTCGACAATCCATTCATTGGGTAATAATGAACAATAAAGAAGTGATATTGCTCAGGAAAGGGAGGAGATTACTATGGGAACAGTTCAATTCGTCATGTTGGCTGATGATCCATCCACATTTGTGACCCGAGTTGTACCTTTTATCGACATTGAGCTTGCAGGAATTCCGGGTGACCGTCATTATGGTCTGCTTCGTCCGGCGGACTCACGTCAGAAAATCTACAAGCGCGGTACACCGATTGCGAATCGCCGCCAGATCAGTATTGTTTCCGAGGAAGAATGTGCTCTTATTGCTGAGAAAATGAACATTCCTGAAGTGCGTCCAGAGTGGCTTGGTGCCAATATACTGGTTCGTGGCATTGATCGATTGACGGAACTGCCTGCTGGAACGCGGCTCCTATTTCCGAACGGGACAGGGTTAATATGCGAAGGGGAGAACCTTCCCTGTGTACATCCGGGAAAAATGATTGAACAATTCTATGAACAGGACGGTTTGCGCAAAAAATTCGTGCCTGCGGCTCGCAAAAAACGTGGGATTGTATGCTCGGTTGAACGGGAAGGTGTAATCCATACGGGGGATACCATAGAAGTCATTCGCCTGTCCTGATTTCCAGGACAGGTTTCTAATTGATCAGCCCTCGGCGCTCACCATGCGGATGTCTAGAGTGTAAGTACTCCTCTGGTGTACTGCCAATAATGGACTTGAAATCTCGGATGAAATGGGATTGATCATGATATCCAAGATCCTGAGATAGCTTAATCAGGTCACAGTGAAGACCGCGGTCCATCCATTCTGCAGCATTTTGCAGACGATACAACTTGATTACCGTTTTGGGTCCGATGCCCACATACTGATTGAACAGCCGTTGAAGCTTTCGGGTATGCATATTCCAATAGGAAGACAGATCATCCACTCTCAACATCTCTCGGTTCTGTTCAATCTGTTGCACAATATCATGAACCATTCTTGCTTGAGCATCTTCAGCAGGAAGGTGTGCACACAATAGCTGGTCGATGTAACTGGTTGTATCCCCTTCATCCCCCGCCCCAAGAAGCCGGTCTTCCAAGGACTCCGCTGTGACGTCAAGAATATTGGATACATTCATCGGTTGTCCGTACAATGAAGAAACAGGAACCCGAAGGAAGGGATAGAATCCTCCTGGGTTGAACTTCACGCCAAATACACGACCTTTCCCGCTCACAAGATAAGAGAATTTACGTCCCGATGGTCCGAAGAAAAACGTATTGTTCCGTTCCACAATCAGATTGACACAGGGGTTAGGTACGACATGTTGGGGATACGGTTCAAGTCCAGTCAGATCCCACGATACGATCCAGTAATGTTTAACAAAAGGCCGAAGTGCTTCGGAAGGAGCATGGCGTGTCAGTTGATATTTATGGTCACCTTCATTCAGATTCAACAGGCCCATGCTTGGTCTGTCTCCTTGTTCTACCTGCTTCATCCGAATCATTCCTCCTGCTCATCTCACATTATTTAGGTTCTCTGAACAACAATGCCCGCACAGCAAAACGGGGTAAAATGAGTTGCCTTCGCCATCTCGAAGGTTGACTGAGGAGGCGATAGAGCCATTCCAGGTTAAGCTTCTGCCATATCGCAGGGGCACGTTTGGTTTTGCCAGCCACGATATCGAGACTGCCTCCAACACCTATGGCTACACGAGCGTTCAACTGGTGGCGATACTTGTTAATCCAGTGTTCCGCCTGGGGTGCACCAAGAGCAACGATAAGAAAGTCTGGTTGAGCAGTACAAATCTCTTCCACAATCTGTTGTTCCTCATCTGCCTGGAAATAACCATGGTGTCTGCCTTTTAAGATAACTCCGGGTAACGCTGTGCAATGACCTTTATTGCCTGTTCACTGACGCTTTCCTCTGCTCCCAGCATGTAAAATGACCAGTGTTTTTGATCACCTTCCTCTAATAAACGAAACAGCAGATCACAACCGGTTACCCGTTCAGTCAATTGTCCGCCGCGGAAACGGGATACCATCACAATGCCAGCACCGTCAGCTGTGACCAACCCGGCTTGATCGACGACTTTCCGAAGAGAGGCATTCTTTTGACAGGACATAACAATCTCGGGATTACCTGTGATGACATGGAACAGTTCATTGCTCTCCTGATCTACGACTTTATCAAGGATTGCAACGGTTTGGCCCATCGTGACGTTGGGAAAAGGGATACCCATAATATTTGTTGATTGGCTCATATCTCATTTCCTTTCTGATTACGTCCCATGAGTGAATGGGGAACAAGCTTATGCATGTGAAGTTCATGTATCATACTGTCAATCAGATTATCGAATGCATGTACGTTTGGATCATAGTCGTGTAACAGATACAGTTTGCCCGAACGGCCAATGGCTGTGACTGCGGAATAGTAGTATCCAGTTAATCCAAGACAATAACAATCTTCATCAGCGTATTTCAAGATCGAATGCATCTCTGTGGAACAACGTAGTGTCTCTTCAGCGTTCGGAATAAAATGAAATTCATATTCATGCCAGGGGCTTTCAGCCAGCACTTCCCCGGAGATGTGGCTATAGTATTTAAAATATATAATTTCATCTATTCCCCAAAACTCTTCTAGAAACGATCGGGCAGCCGGAAATAAATCTGCGGATGTAGGGCACTGCTCTATGTATGCCGAGATGTCAACGCATCGGTTCTCATACCAACTCGCTTTCTGCAGCAACTGAATCATTTGTTGATAGGGTAACAATGAGGATTGTGACGTTCCAGTCATATTGAACAACTCCTGTTATTTCATTCCAGTTTAGTATATCTGATCTTCTGGGAAAGCACTATATGGGCGCAACCTTTTGGATCGTGGTATAAACATTCCGGGAGAATTAAAGAGCTTATATTTTACCTGTTGTCGCGTTTTTACAATACGGCCTTTGGGGTATAACGATAGGATAGGAGTGCGAGGTTGGCAGATCGCTTATCCAATACATAAAGGGAGTGAGTCCATGGAACTGAAATATGAATTCTATATCAATGCAGGACTGGAACAGGTGTGGAATGCTCTAATATCACCAGATGGCACACGGAACAGCTTTTTCGGCAGTGAACTTCGCACCAATTTCCAACCAGGCCAGCCGTTTGCTTATGTAGGGCCGGGCAATGATGGTGCGGAGACTGTCCATGTGTATGGAGATATATTGGAATTTGAACCGTTGTCCAGACTCAGTTATCAGGAGCATCCCGGGCCGTCGTACCATGCGAATCATGCCGAGCTTCAATCCAGAGTGGTCTTCCAGTTGGAAACTGTAGGTGAGTGTACGAAGCTGACGCTGATCAATGATCAATTTACAGATAACCATCCTTCCATTGCGAATGCACAGAGCAGCTGGTGGATGATTCTAAGCAGCATCAAAACTTGGGTGGAGACGGGGAAAACACTGAATTTTGGCTGGTAGCTGGGAAGAGGCAGTCATTTAAGATTTATTTTCATAAAAAATAAAGGCAATTAATATAAGAACCAGTGCTGTTTCAGCGCTGGTTCTTGTTTTTATACAAAATTAAGACCATTGCTCTACACTTAATGTCTGATAATGTCGAAATATATATCATATGAGCTAAGAGGAGAAATGAGCATGTTTCGTAAACGTACTGAATCGACCAAACCCCTTCGTACAGATACTCATCAGAGATTATTGGAGTATAGTCGTAAACTGGTAGCAAACGCAGAAAAGGGCAACTATGACGCATGGATCGAAGATGGCATTGAGTTTCAGGATACTGATGAAATAGCTAGTAATATCAAAAAAGCAGTACATATGATGAAAGCACAAAACGAAGCCGTGGAAATGCGCCTTAGAATGCTGAATCAGGCGATGAATGTGGGATTATGGGAATCTGAAATTGTTGCCGGTGATCCACTGGATAACAATAATATCGTCGCATTTTCGAATGAATTCCGCCAAATGTTAGGCTTCCACAATGCCAAGGATTATCCCGATTCATTTGCAAGCTGGGCCAAATCGATCTATCCGGATGACAGACCTCAACTGGTGCAGGAGATTATGAAACATGTGAATGACACAAAAGCAACAACTGCCTATAACGTCATCAGCCGTATGATTACAAAAAGTGGAGAAATTCGCTGGTTCCGATGCCTTGGACAAGTCATCCGAAATCAGGCTGGAGTTCCGGTCAAACTTCTGGGCATCATGTTTGATATTCATGAGGAGAAGAGCAAGTCTGATGAGCTGGAAGCACTCGTCACCCGATATGATCTGGTTAACCGCGCCTTGGTGGAGGCACCGTGGGATATGACCGTTGTGGCTGGAGATGTGGTTAATCCGAACAATGAATTTTGGTGGTCACCCCAGTTCCGTAAAGAGTTAGGGTTTAAAGACGAGCAGGATTTCCCGAATGTGTTCAGCAGCTGGAGTAGCCGACTTCATCCGGAAGACCATGATCGGACGATCAACGAATTTGCCAGACATATGAACGATTACAGTGGTCGTACACCGTACGATCTGGATTATCGTCTGCAGCGCAAAGACGGGGAGTATCGTTGGTATCACGCGGGTGGGGAGACCATTAGGGATCAGGATGGAGTACCACTCCGTGTAGCTGGAACCATTCGAGATGTTACCCATGAGAAGAATAAGGAACAGATCGTGGAAGCCATGAATCTCAAAACAAAACAATTATCGGAGTCCATTGGCGAGATGGTACGTGGAATTAACTCGATTACCGATCAGGCACAGGATCTGGTGACTGCACAGGAGTTATCTGCCGATGCAGCCATTCAAGTGAAAAGCAGTGCAGATGATACGAAGAATATTACCGTGTTTATTCGAGAGATTGCCAGTCAGACCAATCTGCTGGGGTTGAATGCAGCCATTGAAGCCGCGCGAGCGGGAGAGCTGGGACTGGGATTTGGCGTCGTTGCAGGTGAAGTGCGGAAACTGGCTGATCACAGTTCGGAGGCCACAGTAAATATCGAAGATAGCATGCAGAAGATGAAAACACTTATTGATCAGATTCTTGAGCACATTGGTAATATGTCCACGTTAACACAAAATCAAGCTGCTCTGACACAGCAGGTGAATGCTTCAATGGATGAGATCAACACCATGTCACAGGATCTGGTTAATTACTCGAGGAATCTATAATCTCGAAGTCGTTTGTTATAACATCACGATCATTGGCAACAACATCAACAAAAAACCACCGGGCAGCATTTCTGCTCCCGGTGGTTTTTTGTATTTCTATTTCTATTTCTATTTTATAGCTAAGATATATAGCTTCAGTTCAGTTATTGAATTAAACTTGTTGAACTTTGATCAGGTTTGTATTACCGGATTGACCGATTGGAACACCAGCGGACAATACAATGATGTCACCTTTTTCAATGTAACCTGTTTTGATTGCGTTACGCGTAGCCGATTCGAACATTTCATCCGTTGTCGTTACTTTGTCGCCCATAACCGGAATAACACCGGAGAGCAGGCAGATTTTTGCCAATACTTCTTCATGTTGTGTAACTGCGATGATTGGCGCTTTTGGACGATATTTGGAGATCATGCGTGCTGTGAATCCACTCTCAGTCGAAGTGATGATTGCTTTTGCATTCAGTACGAGGGAAGAACTTACAGCGCCCTGACTGATAACTTCAGTAATATCAGCGATCTGTTGAGCCGATTTTTGTGCGAATTGCTCTTTGTAATCGATCATTGTTTCGGCACGGCGAGCAACAGCAGCCATCGTGCGCACGGATTGTACCGGATATTTACCAGCAGCTGATTCACCGGACAACATTACAACGTCAGCACCTTGAAGTACAGCGTTTGCCACGTCACTAACTTCGGAACGAGTAGGGCGTGGGTTTACTTGCATGGACTCCAGCATGTGTGTAGCTACGATAACCGGTTTACCAGCGCGGTTACATTTATCGATCATTTCTTTTTGCATCATTGGTACGTCTTCGATCGGAACTTCAACCCCGAGATCTCCACGAGCTACCATGATACCGTCAGATGCTTCAATAATATCGTCCAGGTTCGTCATACCTTCCTGGTTTTCGATTTTGGAGATGATCTGTACGTGGTCTACACCGCGTTCTTTCAGAATGCTGCGGATTTCACGGATGTCATCGCCTTTACGAACAAAGGATGCTGCGATAATTTCGATATCGTTTTCGATCCCAAATCCGATGTGCATAACGTCACGCTCGGTTACACCTGGCAATGTCGTTTTGATTCCTGGCAAGTTAACCCCTTTGCGTGGTTTTAGAATGCCGCCACTGATGATTTTACAATGGATATCGGATCCTTCCACAGACAGTACAGTCAGATCCACAAGGCCATCATCGATGAGGATACGATCGCCAGGTTTCACAACGAGGTTCAGTTCTGGATAGTTTACCGAGATACGCTCAGCGTCACCGAGAATTTCTTCGGTAGTCAGGATCAGCTCTTTACCAGCTTGCAGATGGCAGGATGCTTCTTTCAGTTTACCGATACGCACTTCCGGCCCTTTGATGTCCATCATGATCGGTATATAGGTGTTCAGTTCGGAAGCTGCTTTGCGGATATTGTTAATCCGTGTAACGTGATCTTCCAGTTCGCCATGAGCCATGTTCAGACGTGCAACGGTCATACCTTCCTGAATCATTACTTTTAACAATTCGATTGAGTCACAAGCAGGTCCCATGGTACAAATGATTTTTGTTTTTAACATGCTAATTTCCTCCTCATATTTAAGCTTATATGTGTATTGTAGCGTTTTCTGTCGAATCAGGGTATGAACTATAGTACAATGATTAGAGTATAGTCCGATAATGAGGTGTGTTATGGTCACTCCACTTGAAGTACGACATATTAATGGTGTCGGTTGGTACGAAGAAGCTGTGCAATCTCAAGAAACTTGGCGGCTTAGCTTGGTTACTTATGGAAAATGTGTATATTGGGTGAACGGTGATAAACAGATCATGGAAAAGGGGGAATTGCTCCTCATTCCAGGTGGTACCCCATATTACGGCAAGAGTATTCCTACAGTAACGCACACACAGATTGTAATTCAATTGCAACGCGACCATACCGAAACTCTGCCTGCACTGGAACGGTATGAGGCTTTGCGGCATAAACCTGGATGTTACGAACTGATCCATCAACGCATGAGCGCTATTTATCAACAATGGCAGGAGCGTCCGTCTTATTATGTCATGATGAGCCAAGCCTTATTGATGGAAGTGTTGATTTATATGAACAGGGAGCTTGATCGTGGAGTTATCCCGCCGGAGAGGCATAATCATGTTGAACGGATGAAGCGATATATTGAGCGGCATTATCGGGAGAAAGTGACGAAGGAAGAACTCGGGGACGAGATCAATAAAACTCCCAATTATGCTGCCGCATTATTCAAAAGCATGACAAATCAGACCATCAGTCAATATGTCCATGATCAACGGATGAAACGAGCCATATATCTGCTCACCGAGTCACAACTCTCCATCCAGGAAATTGCCGAATTTCTCGGCTACCGGGATCTGTCTTATTTTTACCGCATATTCAAACGTATAACCGGAAGTCCACCGTCTGACCTTCTTCATGAACGGCCACCTATAGCATGAAACGCGTAGTCCAACCCAAATAAAGTTCTTCTATATAAGTAGGTTTAATTAAATGAGTACAAAAAAAGAGGGCCTATGCCCTCTTTTGCTGTATAGCAGGATCATCATCCCACCTGTTACATCAATAAATGTCGTTATACATGACTGGTTGGGTTAGAAGCTGTGAGTGGCTGCTTGCCTTTTTTTCGTGCCTGCCCAAGACGAAGAGCAAAGACATGTACAGTCCAATACGCGGCCTCAGCAAACAAAATACCTCCAGCGATGTCCAGCAAGGAATGCTGTTTTACAAACACCGTTGAAGCAATAATCAACCACAGCCATACCGACCAAGCAATCCGTGCCAAAGGCTTAAAGTTCAAGTGTCTGTTGATCACAATAAACAGCAAATAGCTGGTCAGAACGTGAACACTTGGGAAACAGTTGAAGGGCGCATCATTGGTATAGATAAACTGCACTAACACGCTGCTCAGATCAGTTCCGCCGAGCTCCGGGCGCGGGACATGGGTAGGGAACACCGCAAAACAGACATTGGCAGCCATGACACCAACATTATAGGTAATCAACGTACGCCAGAATAGCGACTTGTTCGTCAGACCCAAATAGAGAAATCCAAGATACAGAATGGGCATCCAGCTAATGTACGGATAAATAAATTCTTTGAGAAAAGGAATCTGTGTGTCAATCCAAGCATAATTGTAGAAGACATCACTTCCGGTGTTGCTGCCTAGAAATACGTAAATGGAGCCTTGGAGCGGTATGCAAAGAATAGCCAGTAAATGCCCCCAGCGCTGAAAGAATGCTTTCATAGTATCCCCCTGATTTCATTATGCATTGTAAAACTATCGTTAATGGGTACTTCATAGATATATGACGTTGAAGAGTCGCCACACCCCTGCAGCTTTGAACTCTTGTAATACTATAATGGACAGATAAAGGTATAAGCCATACCTGATTTTAGGGGAAAAGAAGTCAGGATAAGTCTCTTTTTTGTTACTTTTATAGTTTTATCCATAATAGGAATATTCAATATACGGATAATGTGATACAACTATATTGGCATATAAGTTCTTATGACAACGGAAAACATAAATGAAACGAGGTAGGCAAATGTATGATTAATCCGCAAGCCAAGCCAAAACATTCCTTTTCCGAGCGGAAACCTGTGCTCACCGTTGTGATTATTGAGCTGCTTCTCCTGTTAGCCGTATTTGCAGCAGGGGCCATTGCAACGATAAAACAACTCGACTACACTTCCCCTGTACTCATTTCCTTTACACCCATCGCCATTGTTCTGATGATCTATCTGACGTTAAGGCGCAAGTGGAGAGAGACTGGCTTCCGATCTTTGCGAAGTATCCCAGCTGGCCATGCAAAGTATTATATTCCACTACTCCTTGTACTGGGTACACTTACCCTGAAAGGATTTGGGGAGCTGAGCTTGTCACGGGTAGCCTTTTTCATCTTGTTTACCTTACTCGTAGCTTTTGTTGAGGAAACGATCTATCGGGGGCTTATTTTCAAAACATTGCTTCAAAAAAGTGCAGTGGCCGCAGTTGTGACCTCCAGCATCTTGTTTTCCATTACACATCTATTGAACGCATTGTCTGGTCAGGATATGACGGATACGATCATGCAATTGATCTATGCGCTGCTCCTGGGAGCTGTACTGGCGTTATTGATGCTGAAGAACGGAAATATCGTACCGCTTATATTGTTTCATTTCATACATAATCTGATTCAATTTTTAGGGAATGATCTGGAGGACACAGGTACACTCCCTTACGATCTGTTTATACTGGCAGTACTGATTGCTTACTGTGCATGGTTAGTGTGGAGCATTCGAACAAATTCGTCTATTCCATCCAAAGGGAGTGAGCAAGCGAATACGGTTGTTCATTAAGGGTATTGCGGGTATTGCTTGAAAGTAGTTATCATACAGTTTCCCGTCAGCAGTTGGATCATGGTATACTTCAGTCTGGCGGGAAGACAGATATGTTCATGATACGAGGTCTGCCTATCCGTACATTAGGTTTAGACAGTAGGTGATATAGTGGAGAAGACAGCACAAGGTGTAGCGGAATGGATGGTACAGGAGATTAAATTCACAGGAACACTTCATCAGGAAGCTGCCATAGAATATGTGAAGACCCATTTTGGTGAAGAGTTTGTTTTTGTTAACGAGAACGGCAATACATCATTGTCCAAGGAAGTGAAGAAGGCTTTCCGAAAGCTTCATCGTGGGCAGATCGCCTGGGATCGGGATGCATTTATGTGGGCATGGACATAGTGTGTTATACTGGAGTAAGATGATTCATTGGTTGTGTTGGATATGCATGTCAGAATATTATATAAAAAATGTATAAGATGGATTAGATCTGCATATCCTTTCATAAGACCGTACACAAGTGATCAGTCACATAAGCTTGATAAACCCTGGCCCCACGTGTGTTAATAACATGTATTCCCAAAGCTGTTTGAAAAGAAAATACAAAGATTTGCTTTTTGGCTGAAATGGAGTTATAATAAAAACAAGTTGTAGAGAGTGGAAAACCTAATTCATATATTGTAAAGGGCGATCACTTATAGGTTTATGACTGGTACCTTTTTCAATGTGTGAATTTTTATTTGCTTGCTGCAAAGAACAAAGGAACATGTTAATCTTTATTTGGAGGTGTAATTCACATGCAAAACGGAACAGTAAAATGGTTCAACGCTGATAAAGGCTTCGGTTTCATCGAAGTTGAAGGCGGAGAAGATGTATTCGTACACTTCAGCGCTATTACAGGCGAAGGCTTCAAAACGCTGGACGAAGGTCAACGCGTGCAATTTAAAATTGTACAAGGAAACCGTGGTCCTCAAGCAGAAGAAGTTGTAAAACTGTAATTAAAGCATAGCTGCCTTTAACATGTTATAATGGTAAAGGCAGCTTCTTTTTTTTGATCAGTTATATAAAAGTCGGCCCATTAGTTGTCGAGGCAGGAGTCCGGTGGGACGTGAAACTTCCGCTAAGTGTAGGCTTCTGTGAAATAACGTCGGTTAGATGTTTTTCCATAACAAAGGGGGTAGAAGTCATGTATAATCGCAAAAAACCGTTGGAAGAGATTCCACAAGCTGATGCGGCAATCTGGGAATGTACGAGTGATACGTGCAAAGGATGGATGCGGGACAATTTTGCGTTTGATAACGTACCTACTTGTCCGATATGTGCTTCTGAGATGGTCAGCACGACTAGGATGCTACCATTGCTTGAGAATTCGAATAGTAATCTGAAAACGATGCCTAAAGGAAATCGGATTTAACATAGCTTACCCGCCTCTAACGAGGTGTTTTTTTTTAAGATTAAATAGACACCCTGTGCGAAGGTAAGGGTATTAAATATGAAGTTCCCGGCATTCGTTTTGGCGAATGCCTTTTTTTGTATCATTTTTTAACAGTAAGTATAGTGTAATTGACGTGAATCGTATGAAAAAGATAAAGACCCTTTTCGCTATAAGCAAAAAGGGTCTTTGTTATGACTACAATTTTACCACGATCAGAATGGAATTTAGATGAACAGGAATGGCAGCAGAAACAATGTTGTTACCAGAGCCAGATCGATTCCCGCTCCATAGCCGTAACCCCCACCGTATCCTCCGTATCCATATCGACCGTATGCCGAAGATTTAACTTTTTTTGTTACAACAGCGTTTTTCTTGCTGCTTTTCACCAGCTGCTGTTTGGATTTGACTGAACACAGCCGTGGTCCCTCGAAACACCCGTTCAAATAAATTTTGCCATCACGACATTGACTAAGCGTACCATACATATGCTTACCGTCGTTCATAACGAGACAAACGGAACGTCCAACGTGCGGAGAAACCGTTTCTTCACATACCCGATTAATTCTGTACATGCAAATCCTCCTCATTAGATGCGGTTGCCGCTTGAATTCAACGGTTTGTATATCATAGTAAAAAGAAGAGCAATTGGTATGGACGAGTACCCGGAAAATCGAATGGGGAGGAGCCGTTTTTGAATCTACTCCATACACTGGGAGAAGTGAGGAGGGGATGTCGCGTGGATTATCATGACATGCTGGCTCGGTTAGGGGAGGGAAGTGCCCATCCTGGAGGATTTTTGGCAACACTGAAGTTGCTGGATAGCTTATCTCTGCCTGTGAGTAATCATATTCTTGAGATAGGGTGCGGCACTGGGAGGACTGCGTGTTACTTGGCTAAAGGCGGATATCGGGTAACGGCGATTGATCTTCATCGCAATATGCTGGATAAGGCAGTTCGGCGAGCGAGACGAGAACGGGTGGATGTTCGATTTGTTCAGGCTGATGTAACATCGTTACCTTTTCCGGAAAATCATTTTGACGTGGTATTTGTGGAGTCGGTCACGATCTTCACCCCATGGCGGAGTGCACTTGCTGAGTATAGAAGGGTGTTGAAGCCCGGAGGACTTTTAGTGGATCGGGAGATGGTTCTATCAGGCCAGAAGACCGAATTGATGTGTCGCAGGTTAAAGCAATTTTACGGTATACGAACCCTGGTAACGGCCACAGCATGGAGAAAACGCCTCAAGCAGTGTGGTTTCACCAAGGTAGAGGTCAAAGAACATTCGCGATCCATGGCAAAATGGAGCGTTGATCATGATCCACATCGCGAGATCGATATGAATTGGTTTGAGGATGAACGTATGCAGCGAATGAGTCAAACCAATGATCGTTTGCTCGCGAAATACGGCAAAAAGTTGGGATATGCTGTTTTTGCGGCTATGGCACCGTTGGAGGTCAAAAACGAAAAATAGGAAAAAGACAACTCACACAATCGTGTGGGTTGCCTTTGGTTTGTTCTGACAGCACGTACTACAACATATCGTTGTCGATAATCCGCCAGTGGTGTTTGAGCAGGGCTTCCAGTTGGTTCTTATCTTTGGCTCGAAAAGCACTTAAAATTTGCCGGTGCTCTTCATTAACTTCGAGCAGTACCTCAGATAGCTTTGGTTTATTATCACTAACATAAGATTGCCGGATGAAACTGTTCTTCAATGTGTTTAACATCTCAATGACTGTTGCATTACCACATCGCTGAATGTACAGATTATGGAACTGATATTGGTTTTTGTTGTAGGCAGCAAGATCAAGCTGGCTGATATCTTCGTCCATTCGAACAACCAGAGTTTCCATCTCCAAAAGTTCAGATGGTCTGAGGTGGTCTGCTGCAAGTGTGGCAGCAAGTGCCTCCAGCACACCGATCGCTTGGGAGAATTCCAGTTTTTTGCCTGCATCAAAAGGAGTGACAATAAATCCCCTGCGTGGGATGTATTGCAGCAGATTGTCTGAAGCCAGCTGGAAAAGCGCCTCCCGAGTAGGCGTGCGACTGATGTCCAGCTTTTTGCATATTTCTGCCTCGTTGATCTTCTGGTTGGGAAGCAACGTCCCGTCTTGAATCTTCTGGGCAATGTAATCGTATACGTGATCTTTCAAGGACCGGTATTTGGGTACCTCCATACCGAATCCTCCTTTCTATGTATAGTGAATAAATAGATGGGTGTGAGGCCGTACTGTACGCGCCGTTCAGGAGTTTCAAGTTTTTATCATCTTAACACCGAGGGGGAAGTTGGGCAAGCAAACTTCATGTTTCAGCCGATGTAAATGCCATGTTATATATAGCACATTTTATGGAATTAAAGCGTATAAATGTTTAAATAATGATTGTGATAAACCAAATTATTTGTTAGTATTACTTACATATAAGTCCATATATTGTCTTATGTATATTGTATACAAATCATTCTGTTACTCATTCAAAAAAAGAATAGGGGTATGATGTGTGAAAAAAGTGCTTTTGCCAATGATGCTGTTGTTAGTGGTTGTATTCATGTCCGCATGTGGGCAGGAAAAAACGACAGGATCCGGATCAGACGCTACTTCGTCTTCGGGCAGTAGCTCTGCGGAAAAGGAAGTCATTGTACTTGGAACCAGTGCGGACTATGCACCCTATGAATTTCATAAGAAATTTGATGGTAAAGATACCATTGTAGGTTTTGACATCGAGATTGCCAAAGCAATTGCGGCTGATCTGGGAGCCGAGCTGAAGATTGAGGACATGGACTTTGATGGCCTTCTTATGGCCCTTGGTACAGATAAGGTTGATTTTGTGATATCAGGCTTAACCCCTACCGAAGAACGAAAGAAGAATGTTGATTTTACGGATATCTACTATTATGCAGAGCAGGCTGTACTTGTTAGAGATGGGGAAGGTGTGGCATTAAAGTCCATGGATGATCTATCAGGTAAACAGGTTGGTGTACAAAAGAGTTCCATTCAGGAAGGGATTGCTCAGGAGATAGAGGGAGCAAAGCTCACCTCTCTGGCCAAAATACCTGAGCTGATTCTGGAGTTGCAGACGGGGCGTGTAGACGCACTCATCCTGGAGAAGCCGGTGGCTGAACAGTATGTGAAGAACCAAGAGGGGCTTGTTGTTGCAGATGTGGAGATTAAACAGGCTGAAGACGAGGGTGGTTCGGCCATCGCAGTGAAGAAAGGTAATCAGAAGCTGCTGGATCAGATCAACACTACATTGGAAAAGCTCAAAACAAACGGAGATATTGAACGGTTCGTCGTTGAAGCGAATGAGATGCTCGGCGAATAAACCGGACGAGTGAGGGATATGCCGTGAATTTAGATTTTTCCTTTCTATTAGAACATTGGCAGGACTATGCACGAAGTGCGTGGGTTACGCTTGAACTTTCCTTTTTCGGCGTATTGTTTGGTACGTTGTTGGGTGTAATCATGGCGCTAATGCGAATATCCCGAATATGGCCAATTAAATTTGTGGCATCGGCGTATATTGAACTCATTCGGGGAACGCCAATGCTCGTACAGATTCTTATTATTCATTATGGTCTGACGGTTGTAGGTGTGAACTTGCCGGCATTTATGTCGGGGGTGGTAGCTCTGACGATGAATAGCTCGGCCTATATGGCGGAGGTGTTCAGGGCCGGGATTCAAGCGATTGATAAAGGACAGACCGAAGCTTCGCGCTCCCTTGGTATGACAAATGGTATGACACTTCGTTATATTATACTGCCGCAGGCTTTTCGTAACATGCTTCCAGCCATCGGTAATGAATTCATTATTATCATTAAAGATTCTTCGCTTGTCTCCATGATCGGCATAGCCGAGATTATATACACGGCCAGAACGATTCAGGGTGTTACGTTCCAGCCGCTTGCTCCGCTGCTTGTTGCCGCTGGCCTCTATTTTATAATTACATTTACACTGGCTAATTTACTCTCTTGGTTGGAACGTAGACTTTCTACTTCTCGCTAACTATGGATAAAGGATTGGATTCGAGAAAGGCTTGGATTAGGCTGGAGTGGAAAAAGAGAGATGTAGTCGTAAATAGCGATGGCATCGCATACATTGTTATTGTATTTTGTATACAATATTTTGGAAAGGTGTTGGGTGTGTATGTCAGATTCCAAAATGTTAATTGATTGGTCGGAGCGTTATGCTGCACCTAATTATCATCCGCTCCCAATTGTAATTGAACAGGCGGAAGGGGTATGGGTGGAAGACCCTGAAGGCCGCCGTTATATGGATATGTTAAGTGCATACTCTGCATTGAATCATGGTCATAGACATCCTGTGATCATACAGGCGCTCAAGGATCAGGCAGATCAGGTTACGCTGACATCACGGGCATTCCACAGCAGCTCAGCTTCTCTTTTTTATCAGAAACTCTCACAATTCACGGGGAAATCGAAGATTCTCGCCATGAATACAGGAGCGGAAGCGGTGGAGACTGCGGTGAAGGCGGTACGTAGATGGGCTTATCGTTGCAAAGGTGTACCGGAAAATCAAGCCGAGATTATCGTATGCTCTGGTAACTTTCATGGAAGAACTCTGACGGTTACCTCTTTTTCTTCTTCAGCGGAGTATAAAAAAGATTTTGGGCCGTTCACACCTGGATTCCGGATTATTCCCTATGGAGATATTGAAGCGCTGAAGCAGGCCATTACACCAAATACGGCTGGTTTTCTTGTAGAGCCTATTCAGGGCGAAGCTGGAATCGTTATCCCGCCTGATGGATATTTGGCAGAAGCTTTTGCTCTGTGTAAGAGCCAGCAGGTGTTGACTGTATCTGATGAGATCCAGACCGGATTTGGAAGAACAGGTCGCCGTTTTGCCTCCGACTGGGAAGGGGTTGAACCGGACATTTGGATTATGGGCAAAGCGCTGGGGGGAGGAGTCATGCCGATCTCGGCTATTGCTGCTGATGCGGAGATACTTGACTTGTTTGAGCCGGGGTCTCATGGTTCTACGTTTGGGGGTAACCCACTCGCCTGCGCCGTAGCTATAGCAGCTCTGAAAGTTCTTGAAGATGAGAAGCTTGCCGAGCGATCGGAGCGTCTGGGGAACTATTTTATGAAAAGACTTCGAGATATTCGCAGTTCAGCCATACGGGATATTCGGGGGAAAGGCTTGTTTATCGGTGTTGAACTGCATGAACCAGCCCGCCCTTATTGTGAGCGTTTGATGTCTGCTGGACTGCTGTGTAAAGAAACGCATGAGACAACCATTCGATTTGCCCCACCACTGACGATTAAAGAGTCCGAGATTGATTGGGCACTGGAGAGAATTGAGCAGGTATTGATCACCAAAGAGGGAGCTGACCTACATGAAAAATGATGATGATGTCCATGGTGGAATAAAAGATACTTCTATTGATACAAGTCAAACATCTGTGCGACGTAATATTGCTATCATTAAGGTTCCTTTTGGACTCGGTGGAGCAAGAGGTGGAGCAGAGTTGGGGCCGGATGAATTGATTACAGCTGGACTGAAGCGGGAGATTGCGAGTCTTGGGCTAGTGCTTTCCAAAGAAGTGCGGGTAGATTGTCCTTCTGAACCAGCTGCCCCTATTGAGCGAAATCGTGTAAAACACTTAAATGAGGTACGTCAGGTCAGTGAGAAGGTGTGTAGTGAAGTATCAGGCGCAGTAGAGGAGGGGGCTTTCCCACTTGTGCTTGGGGGAGATCATAGTGTAGCGATTGGTACTTTTGCCGGGCTAACAGCACACTATTCGAATTTGGGTGTGATCTGGTTTGATGCGCATGCAGACTTGAATACGGAAGAACGCAGCTTGTCCGGTAATATGCATGGGATGAGTGTGGCTGCATCCTTGGGGCATACTGCATTCAATCTGTCGCACATTGCTGGAGCAGGCGCGTTTATTGATCCGTCCAACTTGGTCTATATTGGTCTGCGTGATCTGGATGAGTATGAGAAAGAGCAGATTAAGGGACTGGGAATCCGAGCATTTACGATGCATGATATTGACCGGATGGGAATAAAGCAAGTTATTGAGGAAGCAATAGCTACAGCGGGAAAAGGGGCAGATGGTATTCATGTCAGCTTCGACATGGATTGTCTGGATCCGCGGGAAGCTCCGGGTGTGGGCACTCCAGTACCTGGTGGTCTGAATTACCGAGAGGCACATTATGCATTGGAGATACTTGCTTCCACAAATCAAGTTACGTCGATGGAACTGGTTGAGGTGAATCCGTTGTTTGATCACAATAGACATACGGCAAGGCTTGGTGTGGAACTGATCGCTTCCTTACTTGGTAAGCGCATATTGTAAGCACTGAGAAGTGAAACGGAATGTGTAAGCTGTACCCAAGGAATATACTTTCTTATCTATTATAGAAGGAAAGAAAACTGAGATCTCCGAAAACTAGGGCTAGTCACAATCCATTGTTCACTGCAATCGCAGTGGAAGTGGCTTCCCTGGTTATGTTTAATGGATATGTATATTAGAAGCGCTGTAATAAGGATGCTGAGAGTTATTTGTATGTACAGGAGCGTCAGATTACATATTGTGCTGATGATGTGGGTTGATTATCATTATTGAAAAAAGACTTGCAATTGAAATCTGTACATGATATATTCTAATTCCGGCCAAGAAAACACGGTTTACACGGTGCGACAAGCGAATGAAATAAGCTTCGAAAGAAACTTAAAAAAAGAGCTTGCAAAGTTGGTTCGGGCATGATATTATATAAGAGTTGCTGAAGAGAACAACATTCAGTAACGAAACAAGTTTGATCTTTGAAAACTGAACAACGAGTGAGTAAACATTCTGCTTGCAGAATGAACGCGAAAGTT
>NZ_ASPR01000022.1:0-271018 GCF_000517845.1 Paenibacillus sp. FSL R5-192 | reverse complement strand
GCAACTTTTATATCTTATCACATCCGAACCAACTTTGCAAGCTCTTTTTTTTAAGTTTCTTTCGAAGCTTATTTCATTCGCTTGCCGCACCGTGTAAACCGTGTTTTCTTGGCCGGAATTAGAATATACCATGTACAGTTATTGAATGCAAGTCTTTTTTTGATTAATTATATATCTTTCTATAATCTTTCTGTTTTTTTCTACATTTCCACATTTATCTCACGTAAAAGGCCTCTCTATAAAAGAAAGACCCTCTCATCAATTTACTTTAATATCTATTGTTATCCGATAACCTCTTGGATGTGAAGCTGCCGTTGCTGCATCAGATTAATGATGGTTCCTTCTACTGACACCATAGGCCGTGTAGGATGATCTCGATCAGAGAATACGATCTCTCCAATTTGGTTATTGCTGAGTTTCACTCGGATGCCATTATGGATCTGGGTCGACCGTTGAACAAAAACACTTACGATTGCAGGATCCAATTTCCCAAATGCCTCACTTTGGATTTGTTCTAGGACTAGGTATGGTGATTGTGCCCTGCGGTAGATCTTCTCCAGCGTCATGGCGTGGAAAATATCAGCGATAGCTACAATCTTGGCATAAATATGAATCTGCGTCCCACTAAGCTGCAACGGGTAGCCTGAACCATCCACTTTTTCATGATGCTGTAAAGCTGCAAGTCTGGCTCCCTCATTAATGGCCTTTGCCTGTTTAAGGATCTGATAACCATATTTCGTATGCTGACGAATCTCTTCCTGCTCTGTGGCCGTCAACGTGGATGGTTTATGGAGTATCTGCGGATCTACCTTGTTGTTACCAATATCATGGAACAAGCCTGCAAAAGCCACTTGCATCCAATCCTTGGAGGGGAGATCGATCCATTGAGCCAGTTGATAGGATGTGATCGCACTCAGTACGGCATGGTGATATACATAATCATGCTCTTGCATTACTCGTGGACTGAAGGTAAGCACATTATATTGTTTGAGATGTGCAAACACTGCCTCCAACTGTGTACGTAACTCATAGACCGGTAATTCAGCCGCCAGAGAGGACAGGAAAGCATTTTTGGTTAGTCCGACCATCTTCTCATACTCATCCTGCAAAGACGTTACTACAGGAGCTGTGGTGACGTTCCCTGTCTTCCCTGCCCGTTCACCATTGTTGTCATTGGCAGAACTTCCTACTGACACAGATGCACCTTTGGTTCCTGTACTACTCGACACCGTTCTTTCTTGTTCAATATCTACCTGTTGAATCATAAAAGCTCTGAGCACTTCCATATCCTTGGGTAAAATGACTTTTCCCTTCTGAAGCAGAACGTTGCCGCGAAGTGTTTGCACATCACTCCCAAGTTTGAGTCCTGGTTTGACTTCTGACAGGGTGATTAATCCCATGTGTATTCCCCTCACTCATCGTTCTTCTATGTTAATACAAACAAGACCATAGTCCCGGTTTTTCATGATATTTCCCATTATATTACTCAGGAATCAGGCTGTACATCCCAGATTCGGAAGAATAAAAGAAGAGATTCCTTTATACAAACAAAAGGGCTCCCCGTGGGAGCCCTCGCAATCTTCTGCCAATCTCAAAGAGATCAGTCTTTATAAAATTCTATTTTATGCTTCCGAACCGGAATCGTCGTCGCCCTCAACTTCATTAACCTCAGCGTCAGAAACGGTGCCTTCTTCCAAGCTTACTACCGGAGCTTGGGACTCCTCGCCTTCCAAGCCTTCAAGCGACTCATCGTCTGGTTCCTCTTCATTTTTGTCAATTCGGCTGACTGTAGCTACTGAATCCTCGTCACGAATATGAATCAGCTTCACACCCTGCGTGTATCGACCCATAGTGGATATGCCTTCCATGCTCATCCGGATCAACGTACCGCTGGACGTGATAATCATCAGATCCTCTTCGGTTTTAACCATTTTGAGGCTGACTACTGAGCCGTTCTTCTCTGTGACATTAATAGTCTTGATCCCTTTACCGCCACGAGTCTGCATCCGATAATCACTGACAGGTGTACGTTTACCGTAACCTTTGGCTGTAACGATCAGAACATCAAGCTCTTTATCAACTACATCCATGCCGATAACAGCATCCTGTTCATCCAATGTAATCCCTTTGACCCCGGTTGCGCTACGTCCCATGGAACGTACATTACCTTCCGAGAATCGAATAGACATTCCGTGAGCTGTACCCATGATGATCTCTTGCAATCCATCGGTCAGCTTAACATCGATCAGAACGTCATCATCACGTAAGGAAATACCGATCAAGCCGCCTTTGCGGATATTGGTGTAATCCTCAAGTGGCGTCTTCTTCACAACCCCTTGGCGGGTAGCAAAGAACAAATATCTGTCACTTTCGAATTCCTGGACCGGAATTACGGCATTGACCGATTCGCCCTGCTCGATCTGGATCAGGTTGATAATCGGCGTTCCCCGAGCGGTACGTCCAAGCTCTGGAATCTCGTAAGCTTTGAGACGGTACACTTTACCTTTGTCAGTGAAGAACATGAGGTAATTGTGGGAGTTGGTCACAAACAGATGCTCGACAAAGTCGGTATCTTTCGTATCCATACCCACGACTCCACGTCCACCACGTTTCTGGCTGCGGTATGTGGATACCGGCAGACGTTTCACGTAGCCTGTATGAGTAATCGTAATGATAACCTCTTCACGTGGAATCAGGTCCTCATCCAGAATACTCTCTTCACCTACAGTGATCTCCGTACGACGATCATCGCTGAAGCGGTCGCGGATCTCTTGCAGCTCCGTACTGATAATCTCAAGCACCAGATGCTCATTGGCCAGAATTTCGCGATACTCTCTGATTTTGACCATAAGTTCGTTATATTCATTTTCAATACGTTCGCGTTCCAGACCTGTGAGTCGTTGCAAACGCATATCGAGAATAGCTTGAGCCTGATCATGACTGAGTGAGAAGCGCTCAATCAAACCTTCTCTTGCTGCATCCGCATTACTGGATGAACGAATCAACGTAATAATCTCGTCGATATGATCCAGCGCAATACGTAAACCTTCTAGAATGTGTGCACGAGCTTCAGCCTTTTTCAGTTCAAACTGCGTACGTCTGCGAATAACCTCAATCTGATGCTGCAGATAGTGATACAACACTTCACGCAAGTTCAGAATTTTAGGTTCTTTATTAACAATCGCAAGCATGTTAATCCCGAAAGTGGATTGCATCGATGTATGTTTGTACAGGTTGTTCAGGACAACCCCCGGATTCACGTCTCTGCGAAGTTCAATTACAACCCGCATACCATTACGGTCAGACTCATCACGAAGGTCAGTAATACCATCAATCTTTTTATCACGTACCAACTCGGCGATTTTCTCAACGAGTCTCGCCTTGTTTACCTGATAAGGCAACTCTGTAACGATAATTCGTGCCTTGTTGTTATTCTCTTCGATGTTGGTTTTAGCCCGCATCGTTACTGAACCACGTCCGGTTTGATACGCCTGGCGAATGCCTGAACGGCCCAAAATGTAGCCGGACGTAGGGAAGTCTGGTCCTTGAATGTAATCCATGAGTTCCATGGATGTAATGTCCGGATTTTGAATCATGGCCTGTACACCATCAATGACCTCACCCAGGTTATGAGGAGGAATATTGGTAGCCATACCTACCGCGATCCCACCGACCCCATTGACAAGCAAGTTAGGAAAACGAGCAGGCAGAACGATTGGCTCATGTTCTTCACCGTCATAGTTTGGTTGGAAATCAATCGTATCCTTGTTGATATCTCTGAGCATTTCCATAGCAATCTTGGACAAACGTGCTTCGGTATAACGCATGGCTGCTGCCATATCACCATCGACCGATCCAAAGTTACCATGTCCATCTACATGCATATAACGCAGGGAGAAATCCTGTGCCATCCGTACCATCGTCTCGTAAACAGCAGAGTCACCGTGTGGGTGATACTTACCGATAACTTCGCCGACGATTCTGGCTGATTTTTTATGTGGTTTATCGGGTGTCATGCCGAGCTCTGACATCGCGTACAGAATACGCCGGTGAACCGGCTTCAATCCATCACGCACGTCAGGTAAGGCACGGCTAACGATGATGCTCATCGCATAATCCATAAACGATTCACGCATCTCGACGCCTATATCCCGATCTGTAATCTGAGAGTTCATTTCTTCCGCCATGCTGGACCTCCTTCTTGTCCTTCAACAAACGTTCCATTCCGTCATGCAAAAAAATTGATTATATGTGAAAAGCCTAACAAGGCTAAAACCGCGCAAGAACGCTACTCTTTATTATATTACTTTCACAAAAGTTACACAATTAAACGTCCGCTGGGCAATAGCCTTTCTTCCGGGAACTTCTGCGTGTCTGGGGATACGCCCTGCCTTCCTCCCCAATTGCACATACAATGCTAGAAAAACGGCATATGTACTGTGCCTACCGAGGCTAAAGCCATTCCCGTCCTACGATCAAACTGCAAATTGTGCAGCTCATCGCACAAAACGCCATATTTCTCTATTATACCACTGAAATCGTCTCTTGTCCTTTGATTTCTCCGTGTCTGGTCCCTCTTTAGAACTGAACAAAACATGAAAGGACTGATGAATCTTGGGTATCCAACGCGTCTCCAGCAAATGGGCCAAAACAGCCGTGTTACAACGCAGTCGCATTGTGAATGAATATATCCCAGTGACCCGAAAATATAGCCGTCAAACTCTGGAACGAATGACTGAATTATTTGAGTCCAACTATATCAAACCGGACCGTGGCACTTACGGTAATGGCGTTATGCGGGTGAGAACAACCCGTTTATACGAACCTGTTGTTAATTCCGAAGATTCCACCACAGATGCAGAGGTTTCGGAAGAAACCAATGATCGAAACTTGGCTGATGAACCCGAAGCAAGTGCTGTTATCTCCAGAGCTACCTATCTCACAACAACATATCATCTCCAATACGGTACAGAGGAGAGATCATATCATTCCCTGGACGAACTCGAACGAGCACTGAATGATCGTATTCAGGAACGTGAATATATCATTCAACAGGGAATCTCGCTGATGAAGCATGAAAATTTGCCTTTTGACTTGCGTGTGTTAACTCAGAAAAATCTGCAACACAACTGGGAAACAACAGGTGTTCTGGGACGTGTTGCTGCCCCTGGTAAAATCATCACCAACATTCATGGCGGTGGGCGATTGGCCACGTTTGAAGAACTTGTACTCCCCCAACTTCACCAGGATGGCTTCAAAAAACTTCGCACTGAGCTGTACCGCTTAGGTATTCATACCGCTGTGCAATTGCAAACATCATTTCCAAGACTCAAAGAGATTGGTATTGATATTGCGCTAGACGAAGCAGGGCGTCCCTGGATTCTTGAAGTCAACACACTGCCAGGCATTTACGCCTTTGGCTTATTACCGGACAAAGAGGCGTACCGGAAGATCAAACGTTATGCGATTGCGTACGGTCGTTTGCCCTCCAAAAAGGGTAAGAGCTCCCGGCCATCCCCTAAAGCACAGGCTTCATCTGCCAAAAAACGTGTACGCAGATAACAAAGGGATATGGAGATTTAAGTATACGCCTTCCCTGTTCCATACCTTCCCTAATATAAAAAAGGCGCCCTCTCAGGCGCCTCTTCGAATATGTTAAATGTCGAGGTTTTTCACGTATTTTGCATTTTCTTGGATAAAGTCACGACGCGGTTCAACGTTATCCCCCATCAGGGTGTCAAACATGGTATCAGCAAGTATGGCATCATTAATCGATACTTGCATCATGGTCCGGCTCTCCGGATCCATCGTCGTTTCCCACAATTGTCCGGCATTCATCTCGCCAAGACCTTTGTAACGCTGAACGTTGAATTTCGCATTTTCGCCGAGCGTTGCAATAATTTCATCGCGCTCTCTCTCGGAACCGGCATAACGAATCACTTTGTTACGCTCAATCTTGAACAATGGCGGTTGTGCAATATATACATAACCTGCCTCAATGATTTTACGCATGTACCGATACAGGAATGTCAGCAATAGTGTTCGGATATGAGCACCATCGACATCGGCATCGGTCATCAAAATGATTTTGTGATAACGGGCTTTGGCAATATCGAAGTCATCACCAATACCTGTACCCATCGCCGTAATAATTGCTCTAATCTCGGCATTACCCAAGATCCGGTCCAGACGCGCTTTTTCCACGTTCAAAATCTTACCACGCAACGGCAAAATCGCTTGGAAATGACGATCCCGGCCTTGCTTCGCTGATCCGCCTGCAGAGTCACCTTCGACGATGTACAATTCACTAATTGAAGCATCCTTGGATGAACAGTCTGCCAGTTTACCTGGAAGTGAGCTTACTTCGAGTGCACCTTTACGACGTGTCAGTTCACGGGCTTTACGGGCAGCTTCACGCGCACGTGCTGCTTGCAGCCCTTTTTCCAAAATGCGACGGGATACGGAAGGATTCTCTTCCAGAAACTCCTGAAGTTTCTCGGCAAACAAGGATTCGACAATACCACGCACTTCGCTGTTGCCCAGCTTGGTCTTCGTCTGTCCTTCAAATTGTGGTTCCGGAATCTTGACCGAAATAATGGCCGTCAAACCTTCACGCACGTCATCTCCGGAAAGGTTCCCCGTGCTGTCCTTGATTACACCCGCCTTACGAGCATAGTCGTTGATGATCCGTGTAAGGGCACTCTTGAAACCTGATTCGTGCGTTCCGCCCTCATGCGTGTTGATATTGTTCGCGAAGGAATAGATATTCTCGGTGTAGTTGTCATTGTATTGCAGGGCAACTTCCACCTGAATGTTATCTCTGGAACCTTCGACGTAAATTGGATTCTCATGCAGGACTTCGCGCTTCTGGTTCAGGTAGGAGACGTATTCGATAATGCCGCCTTCGTACATGAACGAGTTGGTTGCACCTGTACGCTCATCCGTCAATGTAAGACCGATGCCCTTGTTCAGGAATGCCAGCTCACGAATCCGGGCAAGCAAGATGTCATATTCGAACACTCTTGTTTCCGTGAAAATTTCAGGATCTGGATGGAATCTAACCGTTGTTCCTGTTTCGTCGGTTGTACCGATCACTTTCAGGTCATACTGTGGAGCTCCACGGCGATATTCCTGTTGATAGATATGTCCCTCACGTTTAACCGTTACAACCACTTTTTCAGAGAGTGCATTCACAACGGACACACCAACACCATGCAAACCACCGGATACTTTATATCCGCCGCCGCCAAATTTTCCCCCTGCATGGAGGACAGTCATAACTACCTCAAGTGCAGGACGTTTCATTTTGGTATGTTCGCCGACAGGAATACCCCGTCCGTTATCGACTACAGTCACGCTATTGTCTTCATGGATACTGACCTCAATGTGGTCGCAGTAACCTGCAAGCGCTTCGTCAATACTGTTGTCCACTACTTCCCAGACCAGATGATGCAGGCCCTTGGAACTGGTGGAACCGATATACATGCCCGGACGCTTCCGCACGGCTTCCAATCCTTCAAGGACCTGAATTTCATTCGCATCATATGACGGTTGATTCATAGACATGCCTTTCACCTACTTCTATAGATTCAATATCGTAAATATGCGTTAACTAATAATTGTTTGCTGAAATAGGCAACGTCCTTCATTTCAGCAGCTATTCAAATTTAAAGACAAGCAGCAAAAGAGACATCTTTTATGCCACACAACGCTAGAGATCCGGAAAAATGTGAGCCCGCTTTTTCAGCGTGGCTGAGGAAATAGGCGAGTAGTACACAATGTTTTTGGTCACCACAATGGACTTGGCTTCCTCTTCGCCGATGTGTTCCACTGTTTTTTCCTGCTCGGCATGCGTGACATACTGCTTGGAGATCTTTGAGGATTTTTCAATCGATATATCAAAAATAGCGACCAATTCGGAAGAACGGATGATCTTCTCACCGCCCAGATGAATGTACATAAGCCCCTCACTCCTTAGCGTTCAACCTGTCCGGCATGAACGTGATAAATACTGGCATCTTTGAGCTTGTCAACGTTCAGGCTCTCGATCCCCGTAGCCGTAATAAAGGTTTGCACCTTGCTCTGGAACGTTTCGATCAGCTGCGTCTGGCGAAAAGGGTCCAGCTCGGACAGAACATCATCCAGCAACAGAACTGGATATTCTCCGATTTCTTCATGAATCAGTTCAATTTCCGCAAGTTTAAGGGACAACGCCGTTGTGCGCTGCTGCCCCTGCGAGCCATATGTTTGTACTTCCCGATCGTTAATGAAAAAGGACAGGTCATCCCGATGCGGCCCACTAAGGGTTGTGCCTCGGCGAATCTCCTGCTCTTTCATTTGTGATAATTTTATCATAAATTGGTCCATTAAGACAGCTTCATCTTCCTCAGCGGCTTCGCTGAAGGAAGGAAGGTAGGCCAGCCGTAAGACTTCTCCGCCTCCGGTGATCCCCTGATGAATCGTTTCTGCCCACTTTTGCAGTTTCTTTATGAATTGTTTCCTTTTTTTGACGATTTTAACACCATGCTCGACCAGTTGTTCGTTCCACACCTCAAGCATGGTCTGGGCCGATGCCCCTTTTCCCCATAACTGCTTAAGCAAATTATTTCGTTGGACAAGCACTTTTTGGTATTGCTGCAGGTGGTACAGGTAGCCAGGTGCAACCTGTCCAATCTCCATGTCAAGAAACCGGCGGCGGACCCCCGGTGTGCCTTTTACAATTTCCAGATCCTCCGGTGCAAACATCACCACATTGAGCGCTCCGACAAAATCACTTAACTTGCGCTGCTCCAGGCCGTTAATCTTTGCTTTTTTGCCTTGTTGCGACAAAGATAGTTCAAGCTTGACCGATCCGTACTTTTTGTCGACCTCTGCTGCAAGTCTGGCACGTTCCTCACCGAAACGGATTAACTCCTTATCACGGGATGTACGGTGGCTCTTGGTGAGTGCAAGTACAAAAATCGCCTCTGCAAGATTGGTCTTGCCTTGGGCATTTTGCCCGATCAACAAGTTTACGGGACCAAAAGAATCCAGTCTCAGATGTTCATAATTGCGGAAATTCTGCAGATCAATGCTGTTCACAAACACGCGGTAACCTCCCTTTTATCCCGTCCGTCAGGAGGCAGCAGGATCGAACTGGTCTTCTTATTCTGCAGCAACTTCGAATGTGCCTTCTCCGTCCACTTCAACGATATCCCCAGGGTATAACTTACGTCCCCGGCGTTCCTCAGGCTCTTTATTCACACGTACAAGTCCTTCCTGAAGCAGAGCTTTGGCCATACCTCCAGTTGGGATGCAATCAGCCAGTTTCAAAAATTGATCAAGCTTAATATATTCCGTACGAATCGTAACTTGGTTCACTATGATCTTCCTTTCGTTAGTTGGTCGTCCGATATGGCAATATCACGTAAAGGCTGTGACTGTCATCCAGCGGTTTCAAGATAATTGGACTCATGACTCCTGTAAAAGCAATCATCAGTTGCTCACTTTCAACAACTTTCAGCACATCCAGCATGTATTTGGAGTTGAACGAGATTTTTAACGGATCTCCTGTAAACTCGGCAGGTTCGATTTCTTCTCTTACTTTACCTAGCTCGGAAGAGCTTGAAGAAATTTCAACGGATCCCGAATCCATCGTTTGCATACGCACGATGTTTGTTTTCTCTTCACGCGACAGCAAATAAGCCCGGTCAATGGATTCACTTAATTTTTTTGTATCTAAAACAAGTTCTGTTTTGTATGACGTTGGAATAATTCTAGAAGTATCCGGATATGTTCCGTCCAAAATACGGGAGTAGAACAATACACGGTCGATTTTGAACAGGACCTGGTTATCTGCAACAACGATATCCACAAGGGTATTTTGATCCGGAACAATTTTGCTGAGCTCGTTCAGCGTTTTACCGGAAATGACTACGTTGTTGAAGCGGATACCCTCTGCATTATCCAGCATTGCTGATCGAGTAGCAAGACGGTGACGGTCTGTTGCCACAAATTTCAATTCGTTATCACCCAAACTCCAGAGTACACCTGTCAAGATTGGAGTAGTCTCATGTGTGGAAATGGAGAAGACCGTTTGTTTGATCATATTTTTCAGCAAATCTCCTGGAATGGAGACGGTTTGGTTTTCTTCGATGCTTGGCAGTACCGGGAATTCTTCCGGATCCAGACCTACCAGTTGAATTTCGGTAGCACCTGCGGAGATAAAGGTGTTGAAGTTCTCTTTGACTTCCATGTGCACTTCCTGTGATGGCAGCTTTTTGATGATCTCCACAAAAAACTTGGCTGGCAAAACTACACTGCCGGGTTGATCTACCTGAACTACGCTTTTATCTCCATCTTCAAGCGGGATGAAGGATTGAATGGATATATCGGTGTCACTTGCTGTCAACGTTACACCTTGATGATTGACGTCGAATTTAATACCGCTCAGGATCGGAATCGTCGTACGGCTCGAGATCGCTTTGGATACTTGCTGTATGGAATCGTTTAAGTAGTTTTTCATTATGCTGATTTTCATGGTTTCACTCCTAGCTGTTTTTTTGGGTGTTGGGGTGTTAAAAGGTGTTTTTCAAAGGCCGAAGGCTAAGCTCCGAAATGGCTATTTTGGAGATGATATCTTTAAGATCTTTTTAGTAATAATAGTAATAGGGGCACTGAATATGTGGATAAGTGGGTATAAACCCGTACACCCAAGCCTATCCACATGTGTATACGTTGTGCATAGGCTTGGGACTTGTTCAGGTTGGATTCTTTATTTTTTCGGTTAAGTTGTTGATAACTTTATAGAGATCCTGATCGTTTTTAATCGCTTGGGAGATTTTTTCGTGAGCATGTATGACAGTGGTGTGATCTCGTCCTCCGAATGCTTCCCCAATTTTGGGCAGAGAAAAGTCTGTCAGTTCACGAGAGAGATACATGGCAATCTGTCTTGGAAAAGCAACTGCCTTGGTCCGTTTCCGTGCTTTGAAATCTTCAAGCTTAAGGCTATAATACTCGCCGACCTTTTGTTGGATGTCATGAATAGTGATCATTTTGGGACGACTGGAAGGAATAATATCCTTCAGTGCTTCAGCTGCCAGATGAGTGGTTACATCTTGATTAGTCAGTGAAGAATAAGCAACGACCCGAATCAGGGCGCCCTCCAGTTCACGGATGTTGGTGTCAATCTGGTTGGCAATGTACATCATCGCTTCATTCGGAATATCCAAGTTTTCCGCACGTGCCTTTTTCCGCAAAATTGCGATCCTTGTCTCCAAATCTGGAGGCTGGATATCCGTGATTAACCCCCATTCAAAGCGAGAACGAAGCCGTTCTTCCAGTGTCGGAATTTCCTTCGGTGGTCTGTCGCTGGAGATGATAATCTGCTTCCGTTCCTCATGCAGCGCATTAAACGTATGGAAAAATTCCTCTTGTGTTGATTCTTTTCCCGCCAAGAACTGAATATCATCAATGAGCAAAATGTCGACGCTCCGGTATTTGTTACGGAAGCTCTCCCCGCGGTTGTCACGGATCGAGTTAATGAATTCGTTCGTGAATTTCTCAGACGACAAATAAACGACTTTGCTGCCCGGATCATGCTCCAGAACATAATGTCCGATCGCATGCATCAAGTGAGTTTTACCGAGACCTACTCCTCCATACAGAAAGAGAGGATTGTAAGCTTTGGCGGGCGCTTCAGCGACCGCCAGCGATGCGGCATGGGCAAAACGGTTGCCCGGCCCGATGACAAATGTATCGAACGTATATTTCGGATTCAGCATGCTGAGTACGGCTTCTTCCTGTACAACTGTAGGCGTTGGAGCCGGCAGTTGCGGGTCCGGTTCAGCAGGCTTGTTCTCTTCGATGACAAATTTCACATCGACTTGCTTGCCAAGCAACTCGTATACCGTCGAGCCAACCAATTTGGTGTAACGGCTCTCCAGCCATTCGACGGCAAACGTGGTTGGTGCGGAAATGACGATTGAACGGTCATTCAGCTTGGTGGCTTTGGTTGCTTTGAACCAGGTGTCAAAGCTGGGTTTGCTGAGTTTGTTTTGTATGATTGATAAAATTTGCTGCCATAAATCAGAAGTATGGCTGTCCACAGACTGTCACTCCTTTTACATGTTCCAAGTGTGGCTTAAGCCATGATGCAGTGTCGAAATACGAGATATATTGTTGAATTTATCCCCAAACCCCCGCAGGTCGAAAACAAAAAAAGTATGAACAACGGAAAATTGTTCACAACTTTATCCACAGGCTGTTGATAATATTATGGGTCAGATCACATATTCACATCCAAAAGTAATACAATCATAGCAAAAGAAACCCCGCATTTCAACGTATCGCGTGATTTTATCCACAAATTCAATAACTTGTGTATAATTTTTAGTCACAACACAATATATTGTTTATAAACTGTTTAATTTTCGACAGAATGACCCAAAAACCAAAAATGTCTTATACACAGGTTATCCGTCAAATGATGCCAAATTGTGTGTAAAAGTATTCTTCGTTTGTGAATAACCTGTCTGTGGATAACCGTGAAGTGAAAACAAAGCATGATTGAGATCAGAAAAAGAGTGACCTCTCACCCTCGCGTTTTTCTTGCCAATGGGGCGATGATGAAAGCGACGAATTCAGTGTCTGGATGGATATGGAGAGGGGAGTAAACTCATGCTTTTAATTGAACAAGATCAGTGGTGTATTTTCTGAGCAGATGGTAATTCTGTGATGGCAATGTATAAGAATAATGGACATAGATGACTTCATTTTGAGACATATGTAATGAGAATTATCAGGATCAAGAGGTAAGCTGATGCTCGAATATGGAGGTTGAATTGTATGAATGTATAATATGAAATCAAAGGATAGATTATGCGTGTATAGCAAAAGAGGGTGTCCTCTAAAACCGATTTTTGGTTTTAGAGGACACCCTCTTTTTTTGGTGTAGGGACGAAGTATGGATTGATGATTTAGAGACGGGGAAGGGACATCTTACGCTGGAATTCAGCGATATCTGCGTATTCCTCTTCCAGTTTGCGAGAGATCCGAATAAAGATGGGCAGCAGCTCTTGGTAGAGTACAGCATTCTCTTTGACAGGGGTATGCCGATGCGTTGTACCGACCATGGAAGAAACGGCATGAAGCGATTGGATCCGCCCTGTAGCGTACAAACCAAGCACGACGGCACCCAGACAGGAACTTTCGAAGCTCTCGGGTACAACCACTTCCTGATTGAAGATATCAGACATCATCTGGCGCCAGAGAGGAGAGCGTGCAAACCCACCGGTGGCTTGAATGGAGGTAGGTTGCCCAATCTGTTCTTCCATGGCGAGCAGTACCGTATATAGGTTGAAAATAACCCCTTCCAGGACAGCACGAATCATATGCTCTTTCTGGTGATGGAGTGTTAAGCCAAAAAAGGAGCCACGGGCATCCGGATTCCATAAAGGGGCACGTTCGCCCGAAAGGTACGGATGGAACAGAAGCCCTTCCGATCCCGGCCGGACACGTTCGGCAATTTTGGTCAGTACATCATAGGAATTGATACCAAGTCGCTTCGCTGTCTCCACTTCAGACGCGGCGAATTCATCCCGTACCCAACGAAACAGCATGCCGCCGTTATTCACAGGTCCACCAATGACCCAAAGATTCTCTGTGAGGGCATAACAGAAGGTTCGACCTTTGGGATCGGTAACTGGACGGTCCACGACAGTGCGAATGGCCCCGCTGGTTCCGATGGTTGCTGCGACAACACCAGGTTCAATGGCGTTCACGCCGAGATTGGATAAAACCCCATCACTTGCGCCAATAACAAAGGGCGTGGAGGGGGAGAGGGCCATTTTTTCAGCCGATTCGTGATTCATTCCTTCTAATATATGTGTTGTAGGTACGAGCTTCGAGAGATGGTCGGGTGTAATGCCTGCAACCTCAAGGGCCTCTGCGTCCCAGTCCAGTTGTTCCAGATTGAGCAAACCTGTGCAGGAAGCGATGGAATGGTCGACGACATATTGTCCGAATAGACGGAAGAACAGATATTCTTTAATCGAAATAAATTTGGCGGTGCTCTCAAAAAGTTCAGGTTCATCGTGGCGCAGCCACATTAATTTGGTCAGCGGTGACATGGGATGGATCGGTGTACCTGTGCGCAGATAGATGCGATGGCCCAATCCATTCTCTTGCAGCTTGGCAGACCAAGCTGCACTTCGATTATCCGCCCAGGTGATGCAACGGGTTAAGGGTTTATTATCCTGTCCCATGGCAATGACACTATGCATAGCCGAGCTGCAGGATACAAACAGGATCTGCTCGGCAGCAACACCACTCTGATCCATGACTCCTCGTACAGAGCGGAGGGCCGCCTGTACAATCTCTTCAGGGTCCTGCTCGGCAACATCGGGTGCCGGGGTATACAAAGGGTATTCCTGCGTTGAGGTACTGATGACGGAGCCCTGCTCGGTAAATAACACGGATTTGGTACTGGTGGTACCAATATCGATCCCAATCATATAGTTGTTCATGTATTTAATCCTTCTTTCTCCAGAAAGCGATAAGATTTTAATTTCTTTCTACTATAGATACTCCATTTATACCACTGTACTCAGGAGCAAAATAAAGATCAGTCCCACTACAGATAATAGTGTTTCCATAACGGTCCACGTTTTCAATGTCTGGGAAACGCTCATATTAAAGAATTCTTTGATCATCCAGAATCCCGCATCGTTTACATGAGACAAGATGAGTGACCCCGCACCTGTGGCGAGTACAACCAGCTCAATATTGGCCCCTGGTGTGAGTGCAAGCACTGGAGCGACAATACCGGCGGCTGTTGTCATGGCTACGGTTGCTGAACCGGTAGCTACACGAATGAGCCCAGCGACAAGCCAGGCAAACAGGATTACGTTGATGTTGGCATGGGTAGCGACTTCAGCAATCGCGTTACCCACACCACTATTGATCAATACCTGTTTGAAGGCACCGCCTCCACCAATAATGAGAATGATGGTCGCCGTAGGCGCCAGACACTCACTGGTGAAACGGGAAATATCATGTTTGGTGAATCCACGTGCAAAGCCGAGTGAAAAGAGGGCAAATACAACTGAAATGAGCAAAGCAATGATCTCATGACCGATAAATTCACTGAAAACGGTGAAGCCGCTCGTGGCATTTGGGTCAATGATGCTTGCTATGGAACCAATTAGCATCAAAATAACCGGCAGCAATATGGTAAACAGGGTAATACCAAACCCAGGCATGTTGCTGTTTGTTTTGGTTGCGAATTGTTCAGCCAGTTCTGCTGGCGGTTCGGTGTGTATTCTTTTACCAATAAATTTACCAAACAAAGGACCTGCAATAATCGCTGTAGGAATACCAACAATAAGGGAGTACAAAATGGTTTTACCCAGATCCGCGCTGAAGGCTTCAATCGCTATCATTGGCGCCGGGTGTGGTGGAACCAAACCGTGTACAGTCGACAGACCCGCCAAAATGGGAATACCAATCTGCAGCAAAGACATGTTGGTTTTACGTGCAACGGTGAAAATGATGGGGATCATCAAAATCACGCCGACTTCGAAGAAAACAGGAATACCAACGATAAATCCAACAATCATCATGGCCCAGTGCACACGTTTCACACCGAACCGATCAACCAATGTAGTTGCAATGCGCTCGGCACCGCCAGATTCGGCCATCATCTTACCAAGCATTGTACCGAGAGCAATAACAATTGCGATGGTTCCAAGTGTGCCGCCAAGTCCCCCGGTAATGGAAGAGATCACATCAGCAGGTTTCATGCCTGTAAGCAAACCGAGCATTAATGCGGACAACAGCAGGGTGATAAAGGGATTCCATTTATACTTGGAGATCAAAACGATCAGAAAAACGATCGCAATTAACGTCCAAACCAATAGTGTTGCGTTGTGGGATAGTCCAAAAAGAGTGCTCATGATGTTGTGTGCTCCTTTATTTCTGATATAGAACGCTTACAAGTGAAATTATCGTCAACAATTAATTGTGTACCAGTACTACAGAAGGTGTTGGCGAAAAATGTAGTTTTATCATGCCCAAATTTGAAACAAAATCGCATTTTGTATACTTGTCGACAAGTTAAGCCGCAATCATTCACGACGGATATGATTGCAAACATCTGCACCCATTAGGAATCAAAGCTTTCGTGCAGGGTTTTTCCAGAATCTTGGAAATACGTGCGGACTCCAGCCTGAATGAGCATCTTGTCACCTGATTCAAGTGCTTCAACAAGCAAAAGGTGTTTCTCAATTACAGCGCTTACTTTCTGCTCGCCTTGAACAAATACTCTACGCGTTGTGAGCAGCATAACGGTCATCACAACATATCGAATACTCTTCCAAAGATGTGAAATACGGGAATGATGAGCAGCTTCAATGATGGTTTCGTGGAAAACGAGATCCTGATAGGCGAATTCGACGGCGTCCTGATGTCGTCCAGCAAGTTGCATTTTGTCGATCACGTTACGCAGCTGGGTGATTAATGATTCTGGGACATCACCAGCAAGTCGCTGCTGCACAAAACTTTCAATCAGGAAACGGACATCATACAATTCTTCGACATCCTTGATTCGTAGTCCAATGACAACGACACCCATACGTTCAAGTCGAATAAGTCCTTCATTGGACAATGTTCGTAACGCTTCACGAACAGGTGAACGACTGCTGTCAAAATCAGCCGCAATTCGATTTTCCGACAAAATCTCTCCAGGTCGAAGGGTACCGCTGATGATCCGCAGCCTTAATTCGCAGGCAATGGCTTCACCACGGGAAGCCCCTTGAAGCCAGGAAGAAGGAAATAACATATGGCTAACGCTCCTATTAATAAGTAATCAGTTCATTACTGATCATAGCATAACTATTTTGCGGACTGGACATTCAGTTCAATCCATAGTCTGTAGCTACAAGCTAACGGTTAATGTTCTTTTCAAAGGACTACTAAATGCGGGTAAGTAAATCAGCTCCATCCATATACTTGTATACAAGATGTGATTTTTATCCTACACCTTTCTCAAAAGCTTGTAAACCTTAATTGAAGCGGATACAACTGGATTAGAATATGACGATATTAATAGCCTATAATCATTATCCACATGTGAATAACTTCAAACAGGATGGAATGAAGGAGATAACAGGTATTGAAGGGTGTGGATAACTATAAAGCTGAAATATGGTGATCTGATCGGGGTCTGGGGATAACTTTCAGGACTCTCTTCGGGGCTTGATATTGGTATTGAAGTGAACGGACTGTGGTCATTACTATGGGTGGGATGAAGAGTGTATATAAAAGAGGGAGAAGCCTTGCGCCATGCAGTTGACTTTTCCAGGTGATCATGGTTAAATATATAAAGGTGTTTTCTGTGAAGATGAAAGTGATTCATCACATAAGTATTTCCTTGTGAGGAGGTGCAATACATTGAGACCTACATTCAAACCGAACGTTAGCAAACGTAAAAAAGTTCATGGTTTCCGGAAAAGAATGAGCACGAGCAACGGCCGTAAAATTTTGGCCGCACGTCGCCTTAAAGGCCGTAAAAACCTGAGTGCTTAATGCATTGAAGACCACCGAGGTGGTCTTTTTTTTCTTAATTAGCTCAAATCAGACTGGATGCTGCTACAGATCAGGTCTGAATGGTCTGCGAAAAAGTGCTGAACACACACGAATGTATGTTGAGTGAGTTTTCCATTTTTCGAAAACTTACCTTATATAATGATGAATCGTTGATAGGTTTAAATGGCCAATCAACATTCATCCCGGATGAATGCGGATCAGTTCAAGTAGCTGATTAACAATCATCCCAAATGAAGTTGTCGCCAAGGCGGTTTACCGTCATTCAAGAAAGCCTATACTAAATCAGTAATGAGGCCTCCGTCAATAACATTGGTGGAGAAGAGCAAGGAGAAGCGCCGTGTATAAAAGACTGCGTCTACGAAACCGGGCGGACTTTAGTCGCGTATACCGGTATGGGAAATCGTTTGCCAATCATCAATTCGTGGTGTATGGCTGTCGCCGTAAAGATACGGAACAATTTCGGGTCGGCGTATCATGCAGCAAGAAAATCGGAAACGCTGTCGTACGCAACCGGATGAGACGCATGATCAAGGAAATTGTTCGTCATCATGAGCATGAGATCGTCACGCAGATGGATCTGATTTTTATCGTCAGAAAAGGTGCACTGGACATGCCCTATAAGGAAATGGAAAAAAGCCTGCTACATGCGATGCGAAAGGGCTCTCTTTTGAAGTCGAGCAAGCGGTAAGCTTCGGTTTATTTGTCCTCCTAATTATGGTATGATTTTACGATGGAATGGAATGGTTAAGAGAGGGGTTATGAAGTGTCGCGATTGAAGACATCAAAGGGGAAGTGGATTCTCCTCATTGCAGTCATTGCAATGGTCACTGTACTCGCCGGATGTACTCCACAAGGAGCCGGGGTTACTACGGAAGATCTGAAGAATAGTGGCTCATTCTGGCAAAGCAATGTTGTGTACTGGTTCTCACTGGCGCTGGATACATTCGCCAACTGGTTTAACGGTGAATATGGACTGGCCGTCCTCGTGATGGTGCTTATTGTACGGACATTGATTTTACCACTAACAATGAAACAAGTCCGTAGCTCCAAAGCTATGCAGGCGATTCAGCCGCAGCTGAAGGAGATTCAAGCCAAGTTTAAAGATACACCTGAGAAAGTTCAGCAAGAAACAATGAAGTTGTTCCAGGAGAACAAAGTTAATCCGATGGCCGGTTGTCTGCCACTTATCATTCAGATGCCGATTTACATCGCACTTTATAACTCAATTTACGGAAACTCCAGTCTGAGAACGCATGATTTCTTGTGGCTCCAGCTCGGATCACCCGATCACCTGTTTATTTTGCCAGTGCTGGCTGCCATCACAACATTCATTCAAACATGGATGATGATGCGTATGAACCCTGCACAGCAAGTGGGTCCGATGCAGTTTATGCTGTGGGTGTACCCGATTTTGATCTTCGTGATGTCTTATCAGTTCCCGTCAGCACTTCCGCTGTACTGGTTCTACAGTAACATCTACACGATCGTGCAAAACTATTTCCTTTACCGGAATAATGATAAAATCGTGGCTGAGGTCAACGTGAAGCAGAATAGCTCTTCCAAAAATGGAGCTAAACGCAAAAACGGTGGCAAAGCGACCGTCTCTGGAAAAGGGTCGAAAGGGGCCAAAAAATCGAAATGACCAAAGTCATTACGTCAGGAAAAACCGTTGAAGATGCTGTAAACCAAGGATTGACCGAGCTTGGCGTAAGTCGGGACAAGGTCGAGATACAAGTGTTAGAGCAGCCGTCAAAAGGATTCCTGGGTTTGTTCGGGGTGAGGGCGGCCAAAGTTGAAGTGAAATTATTGCCTGTACCGGAAGTTGTTCCACAGCCGATCAAGCCAGCTGCATACAAATCTGAAGTGGATGCATTACTCGAGGATGTTGCAGCTAAAAATCCCTATGAAGAAGCGGCTGCTTTCTTGAAAGAGGTCGCAGCAGGTATGGGACTGGATGTTGAAGTGCATATCAAAAAACAGCGGGATGGACATATCTTCAATATTGCCGGCGAAGATCTGGGCATGATTATTGGCAGACGTGGACAGACGCTGGATGCGCTTCAGTATCTAACGAACATTGTAGCGAACCGATATTCGGAAAGCTTCGTTCGAATTGTGCTTGACGCGGAGAATTTCCGTCAACGTCGGCGGAAGACACTGGAGGATCTGGCTGAACGGTTGGCTGGACAAGCAATCCGTACCGGTAAGGAAGTTGTACTGGAACCAATGCCTCCGCTCGAACGAAAAGTCATCCATGCAAAACTGCAAAATCACCCGCAGATTAAGACGTTAAGTAAGGGCGAGGAGCCTAATCGGCGTGTGGTTATTACGACGAAATAACACGAAATTGAAGACGCAATGGCTTCCTGCCCGGTGCAGAAGCCATTGCTTTTTTCGTACAGAAGCAATTTGATAAGGTGCGTAGAACAAGTAAAGAGTGGACTTAATACGATAAGCAACATGTCATATGATATATCATTAATAGATTTGAAAATGGATATGGCGTCCCCAGAGGGACGGCAATTTAAAATAGAGCAAGGAGAGATAACTATGATCAGTGATACGATCACAGCGATATCAACGGCTGTCGGAGAGGCGGGTATCGCCGTGATCCGGGTCAGCGGCCCGGAAGCAGTGTCGGAGACGGAAAAGATTTTTCGCAGCAAAACCCCTTTAACTCAGGCAGCATCTCACACGGTTCATTATGGTCATATCATAGATCCCGTTAATGGGGAAAAGATTGAGGAAGTATTGGTTACGGTCATGCGAGCACCGCGCTCGTTCACAACAGAAGATGTCGTGGAGATTAGTGCGCATGGCGGTGTGGTGTCCGTAAAACGGGTCATGGACCTCCTATTGCAGCTTGATATTCGTCTGGCTGAACCCGGTGAGTTCACGAAGCGTGCTTTCCTTAATGGGCGGATTGACCTGTCTCAGGCGGAAGGTGTCATGGATCTTATTCGTTCCAAATCGGACCGGGCTTTCTCGGTTGCATTGAAACAGGTTGAAGGCAAGTTGTCCTCCAAATTGCGTGATCTACGATATACATTGGTGGAAACACTGGCTCATATTGAAGTGAATATCGATTATCCCGAGCATGATGTGGAGTCGTTAACGTCTGATTTTATTAAAGAAAAGTCCAGTCAGGTTATGACTGAAATTGATAAATTGCTGACTACAGCAGAGCAAGGTAAGATCCTGCGAGAAGGTATCACGACGGCTATTGTTGGACGACCTAACGTAGGTAAATCCTCATTAATGAATACACTTGCGCAAGACAACCGGGCCATCGTCACGGACATTCCAGGAACAACTCGTGATGTGATCGAGGAGTTCATTACGATCAATAATATCCCACTGAAATTGCTGGATACGGCAGGAATCCGGGAAACAATGGACGTTGTAGAGAAGATTGGGGTAGAACGCTCTCGTTCTGCGGTAAGTGAAGCCGATCTGATCTTGATGGTTGTGAATGCTGCGGAGCCACTTCATCCCGATGAGATTGAATTATTGGAACAAATCCGCGGTAGACAATCGATAATCATTATGAATAAAATGGACTTAACGCCACAGGTAGAACGTGACGTGTTGCTTCGTTACATTCCGGAAGAACGGCTTGTACCGATGTCGGTGAAAGATGATCTGGGTGTGGATCGACTGGAAGATGCCATCTCTACACTATTCTTCAGTGGTAAACTGGAGTCAGCAGATCTGACCTATGTCAGTAATGTGCGTCATATTGCTTTGCTCAAAAAAGCGAAGCAGTCCCTGGTGGATGCCTATGAAGCAGCAGAGCAGTTCATTCCGATCGATATGATTCAGATTGATGTTCGTTTGGCGTGGGAGCATTTGGGCGAGATTGTTGGAGATACAGCACATGATGCATTAATTGATCAGATTTTCTCCCAGTTCTGTCTAGGAAAGTAAAAATAATATACTGCCGATTGAGTTAAATCGTAGTGTATGATGGAGAGGTACAATTTCTGCCTGTTGTCAAAGGATAGAATGATATTGTAGCCATTACGTGTTGGTTTCATATAGATAGGAATGCAAGTTCCGATGAACGGTTAGAAGTAGTTTCATTAATTTAGAACATGATCCGTCTGCGTGAGTTACACCAAATGCAGCGGAATAAGGAGGTAAACGGGAATGGCTTTTGATGGCGGCAGTTATGATGTAATCGTCGTTGGTGCAGGACATGCTGGTGTGGAATCCGCGCTGGCCGCAGCTCGTATGGGGTCCAAAACACTAATGATTACGATCAATCTGGACATGGTGGCTTTTATGCCTTGTAACCCATCTATTGGGGGACCGGCTAAAGGACATGTTGTCCGTGAGATTGATGCACTTGGTGGAGAAATGGGACGGAATATCGATAAAACCTTTATTCAGATGCGGATGCTTAACACGGGTAAAGGGCCTGCTGTTCACGCGCTTCGTGCTCAGGCAGATAAATTCTCTTACCAGCATAAAATGAAGGAAACAATGGAGAATGAACGTAATCTGACGATGCGTCAGGGTATGGTTGATTCACTGATCGTTGAAGACGGAAAATGTGTAGGCGTTGTGACTCAGACCGGAACAGAGTATCGGGCCAAAGCGGTCGTTCTGACAACAGGCACATACTTGCGCGGTAAAGTAATTATGGGCGAGTTGATGTATGAGAGTGGACCGAACAATCAACAACCCTCTCTTAAATTGTCAGAGAATCTGCGTGAACTGGGCTTTGATCTGGTTCGCTTCAAAACGGGGACACCACCACGTGTGCATAAGGATACGATTGATTTTAGCAAAACCGAAATTCAGCCTGGCGATGACAAGCCGAAGTTCTTTTCCTATGAAACAGAATCTTCCGATAATGAGCAGTTGCCTTGCTGGTTGACGTATACATCTGTGGATACACATCAGATTATTAATGATAATCTGCATCGTGCTCCGATGTTCTCGGGGCTAATTGAAGGAACCGGACCACGTTATTGCCCTTCCATTGAAGATAAAATTGTTCGTTTCAGCGACAAGCCGAAACATCAGATATTCCTTGAGCCGGAAGGCAAGAACACATCCGAGTATTACGTACAGGGGTTGTCTACGAGTATGCCAGAAGACGTTCAACTGGCTATGCTGCGTTCAATTCCAGGTATGGAAAAAGTGGAAATGATGCGTAATGGTTATGCGATTGAATACGATGCAATGGTGCCTACACAATTGTGGCCATCACTGGAAACTAAACGTCTACCAGGTCTGTTTACGGCGGGTCAGATTAATGGTACCTCCGGCTATGAAGAAGCAGCAGGACAAGGTGTTATGGCTGGAATCAACGCTGCACTCAAAGTACAGGGGAAAGAGCCGGTAATACTTGATCGTTCCCAAGGTTATATTGGCGTGTTAATTGATGATTTGGTAACAAAGGGTACAAATGAACCGTATCGTCTGTTGACTTCACGCGCTGAATATCGTCTGTTGCTTCGCCATGATAATGCAGATATGCGTTTGACGGAAATCGGACATGACATTGGCCTGATCCCTGAAGAGCGTTATGCGAAATTCCTGGATAAAAAGGCGAAAGTCGAGCAGGAAGTTGCACGTCTGAAAGTGGCTAAAGCTCGCCCGGTTGAGGTGAATGCCAAGCTGGAAGAGTACGGATCTACACCTATTCAGGATGGCAGTACGTTGCTTACCTTGCTGCGTCGCCCGGAGCTTGGGTATGAACTGATTGAACAGCTCTCACCATCTGAGGTAGAACTGACAGCAGATATGAAAGAACAAGTGGAAATACAAATTAAATATGCGGGTTATATTGAGAAACAATTGATCCACGTGGAACGTTTGCAAAAGATGGAGAAAAAGAAAATTCCGGACACTATCGTATATGATGAGATTCATGGTCTTGCTATGGAAGCCAAACAGAAGCTCGCTACGATTCGTCCAATCTCGATTGGTCAGGCTTCTCGTATTGCTGGAGTTACTCCTGCCGACATCTCTATTCTGCTGGTCTACCTGGAGCATTATAACCGTGTAACCGCAGCAAGGGGACAATAATGGACGATATTCAACAGCAACTGCAGCGGCGCTTAAAGAAACATGGATTAGAGCTGGGAGAACTCCAATTGGAGCAATTCGAACTGTATTATCAGGAACTGGTATCCTGGAATGAAAAGATGAATCTGACGGGTATAACGGATCGGGAGCAAGTGTATACAAAACATTTCTATGATTCGGTATCGCTGGCTTTTTATACTGACATGACCAAAGTGAATAAGCTTGCTGACATTGGATCTGGAGCGGGTTTTCCTGGATTGCCACTGAAGATCTGTTTCCCGCATATTAAGCTTACGATCATTGATTCATTAAATAAACGTATTGGCTTTCTACAGCATGTGGTAGATATCCTTGGCCTGACTGATGTGGAATTGGTCCATGGACGTGCTGAAGAGATTGGACGCAAAGAAGGGTATCGTGATAGCTACGATCTCGTTACGGCGCGTGCAGTAGCCAAGCTGGCTGTGCTGAATGAATTCTGTCTTCCGTTTGTTCGTAAAAGTGGAATATTCGCTGCCATGAAGGGCGGAGATCCGCGTGAAGAAATGAAGGAAGCGGAGTTCAGCTTCAATCAGCTGAAAGGACGGGTTAAGGCCGTTCATCCTTTCCAGCTGCCGGTTGAAGAATCAGAGCGTCACATCATTCTGATTCAGAAATTTGATAAGACACCATATAAGTATCCGCGTAAACCAGGTACTCCAATGAAGACTCCGCTGATATAGTTGCGTGATGGTTTTGAAGTAAGTCAAAACAAAAATAGAATTTTAGACATGGATAAAGAGGATGTTTCACGTGAAACATTCTCTTTTTTTTGTTTTCTGAAATGGAGGACTGGATCAACATTACAGATACTTCGTATTACATATCTTTTAAAGAACCTGTAATGATGAATTTCACGCACAGTAACTCATGAACAATTTCATTAATTGAATGTGTGCAAGTCGTCATATTTCCAATATTCACAAAGAAAAAGCAGGAAAATTAGCAGAGTTTAAAGAATAGGTAAGCATAGGATTATGATAGAAAAGATGATAGAATAGAAGTATCCGATCCTGGGTCACAGCGATCATAGATTATATGTATAGATAGATGGATATGCGTTCGATGTTGCATGACAGAAAGCGTTATGAAAGGCAAAACTTATTCCAAGAACGATGCATGTGAAAGGTCGCTTATTGAATAAGAAGCACCTGCAAAGACTGTGGGAGCTATTACGAAACTAGGTGGTAATCTGCGGAATGAAAGAACAATTTTCGAAGTTGTTTGGTTTGGCGGAGCGCAATAACGGAGATGAGATCAAACAGATTCCGGTTAATGAAATTGTGAGCAGCCCATATCAACCCCGTACTATTTTTGATGATGATAAAATTGATGAGTTGTTGCAGACGATCAAAACACATGGTGTAATTCAGCCTATTGTCGTTCGCGTGCGAAATGGATCATATGAGATTATTGCCGGGGAACGTCGCTGGCGTGCAGTTCGAAAATTGGGTTTGGATACGATTCCGGCTATTGTGCGTGAATTCAACGACTCTCAGGCCGCATCCATTGCACTGATTGAGAACTTGCAGCGTGAAGGATTGACTTCCATTGAGGAAGCTGTCGCTTATCAGAAGCTGATCGACTTGCATCAATTGACACAAGAAAGTCTGGCACAACGACTCGGCAAAAGCCAGTCAACCATCGCGAACAAAATTCGGTTGTTACAGCTCCCGGACGGCATTAAGGCCGCATTGATGGAACGCAAAATTTCTGAACGGCATGCAAGAGCATTACTTTCTCTGGATACGGAAGAACTGCAGATGAAGTTGCTCGGTGAGATTATCGAAAAAGAATTGAATGTGAAACAGACAGAGGCACGTGTTGCCTTCTACAAGGAATCTTCCAAGATTAAAAAATCTAGACGTGTTTCCTTTACCAAGGATGTAAGGCTTGCACTTAATACAATTCGCCAATCCATTGATATGGTAACTGGCTCTGGTCTGGACATCAAAACAAAAGAAGCAGACCATGAGGATCATTATGAGATCGTTATCCATATTCCAAAACGCAAATAATTGAAGCTTATGGCGGCAATGGGCCGCTTTTTATGTCTATAAAGCAAGTTAGGTCAGACATTTTTAAAGAACGGTATATTGATGGAACGGTAGTTGTTGTTTGTGTGGACGATAGCCGCCTGCTTTTTGTTAACAATATCTCACAACCTACAGAAAAGACTCCTATTTTATTTGAGGTGAAGTAATTGTCTAAGATTATGGCCGTAGCAAATCAAAAGGGCGGTGTGGGGAAAACGACGACATCTGTTAACTTGGGTGCAGGACTGGCTTCACTCGGGAAAAGAGTATTGCTTGTCGATATTGACCCTCAGGGGAATACAACCAGCGGAGTCGGAATCAATAAAGCAGATGTGGCTAATTGTATATATGATGTCATTATTAATGAGGTTCCTCCTCAAGAAGCAATTTTGGAGACTCAGATTGAAGGCCTTCATATCATACCTGCAACGATTCAGCTTGCCGGAGCCGAGATCGAATTGGTGTCCACGATATCACGGGAAGTTCGCCTGAAAAAATCACTCGCCATGGTGAAAAAAAACTATGATTACATACTGATCGATTGTCCACCATCTCTTGGTATGTTAACGATCAATTCGTTGACTGCTTCCGATTCGGTGATCATTCCGATTCAGTGTGAGTATTATGCACTTGAAGGATTGAGTCAGTTGCTCAATACAGTTCGTCTGGTACAGAAACATCTGAATACATCCCTGCAGATTGAAGGGGTATTGCTGACGATGTTTGATGCGCGGACCAATCTGGGGATTCAGGTTATTGAAGAAGTGAAAAAGTATTTTCAACAAAAAGTATATCAAACGATTATTCCGCGTAACGTACGACTTAGTGAAGCACCATCTCATGGTCAATCCATTATTACGTATGACCCTCGTTCAAGAGGGGCGGAAGTGTATTTAGAGCTCGCAAAGGAAGTGATTTCTTATGAGTAAGCGGCTTGGAAAAGGCCTTGATGCCCTCATTCCTTCGCTTTCAATTAATGACGATGATAAAGTCGTAGAAATCCCGATTAGTCAACTGCGGGCTAACCCCTATCAACCACGTAAAGTATTTGATGAGGGCGCAATACATGAACTGGCTGAGTCAATTCGTCAGCATGGTGTCATACAACCCATTATTGTTCGTCCTGTATTACGAGGTTATGAGATTATCGCCGGAGAACGACGGTTCAGAGCTTCGCAATATTGTGGTAATGCCACGGTACCGGCTGTAGTCCGCAACTTCAGTGATCAGCAGGTAATGGAGATTGCGTTGATCGAGAACCTGCAACGGGAGAATCTGAACGCCATGGAAGTTGCAGTTGCTTATCAGGGGTTAATGGATCAATTCGCGTTGACTCAGGAAGAGTTGTCTGTAAAAGTAGGTAAATCACGTTCTCACATTGCTAACTTCTTGCGTCTGTTATCATTGCCCGAAGAAGTAAAAGACCATGTTTCACGTGGAACATTATCTATGGGACATGCACGTGCGATCGTGGGTGTTAAAGACGAGGTTATAGTGAAGCAACTTGCCAAACAGACCATTGATCAGCAATGGAGTGTACGTGAGTTGGAGGAAGCTGTTCAACAACTGGATCGCTCCAAAACAGGTGAGGCTAAAGCCAAATCGAAGTTAAAAAAGAAAGATCCATTCATTGATACATTGGAAGAATCTCTTCGTGAACGTTTCAAAACCACAGTGAAAATCAAGCACAATAAAGATAAAGGTAAAATTGAGCTCAACTACTACAGTCAACAGGATCTGGAACGGCTATTGGAATTGTTACAATAACAGTCGGGTCTAAGATTCATTAACAACATGCGGGGCTTACTCATGTCATGACATATCGCCTCTGTACCATGGAGAAACGATATGTCATTCTTTGTTTATAGGGTTATATGTGCAATATGTGCAGGCGAATTATTAATTTATGGGACAGAGGTGGTTGTGAGGTGGAGGGAGTTATCTATCTAGATCATGCAGCAACATCTTGGCCCAAACCACCTGCTGTCGGTGATGCGATGTTGAGTGCATTGGAGATTGCCGGAGCCAATCCTGGCAGAGGAAGTCACCGTATGGCTGTTCAGGCAAGTCGTGTATTGTTCGAGGCGAGAAAATCCATATCCAATATTTTTGGAATCAAAAATGCGAATGATATTGCATTCGGATCAAATACGACAGAAGCACTGAATCTGGCGATTCAAGGCTCGCTCAGAGAGGGCGACCATGTGATTGCCACCATGGCTGAACATAACTCAGTCAGACGACCACTAGAGTATATGCGCAGACTCCGAAATGTGGAGATTGATTATGTACCTGTTGATGCTTCGGGAGCCATTGATCTGATGCAAATGGAACGTATGTTTCGTTCCAATACCAGATTGGTGGTATGTACACATAGTTCGAATCTGCTTGGCAGTATTCTTCCTATTGGAGAAATTTCGCTCCTATGTCGTAAACATCAGGCGATCTTATTGGTAGATGCGGCTCAGAGTGCTGGGGTTATGCCTGTGAGTGTACAACAATTGGGCATAGATATGTTGGCTTTTCCAGGGCATAAAGGACTGCTTGGTCCTCAGGGTACAGGGGGCTTGTACATTGCTCCAGAGCTCGATATAGAGCCTTTACTTCATGGAGGAACAGGAAGTCAGTCAGAAGCTGTAGAGCAGCCAAAGGTGCGTCCTGATCGGTATGAAGCGGGGACGCCGAATACAGTCGGGATCGCAGGGCTGAATGCGGGTGTGAAACATGTACTTGAGATGACACCCGCGTTCATCTACCAACATGAGTGGGAACTGACCCAACATATAATGGATGGGCTGTCATCCGTTAAGGGCATTCGAATGCTTGGTCCAGAGATTGGACAGCCACGCACTGGATTAGTATCTTTTACTGTAGAAGGGTATGATTCAGCACAACTGGCCTTCCGTTTAGATCGGAATTATGGGATTGCGGTTCGCTCCGGTTTTCATTGCACACCGCTTGCACACGAATCTGCTGGTACAACCGCTACCGGAGCAGTAAGGGCCAGTGTGGGGTACAATTCAACTAGAGAACATGTGGAAGCACTCGTTAAGGCAGTGTTGGAATTGACTGGGGCAGACTAGATTAGAGTTGAAATGATGAACTCATTTGATACAGGGTTGCTTGATTAAGCTTACGGATATCGGGTTGATTTATAATAAATGATAATATTACAGGACAGACGTTAATCTGATCAAAAATATAGAGGGGTAGTTGCAATTACATGGCTGAATTAAACGAGCTGATTCTGGAACAGCTGTTATGGATTATTGGCGGAATGGCATTACTTACGGTGATCTTGCTTATTGTGAGTATTGTTCAAGGGGCAAAGTTACGAAAGTTTAAACGTAAATATGAAGCCATGATGGCTGGCAGTGGAGTAGAGGACCTGGAATCGTTGCTGATTAATCTGAAAATTCAGATGGACAGCATTGAGGATGAACACAAACTGCAAACGAATCAGCTGCAAGTTGTCATGCAAAAGCTGACCCGCATTCAAGGTAAAGTTGGCGTGAAAAGGTACAATGCATATGGAGAGCGTGGCAGTGATCTGAGCTTCTCAATGGCCATGATTAACGATAGCCAGGATGGCATGATCCTTACGGGAATATATAACCGTGACGGTTCTTACGTATATGCCAAACCTCTTAAAGGGGGAGAGTCCACGTATACTCTGTCCCCAGAGGAAAAGGAAGCTATTACTCTGGCACAGCAAGCAGAGTAGAACGTGTATGCCATTCCCGAATGGCCGAGTATAGACTGCTGGAAATAATCTCGGACATGCGCATAACAAGACTGAGCCGTGTGTTCTGTAGAACAAAGTATTCCATAAAGCCGCCGACGTTAACGATACCTGTCAGATGGATATCGCCGACCGGCGGTAATTCTTTATTTACCCCCGCCCCCGGCTTGAGTGGACCATTCACAACTTGAATGCATCCCACACTGGACGATTGTCCGAGACAGGCATCAATGCCAATCACATAAGGGTTATGGTGTGTTTTCTGTATGTTGTGAAGTGTATCTTGCAGGTTCATCGCATGGACTGGTTCATCCAAGGTACCATATAGATGGAATAAAGGGCTGTCCCACTTGGAAAGGGCTGATCCGACCAGAGGACCAAGGCAGTCGCCTGTTGAGCGATCTGTGCCGATGCAGACAATCACTACATTTTGCAGAGAATGGGCTTTATAGAGATGGAACATTAAACGATGGGTAATGGCCGAGTGAATACCTGGATCGGTATGGGGGATTTTCAAACTGGTCATGTCTTGTGATGAAAAGGAACGCGAAGTAGGATTCATAGGATCTATCCTTTCCCTTGGAATAGTAGTAACAGTATATGGAAAGGTAGAGCGTTTTATACTTCACGAGGACAAGCTTTTTCTCTAGGGTTGAACGTATGGCGAAAGGAGCCGGATATGGACGAATGGATTAACGATTGGATGCTGATTGCGTTTGATTCAACCCAGCAGGCACTGCGTGCTGAAATGCTGCTGGAGTTTGCTGAGATAGAGATTGATTTGTTCCCTACACCAAAAGAAATTACAGCAGGGTGTGCGCTATGTATTCAGTTTCCAAAAGAGGATCTGGAGCGAGTACAGAAGATCATTCGTAACGAGTTTGTAGAGATCCGAGGCCTCTATTTCAAAACAGAAGACAGCTATGATAACATACCGATGTAGAGGAGGCATGATGAATGTTGTCATTTCAGTTTGCTCAAGGGGAAGAGACCAGTGCTGCTGGTGCTGTAAATGAAGCCCTTCGTTGGACGGATAAAGTCTGGAACAAAATTGCTGATCCCGATATGTGGCTTAACATCATGTTCAGCTCAATCCGGATTATCATTATTTTTATCATCACCCGTATTGTCATTAAGGTGGTCTATCGAATTATAGATCGTTCCATGGCACGCAAGCAGGAAGGCAAGATTCGCGTGAATCCGCGCAGGTTCGTAACCGTAGGGGAACTGTTGAAAAATGCGACCTCCATAACATGTAATTTTATTATGATTCTGCTACTGTTATCTGAGATCAATATCCAAGTTGGACCGCTACTCGCGAGTGCTGGTGTGCTCGGGCTTGCCATTGGTTTTGGTGCACAGGGTCTGGTCAAGGATGTTATTACCGGTTTCTTCATTATATTGGAGGACCAGTTCGCTGTGGGGGATGTTATTCAGACGGGAACCTACAAGGGAACGGTTGAAGTGATCGGACTTAGAACAACGAAACTGGTCAGTTGGCAAGGCGAAGTGCACATTATCCCAAACGGGGCGATTGCAAGTGTAACGAACTACTCCATGTCGAATTCGCTGGCTGTAGTGGATATTCCGATGAAGGCGGACTTAAGTCTCGATGAGTCAGTACATCTGGTGAAAAAGTCTTTGGTTGGGATTGAAGAGCGTGACCTAAATATTGTGAAGGTGCCGGATGTGCTCGGTATACAGTCGATGTCCACATCAGAGTATGTGGTGCGAATTGTGGCTGAATGTATGCCTAACTCTCGTGCTTCGGTGGAACGTCAGATTCAGGGCGATGTGAAGAAAACGCTGGAGTATCATGAGATGAGCAATCAAGCCGTATTGGAACAGGCAGTAGCTTTGGAGAAAGATGAGGGGGATGGCACAGGTGGAGCGTAAAAGTTTCCAGCTTGGGGATATCGTGCAGATGAAGAAGCAGCATCCCTGTGGCAGCAATGAGATGGAGATCATTCGTATGGGTATGGATATTCGGATTAAGTGTGTCGGATGTAAACACAGCGTGTTGATTCCAAGAGCGAAATTCGAGAAAAACATGAAGAAGGTACTGCGTTCAGCCGAAGATTCCACTGAATCCTGAGCTAGCAATAATTCGGTATGCAGTATGCGTAATAACGTTTACATGCAGGCTCCGTATGAGTGTTGCGTTCTGTAAGTGATCATGCTATAATCAATATTGCTGCGGAAAGGTACCCAAGAGGCCCAAGGGGGCTGACTCGAAATCAGTTAGGCGTGTCACAGCGTGCGTGGGTTCGAATCCCACCCTTTCCGCCACTTCAATTGTAACTTACTCAATACACATTGAGTTTAATAAAAAGATCGATAAGAAGACTTTCCATTAGGAAAGTCTTTTTTTGTATAACGGTTTATTGAATATGTATTGAACACGTATCTATATCAGATGCATCATTGATGACTCAAACGAAAAATAAAGAGCCCCGAAGGGCTCTTTATCCGGCGGTGCATTTGTTTGTTAGGAAACAATCGGTCGTAACAATCAGACACTTGGTGTACTGCACGTAGCAATACGCGTGCTTCAGACGAAGGGCCTTACTACACATAACCACTTGCTTCTTAAATTACGTGATGAATCTCCAACAGCGAATGATCGGCTTCGTTGTCCAACGGAACCACACCTCTCTCGTGCACCGCCTGATTGTATTATGTGCTTTATTCCGTTTTATATACATGGATCGTAAAAAAGTATTGCGATTAATGGACGCGGGCTTTGGTCAGCTTCTTCCACTTACGATTATGATTGCTTGTTTCGGGAAAAGCTTCACCTTTTTGCAGCGTTACCCGCTTTGGGTTCTGAATTTCCGTGACAAAGCTTTTTTCCCCAACTTCCGTGTACTCTCCATCGTTTGGGGCTTTGTCTCCTGGTTCAAACTCGGTTTTTTCACCCATGATAAAACCTCCTCTGCAGATTATGTTACTTTGTTGCTTCTGTAGTGTGCTCCATAGCCGGGCTGATCATGTGCCAATATGTACAGGGAACGTTTGCTTGCACTTTGACTCGGTATTTGTTATATTAATATAGTTCGAGTTTGTGCTCGTTCCTTGCTCTCAACCTAGATTGAGGGCCAGAGTCCATAAGGAGGTGAAAATTATGCGCAAATATGAAGTGATGTACATTATTCGTCCTGACATTGAGCAAGAAGTTGTTCAAGCTACAGTCGATAAATTCCAAGGCATCATCTCCAACGGCGGTGGTGAAGTTACAGCTCACGACGTTATGGGTAAACGCCGTCTTGCGTATGAGATCAAGAAATTCCGTGATGGTTTTTATGTTCTGGTACATTTCACTGCTGAACCAGCAGTTGTAACTGAACTTGAGCGTCTCATGAAGATTTCTGACGAAGTAATTCGTTATCTCATTACCAACGACGTTAAGTCTGCTTAAGACTACTCGTGATTAACGCACCAATACGCTCTGAAGGAGGGGATTACATTGTTGAACCGTGTCATTCTGATCGGACGGTTAACCCGGGATCCTGAGTTGCGTTACACTCCAGCAGGAGTAGCAGTTACGCAATTTACTTTGGCAGTGGACAGACCGTTTACAAGCCAAGGGGGAGAAAAGGAAGCCGATTTCATTCCGGTCGTAACCTGGAGACAGCTTGCCGAGACCTGTGCGAACTACTTGCGCAAAGGACGCCTGGCTGCAGTCGAAGGACGCATTCAAGTACGGAACTACGAGAATAACGAAGGAAAACGTGTATACGTGACCGAAGTCATTGCCGATAATGTCCGTTTCTTGGAGTCAGCTAACCGTGATAATAGCGGTGGCGGCGGTGGGCAACCAATGCGTGAAGAGCCTTCTTATGGAGGCGGCGGACGCGCGAACAATAACAATAATTCGCGTAGCAACAATCAGGATCCTTTTTCCGATGACGGAAAACCGATTGATATATCGGATGATGATTTGCCATTTTAACATGAACTGATACTCTTAGGAGATATGGGTTACATGATAGGAAAGGACTGAAAAGCATGGGCTTCAAGCAAAGAGAAGGCGGAGACAACGATAAAAGACCGGCACGTCGTGGCGGCCGTAATAAACGTCGTAAAGTGTGCTTCTTCACAGCTAACAAAATTACTCACATCGATTATAAAGATACGGACTTGCTTCGTAAATTTATCAGCGAACGTGGAAAAATTTTGCCACGCCGTGTAACAGGTACTAGCGCTAAATATCAACGCATGCTGACGATTGCAATCAAACGCTCCCGTCAAATCGCATTATTGCCATACACAACTGAGTAGTTTTTACTCAGCTTGCATACGAAGCAGTCGGCTTATAGCCGGCTGCTTTTTTGTATATATTAATAGAAGTAATAGAAATAACAGTTCCACTCTAACAATTGGAACAATTCAATACTGTGGTGATAGAAGCATTCAAGGCTCAAATGAATTATAATAGAGTCTAATCTACTGAAAAGGTTCAGGCAGCAGAAATAGCTGTTTATTTCAGAATAAACACCAGGAGTGGATATGAATACATCAAAACGTAAAGGCAAACAGAGAAAAAAGAGTCTGAAAAACTGGATTATAGCTACTCTTTTACTTTCTATTATATATGTGTGGTTACAGCAAAAAGGTGATATAGATAACATGTGGCCTGGGACAACAATCCAAGAAGCTCTGCCAATCACCGGCCTACATCCTGTGGTTGCAGAGAATGAGAAATTATTGGTACGTAAGGCAGCGAGACGTGGAATAGCGATTGTTATCACCCACGGTTACCGAAGTTCCGAGGAGCAAGATGCACTATTCAACCAAGGACGCTCAAGCGCAGGCAATATCGTTACTAATGCACGTGGTGGTGAGTCATATCATAACTACGGATTAGCAATTGATTTTGCATTGAGGACGCCTGAGGGTGATGTGGTGTGGGATATGGAACGGGATGATAACGGCAATGGCAAGGCAGACTGGATGGAAGTTGTGGATCTCGCCAAAGAGTTAGGTTTCACTTGGGGTGGAGATTGGGCAAACTTTCCGGACTATCCTCACTTGCAGATGGATTTTGGTTTGAGTATTAATGAGTTAAAACGTGGTAAAAGACCTCCTGACTCTCAGTAAAAGGTGTTATATATACACTTAAATGAATAATTATTAGATAAGCTCTGCATTTTGCAGGGCTTTTTTCTTTCTTTTGTAAAATAAATGATAAAAGATGACAATTTGGTCTTTACATTAGCAAATAAATAAAACTATACTAGATTAACTAGATTTTTTACTTTGATCGCACATATTATTTCAATTGTAAGCATAACGGCTCCGGGTTCAATAAAATTCAGCTATAGATCGAGATATAATCATCACTCATATATGTAACATTTACCTCACGCAAAATTAAGAATGTCTACTTAAATCAAAGCATACACATACACTAAATGTAACTATTATGTTATGTATATGTTATATCGGCTAATTGCCTATGTTCACCTCACAGCCAAAACCAAGATAATACCTCTCAAAATTCCTGCTATATGCCTTTATAGTATTACTAATATCCAAATCTGTAGTATAAAAAACATTTATACCAAAAATCTCAAAATAAGCATTGACGTTAGCTAAAATTACACGTATGATTACATTAATTATTTTGATATATAATTCCGCTAGGAATTATCAACATTAATTGACCAATGGTCTAAATATAAGTCTCTTAAACTTGTTTCTCCTAACAATTTGGTATTTTGTATAAGCTATTGTTCGTTATCTTCAAGAACTTGGAAATATACAGTGGATGCATTTCTCTACACACGAATACAATCTACGGAAATTATGGGGTTAGGGTGATTGATTTGAATACAGAGCTATTGGAAGTCAGAAATCTAACAACATCATTCAGAATTGAAGATGACTATTATGCAGCAGTGGATCACGTTAACCTTACGGTGAAGAAAAATGAAGTGTTGGCAATTGTAGGTGAATCCGGGTCAGGTAAAAGTGCTTTTGCATTCTCTCTTATGGGTTTGCATAACAAAGCAAAGATCGAAGGCCAGATCCTCTATAAAGGACAAGATATTGCCAACATCTCCCCAAGCAAGTTAAACAAGCTACGCGGCAAAGAAATGGGCATGATTTTTCAGGACCCATTGTCCGCACTAAATCCTCTAATGATTATTGGTGAACAGATTGAAGAGATTCTCACACTTCATCAGTCCAAGCTGTCTTCCAGAGAGAAGAGAGAAAAGGTCATTCACTTATTGAATCAGGTAGGGATTCCACGTCCCGAACAAATATACAAGCAGTATCCCCACGAACTATCTGGTGGTATGAGACAGAGAATTGTTATTGCCATTGCGATTGCCAACAAACCGGAACTACTCATAGCCGATGAACCAACGACGGCGCTTGACGTTACGATTCAACTACAGATTCTGGAGCTGATCCGTGATCTGAAGAATGAAATTAACGCAGGCATTATTCTGATTACACATGATCTGGGTGTCGTAGCTGAGATGGCTGATCGCGTTGCAGTTATGTATGCAGGCGAAATTGTTGAAATCGCAGATATCTTCACATTGATGAACGATGCGAAGCATCCATATACCCGCTCATTGTTGAACTCTATTCCCACCCTGTCTGAAGAAAGATCCAAATTACATGTCATCCAAGGCATCGTACCATCACTCAAAAATCTTCCTCGCAAAGGGTGCAGATTCAAAGCCCGAATTCCATGGATTAGTGAATCGGCTCATGAAGAGAACCCACAGATGCATGAAATTGCACCAGGTCACTTTGTACGGTGTACCTGTTACCAGCACTTTCATTTCCCTGACCAAAGCTGAGGAGGAATAACATAATGGCATTACTCGAAGTAGAAGGGCTCAAGATACACTTTCCGATTCGCGGTGGATTGCTTAAACGGGAAATTGGCAGTGTAAAGGCTGTTGATGATGTTAGCTTCTCCATTGAAGAAGGACAGACCTATGGTCTGGTTGGCGAATCAGGTTCAGGTAAGACAACAACAGGCAGAGCCATTATTGGGCTAAACCATGTCACTGACGGAAAGATTCTGTTTAACGGCAAAAATCTGGCTACAGAGCGACGTAAGAACAGGCAACTCCAGCGGGATGTTCAAATGATTTTTCAAGACCCATATTCATCACTGAATCCAAAGAAGCGGGTTATCGATATTATCGCTGAGCCGTTTCGTAACTATGAGCGTCTGACAGCTACCGAGGAGAAAAGACAAGTAAGAGAATTACTTGAAAAGGTTGGCCTGAGTCCGGAATCAATCTACAAATATCCGCATGAATTCTCCGGCGGACAGCGTCAACGGATTGGCATTGCACGGGCTATTGCACTGAAGCCGAAACTAATTATCGCGGATGAACCTGTATCTGCACTCGATGTATCGGTACAAGCTCAGGTACTCAACTTCATGCAGGAAATTCAAAAAGAATTAAATCTGACCTATCTGTTCATCAGTCACGATCTGGGCATCATCCGTCATATGTGTGATCAGATTGGGATTATGTATAAAGGTCGATATGTGGAACAGGGCACAACAAATGATATTTTTGAGAATCAGCAACACATCTATACCAAACGTCTCATTGCAGCCATTCCGGATATGGACCCAACCAAACGAGAGGAAATGGTAGCCTTCCGTCAACAGGTCAAATCCGAGTATGAACATTCATACCGAAATTTCTTTGATGAGGAAGGGCTTGCATACTCGCTCAAATCCATTTCCGATACTCACCGAGTAGCTCTACCTCAGAAAGGTTGAAGGCCATATGTGGAAAACGATAGTACGCAGAATTATCATAATGATCCCTCAGATCTTTTTACTTAGTCTTTTGGTCTTTCTGATGGCCAAAGCCATGCCGGGCGATGCACTAACGGGATTGCTTGATCCAAGCGTTGATCCCAAAGCATTGGAAGCGCAGCGAGAGAGACTAGGATTGAATAATCCCTGGTACGTGCAATATTGGGACTGGATCAAAAACGCCATCCAAGGTGATTTTGGGCAATCCTTCCGTTTCAAAATGCCGGTTACCGACTTGATCGGTCAGCGTGTAGCAAATACATTCTGGCTCGCACTGGCGACACTTGTACTGACTTACCTGATCGCTATTCCACTGGGTATCATCAGTGGTCGTTACAACGATACCTGGTCTGATCGGTTGATCACGGGATACACTTACCTGGGGTTTGCCGCACCATTGTTCATCTTCGCACTGGTGATGGTATGGATCTTCGGATTCCACTTCGGCTGGTTCCCGACAGGAGGTAGCGTTGCGCCGGGTCTTACACCAGGCACATTCAGCTACGTAATGAGTAAGTTCTATCATCTATTATTGCCGGCATTATCCATGGCACTAATTACAACGGTATCTACGGTTCAATATTTACGTAGTGAAATCATTGATATCAAGCATAAGGAATTCGTTATTACTGCCAGAGCCAAAGGCGCCTCGGAATCCCGGATCTACAACAGGCATATCTTGAGGAACTCACTATTACCTATCGCCGCGTTCTTCGGATATGAGATTACAGGGCTTATCGGAGGTACGGTATTCATCGAAAGTATATTCAGTTATCCAGGTATGGGGCAGTTGTTCCTGAGTTCCATCTCATTGCGTGACTTCAGCGTTGTGACTGCACTCGTATTGTTGTATGGCGTAGCTTCCATTCTCGGGGCATTGCTGTCTGACATAATTCTAGGAATTGTAGATCCACGTATACGGATCAAGTAAGAACTTGAAGATTTCGGGGTGAAAACAAGATGAGCAAGGCCAACGAGGTAGTTGTAACTTCACAAAAGGTTGATAAAAGCCCCTCCAGCTTGAGTATTTTATGGAGGGAGCTTGTCAGAGATAAGGTGGCACTAATCTCGCTCATTTTCTTGGGCTTGGTCATGTTGCTGGTATATGGCACGTCTCTCATTCTGAATCAGGATGATATCGTACGCGTGGATCTGTTTGCCTTATATGAACCACCATCCGCGAAATATTGGCTTGGAACGGACTATGGAGGTCGTGATGTATTTGGCCAACTGGTCATCGGTACACGTAACTCCCTGACCATTGGAATTATCGTAACGTTAATGACTGGCTTCATAGGTATCTTAATTGGCCTTTTATCCGGTTATTTCGGTGGAATGATAGACAACCTGTTTATGCGTGTTGTTGATTTCTTCATGATCCTTCCGATGTTGATGATTGTTATCGCGTTTGTTACGGCAGTACCGAAATACAATATCATCTCGTTCTCTCTAATCATGACGGCATTTCTCTGGATGGGTATCGCCAGGTTGATTCGCTCCAAAGCATTACAGGAACGGGAACTGGATTATGTAAAAGCTTCAAAAACATTGGGCTCATCTCATCTGAAGATTATGCTCTCACAGGTTCTTCCGAATCTGAGTTCCATTATCATCGTAACGATGACATTGAATCTCGCTGCCAACATTGGCCTCGAATCCGGGCTGTCTTTCCTCGGGTTTGGTTTTCCCGAAAGTACGCCTAGTCTTGGAACACTCGTAAGTTATGCACGTAATCCGCAAACCCTGGAATCCAGATGGTGGATATGGCTACCCGCATCGGTACTGATTCTCGTATTGATGTTGAGTATAAATAATGTCGGTCAAGCCCTAAAGCGTGCGACTGATGCAAGACAAAGAAGAGGTTAAAAAAAGGGAGGAAAGGTTCATGAAAAAGGGATTATTTTCACGGGGACTATTTTTTACGATGATGTTGGTCTTTGTATTGATGCTCGCAGCATGCTCTGAGAAAGAAGCAGCTACTCCAGCTCCAGCTTCCAACACAGAAGAGGGAAAAACGGAGGAAAAACCTGCTAATGAAGAGGGCGTTTACTCCATTGAAGACTTCAACAATGTCAAAACGAATGAGGGTACTGCGATCGAGGGTGGATCGATTACATTCGGACTTGTATCGGATACTGCTTTTGAAGGTACACTGAACTTTAACTTCTATTCCGGTAACCCGGATGCACAGGTTCTTCAATGGTTCGATGAAGGTTTGCTGACTTGGGATAAAGACTATGTGTACACCAATGATGGTGCTGCAACATATGAGACTTCCGAAGATGGTAAAACGTTCACACTGACCATTCGCGACAATGTAAACTGGCATGATGGCAAGCCGGTAACGGCTGAAGATCTGCAGTTTGCTTATGAAGTGATCGGTAACAAAGCGTATGATGGTCCACGTTACGACTCCAACTTCACTAGTGTAGTAGGTATGGACGAGTATCATGCTGGAAAAGCAAAAACAATCTCTGGTATTAAAGTGCTGAGCGACAAACAAATCAGCATTACGTATAAAGAATCTACTCCGTCCCTGCTGACAGGTGGCGTATGGACGTATCCTCTGGCTAAACATATCTTCGGTGATATGGATGTAGCTAAAATGTCTTCTTCCAAAGAAGTACGTGAAAAACCAATTGGTTTTGGTCCATTTAAAGTGGATGTGATCACTCCAGGTGAGTCTGTAACTTTTGTTAAAAACGATGATTACTGGCGTGGAGCTCCAAAACTGGATGGTGTAACTCTGAAAGTTATCAACCCGACAACGGTTGTTCAAGAACTGAAATCTGGCGGGGTAGATCTTGTGGATGCATTCCCGACAGATCAATACAAAGACAATGCTAACCTGTCCAACGTAGAATTCCTGGGCGCAATCGATCGTGCTTATACGTACATCGGTTTCAAACTGGGTACGTGGGATGAAGAGAACGGAAAAGTTGTAAGCAATGCCGAAGCAAAAATGGGCGACAAAAACTTGCGTAAAGCCATGTGGATGGCTGTAGATAACGATCAAGTAGGTAAACGTTTCTATAATGGCCTGCGTTGGAATGCAACAACCTTGATTCCACCATCTCACCCAGAATTCCATGATTCCAACAATAAGGGTGTAACATATGATCCAGAAGCAGCGAAAGCATTGCTCGACGAAGCTGGTTATAAATTGGATGGTGAATTCCGTACGAATCCGGATGGAACACCACTCGAAATCAACTTTGTATCCATGACTGGCGGCGACACAGCTGAACCATTGGCTCGTTATTATGTTCAATCATGGGCAGCTATTGGTTTGAAAGTAAACCTGGAAATGGTTGAGTTCAACAGCTTCTATGACCGTGTAGGTAACACAGGTAAAGATGATCCGAAAATTGATGTGTATCAAGCAGCATGGGGCGTTGGTATTGACGTAGATCCATCTGGTCTGTATGGCCGCGATGCACTCTACAACTTCTCCAGATTCTCCAGCGAAGAGAATGACAAATTGCTGGCACAAGGTATCTCTGCTGAAGCATTTGATGTAGACAAGCGTAAAGAGATCTACAATCAATGGCAACAATACATGGTAGATGAAGTTCCTGTATTCCCTACACTGTATCGTGCAGTTGTAGCACCCGTTAACAAACGTGTAATGAACTATGCGATTGGTGATGGAACAGGCGTTTACCTGAGCGACCTGCAAGTTAATGCAGACAAAGCAGTTGTAGCTCAGTAAAACATTCTTAAATTAGCAGCTGTAAGGATTGGGGTCCTTTAAGAAGCCGGTTGCTAGATTATTAATGAAAAATTCTCCTGGGAAAATGAATAAAAAGTGTCTTTAAAAACATGGATTCTGTACACTCTGGCATGGGTGTATGGGGTTCATGTTTTTTTTGTAACCAAAAAATAAAAAAAATTTAACTTTTTTTCAAAAAAGTGCAGACAAAATGCCTCTTTACTTCGTCTATATAGGTAAGAGGTGATCATCTTATGAAAAAATGGTGGAAACGGGCAGGTATGCTGCTGGCTCTCTTGCTTATTATATATTTGGGTGTGAAACCGGACATGCTGGTAGGCAAACCGGGAATTAAAGCTGAATCTGCGGTATTAATGGATATGAACTCTGAACAGATCTTAATGGATTTTAACGGCTCCGAAGAGATTGCTCCGGCAGGCGTCAGTAAGTTGATGACAGAACTGTTAGTAATGGAGGCCGTGATCAATGGTGATATAGGCTGGAATGATCTTGTTAATGTGAGTCTGTATGCCAGCTCCGTGGGGGGCAGTCAACTGACCCTGAAACAGGGAGAGCAGTTCACCGTTCAGGAGTTGTTCGAGATCGTAGCTGTCTATTCAGCCAATGATGCAGCGGTTGCTCTGGCTGAACATATCAGTGGTACAGAGCAGAAGTTCGTGCAACAGATGAATCACAAAGCAACTCAGATTGGACTTTCTGAGGATACACAATTCACGAATTCAACGGGCCTCAGTGAAAAACTGCTTGGTCCTAACCGTCCGATGGATATACAAGGGCAGACCTTAATGACGGCTATAGATGCATGCAAGCTTGCGCGATATCTGCTGAATAACCATCCCGAGATTTTAAGAATCTCCAGTCAAATGCAAGTATCAATGCACCAAAAAGGGATGTACATGAGTAACACGAACTGGATGTTGTCCTCTATTGGTGGACCGTATGCTTATGATGGGAATGACGGATTGAAGACCGGGTATGATGAAGATTCCGGATATCATTTTGTGGGGACAGCTGAACGTGATGGTAAAAGACTGATATCAGTTGTATTTGGAACAGATACGCGTGAAGGGCGTTTTGTGGAGACTCGGAAGTTATTCAACTATGGGTTTTCGGGAAACCGAGTCAGACCAGATTATTGAAGCATTACGCAAGCGTTAGTACGTTAGATAAGATATGAGGGCTGTCCCGCAGGTTCGACTGAACGTGTGGCAGCTCTATTTTATCGACTCAGAGGTAAATTGATCCATATAACCATATTATTAAATTGACATATGGTTTTCTTTTGTTTTAAAATGACCAGTGAGTCATTATTATTCAACTGGGTTTAATATATATGTACCAAACCAACTGTACGATACTGAATTTACGATCTGATCGGGAGGTAACATGTGATGCAAAAACAAATGAAATGGCCGCTAGTCCTGTTTGCCATAGGGGTATTTATGGCTGCGCTGGATAATGGGATCATCACCTCTTCACTGACCACCTTAAATGCATCATTTGGTGTGTCGCCAACATGGGGAGCATGGACGATTACGCTTTACACGCTTGGGCTTGCGGTGAGTGTACCTATTGCAGGCAAACTGTCGGACCGTTATGGTCGCAAGAAACTATTTTTGATTGAAGTGGCGTTGTTTGGGATCGGGTCCCTGCTTGTCGCGCTGAGCACATCGTTTACCTTTTTCCTGATTGCTCGTGTCATTCAAGCTTTGGGCGGTGGTGGGATTTTTATCATTGCCAGCTCATATGTATTAAGCAAGTTCCCGGCGGAGCGACAAGGTACAGCCTTGGGTCTGCTGGGAGGGATGAATGGTGTTGCCGCTATCTTGGGACCCAATGTCGGTGCTTTTATACTGGATCTGACTGGCAACTGGCATTGGTTATTCCTGATTAACGTGCCTATCGCCATTCTGCTATTCATAGCAGGTATTCGATTTATTCAGGAAGAGCAGGAACTGAACCGTGCAGCAGTGGACTGGAGCGGTATTGCTGTCCTAACGTTGGGTGTACTCAGTTTAATGTATAGCTTCAGCAATCTGGACGGTGTGAACATGCTTCAAAGCCTGGGATCACCGATGTTCTACGGCTTTTTCATGGCAGGTGTAATCCTTCTGGTGCTCTTTTACTTCATGGAAAAAAGGCTAGAAGGATCTGAACGTGAACCTGTTGTATCGACACAGCTTCTGGGCATTGCGTCCTTTCGCTGGACGTTGCTAATTGCCTTTTTCTCGGGAGCCATTCTGGCCTCGGTGATCTTTATTCCCGGATTTGTTGAGCAATATCTCGGCGTATCCAATACAGCTTCCGGGTACTGGTTTACTCCACTCGCGTTGGCATCCGGCATCGGGGCAGGTGGAGGTGGATACCTCGTTGACCGCAAAGGGCCAATCTGGACGTTATCGGTTGCGGGCCTACTATCTGCCATTGGATTCCTGCTGTTCCCGCTATGGGTGGAGCATATCTGGCAATTTGTCATCGCGAGTACATTCGTAGGTATCGGTTTCGGTATGATGCTTGGTGCGCCAGTTAACGTACTTGTCACGGAACAGGCGGGGGAGAACAACAAAGGCATCGCGGTAGCGACCAGTTCGTTATTCCGCCAGATGGCGATGGCTATTGCACCTACGATTTTCGCTGGATTCCTGGCACGTTCTTTCATTAATCTGGGGTCCAACATTCAGGCAGGATTCGCTGACAAAGGAATTCAGGTGCCTCCGGAGATGCTGGAGCAATATGCATCGGGTGGAGCAGCAGGGAGTGATGTCTCCAGTCTGACAGAGGGCCTGTCCCAGATTCCTGATGAAGGCATCCGTGATGTGTTGCTCCAGGCAGTGCATCAAACGACAGGGCAGGGTTATAATGGCCTTTTCTGGTCTGCGGTGGTATTCAGTGTACTTACGCTGGTAGCTGCGCTTATAACGGGACGTCTGCGTCAAAAAGAGAAGAGCCAACATGTGGAAAGTGTATCCACAAACTGATTCGATAACGTTAGAAATGAAGAGAACAGTGCACCTTTTGTAGCTAAAAAGGAGTCGCTGTTCTTTTCAATTTAACCGGATTGTAACTTTTCTTGCTCCTGCAATGATTACAATAGAACGAGCGTAAGCGGTGTCTTGATTCAAGAGAGAGAAAACTTCAGAGAACACCGAGTCACAAGGCATCCCAGACGTTTAATTGGTATTATGGATTATCATTTTGATAGTGAAGAAGGAATCAATGGATGAAAAGCAGAACTAAAGATAAGAAGAAGAAAAGAAGAAAAGGCCTATATATAACGCTCGTTTCACTTGTTGTTTTGTTAATCGGAGGGTATTTGTTCCGTCAGCAGCTGGCTGTAGCGGCATTTGATCTGTTTCTCGCCGGTTCAGTAGAAGATCAGTTATCCCGCTCTTATGTACCGCAAGAAGGCAACAACACGCCTGATCCAACGGTATACCGTAAGGAACCATTCTCCGTGTTACTGCTCGGTTCGGATAAACGCGCCTATGAGAAAACGCGTGGACGTTCCGATACCGTCATCTATGCTGTAGTACGTCCGAAGGAATCCCGTGTGCTGTTGGTATCCATTCCACGTGATACGTATGTGCAGATTGTAGGACGGGATGCCAACAAGGACGGCGAAGATGATTATGATAAGCTGGCGCATGCCTATGCTTTTGGTGGGGAGAATATGTCCATCAATACGGTGGAGAAATTCCTTGATGCTGATGTGGGTTATTATGCAACAATCAACTTCGACGGAATCAAAAAAGTGGTTGATGCGCTTGGTGGTGTAAAACTGCCAATCGATGAGGACATTGTGAACAAGAATCCGGATCATGTGCAATTCACGATTGAAGGTGGTAAGCCGATCTATGACGGGCAGGAAGCGCTGTATTATGTAAGATACCGTGAGGATAGCGATTTTAATCGTACCAAGCGGCAGCAGATTTTCCTGAACGCGATGGCGAATGAGATGCTGAATTTGAATCAAATCGCCAAAATTCCGGAATTGATTCAGATCATGGGAGACAGCTTCCAGACGGATATGCGAGCTTCTTTCATTATTGATCTGGCTAAACAAGTGCTTACTCAGGAGAAACCACAGATTTCAAGCTTCACCATTCTGGGTGAGGGGATGAAAAAAGACGGTATCTATTATGGTCAGGCTGACGAGAAAGATGTCCAATATGCCAAAGAGCTGATTAACAACTGGATGGATCAATCGACCCCAGCCGGTGAAGTCATGATCCCTGACCGGCAAAAGATTGAATAACCAATTCCATACCAATGATGTGTTGTAGACCACAATCAGCAGTACGTTTATTCGCGGGCTGCTGTTTTTTTTCTTTGTATTGAGAACTATTATCCTTTTGGAACATCCTGCGTTCTGATCCGTATAATATAAGTTGAGCGAGATAAGTTGAACGAAGAAATTCACAAGGAGGATACACAAGGGTATGAACATCGCATTTTTTTTGCTACCCAAACAAGAGGTTACGTGCGTGACGTCGGATTCTACACTGCGGCAAACGTTGGAACGGATGGAATATCATCGTTTTACGGCGGTACCCATTTTGAATAAAGAGGGCAAATATATTGGTACGGTTACCGAAGGCGACTTACTGTGGTATATGAAAAATGCCGAGGGAAAGATTTCATTTGAAAACGCTTCAAAATTCTTGCTCAAGGATGTTCCCCTTCGCTTGGATATGAAACCTGTATCCATTAACGCCAACATGGAGGACCTGATTAATCTGGCTAAAGTTCAGAACTTTGTTCCTGTGGTCGATGATATGGATCGGTTCATTGGTATTGTCAGACGGAGTCAGATTATTGAGTACTGCGAGGGCATTGTAGCCAAAGAATCGATCAAGGCTAAGTAAGGCTGTTACGAATTTAAACATTATTGTGTCATGATGGATAATCACAGCCGTCCGGTATCATGTTAAACTTAAGAAGTCCTGAACCAAGGGCGCATTCGAAGTTTTTTACAAATATATAGGTCGATAGGATGTACGGAGGACTCCGCATAAGTACCTGACATCAGTTTCGGAGAACTTCTCCGTTTTTTGGGGTAATTTTGCGGGCCCTCTTTTTATGCTATAATCGAGAATAAAGCTTTTTCGGGGGAGAGTGACTTTCGCCAAATGCCTAAAGAACTGGATGTAGCCAAACGCGCTAAAGTGATTGAATGGCTGAAAACCGAAGTGCTTGATCAGGTATCCCGATTATTCAAGGCGTTATGGGAAGGCAGTACAACTCGAATCGGGGACAGTCTTGCCAGTTTGATTATGAGTAGTTACATATTGGGCCGCAGGCTCGGTATTCCTTTCAAGGATCTGGATGCACTGCTAGTTGAGAAGTTGAAAAAGCATAAACAGGAAGGTCACCAGCTTGAAGACTGGTACCAGGATATTTCCGCGCTAGAAGATCATATGCGTAAGAGGTGAATTTGTTGAAATTTAGCTTTAAATCAGCTGTTTGGAGCGCAGTTTATCTGCTCTTGCTACTTTCGCTGTTAACTCCTTTATCGGTACTTGCCATATTTTTTATGATGATTCCGGGAGTTATTTTGTATGCTTCATTATCTTTAAAATCATTTATATGGCATCTCGTGCCCGTAGCCGTTATTTTGGTCGTATTCCACCCCATCTATCTGTTACTATTGCTCATCTTTACCCTGCCTGCGATCGTTATGGGTCACGCGTATAAAACACGCAAATCAGCCCTGTTCGCCCTGATGGCGGGAAGTGGCATGATGTTGGCAGAATACTTGTTGTTGCTCTTGGTCGGCAGTGTCATTTTCCAATTCGACCTGTCCAGTTATATTGAAGATGTGGTCAAATTGACCATTGAACCGTTAACCAATACATCGAATCAGATGATCAACGGGTTTGCATGGACACCTGAGATGACCGAGGATGTTGCCAAACAAACACAGCTTATGATTCCGTTTGCTCTCGTTGTCACATCGATGGTAATGGCCTTTATTACACACGCCATAGCTCGTCCGATTCTGAACGTGATGGGTGTGGTGGTATCGAAGCTTCCACCAGCGAGAGAGTGGCGTATGCCGCGTGCATTGATCTGGTATTATTTCCTTGCACTGTTGATCGAAGTGATCTCCAGACAAAGTGATGGAACGTACTGGACCATGATTGCCATGAATCTGTCGCCGTTAATCAATCTGGGCTTCATGATTCAAGCGATCGGTTTCTTCTTCTTTCTCTCACATACAAAGAAATGGAATCCGGTTATACCATATTTCCTGGCGGCTGCGGTCTTCTTCATTGGTCCGCTTCGGATTATCGGAATTATCGATCTGGCGTTCCCGCTTCGTGAGGCAATATCGAAATCAAAACGATAGGGTGATGAGTCATGCCTAAATTTCTGAAGAAACGCTGGCACGGCTACTATACCGTATGGGCGTTCATACTGCTGCTGTTGCTCGTTATGTTCGTTACCATTTATAACTGGACGCTTGGTTTGATTAGTCTGATACTGGCTTCGGCGCTGGGAATCGTCATGATTAAGGCGGAGCTCGCGTTCCGCCGTGAGCTTAACGACTACATTAATGGCCTATCTATTCGGATCAAACGGATGGAGGGGGAAGCGGTCAGCATGCTTCCATTCGGAATTGTGCTGTACAGCGAAGATCGTACGGTAGAGTGGCATAACCGCTTTGTCGCGGAGATGTTCCAGGAGAAGACAATGGTGGGTAATCCGCTACTTAATATGTTTCCCAGACTTCCTCAGCCTAAAGAGAAGAAGGATGGGACGAAGGAACATTCATCCAAGGAGTTGCATGACGAATTCCAGTTGGATGATCGGCATTATGGAGTTATTCATAACCCGCAGGAGCGGTATGTATATGTATACGAGATTACGGAGCTAGCCATTCTTCGTGATAAATATGAAAATGAACGCCTTGCATTGGGAATTCTCGTTCTGGATAATCTGGACGAAGCTGCCCAAGGCATGGACGATCAACAGCGTACAGCGCTGATTGCTCGAGTGACCAGCGAAATTACGTCTTGGGCCAAGCGGTACGAAGTGTACCTGCGCCGCCTGTCTTCTGATCGTTATCTGTTGATGCTGAATCATAAGTCTTTGCAGGAACTGGAGCAGAGCCGATTTGTCATTTTGGATGAAGTTCGGGAGATGACTGCTGACCTCAAAGTGCCAATGACACTCAGTGTTGGACTGGCGTTTGGATCGGATAGCATCAGTGAGATGGGAGAACTGGCACAGTCCAGCCTGGACATGGCACTTGGACGTGGGGGTGATCAGGCTGCCGTGAAGTCCGGACAACGCCTGTCTTTCTATGGCGGCAAGTCTAACGCAGTGGAGAAACGGACACGGGTAAGAGCCCGCGTTATTGCACACGCGCTGCGTGATCTCATGCAGGAGAGCGACCGGGTGCTCATCATGGGGCACAAAATTCCGGATATGGACGCGATCGGCGCATCCATCGGAGTGTGGAAAGCGGCCAGTCTGTACAATGTGGAGGCCCGAATTGTTCTGGATGGAATGAATCCATCGATTGAACGCATGATGGAGCAAGTGAACAAGGACGAGAAGTTGTCCAAAGCATTTGTATCACCGGAACAGGCAACCCAGATGATGACCGAGCACACGTTACTGGTGGTGGTGGATACTCATAAGGCCTCCATGACCATGGAGCCAAAACTGGTACAGTCTGCTACCCGTGTCGTAGTTGTGGATCACCATCGCCGGGGTGAAGAGTTCATCAATGACGCAGTGTTGATCTATCTGGAACCTTATGCGTCCTCTGCTGCCGAATTGGTAACCGAACTCTTGCAATACATTCATGATAAGGTACAATTCACTCCGCTAGAAGCTACGGCTCTACTTGCCGGGATTACGGTGGATACGAAGCATTTTGCACTGCACACGGGGTCCAGAACGTTCGAAGCGGCAGGTTTCTTGCGCCGTAGCGGTGCGGACACCATTATGATCCAGCGGTTGATGAAAGAGGATCTGTCAGAATATATTGCTAAGGCAGAAATCATAAAGCATGCTAAAATGGTATATGGAAACATTGCGCTGGCGGTCACGGACCCTGGCAGCAAGATTTCACAGATGATGATCGCCCAGGTGGCGGACACATTGCTGAACATGACTGACGTGGTCGCTTCATTTGTGATTAGTGAGCGTCCGGATGGACTGATTGGCATCAGCGCGAGATCGCTGGGGCGCATGAATGTTCAAGTTGTCATGGAACGACTGGGCGGTGGCGGACATTTGACAAATGCTGCCGTGCAGCTTGAAGGAACGCTTGGAGAGGCAGAAAAACGGCTGACGAACGTACTGGCTGAAATCGAAAAGGAAGAGGGGCTGTTCGAATGAAAGTCATTTTTATAAAAGATATGAAGGGTCAAGGCAAGAAAGGGCAAGTGAAAGAAGTATCTGAGGGTTACGCACAGAACTTCTTATTGCCACGGGGAATCGCACGTCTGGCAACAGACGGCAACATGAAGACACTGGACAACCAGAAGGCGGCTGAAGAAAGACTCAAACAGGAAGAGAAAGCGGAAGCGGAAGCACTTGCGAAAAAGCTGGAAGCAGAAGTAACTGAACTGAAAGCCAAGTCCGGCGAAGGTGGTCGTCTGTTTGGCGCCATTACTAGCAAACAGATCGCAGAAGCTTTGTCTAAAAAGGGTCTGAAAGTAGACAAACGCAAAATTGAGCTGGACGAGCCTATTCGTACACTCGGCGTAACACAAGTAACTGTCAAGGTTCACCCTGAAGTGAAGGCAACCTTGAAGGTACAGGTAACGGAAGAGTAAGATGGGCGGAGAAATGTTATTCGACCGGATTCCCCCGCAGAACCTGGAAGCCGAACAGGCCGTGCTGGGTGCAATCCTGTTGCAGGGCGAGGCCCTGATTACAGCGATGGAACGGGTGCAAACCGAGGATTTCTATGATAAACCCCATCAATTAATCTTTGAAGCGATGATCCAGCTTGGTGAGGGAAATCAACCGATTGACCTCGTGACACTGACTTCGCTTCTGAAGGATAAAGGTGAGCTGGAGGACATCGGGGGCGTTAGTTATCTGGCGAAGCTAGCCCATGGTGTACCTACAGCCGCGAACGTAGACTATTACGCTCAGATTATCGAAGAGAAATCGATGCTGCGTCGTCTGATTCGTACGGCAACACAGATCGTGAGCGAAGGATATACGGGCGGTGAAGATGTTGCAGCGATGCTTGGAGAAGCTGAACGTCGCATTCTGGAGATATCCAACCGTCGCTCCAGTAGTGGTTTTATAGCCATTCAGGACGTACTGATGGAAGTATTCGATCGTGTGGAAACACTTCATCAGAATAAGGGTACAACGACAGGTATTCCGTCCGGGTTTATCGATCTGGACAAGATGACTGCCGGATTCCAGCGCAGTGACTTGATCATTGTAGCGGCCCGTCCTTCCGTAGGTAAGACGGCCTTTGCCCTGAATATCGCTCAGAACGTAGCCATTCGGGCCCAGGAGACGGTAGCCATCTTCAGTCTGGAGATGTCAGCTGCCCAGCTGGTGCAACGTATGATCTGTGCGGAAGCCAACCTGGATGCCAGCGTAATGCGTATGGGTGATTTCAAGGGAGATGAAGACTGGCAGAAGCTGACGATGGGTATTGCAGCTTTGTCAGAAGCCAACATCTTTATAGATGATACGCCAGGGATTACCGTAGCGGATATTCGTGCCAAATGCCGTCGTCTGAAGAAAGAGAAAGGCCTTGGCATGATCCTGATCGACTATCTTCAACTGATTAGTGGACGTGGTAAAGCAGGGGAGAACCGTCAACAAGAGGTATCCGAGATCTCACGTACACTGAAACAGATTGGCCGGGAACTGGAAGTTCCGGTTATTGCCTTGTCCCAGCTGAGCCGGGGTGTAGAGCAACGTCAGGACAAACGTCCGATGATGAGTGACTTGCGGGAATCGGGTTCAATCGAGCAAGATGCCGACATCGTAGCGTTCCTGTACCGGGATGACTACTACAACCAGGAGACCGAGAAGAAAAATATTATCGAGATCATTATCGCCAAACAGCGTAACGGTCCGGTAGGTACGGTAGAACTGGTCTTCCTGAAAAACTTTAATAAATTCGTCAATTACGAGAGGGCGCACAATGACGCCTTCGCGATGTAACGGGCAGGTGCTGACAGCTTCGATCAAGAAGCAAAATCGTCTGTCCCGAAGATCAACCATTAGAGCAACTGAACGCAAACATGTGTTATAAATACCAGATATAGATTCACATTAAAATGGGTATCCTTGAACCGGTGATAGCAGTCAAGCAAGCTTGGACTGAAGTCTCCGGTTTTTTGTGTTGAAATAATGGGTAAATCCCGAACATTACGGTTGTACTATATCTAATTGTTCGCCATTTGATTTGACTTTGAAAAAGGGTACTGGTACACTAATACTGCTGCGTTAAAGCAGCGCAAACCTTCCCTTGAATGTAACGGAAGGACATTTTTACTGTCCGTTAGCACGCTTCTCAGTCGGTTTATTGCGTAACACGCCTGCCGGGATAGAGGACGGACAGACCAATACAAAGGTGCGCAAGGCACCCACGGAGGAATGTTAACTATGTCAACGGTAGTTGTAGTGGGAACGCAATGGGGAGACGAAGGAAAAGGTAAAATCACGGATTATTTGGCGGAGAGCGCTGATGTGGTGGCTCGTTATCAAGGTGGTAACAATGCGGGTCATACAATTCTGATTGATAACAAAAAATATAAACTGACGATGATTCCATCAGGGATTTTCTACACAGATAAAGCGTGTGTTATTGGTAACGGAATGGTTATCAACCCGAAGGCACTCATCGAAGAAATTAACTATATTCATGACAATGATTTTACAACGAAGAACCTGTCCATCAGTGAGCGCGCACATATCATCTTGCCATATCACATGGTACTGGATGCACTCGAAGAAGAGAGCAAAGGTCCGAACAAAATCGGTACAACTGGCAAAGGAATTGGCCCATGTTACATGGACAAATCAGCCCGTATTGGTATTCGGATGGTTGACCTGCTGGATGCTGAAGATTTCGAACTGAAACTGCGTCATCTGGTCAAAGAAAAGAACCGTGTCATCGAGCAAGTCTACGGCGGCCAGCCTGTTGATGTGGAAGAGATTCTGCAAGATTACCTCGGATATGCTGAAATTCTGCGTCCTTACGTACGTGATACATCGGTTGTTCTGAACGAATATATTGATGAGGACAAAAAAGTATTGTTTGAAGGTGCACAAGGCGTTATGTTGGACCTTGATCAAGGGACTTATCCATTTGTTACATCATCCAATCCGTCCGCAGGTGGCGTATGTATTGGTTCTGGCGTAGGCCCGGCTCGTATTCAACAAGTCATTGGGGTAGCGAAAGCTTACACAACCCGTGTAGGAGATGGCCCATTCCCTACGGAATTGCATGATGCAATCGGTGACCAAATCCGTGAGACTGGACATGAGTACGGTACGGTAACTGGACGTCCACGTCGTGTAGGTTGGTTCGATAGTGTTGTTGTTCGCCACGCGCGTCGTGTCAGTGGAATCACAGGTCTGTCCCTGAACTCTCTGGACGTAATGACAGGTCTGGAAACTGTAAAAATCTGCACAGGATACAAATTCCGCGGCGAGGTCATTACACACTATCCGGCAAGCCTCAAAATGCTGGCAGAATGTGAAGCAGTATACGAAGAGATGCCAGGCTGGAGCGAAGATATCACTGGAGCTAAGAAACTCGAAGACCTGCCAGTGAACACACAGAATTATGTAAAACGTGTTTCCGAACTGACAGGCATTCCAATTGCCATCTTCTCCGTTGGTCGTAACCGTGAGCAAACAAATCAAGTTCTTCCAATCTACGAGTAATCGAAGAAATAGAGAGATTGTTTCTTGAATTATAAAATAGAATCCTTTGCCGACTTAGGCATGTTAAGCCTCCAGTTGTTGCTTTTATAGCGATGACTGGAGGTTTTTTGTATGTTTTTCGGATATAATCCCGAGATTTCCGTCAATACTGGTTAACAGTAGAGTCACAGACCCCAGCATGCGCATGCTAGACGGGTAGGATAATCGGAGGGAGAGAACGGAATGAAGTTGCTTGTGTGGTTTGTTAAAATCGTGCTAACCGTGTTGCTGGTCAGTTCACTGACACTGCTCACGACCGGATTAATTGTACAGTCATATGCGAAGTCGCTACTCGCGAGTTTCAATATTCAGTGGGAGGGTCAACCCATGGGGTTAACCGCTATGTTCCAAGGTGCCTTGGGCGGTAAAACCAGCGAGGGGAATAAATCAGGAAATGGGACGACAGATCAGCCGACAGGAGCGGACGAAGAGCAGGTTCCGGAAGATGCTGTTTCCGTTATGGGGAATGGGACGGAGAGCGGTCAATCTGGTGTAGATGCAGGCAACAATGCGTCCCAAGGAAGTGGCTCAGGCGAGGGCACAGGGGAAGGTTCAGGTACAGATACGACCGTAGGATCAAACTCAGGCACAAGTGCAGGCAATGGGACGGATACGGGCACGGGTAATGACTCAGGAACAGATCAGGGTAGTGGTTCGGCTTCAGGCAATGGAACCGGAGCGGCCAGCGGCGGTGCTTCTTCAGGCAATGATGCCATTGTTGTATCACCGGATGACATTACAGGAGCGAAGGACAAGCTGCCAGCAGAGGAGAAAGAAAAAATCTTCAGCCTGCTCATGAACAAGCTGCCACAGAAAGAAATGCAGCAGATCTCAGGTGCCATGGAAGGTGGCCTAACGGAACAGGAATTACGTGAGATTGAACAGGTGATCTCGAAGTACCTGACCAGTGAAGAGTATGACAACCTGATGGAAGTACTGCAAACAGAATAGGATGATAGGTAGGGAAGACAGGCGTGCTCATAGACGGGTATCGCCTGATTCATAATGTATGGACTTGTCGAGGATGATTGAATATAATTCATTTAAATAAATACTGGAAATTCCTATAGGAGGGTACAGTGTATGAAATATAAAGGGAAAGAACACGACATATAAAAACGTTCAGGCAACATTGCAGAAACCTTCAGTCCAATTCGTGGACCTCCGTTCATAGGTGCTTTCAAGAGAACCGATGGACTTGTGTTTATGAATACACTAATTGGAGGTTGTATTGAACATGAACTTATATCATTCTAATTCAGAACCATCAGTAAAAGAGTTTGCCGAGGCGGCGAAAGAGCGATACGAGCAAGGGCTGCAAGAGGCGGACCAGCCGTTTAGTGGCTGGGATTTTAGCTATGTAACAGGGAGTGGGCGATTCCAGAGCGGAATGTTGCCTTGGTCATATGGAACAATGGCGCGCCGATTGTTGAATCAAACAGAACGAATGCTCGACATGGGGACTGGTGGAGGAGAGTTGCTGTCCAGACTCCGTCCCCTTCCTCCATACACATGTGCGACCGAAGGTTATCTTCCGAATATACCGATTGCAGAGGAACGTTTACAGCCGCTCGGTGTGAAGGTGCTTCCAGTGACTGATGATTCGAATCTTCCTTTCGTAGAAGGGGAATTTGATCTGATTCTTAATCGGCATGAGTCGTATGATGAGCGGGAAGTTAGGCGGATTCTAACGGTAGGGGGACTGTTTCTTACTCAACAGGTAGGTTGGTCAGATTGCAGGGAGATCAATGATCGGCTCGGCATTCCTATGCCAGCGGATTACGCTGGATGGGAGCTGGATCGTGCTGTTCTTCAGCTGGAACAGTGTGGATTCCGTATTCTAGAGCAACGGGAAGCAACTCCCGCGCAGCGTTTCTATGATATAGGGGCACTGGTATATTATCTAAAGACCATACCGTGGCAAGTACCTGATTTCAAAGTGGAACATTTCCGTGAGCCGTTAATGGATATTCATATGGAGATGGAGCACAATGGATTCTGGGAAGTACAGCAGAAGCGATTTGTAATTCTTGCAGTCAAAGAATAGAGACATAAAAGTTAGTTTCTATTGTGGCATGAGCTGAAATCCAGTTTAAGATAAACCACAATCAGGTTGTTTACGTAATCCCTTATCAGAGTTGATCTGGTGAGGGATTTTATTTGTATTTTTATGAAAAATAAAGCATATTTCACTGGGTCTTAGAACCTAGTCTTAATTTGCGAACAAAAGTACATAGTACAGCGGATATTGAGGCATAATGGGTGATGGACCAGCCATACTATCTTATGGATAATTCAGGGAAACCAAGCGGGGCGTGGCTTTGCGGTGTGACGTGTAGAGTTGAAATGAGTGTAAAACCTGTGTTAAAGTATACGGGTGTGATAAAAGGTTAAAATTTTGACACTTTTACGAGCGCAGCTAAAGTCCTGATTTTGCGGACACCCAATACAAGTATCAACGAGCATGGGACAGACACGATGGGTGATGTCTTGACAGAAATGCGAACTGAGAAGTGCTGAAAAGGAGAGAATCATGAAAGGTTTCAGAGGCATACGCCAACCGGGCAAAGACCGGGTACACGAACAATCCGGGGAACACCGGACGGCCGAAGACAAAAACAACATGAGCATGTCCACCTTCAGTGTGAATAAGAAGCGCGTTCTGGCCTCGCGCAAATGGATCATTACAGCAGCATGTGGTGTATTCATCGCAGCATCGCTCGGGTTCGCAGGCAAACAATATGTTACTGCAAACACCGTACCGTACTATAAAGTAATGGTTAAAGGTAGCGAGATTGGTACCATTGCAGATGAGGCACAATTACAACAACTATTTACAGACAAAACTGAGGAATATCAACATAAATATCCGGATGCAGAGATGGTGCTGAACACAGATGGCATCACAACCGAAACGGTAAGAGCGTACAAACCTGAAGTGAACAGTGACGAGACGCTGGACAAACTGGGTGACATGCTGACAGCCTACGCCAAAGGTGTGGAGCTTAAGGTAGATGGTGAAGTCATTGGTATTGTGAAGGATCAGGCAACAGCTGATGCAATCCTGGAACAAGTGCAGAGCAAATACATATCGGCATCGGCTGTGCGAAGTTCGCTTAAGACGAAGTCGGTATCGGCTAACTCCTCGAAGAAAGACGAGGGACCAAGCACAACCCTGAAGTCTGTAGGCATCAAGGAAGATGTAGCGACGGATGTGGTGAAGGCTGATCCAAACAAAATATGGGATGTGTCCGAGGCGGTTAAAGCTTTAACCGTTGGTAAAGACGCGCCTGTAACTTATGTGGTTCGTGAAGGAGATACGATCTCTTCGATCGCTGCCAAGTATGAAATTACACAAAGCGAGATTCGCCAGCATAATCCGGGCATCAAGGAAACGTCGCTTCAAATCGGAGACGAACTGACCTTGACCGTGCCGAAACCGGCGGTAACCGTTAAATCGGTTGAGCAGGTTGTTGAACAAATTGAGATTAAACCGCAAGTGGAAGTGCGCAAAAGTGACGAGTTGAAAGCAGGTACAACAAAAGTCGTGCGCCCAGGACAAAGCGGCTTGAAAAGCATGCAGTATCGTATAACCAAAGAAAATGGTGAAGTGGTTCAGGAAGAGTGGCTTGGTCAGGAAGTGATTAAAGCAGCTGTAACTGAAGTAGTCCTTAGCGGAACAAAAGTTGTTGGTGAGGGCACAGGTGAATTTGCTTGGCCGGTATCAAATGCAACGATGAGTAGCAGCTTTGGACAACGTTGGGGTCGCCAGCACAAAGGTGTCGATCTGGTAGGTAACCGCGATGTGAAAGCGTCTGATGAGGGTGTAATTACTTTTGCAGGACAGAAAAGCGGTTATGGTAATGTCATCATTATTAACCACCGTAACGGATACGAAACACTGTATGGACATTTGAACAGCATTGGCGTTAAGGTTGGACAAGTGGTTGAAAAAGGCGAGAGTATCGGCGTTATGGGCAATACGGGTCGTTCGACTGGAACACATCTGCATTTTGAGATTATTAAGAATGGAACGGTAGAAAATCCGTTAACGTATTTGAACTAATATAGAGCTTAAGTGGAGCAAGGTTGGCTATAATGCTGGCCTTGTTTTTTGCTGCTGTAAAAAATTTTCAGATGAAAGACCTTCCAAGCCCCTGATCGGGATGTGACGGTGCTTCAGGTATGTTAAACTAGAGAGTATAAACAACAAACTAGAGAAACAAATCAAGTAGGCTTGGTACAAGCTAAACATAGAAGAGAGATATAAACGCTAATGCGGATTAAGCAGGATATAGGGGTGAACTTAGCCGATGCAGGGGAAGATTTTGGTAGTGGACGATGAACAGCCCATCGCGGACATTCTGAAGTTTAATTTGGAAAAAGAGGGGTACGAGGTCATCTGTGCATTTGATGGCATTCGTGCGGTTGAATTGGCGTTATCCGAGAAACCGGATCTGATGCTGCTGGATCTGATGCTCCCGGGTAAGGACGGTATGGACGTCTGTCGTGAGGTGCGTGCTCATCTGGAGATGCCGATCATTATGCTTACGGCCAAGGATGGCGAGATTGACAAGGTGCTCGGATTGGAACTGGGTGCGGATGATTACGTGACGAAGCCATTCAGTACGCGTGAGCTGCTTGCACGGGTGAAGGCACAGATGCGCAGACGGCAAAAGCTTGCGATTACGGCAGAAGCTCACGAAGACGAAGAGAAGCAGGTCATGCGACTGTTTGATCTGGCGTTTGATATGGACATGTATACGGCTTATAAAGGCGGAGAACCGCTTGATCTGACCCACCGTGAATACGAACTTCTCTATTATATGGCGAAGCATTCCGGCAAGGTTATGACACGGGAACATCTGCTGCAAGCGGTATGGGGATATGAATATTTCGGTGATGTACGTACCGTGGATGTCACGATCCGTCGTTTGCGTGAGAAGATTGAGGAGAATCCGAGCAAACCGGAAACGATTCTGACTCGCCGCGGGCTCGGTTATCTCGTGCGCAGTGCCAAAAGCGTGGGGATATAATGGGCCGATTCGCGCGATTTTCGTTCTTCCGAACGATTCAGGCGAAATTGATAATTATCTATGTACTGTTGATTCTGATTGCGATGCAATTGATCGGGGTTTATTTTGTGAGCGCGATGAAGAACTCACTAACGAGCAACTTTACGGAAGACTTGCAGGCGCGTGCGGAGATGCTGTCGGTTCTCGTGGGGGAGACGATGGCTGGTGGAGAAGCAGAGGCTGGCGAAGACAAAACGGAAAATCTGCGTGTGCTGGTGAACAACCTGTTCAACATTAACGGTGCCGAGATTCAGGTGCTGGATGCCAGCGGCAAGGTACTCACGACCTCGCTAAGTTCACATTCGGACTATGTGGGGCGCAAAAATACCCAAACCGTTGTCAGCCGTGCGCTGCAAGGCATTCGGGACAATGAGGAATATATCGTGGACGAGGATAATGTTCGCAAAAAGGTCGTCGCCAAGCCGGTGCTGTCCGGCGGCAAGATCATTGGAGCGGTCTACATCGCGGCATCCATGAACGAGCTGTATTCCACGATGGAGGGAATCAACAAAATCTTCATCTCCGGCATTCTGATTGCCTTGGTGTTAACGGCGGTGCTTGGCGTGATCTTGTCCCATACGATAACGCAGCCGATTAAGGAAGTGACTCGGAGAGCGACAGCGGTCGCAGAAGGTAACTTTGATCAGCAGACACCTGTATTTGGCACGGATGAGATTGGTCAGCTCAGTCGGGCTTTTAACTATATGACCAGCCGGCTTCGGGATGCACTTTCACTGAATGAAGAGGAGAAGGAGAAGTTGACCTCCATTCTGACGAATATGAGTGATGGTGTGGTGGCTACGGATGAGTACGGTAAAGTCATTCTCGTAAACCGTCGTGCCAGCAGCATTCTGGGTATGCATCCTGCGGATATTGAAGGAAGACACTTTGCCATATTACTCGGCATTGATCCGGAGGATGCGGAAGCCCTCGCGAGTGGTTTCACAGGTTCAACTTTGCTGCAGATTGCACCCGCAGGACAAGAAGAGCCTGTGGTCATTCGGATGACGTTCACACCGGTTCATCGACGTGAACGGGGAATCACGGGAACCATTGCCGTACTTCAGGATGTTACCGAGCAGGAAGAACTTGAAGCATCCCGGCGTGAATTTGTGGCCAATGTATCCCATGAACTGCGTACACCACTGACGACGATCAAGAGTTACGCGGAAGCGCTGGATGACGGGGCATTGGAAGATCCGCAGCTTGCCGGTCGTTTCGTTGGTGTTATTCAGAACGAGACGGAACGAATGATACGACTGGTTACGGATCTGCTGCATCTATCGCGGCTGGATTCCAAAGAGGCTTTGCTACGTAAACAGCCAACAGACATCCTGGAAATGCTGGAGGAAGTGACGGATCGATTCTCGTTTCAGATGCATCAGAAGGATATTCAGCCTGTGCTGTCTGTAGAGAATGATATTCCGGCTGTTCCGCTGGATCGTGACCAGATTGATCAGGTGCTGGATAATGTCGTGTCCAATGCGCTGAAATATACATTGGAAGGCGGCACCATTACAATTGCGGCTAGACGCAGTGATGAACACGCACTTGCCATCTCGGTATCGGATACCGGAATGGGTATCCCACAGCGTGATTTGGATCGCATTTTTGAGCGGTTTTATCGGGTGGACAAGGCTCGTTCCCGCAGTATGGGAGGCACAGGGCTAGGACTGTCCATTGCCCGGGAAATTGTGAAGGCACATGATGGTAGCATCTCTCTGGAGTCTGAAGTAGATGTGGGAACGACAGTAACGTTCACACTGCCGATGCGTGAGAAAGGGGGTGAGCACCGTGAAGGAACGGATTAAATCCTTGGTGCTTGCTGCCCTTGTTGTAGCCAGTCTGGTTCAGAGTTATTTTCTGATCTACCGTTTGCCCGGAGGCGGGGATTCCATTGTGACGTCAGAAACGAATTATGTGAAGACGGAAAATATGGGTCAGGAACGGAATATTGAAGAATTGATCTTCCCTGATCAGATGATTATTCATCTGGGTGAGGATAAACATACGGTGTTTTACCCTGGCAATACGTTCTATCAGTTGATCTATTCACGGTTACAGGGGCGGGCGTTCGATGATTTTCAGCGCCGCAGTGTGCAATCGGTGAACTGGGATCAGATTCGCAAGGAGAACCCTGGGTTTGAGCTATCGTTCAAAGAAGGTATTCCCGTAGCATTGTTACAGCGGGTGATGAGGCTTGGGACGGATTCCTTGTTCCAAGGGGAGACCATTAACCGAATTTCGATCTATACGTCCAAAAATGAAACGAAGGCCCATGCGCTGTTCTTCAGCGCCAAGGGAGACGTGGTATACGAAGCAACGCAGGCGGACCTGACAGTACAAGACGTGCAACAGCATGTTGACTTCGGTACGAACTGGACGCCATATACGCTGATGGCTGGCGGGTATTATATCCCGGCCGAAGCTCTAGAGACGATTGAGGCAGATGTGCCGACAGGGCAATTCACGGTTGAGCAAATGCAGCGTAGTCTGTTTTTCGATCCAAGCATGACCCGGAATATCCGGGAAAAAGATGGATCGGAGATCTACACGGATAGTAAACGTAGTCTGCAGGTAAAACAGGAACAGCGCTGGATCAGTTACACCGATCCGGCGGCACCGCCTGCGGGACAGATTGATTCCGCGAAGGATGCGTTGTCTGCGGTTGACTTTGTGAATCAGCATGGTGGCTGGAAAGGCCGTTCGCGCATGATGCTGGAGACCGCCGACATCAAGACGCAGCTTGAATTCCAACAGTATTATGGTAGCTATCCGATTATGGATTCCATGCAGTTCCGCTTTGGCACGATCAGCATGGAGATGCAGCAGGAGACGGTATCCAGTTATGAACGATCACTGGAATACCTGAACGAGGGTGCAGAAACGAAGAAATCGGTAAAGTTGCCCGGCGGAGACAAGCTGAAGGCTCTTATTAAAAAGGTGGCAGGTGAGAATCGCCAGGTCGTGGACGTGTACCCGGCGTATCGTCCTTCTTCGATTGAGGACGGACTTAAGCTGATTCCGGTATGGGTGATCCGCTTTGGAAACGGGGAGGAAACCACCGTTTCTTGATGGGTTGTAGTCTTTGAACCAAAGAGTAGCTGTACTTTATCACTACGCGTGCAGAATAACCTTCCGATCGCTGTTACCCCCAGATTTCTTGAATTCCCTTTTAACACGGGAGAAATCTGGTGGTAAAGGCGAACTCTCCGCTTCTTCAGGTTATTTCTGCCCTCTCCGTTATCGTATAGCTTTAAGTTCAAAGGCTATAAACGGCCAGTTACGGTGGAAGGTGTAGGCAACTTGAGAAAGTATTGCAAGCAGCTAAGTTAGGGGGGAACGTTTTGGATTGGGGACGGGCGAAAAATGTGTTGATCTATGCCTTTCTGCTGCTCAATCTGGTGCTGGGATACCAGATCTGGATGGATGCGCGAGAGACGGCCGGAGCCAATCTGGACTTCACCTCACTGGCAGATAATACACAGCAGGCGATGGAAGAGAAGGGCATTCAGGTGCTGGCTCCGATTCCAAATGAAACGCCAAAGCTGCCGAAGTTGTCCTATGAGTTCATTGAAGAGGACAAGGCTGGCGTGGATATGGAACTGGAACAGCCTGTAGATAGCAAGTTAATCTTCTCTCAAAGTGAGCTGGAAGATGCATTAGAGCGTGAGATTCCACAGATCGGGACATACCGGCTGGATCAGCTGATGGCCGAGGATGGGGCTTTTGTGCTTCACCCACTGGTCGATGGCAAATGGCCGCTCTTCAATGTGAGTCTGGAGCTATTCTACAGCGATCAGAAAATAACGGGTTACCGTCAGACTCCAGTGCGGATTACGACCGCAGAGGAGAGCGATCAGCAGGTGCTTCCGGCGTCGAAGGCGCTGGGAACGCTGATCGAGAACTTTTTGCCAAATGATGCAATTGTCAAAGATATTCAGCTGGGCTATTACGGCCAGTTGTTCAATTCAGATATACAGGTAGCGATGCCGGCATGGCGGTTCGTGCTGGAAAGTGGCGAAGTGTTGTACGTGCAGGGCATCAGTGGGGATGTATTCAGTCCCAAGACAGACAAACCAGGGGAGTAATGCGTTATGGGGATATATTTTACCGTGTTATCCAGCGGTTCGACAGGTAATGCCACAGTCATACAGCATGGGGGTACCTCTCTCATGATTGACGCGGGTCTTAGTGCGAAGCGATTGGATGCACTGTTTCAGGAAAGGGAGATTTCTGGGGCAGAACTGGACGGGATTCTGGTTACACATGAACATTCCGATCACATTAAAGGACTAGGCGCGATGTCTCGGAAATATAATTTACCAATCTACGCGAATCTGAATACGTGGGCGGCACTGGAGAAGTCGGTTGGGGCGATTCCAGAGGAAAACCGGAGGGTATTTGAGACAGGTGAAAAGCATGATTTTGGGTCACTGCGCGTGGAATCCTTCGGGATCTCGCATGATGCGGCTGAGCCGGTAGGTTACACATTCGATGATGGTACGGAGAAGCTGTCTGTTGCAACCGATCTTGGGTACATGAGCGACAAGGTTCGCGATGCGATTTCCGATTCTGACGTGCTGGTGCTGGAGGCGAATCATGATGTCGAATTGCTGCGTATGGGGCGTTATCCATGGAACACCAAGCGCCGGATTTTGAGCGACATTGGGCATTTGTCGAACGAAGCGGCAGGGGCAGCGCTTAGTGAACTGATGAACGGACGCATCAAGCGCACGTATTTGGCACATCTTAGCCGAGATCATAATATGATGGACTTGGCAAAAATGTCGGTGCGCGACGCGATGGAGAGCCGTGGATGCTTTTATCGGGACCATGAGTTCAAACTCTGTGATACGTATTACGACCGTCCTACGCCATGGGATAGGGTGGGTGAGCCATAAAGCTGTCCAGTTCGGCGGCTTTGCGCTCGACTTCCTCGCGGGTTAGGATGCCTTTATCAATAAGCAGTTCAATGATGGTGCTGAGTGCAAGGGTATTGCGATAGTGTTCTTCCTTGAGATCGGCCAGCTTGGCCGCCATATGAACTTCATCCATGGCTGTGAGTGTACGTGTGCGATCCATATATATCCTCCTCTATGAAGCTTCGAATTGTCTTTTACTATTATTGTAGTCAGGCTTGATGGAAAACATTCCTCTTTTTGCCGCTAACATTTGTGTGATGAGACGTGTATGCTGAACCTGTGACTATGCAGGGGTGAAAAAGTTCTTCAAATTTGCCAAAATGGCGCTTAGCGGACCGGATTTTGTGGTGATAGATACTATGGACCTTTATTGTTAAGCGCGTTATAGCGGAAATTTGCTTTAATTTTCGTAAATATGCAACTTTTTGTGATTTGACGTGTTTAGTATATGAGGAGCATTGTGATTTTGGCTGTTTTGCGTGTGAAATGGCATGTCATAGAATGCGAGAGCATGATTGATAGAGTCACTGACAGAATGGCGTGTCCGTTCTGTTGTACATAGACGCTGTATCTTGATTTGATGCCGGGATGCGGCGATATGCAAGACCATTTTATAAAAATGCAAAAAAGCATGGGGAACCGTTGGAGTATTCACGTAACGAAGACGACAGAAGAAACCTGAAGAAACAAAGTGTTCGCCTTTAGTAACAAATTTTCACCTTGGAAGAGGGGATCAAAAAAATTTGTGAGTAACAGCGATCGGAAGGTTCGTCTGTTGGCGGAGTGGTGTAACGTAAGAACACCATCGTTGAACCATGCGACAACTTAGGCGGCAGTCAGGGTCTTGATGCGTGACAACGAAGGGGAGAGGATCACGATGGGATTGTTTGGAGACGATTTTTATTCAACCAAAGTATCAAGACGCGCCGAACCTGAACAGAAAGGCAAACTTCAGATCATCCGCCCTGGAGGCAGAGCACGTGGACGTGACCGCTGGAGCAATCCGCGCAGATCGCGTACGGGAATCAGCTCCACAGTGAAAGTAGCTGTGATTAGCTCGGTGATCAGCTCCATCGTGACCGTCCTGCTGTTTAGCTTCATCACACAGCCCGCTTCGTTACCGCTGGCTAATGCTACGGGTAATGGTGGTGGAGGCGGTGCACAGACAGCGCAGGCAGCTGATCCATACGACCGGATTATCCAAGCGGCAGCACACGTTCGTCCTTCCGTGGTGAGTATTGTGAACCATAAAACGGGTAGCAGTCTGTCGATGGAAGATTCGGCGCTGGGCTCAGGGGTCATTTTCAAGAAGGAAGATGGCAAGGCATATATTATGACCAACCACCACGTTGTGGAGGGTGCGAGTGATCTGGAGATTGTGACCGTAGATGGGGAGACACATAAGGCAAAGCTGGTCGGTAAAGACCGTGTAAGTGACATTGCTGTATTATCCGCAGAAGATAAAGGGCTGGGAGCAGTCGCGGAGATCGGTGATTCCAGCAAACTTCAGCGCGGTCAAACGGTGCTGGCAATCGGGAACCCGCTCGGTCTGGGCGGTACGCTGACATCCGGTATTGTCAGTTACACGGATCGTATTCTGCCTGTATCGATTAATCAGGACGGAGTGTACGACTGGGAGCAAAACGTAATCCAGACGGATGCGGCGATTAATGAAGGTAATAGCGGCGGTGCATTGGTCGATTTGAACGGCAAAGTGGTCGGCATCAACACGATGAAGATCTCGGATACGGGCGTTGAAGGTCTTGGCTTCGCGATTCCGATGAACGAAGTGATGAAAACAGTAGATTCCCTGCTACTAAACGGCAAAGTATCTCGTCCATACCTGGGCGTGTACACGGTAGATCTGAGCAACCCTTATGCACCACTGGATGACGAGCAGCGTAAAGATCTGAAGCTGCCATCTCATGTGGACAGCGGTGTGGTTGTGCTGGAAGCATCCGGTCCGGCATCCGAAGCAGGTATGAAGCTGAATGACGTCATTACGGAATTTGACGGGCAAAAAATTACCTCCACGCTGGACCTGCGGAAATATCTGTACGATCAGAAGAAGATTGGGGATACGATTGAAGTGACCTTCTACCGGGATGGCAAAGTGGAGAAAGTATCGGTGAAGCTGACGGATAAACCGGAGTAAGGGAAGATCAACGAGCGAGCCCACACTGTTGCGTGGATTGAAATAGGGAATGCTAGAAGAGTGATCAGATCAACTGACCACTCTTTTTTAGTTATTATGGGTGGATGTGCTCGTTCGACAGTAAATGAGTAGATTAACCATTTTTATATTCTCATGATCAGTTAGACCCGGAGCCAAAGGAGCAGATACATAAGACTAGGGCTGTGGTAAACTGTTGTCAATATGTTGGAGACGGTCGCTGATGCAATAACATCTGTTTGTCGATCATATTTTTATTTCAGAATGGAAGGGGTATTTTTGATGAAACATTTGAAGAAAAAGATGCTTGGGGGAACGAGTTTGGCGCTGTCGCTGTTTGTGCTGTCGGCCTGTGGGTCTGAGGTAGCTACGACAGGAGCATCTGTAGATACAAGTGCTCTGCAAGAGAAGATTGCAGGGCTTGAGAAGAAACTGGTGGAGCAGGGAGCCAAGAGCGTTGAGCAGGAGCAAAAGATCGCAGCACTTGAGACCAAGTTGAATGAGTTGAGTACAAGTGTGATTGCGGTAGGTGAGGCTGGTGGTCAAACGCCTGTAACATCGGGAAACAACGGATCGGCTGGGAAAGGCGATGGGGTGCTGATTACCTTTGCCCAGTATGAGAAGCTTGAGGTTGGCATGTCGGTGGGAGATGTCATCGAGATCCTCGGTGGTGAAGGTGAAGCATTGAGTGAAGCGGAGAATATGGTGGTTTACAACTATAAAGGCACAGCCGGCAATGGTGCCAATGCGGTTATTGCTTTTCAAGGCGGGAAGCTGTTGACGAAGGCGCAGTCGGGATTGAAGTAATATTAGTATTGGACATTAAGAGTCCGAATCTTTGGAATAAAGCGTATTACAGGGTTAGGGGAAGTTAAATGGGGGACCAATCAGAAAATTCTGGTTGGTCTTTTTGTTGTTTTTATAAAGTCTGTGAGTAGCAGAGAAATAATTAGATATAGATTTTTCTGATAATAACTTGACATACGCATTTAGTTGTAACTATAATCATTACATCATGTAAGTTGTAACTATAGTAGTTACATATAATGATTTGAAGGGGGATTCAGTCGAAGCAATTGTACAACCAGACTATAGGATGGTTTAAAAAATCAACGGAATTGGCTGCTAGATGCATTGATATGGATGAATGGCAGCGACATAAAGAGAGGGAGATCAATTAAATGTTTATTAAAAAATCATCAATGGGCGTTATGCTTGTTCTATGTTTCATGTTAATTCTGAGTGCTTGTGCGGGTACAGCAAGTAAAACCGAAAATGCGGAAGACTCTTCATCCAATGCTGCTAGTGCTGGAAATACAAAGAGCGAGGAAACAAACACACCAGCGGTGGAGCTGAAAGTGACTATCTATAATCCTGGGGAAAACAGCATTTTTGGCGTTTCATCAAATCTGATTGAAGGTCCAACTGAAGTCGTGCTCGTTGATGCGCAGTTCCAAAAGAATGATGCCGAGCAATTGGTCAAAATGATTAAAGATTCGGGTAAAAAACTGACCACCGTATATATCAGCCACAAGGACCCGGACTATTACTTCGGTCTATCGGTAATTCGTGAGGCGTTCCCTGATGCAAAAATCGTTGCGACTCCAGCAACGGTGGAAGGAATCAAGGAAACAATTCAAGTGAAGAATGACTATTGGAATCCGATTCTGAAAGAAAATGCACCAACTGCACAGATTGTTCCGAACGTCCTTGACGGTGCTCAATTGACCGTAGATGGGGAAACCGTAGAGATTATCGGTCTAGATGGTTCCGATCCGTCCCATACGTTCCTGTGGATTCCTTCCATTAAGACTGTTCTTGGTGGTGTTCCTGTCTACGAAAATTCGCACGTTTGGATTGCAGATAACCAAACGCCAGAGAGCCGTGACTATTGGCGCCAATTGCTAGACCAAATTATTGCATTGAATCCAGAGCGAGTGATTCCAGGTCATTACCTGGGTACCAGTGCCGGGAATATATCGAGTGTTACATTCACTCGTGATTATATTGCTAAATTTGAAGCAGAGGCAGAGACAGCCAAAGATTCTAAAGAACTGATTGCAGCCATGGAAAAAGCATATCCGGACTTTACGAATACAGGCGATCTGGAGACGAGCACTCAGGTAATTAAAGGCGAAATTTCTTGGCCTTAAGTAGAACGATGGACTTCTAGAAACGGTATAAGTAAAAGGCAAACATCCTTATCCTGTTAAGTGGGAGGGATGTTTTTGCTGTCATTAGGCGTGTAGGGGTTTCTTTTCGGCGGCAGGTGTGATAGAACTGAGAAGTGGCTATCCTGTAATGGGATACGCGGTTGTGAATCGGGAACATAGCTGGTTACAGAAAGGATGCTTAACGGATGTACGTTGTATGCAAAGAACACGTGGACATTGCCATCGACATGTTTGTCGATGAGTATGAGGACGCTCCAGATATCGTTGATCTGAAGGAGACGGAATTTGCCGACTGGGACCCGCCTGCGAAATGCGCCGAGTGCGAACAGCACGCGGAATTCCTCGTCGTTTAGCGTACTGTAGGATTTAGACGGCCGGAGGCGTGACTTAAGGTGGCGCTTCGGGCTGACTTTCCATCCGGTATGAACATCACAGCAAGAAGCCAAGGAGAGCGTGATGAGCGCTCTTTTTGTCTTTGTGTGGGGAGTTGGTGTGGTTAGTAGGTAGCGTGGAACTGCGGCGAAGGTCGTAGGGGGTGACGTGGGAGTAGGCGAGAGTAAGAGAAGATTAAGGTAGGTAGGTGCAGAGTTCCGAGTTGGGAGTGGGCTAGGTTGTAGTAAAGGTGCAAGTTGTAGGTAATAGAAATGGAAGCCGCTGAGGCATGGGGGAAAGTGCAGTTGGGTAACAGCGATGTGGGTAGTGACGTGGGTGTAGACTGGCCGAGTAGCTCTAACGAACTCGAGACGCCTTATATGAGGCAAACACCGCCTGGTTGAAATCTAACGAATCGTAGACACGTTATATTGCTGAAATGGCCTCGAAAGTGGTGGGGAGTGCTCGGTTGGTGCGGAATAGCGTGTTTCAGATTCGTTAGATTTTAAAGGAGCCGAAATGGGGCTGAATAAGGTGTGTAGGATTCGTTAGAATTTGGAGAAATGTGTAGTATAGGTACAATACAGTTGGAACGAAGGATGCGATGAAGCATCTTACTTATAGAATATCTCGCAAGACAATTTAGGAGGAATGAATTTTCATGTTTATTCAGATTATTGGCGTAGGCAAATTGAAGGAAAAATATTTGACGCTGGGCATTCAGGAATATGCCAAGCGGCTCGCCCCGTACATCAAGTTTCAGATGATCGAGGTCGCAGACGAAAAGGCGCCCGATACCCTGAGCGAAGCTGAGGTTCGGGCGGTGAAAGAGCGCGAGGGCGAACGTATCCTCGCGCATGTGAAGAGCGAGGCGCATGTTGTCGCGCTCGCGTTGGATGGCCAGCTCTGGAGTTCCGAGGAGCTGGCATTGGAGATCGACAAGCTGGGCACGTATGGGACGAGCCATGTCGTGTTTGTCATCGGAGGAAGCCACGGGCTCTCCGATGAGGTGTTGCGCCGCGCGAAGCAGCGCTTGAGCTTCGGGCGCATGACCCTGCCGCATCAGTTAATGCGGCTGGTGCTGGTGGAGCAGATTTATCGCGCTGTGAAGATAAATCGGGGGGAACCGTACCACAAATAACGGCATGTTTTTTGTTGGGGAACTGCGTAAAAGACGTGGAGAAAGATTAGCATGGCAAGGGTTTACCCTAAGTCAGTTTCTGTGAAAAGCCTACTAAAAAGGCGATATGCTGTCAGTTGAGGGCATGGATATGTCTGTGACTTATTCCTATTTGAATATCCAGATAACGATAGTGTACGGAGCGGGAGTTGCCATCAGGGGGAGAGATTTAAACTAGTTAAGGACACAGAAGGTAAGGAGTCCTTTTTAAAATTTACACCGATTTTTTAGAAATGTATCGCCCTAGTATTATTATTTAAAATATAATAAGGTCAGTGTTACATTTCTTGAGAACGGTGGCGATTAGTTATTAAACCAAATTATGCGGGTATCTGTGTTGAGTTGCTTAAGACTATGGGGCCTATGTTGGGAAGCGAGTTGCAAGAACAACTCATTTATAAAACCAATGTCAAACCAAATAACGCTAGACAAATCTTATTAAGGTTACGTAATGAAAAGGTAGTATTAACAACGGAACCAGTGAAATTTGCTAGAAATCAATTACTTTATTTTCTTCCGAAACAAAATTTAAAGGATAAATTAAAGGGTGTAATTCCAGACCATGGACAAACATTTCACCGATTATATCAAGCGCTTATTGAACAACAAGGTTTTCTGCATATAAGTGAATTCGCAAAGATTTGTGCTGGTGTTGTTAACACAAAGGAAAAGGAGAAACTAGCATTAAAGCAAAAGGATGTATATCAAATTATTGATGAATTATTAAGGTTACAAATTATAGAACCTATACTCGACCATGGCTCAGAACGCTTTATAGTTGCGAAAAAAGAATGGGTTCCTACAGTAAAGCTTGATGAGAACAACATTCAAAAGAGACTAAAAGATTTATCCTTTTCTAATGATTTTACTGAAAGTTTGTTAAAGTGGTTAGAGAGAATGAATTTAGCAGGCACCAATAGTACTCACCTATTTACACAATTTGATAGAGATCATTTTAACGGATTTTATTGGAATGCAATAGGATACTCCTATCTATGGGGATTGTATAAAGCAAATGAAATAGATCCTTTTAATCCTTCACTTGAGAAAACCCCTTCATCAATAGTAATAGAGTCAGTTTTGCACAGAGTGATGAATAAGTATGATGTTGCAGGGTTTATTGCACGTGTCAGTGTTTTATACGGAAGGCTTAGAGTAAAGGATAATTATAGAATAATACCTATATGCTTTGTTCAAAGTATTGAATCAGATGCTCTTCAACTGGCTAGACAAAGAGGAATAATGGTTATCTCAATTTCTGAGGTTTTCGGAACAAAAATTGCTGAGGCAATTAAAATGGTTAGAGAATTGGATCCGCGTAAAATTGATCCAGAGGCATTAGCGGCTGTTCTTGCAGCATCAGATGCCAGTGGTCATGATGGGAAATTTGGCTCACTAAAAGGATATGTTTTTAACTTTATAGTTGCTTCAATGTTTAACAATCAAGGTTACACTTCAAAAATTGGGTGGAAGTATGAAGCATTGAATAAGAAATGTGAATGCGACGTTGTGATATCAGTGGATGATGAATATCTTCTGGTTTGTGAAGCAAAAGGATACAACGAAGGGACTCAAATACAACTTGGAGAGTCTGAGAATGATTCAGATACAGTTAAAAAGTTTTTTGAAAAAACTTGTAGAATCGTTGAAGCTGCGACTGGGAAAAAGGTTTTTCCTGTTTTTATAACATCAGGTGAATTCTCACCACAAGCGCTAGAATATATGGAGGAATTTGGGAAAAGAAAAGCCATATCGAAGTTTTTAAAGATGAGAAATTTCCCTACCAGTGTATATCTTGATCGCAAAGGATTGATGGATTTTTTTGGAAATTCACAAATATATACTGAACATAAAAAGATACTGAAGGAGTTTTTTAGAGATCATAAAAAGGAGAAAATAAACGGAAACAAAGGAGAAGAAGTGGTTTATTAAATAATTGAAAGGAGCCTTCCTGGGTTAGGAGGGCTCTTAAACTTGCCGTTACAGACGCCGCGGTGAACCGTACCACAAGTAACAGCGGAATACTTTTGATAAAATAGAGATCACCCGAAAGAATATAGATTACGGTTTACCAATTAAATCCTCTATCCCAATTAGCGGAGCGAAGTATAGGCTTTACACACAAAGAAGATCCAATCACCTAAAGTGACTGGACCCTCAATAACAACTAAATCTCAAACTCAACACTACCATTTTCGGTTAATTCAAAAGGACCAGCTGTGACATCTGCATCGGGTCTCTTTGATCCGAAAAAATCAGAGTCAAAATGATATGGAGTGCTGTCCGGCTCCTCAAACTTCATGTTGGCGTGATAAGTCTTTCCAAGCAGATCCGTGGTAACTAACATTGCAGTGGTTTCCCGAAGCAATTCGGGTTCATGGATCTGAATGTGCACCTCACCTAGCGCAGGATTGATCTCAATTTTTACGCCCTTCTGTGCAACTATCTTCGCTTGGGATTCGTGACGGCTTGGAACCGCATCGTTAAGAAATACATTGCCACCCATAGCCACCGGAAGAACGGCATTGCCTATAAAGAAATCCTTCGCGGCATCGCCAAGCTCCATAAGCTCTTCTTTGGTGTATTCCCACCATTTCTTATCTTTCACATCAGGATGTTGATCGTAGCCGCCAAGTCCCACAGCATGCAGATAACATATGGAATTGTCCGGAACCCCGTCCATGACCGTCTTCCCGTCCGCTCCAACTTCATCCCTTGGTTTAAGGGGAAGATGCTCAAAAAAGGTGATAGGAACAGGCTCTTTATTCGCATCGTTATCACCCAAGAAGATATTGTTGTAGTACCTGTCATCGCCTCCAGTGATATTGGAGTATCCCGCCATGGCCGTCTCGTGTGGGAAGTGATATGGCGTAATACGAGTAATTTCGGAACGAACGACAAATCGGCCTGCAAACAAATTATGAGCAAACGCCCCGCCCTGAGCCATATTTCTGAAATTCATCGGAGAGAGAAATAGATTGTGATCGACCATATACGGACCATGGCAAACCTCAACGAAGAGATCTTCCGAGAGGTTATCAAAAAATACATTACGGCTGATGCGCGTCCCCTGTGCCTGCCAGTCCAGCCAAAGCGCGCGGTAACAGCTATACATTATATTTTCGCTAATCTGAGTATCCAGGGAAGCGTGTAGCTTAATTCCCGCTACTTCAGCACCATGTCTGAGTCGTTTGTGGTGAATATTATAAATGCGGTTCTGATAAATGTGGCTGAAGGCTGCTCCCATATGACCCACAATACCTGCCTGTTCACAATCATGAATTACATTACCTCGAACAATGTGACTGCCGATGTTATCCTTATGCCAGCCGGAGCGTAATGCTCGTAAAATAACCTCCTGCTCGCGTTGAGTACCACCTTTACTATGCTTCTCCAAAGACTTGGTGTGCCCTGTGCCGATTTCGGTACCCAGGCTAATACCAACGCATTTGGATTCACTGATTATATTGTTTTCAATAATCCAGCCCTTGCTCCAGTGAGGTCCAATCAAACCTTCCTGGTAGTCTGTAGGTGGCGCCCATTGGGGGGAGGCCTGACGCAGAGTAAAACCGCTTACGGTGATGTAGTTAATTCCCGGTTTCTCAGGCCAGAAGCAATAAGGACGTACATTAATTTCTACATTTTCCTTACAAGGATCTTTTCCACCAAAGTTGGCCCAGATTTTGGTTGTCGTAGAACCAACCTCGGCATACCATTTTAACAATGAATCCTTGGGATACTTGGCTTCGGGCCAAACTTCAGGGTTGTGAACGCTTTCAACACTATTGCACTCATATAATGATTTGCCATTCAAATAGACATCGCCGAGATGAACCGGGAAAGGCCCGTCAAACAACCAGTCTCCACTGAGCTCTACCTCATAGGGATTGCGAATGGAAAAGAGGGAATTGAGCACTTCTGTGCTCCAAACATGGTCTCCTTCAGAATTCCAGTTGGTAATCCGCTCAGCTCCTGTAATCACTACTTCTCCGTCTCCTGCGGATCGATATACGATTCTATGCTCCGCTGTTCCCCCATTAGCCGGGTTAACCCACTCTCTGTATACTCCCGCATGAACAATAACGGTATCACCAGCCATGGCATGAGCCGCAGCGCGTGATATGGTACGAAGGGGTTGATCCGCTGTTCCTTTTCCTTGATCATTCCCATGTATCGATACATGATATTCCATAACAACTCTCCTTCTATTTTAAAATGTTTGTTGTATCCCGTTATTATACTAGAAAATAATTATAATGGCAGAGATAGGAAGGTATATGTTAGCCTGAATTGATATTGATAAAGTTAAAACCACATCCACTACCCTATGAAGTTGTGGGTTTTTGCGTATTAAAGTCTTCTAGCTATTGTTAAAAGCTATGACTAGCCATGCTTTTTTCATATAACAAGCATTCCTTTTCATCATGCTATACTCATTAGAATAAAAAGTTAGAAGGAGAAATAGTTATGATACCATTTCGTAATGATCATGTAGGTAGCTTTCTACGTCCTGCAGATTTAAGTCAGGCACGTGAACAATATAAATCAGGCAACATCACATATGAGGAATTAAGAGCTGTGGAAGATAAAGAGATTATTCGAATTATTGATAAGCAAAAAGAAAATGGCGTATTGGCAGTTACGGATGGTGAATTCCGCAGAAGCTGGTGGCATTTTGATTTTCTGGGCGGCTTGGATGGCGTAGAGTTGTATGAGCAAATAGACGGACCGAAATTCCATAATATGCAAACGCGCAAGGGTGGGATTCGTGTTGTTGGTAAAGTTGATTTCTCGAGTCATCCCTTTGTTCAGGATTTTGAGTTTTTGAAAAAGCATGCAGGTGACGCTGTGGCGAAACAGACGATTCCAAGTCCTAACATGCTTCTATACCGATTGGAAAATGACGCTAATATCTATACGGACCGAGAGCAATTCCTTCAGGATACGATTGCGGCGTATCAAAAAGCAATTCAAGCTTTCTATGATGCGGGGTGCCGATACCTGCAATTAGATGATACTGCTTGGGCGGACCTATTCTCAGAAGCTGGTCACGATAAGCTACGTGCTAAAGGTCTGGAACCGGCAGAAGAGTTGAAAACGATGCAGCGAATGATTAACGAAACATTGGCTCATAAACCGGCGGATTTAGTTGTGACGATGCATATTTGTCGTGGTAACTATAAATCGAACTATTTCTCAACGGGTGGTTATGATTACGCTTCTGAAGTTATCTTTGGAGGCTTAAACGTAGATGGATTATTTTTAGAATTTGATGATGAGCGTTCAGGTGGTTTCGAGCCATTAAAATATGTGAATCGAAAAGATTTGAAAATCGTGCTTGGTTTACTCACATCAAAAACAGGCGAATTAGAGGATAAAGAGCACATTAAAGCTCGGATTGCAGAGGCGGCAACCTATGTACCACTTGAGCAACTTTGTTTGAGCCCGCAATGTGGCTTTTCATCTACAGAAGAAGGCAACATTTTAACGGAAGAACAACAATGGCGTAAACTTCGTTATGTGAAGGAAATTGCAGAAGAAGTTTGGAATTAATCCATCTAAATAACGGAGGGGATGTAAAATGACGACGCAAGCAGACCAAGAGACAATTATAGTTGAAGCGTTCATTAATGGTCAAAATGTAAAATCCCTTTCGCAGTTAGCAAAAGAGAATCCGACAAACCCATCCGAGATCGTAGGCTATTTCCCTGTCACTACGAAAGAACAAGCCGTGGAAGCTATTGAAGCGGCAGCAGTGGCTTTTAAAACCTGGAAGCAGACCACCATTGATGAACGCATTATTATGATGCGCAAGGCGATCGAGAAGATTAGAGCAGCTGAGAATGAAATTGTGCATTTGCTGTCCAGAGAGCATGGCAAGCCCTTGTATGATGCACACGGTGAAATTTATGTTTCGTTAATGTGGATGGAGTTTGCTTGTAATGAAGCCAAATCGGCTCTACAGGAAGAGATCAAAGAGCATGAGAATGGTAAAACGATTCTTTCCTATGATCCCATTGGTGTGGTGGCAGCGATTAGTCCATGGAACTATCCCATTGCTTTATCTACGATTAAGATCGCTCCTGCCTTACTTGCGGGCAACACGATTGTGCTTAAACCAAGCCCATATGCGCCACTGGCGGCAGCGAAGGTGGCAGAGATTATTGCGAGTGAGTTCCCGGCTGGTGTAATCAATGTCGTTCATGGTGATGCGGATGTAGGCGTTGAACTGACTAGTAATCCTCATGTTACGAAGATCGCCTTTACAGGTGGAACGGAAACAGCTAAGCATATTATGAAAGCAGCTTCGGAAACGATTAAAGATATGACGCTTGAGCTTGGTGGTAATGATGCGGCTATCTTCTTGGAAAGCTTTGATGTTCATGATGAGCGAGCCATGCGCCGGATTGTCATTTCTAATTTCTTGACAGCAGGCCAGATCTGTATGATCGCCAAACGTGTGTATGTGCACCGTTCTATTTATGATGAGTTTGTGGAAAAATATATAGAGGCGGCAAATCGCTGGATTCGAATTGGTGATCCATTTGATTCAAATACGACAGTAGGTCCGGTTAATAACCTGAAGCAGAAAAATGTCGTGCTTGGTTTGGTTGAAGATGCGCAAAAGCATGGGGCTAAGGTCATCCCTCTCGGTCAAATTCTGGATCAGAAGCTGTTTAACCAAGGTTACTACCTACAACCTACGCTTGTTTTGGGTTGCGATGTTCATGATCCGATTGTAGTAGAGGAACAGTTTGGCCCTACGGTTCCGATTCTTCCATTTGACGATGAAGAGCAGGTTATTCATCTACACAATGAAAGCATATATGGATTGACGAGTTCTGTGTGGGGCAAAGAAGAGGATGCCATCTCCGTCGCACGCCAACTCGAAGCGGGAACGACCATGATCAATACAGCTGCTGTGCAGGGTCTCGACGTTCGGTTCCCTTTCGGTGGCTTCAAGCAATCTGGTATTGGCCGTGAATACGGCGCCGAAGGTATTCGCACTTATACAGAAAAGCATGTCATCAACGTTCCGAAGACACTGGATCTTCCTTATATACCAGAGTAAATGGTATAGAGGTTGTTCAAAAAGGCTCTAACTTTGCGCTTTGTTTACTGATTTTTAAGAATCAGTAGACAGGGCGTTTTTTTGTCAGATCAGTTTGACAGTGGTGACTTTTTTAGAGAGAAAATACCCCCACATCTGATGGAGGTGACGCTGAAGAAATAAAGAAGCCACTCCATTATTTTGAAGTGGCTTTGTACTCAGTTATTATACGGTGAACGGCGGTTATCTTCTACCTAGTGTCTCCCAAATGCCATGGAGCCAGGAGTCGAATTCAGCATCTTTGTCGCCCTCGTAAGTATCATAGATATCCAGACGTGTCTTTTGCAGTTTTTCCTTGAATTGCTCGAATGTGTGACCTTCAGGAAGGCTTTTTTTAATCCGTAGCAAAATTTTGTTAGTACCTTTAAACAGCTCACCTTTGTTTTTGGCAGGCATCTGTACATCTTCATCCAACTGCTTGAGCTTGTGATATGCGGCTTCGCGCACTTGAAACACTTGATCATTTTTCAAAACATGCTGAAGCAACTTAATGGTAGGGGCTGTGTCCCAGTTCCCCAATTCGTTCACCGCATTCAGTCTTTCTCTCCAGCTTGACGTCCGGTTAGCCGCTCGTTTGAGCTCTTCAAAGTTCTCCGGTAGTTCGTTAACTGCTCCAATATCATGGTTGTTCGTCAAAATTCAATCTCCTTAATCATCGCCATCTCGGCAGAATGATGAATGTTATTTATGTGATCACTATTATAGCACGAACCTGACCAAACTACTCCTATGAAGCCGATTGGTTAGCCTTTTCCTTAATGAAGTCCACCATATACACCCAACCAATCAGTCCGCATAAAACAAAACCAAACGCATGCAAAGATCCATAAATGGGAATAAAATCTAGTATGGTTAAGGAGTACATATTTTTCAGTAACGGATAGAAGATGGAAATGACAACAACCGTGTAAAAGGCTAGACAAGAAAGGCCTAAGAAAAAGGCTGCCTTAATATCCAAAGCATTTTTCCTCAAGTAAGTAAGGAGATAAGCGGTGTAAACCACAATATTACAGGCGAACAAAGTGACACCAATGTATTCAATTGGCTTGGAGAAAATCATACCAATAGCAATCAAGATTGGTCCGATGATATCGATGGCAACGACCCAAGGATACCAGCTTTTCTTCGTCATGATGCGTCCCAGTGCACCAATAAAAATCGGAACGATCGCAGATGAGAAATGGAAGTGGAGCGAGCTTAACGCGTGCGTTGAAGGATTAGCTTGGAACAGGTTCAATTGATATTGATATAAGGTAAACCAAATGCCCCCGATAAAAAAATAAACGAGCCCCGCACCAATCGCTATTTCAGCTGCTTTTCCTTTAGAGATTACAATCGTGGTCAAGCCATAGATGCCAAGCAGCAGTGTGAACAGTAGCCATCCAAGAGACAGAATCCCTGGGATTTCCGTACTTGCTAACCCCCACATCTTATTACTCATTACCGAGGCCAGGGTAAGAAGCGCAGCGGGAAATTGAAGCCATTTCATAGCAGCATAAATCATTTGTTGATGTTTATTCTTTTCATCATGGTTCAAAAGTAAAATCACAAGAGGTACAATGACAAAAGCCGCAAAAAGCAGAAATTTTTCAACAAGTTCGAATTGGAAGTAATCAAGGGAAAATATCAGAATGGTTATGATTCCACCGGGAAACACTGGTGCTAATAATGATTTCATTCGTTGTTTCAAGGAACTATCCATGGGGCTTCCTTTCTAACTACGTTTATCGTAATAACTGTCTGCATCCAGTTGTGTAGCGTCTTTAATATAGATCGGCAATTCTTCTTTAAGTAGTCTAACACATTTATTTGTCAATATATGAAAATAAGCTTATCTTACTGCGGTTGATGGAGTCATGGGAAATAGCTCTACCGCTCTTCAAAGACTTTCGCCATAAAGGAGCTGTGGTATCAAATGAATAAGGACAAAAGTTTAGAAATGAAATACTCTTCAAAAGCAGAGGACATTCTACAGCAGATCAATAGTAAAACTAAGCTAGGCGAATTACGAAAAATCGCAAAGGATATTAAAAAAGATCACGAACTAGCTATGGAACTTTGGTCGACCGAAGCGTTTTTGCCCAGACTATTAGCTATCTTAATTATGGACAAAAAACTTCTTTCACAAGAAGTGCTTAATAAGTTTGATAAGGATATGCAGACTCACACTTTTGATGAGCGAAATAACTTAATGGATTGGTTAATGGCTAATCAGCTCACCAAAGACAAGAAGACCATTGCATTGATGGAGTCATGGGAAAATAGCCCTTCTGCTCTTCAAAGGCGAGCTTTTTGGTATTATCAAGCGCGATTGAGATGGACTGGACAAACGCCTCCTGATAACACCGAAGACTTACTATCTGCAATTGAAGCTAATATTACGCAGGAAGAGCCGACAGTCCAGTGGGCTATGAATTTCATTGCAGGTTGGATAGGCATTTATGATCAAAAGTATCGTGCACGTTGTATTAAACTTGGTGAGAATACAGGGCTTTATAAAGATGAAATGGTATCAAAGGGTTGTACTCCTAATTATTTGCCAGAGTTCATTGCAATTGAAGTTAACAAACGAAATAAGAATTAGTTATCCCTGAAAAGTTCAATTAAGATGAATTAATTTTGGCGGATCAACCGCTTGGACTTTGAGATAAGTGGTAGTAAAGGGGATTGTGTAGAGAGATTATCGGAGTCTAACAGTTTATGTTGAGCGCATGATTGTCCTCCAGGACGGCGTAAATAGGAATCGATACGTACTATACAATAATTAACAGCACGAACAACATCTCAACGTTTTATGGCATTCGCTGATTTAGCGTCTTCTGCAAAAAAAACGAATAAGAGGTCAATCCACTCTCCTAAATATGATGGTGATCGATCTTTTTTGAATGCATACTTCTATCATCTAAACCAACATGAATTGGTGAGTAAGATAAAAAGGCAGAGAGACTTATAATTAGTCTCCCTGCTTTTCAGTTTGTATTTATTTTGATACTGGGGTGTATTCATTTACTTCAAATGTAATGATTTTATCGAAGATGATATAGTCTTTCCTACTATTGAATTGTCCAATGTTATTTTGAAGTTTATTGATTGCAAACATGATAGGTCCGGTACCAGATGCTTTTTCTTCATACCACTTAATGAAGGCATTTACATCCGTCATAGAGAGATCGTACTCTTTTTCTAAGCCAGTATTAAAGGTGATTTTAAAGATTGCTCTTTCTATCGCTATTTGAGCTTGTGGCGTAGCAGAAACTTGGTTAGAAGGTGCGCTATCCCCATCTTCATTAGCGGCTGTAATCTCGTAATAGTATGTAGTTCCATTGATAACATCAATATCTGTGTACGTAGTTGAAGTTACAGTTGCAATCGTTTCAAATGGGCCACCAGAAGTGAGTGAGCGTTTGACGTTATATGTAACTGCATTACTGACTGAAGTCCACTTAAGATCAACCTTAGCGACCTGAGCTTGTGCACTCAGAGTTGGAGAAGCGATACCTTGATTAATCAAATAACCGGTTTGATCAATATCAATAGCATCTAAAACCCAACGTTTTGTATCAGTGGATTTTATTTGAACAGTATGTTTACCAGATTTTAAATTTTCCACACCGAACACGAGAGCCTTATTAACTGGTGTTGCTGTTCCAGAAGAATTAGCTGGAGAATAATCGACTCCATCAATTGTAACAATCAATTTCGTTGTGTAATCCTGATACATTGTACCAATAATTCTTAATTGAGTACCATAAAATGTGAATGTTACAGATTGAGAAGAATCCGTAGGGTTATTTGGGATGAAATGCAACGTATTACCAAAAAAATTAGGGCCGGTTTCTTCCTTCCACTGACCGCCATTATACGAAATTTTTTTGTCAGCATCGTCTATTCTTTGCCATCCCGACTCAGCAACCGATAATTGCTGACCAACTGTTGCGGCCGATACACTTGAAACGAAAAGTGACGAAACTAAAATAAATAGCGCTATGAAACCTAATGTAACCTTTATTTCCTTAAACATTGAGATACCTCCAAAACTAGTGATTTATTAATAGATGTATAATATCTTGTGTAGAAAATATTGTCTAAACATAACATGGAATATTATGTAAATTTTGATTGTTGTGATTTAAAAGCATAATTTATAAATGAAATTACTCTGCTAGCTACGATAGACTGACCGGCCGTTAACGGAAATTTTCTATTTATTTTGCTGCCTTGATATGTCCCAGTATTAATCAATTTGCGATTCACGTCTGTATATGACAAACAAAAAGAACCTCACCATGGCGAGGTTCTTGAATATTAAAGTGACACTACTAATCACTATAATTGGTGTGAAACCAATTTTTTAACTCTTCACTCATTATCTCATACTCCTTCTCAGTAGCCTTCGGATGCAATTCGATTCCTCCAGAAGGTCCGAAAATAACGATGTCTAGGCTCGTTTCGTCTGTAAATGTAATTTTTCCATCATTGTTCGATCCAAACACATCACCTGCATCAAAAGGTCTAAGTTCTGCATCTTGTATCATTTGGATAACCGTATTTTTTTCTTCCTCGCTTAATATGGTGGGATTAATCATGCCTGAGATCCGTCCAGCACTTAGTGCTAAATCACTTGGCTCCGCATCTTTAAACTTCCATCCCAGTCGTATATACCAAGCAAAGTAAGGCCAAATTGCCATAATTAATCCTATTATTAAGACAAAAACACCTATGATACCTGTCAAACAATCAGATCCTCTATATGTTAAGTATTAGTCTAATATAAAAAACAGTAAGAACACCACTCTAAAAACTAGTCCCCAATTTTATCTAGGAACTATACATAATGCGATTAATTTAATGTATCGAATTCACTGTAATCGAACTGAGTATCAGTCTATTACGTTCTTGTTCAGTTTTTGTTTAGAGTTAATGATTATACTAAAATTCGCAACAAATCTGGAGACGGGAAGAAGGTAATAAATGTTGCTATAGTTCTTTTTGAACAGGTTAGGTTATAGACGAATAAACACAAGAAGTTTGCTGTATTAGGGATATTTACATTTCAATTTTGTACGGAGGACTAGATATGAACAACAATGGCTTTAGAAAATTTATTTCAATTGCGCTTACGGTCTGTCTAATATTTGGGCTTAGTGGTCTTACTCCTTTAGACGGCTCAGTGGCCAATGCGGCAATCGCTCCGACTATGGCGGAGACGAACTACGACCAGTACCAAGTCAAGTTAACTGCCGACCCGGTGACGGATGCGCCACCTAGCGGCTTTGGTACAGCGGCATCAGACGGACGTATTTGGACTGACAAGAGCGTTACGGCAGAGGGTGATGGCAGTTTTAATGTCAAATTGTCAGCGTTAGCACAAGAATATATGACTGCAAATTTGACCAACCCAGGTGTCGGAGGGAGCGGCAATGCTGACGGTCCTGCGGCGGACGTAACCTTTATTTTGGACATGAGTTCGTCTATGGGAAATCTAAATGGGAGAGAAATAGCAGAAACAGCAGGTGGACCTGGTGTGTACTATCGTGTCGAAGCGATGGCCAAAGCAGCCAATGATGCAATCCGCACAGTCATGGATGCGAATCCCAATAACCGCGTTGCGGTTTATTGGTTTGGAGGATCGGCTAGCTCCAACCACCTTGGCACTTTTATGGAACTAGGACACTACGTATTTAGTTCAGGACATGGAACGGAAGATTATTTGAAATATGCAACATCCAACCAAAACATCACATTGAACAGCAATCTAGTCAAGGATGGTACAGCCGTTGGAACGAAGTCGGCAGTCTCGCTAGGGGCAGGTACGCCAACGCAGGACGGTATCATGTATGGTGTCTCCAAGACGATGAGCAGTGTGGGAACTAAGGGCACGGGACCTAAGCGCCAGCCTTACTTGTTCCTTCTATCAGATGGGGCGGCAATTCATGCCAAGAAGGCATGGTATACTTCGCCCAAAGGCAAATCGTTTGAAACTGATTTTCAGAATGCGGTAACCGAAGCTACAACGATTGCAAACTACAATCAGAGTGGCACTGATGGTACCAAATACGTACCAGCTACTGCCGGTACCAGTCTGGCCAATACAGGTGATCCGGAAATCGCTGCGCTGACTATACTCACGGGTGCATATATGAAGGGTCTTTTAGATAATCAGTACACTGCATACAATGGAGGAGAATCCACTAAAGCCAAAGTGTATACAGTGGGACTGGGTTCCACAACGGCAATTAACGGACCGTATAGTGGTAACCAGCCAGTCTATGCTTGGGCAGGTCTTGACCCAAAAAGAGTCAACGATCATAAGGAAGACAGTAGTTATAACTATGGTACGGCAAAGAATACCTATGACAAGTTGAAAACGTATGCTGCTCAGGGGCCAAATGGTTTTAACTACGCAGATTCTTTTGTTTACAGTAATTATTACACATTCGCTCCAACCTATGACATTGTGAGTTCAGCTTTTGCTGGGTTGGCCAATGATGTTGAAGCTACTACGACCATACTTCCGCTTCTCAATATACCGGAGACTACCGATCTTGGCTCAGAGACAGCCGATATAGCAAGTGCAATTGTTGTTGCAGACGAAATCAGCAAGGACTTTAATGTTGATCTGTCCACGTTGAAAATCGGTGACGCTGTCGCAACGGTGGATGCAAATACGACGATAAATGGCGGTACAGCGTATCAATTTGCTGGATACGGAAGTAAAGCCGTCATTAAGACAGTCGCAGGTGTTACCAGTCTCACTTGGTATATCGACGCAGAAGATATGCAACGGCATATTTATCGCTTCAAGAACCGGACAAGCCCAAAGTCGGGAGAATATAGTGCACCAACAGACGGTTCATTTGCACTCAACTATAAAGTAAAACCTACTTTTCAGGTATCTCCCAATAATGTAGGAAACATATCTCGCTACCTGAATTCAGGTAATGCCATGGATGGGGCCAAAACAGCGGCTTATTTCTTCCCGCCTACGGACAGCCCTTACTATCTTGCTTTAACGAGTAAGCAGACGATCTCCAAATCAGATGGAATTGGTGCAACCTATGTAACCGAGGAGTCACTGAATAATGGAAGAGCGACGATGAAACTTGGAAACAACGGTAAGCTTGATCTGAAGATGGGGATTGACAAGACAGGTCCCGCAACGATTCAGACCAACGGATCTATAAACTACACAGTCACAATCTATAACTATACGAATACAACAAAAACAGGTTTTAGTGTCACCAGTGAGGGCCAAACACAAACGGGAATTGATGTACCCGCGAATAGCAGTAAGGTGCTGAGCTTCACGAAAACGGCTCCAGGTACACCGCAAACTGTGATCAGCGACAATGCTGTAATTTCGGCGATTAATCTTGGCTCTAATACAGTAACTACCAATGTAACGGATGTGACAACAGCTGTAGTCACCACGCATGTCATCGAAGCCATTGGAGGCACGACTGAAGGGGATAACACCTACAATATTGGTGACTCAGCAACAATTAAGGCAAGCGCAGATCAAGGATATGCATTCGTGGGATGGTACGACAACCAAGCAGGCACTGGTACTCCAGTAAGTACAAGTGCAGCATATACGTTTACCGTTCAGACGGATGTAGGCTATTATGCTAAATATGTTGTGCTGCCAGTCGCGGAGAATGACACGTATAGTGTCTTAAGAGGAGATAAGCTCACCGTTTCGGCACTAGAGGGCATCTTGATGAACGATACGGATGCGGAGGGACGCCCACTTACGGCGGGGGCTATCAGCTCTGTCAGCGACCCGAGCAAGGGCACTCTGAATGTAAGTCCTGACGGATCATTCACATTCGTGGCAGATGAGGAAGCGTCCGGTAATGTGACGTTTACCTACCAAGCAGACAATGGCATCGCCCAGTCAAACGTAGCTACGGTGACGATTGCGATTACTTTACCAGTTTCTACGCATGAGCCTATTGCGGAGAATGACACCTATCGCATTAAGAGTGGAGATACACTCACTGTTCCAGTTGAGGCAGGTATACTCACGAACGATACCGATGATGAGAATCATCCGCTTACGGCGATGAACGTCAGCTCAATCAGTGATCCAAGCATGGGCACGCTGAATGTGAGCCCTGACGGATCGTTCACGTTCATTGCGGAGGAGAATGCTTCCGGTAATGTTACGTTTAGCTATCAAGCCTTTGACGGAACCGTTTATTCGAGTGTAGCTACGGTGACGATCACAATTACGTTGCCAATCAATACACATGTCATTGGAAATGTCGGGGGCACGACTGATGGTGACGATTCTTATGGGCTTGGCGAATCGGCAACAATTGCGGCTAACCCAAGTCTGGGCTATTCATTCGTGGGATGGTATGAGAACGAAGAAGGCACAGGCATTCCGGTAAGCTCGGATGCGTCATACACCTTTACTGTTCAGACAGCCGGAGACTATTATGCAAAATTCAGAGCGGTGCCAGTTGCCGAGAATGACAGCTATCAGGTTGCAAGAGGGGGTAAACTTACTGTCCCGGTGGAAAAAGGAATTTTACTCAACGATACTAGCGCAGGGAATGATACGCTCACAGCAGTGAATATTAGTTCAGTTAGCGACGCAAGCAAGGGTACGCTGACGGCCAACTCAGATGGCTCATTCACGTTTGAGGCAAAAGAGGAAGCATCGGGAAGTGTGACGTTCACTTATCAAGCTTCTGACGGAACAGGTCAGTCCAACATAGCTACGGTGACGATCACAATTACCAACCCGAGCATTGTTGGAGTGGTGACGGATAAGAAAACCGGAGACCCGGTATCCGGGGCGACAGTCATTTTACGTGACCTTGCAGGTAAAGAGAAGGAGCGGTTCACGACAGGTTCAAATGGTAAATACAATTTTGAGAATGTCGTGATCAATAAATATATTCTAGAAGTGGTTAGCGATGAGTACAGCTTTGCTCATCGAGAAATCTCAGTATCCACGATCAACGTTAATGTGAATGGAGTTGTCATCCAAGACTTTGAGCTTGTCGAGTTTGAAATGACATTGACGGCCAACCCATCGTCCATACTTGGTAACGGCGCGTCAACATCCCTCTTTAAGGTGGTGGTGACTGATAAAGAGGGTCATCCTCAGGCAGGGGTTCAAGTCGTATTTAAAGTGCCGGATACAACATACGGCCATTTTGCTGGGAACTTGAATACGATAAGCGTCTTGACGGACGCACACGGAATCGCAACTACAACCTTCACTGCGGCTATACTTGGCGGTACGGAATCTGCATCTATTCCATTAACGGCAACGGTTGCTGATAGCCCAAGAGATCTCTACGTTAGTGATACGATTCATATTACGATCACCCCTGGTGTTATTACGGGTATCGTCACAGACCAAGCGGGTCACCCCGTAGCAGGCGCTTTGATTAAAGTGAGCAAAGATTTTGATGGTGACGGTATTACTGATTTTCATGCTGTTGCAGTTACAGCGGGCGATGGGGCATACACCCTAGCTATACCGAAGGGTAATGTGACATACGATGTATCCATTACAAAGCAAGTAGAGATTGGTGGACAGAAAAAATCCGTCACGTTTAATCAGAGTGTTCCAGTAAATGCTAGTGTGGATGGTCGATCCTTTGAGGGAAATAAAACAGTCTCTGGTGTTGTCTTGGTAGAAACATCGCAGGGTGGCTCCCTGGCACTCAACGGAACTGTGGGCGGCGGTTACACGGTGTTGATCAATGACGGCAATGGGACTCATACAGGCCAAATTGATTCTAATGGAATATTTAATATCGACAGTGTACTTAAGGGCATCTACACTGCCGATGTCATCTATAACATTCCGCTCCCGGGCGGTGGAACACAACCTGTTGTTGTTGGTCATGCTGATATTGAGATTAGTTCAGAAGGACAAATCAGCATTAGTGAGGTGCTCATTGACCCCTACGGTACAATTACCGATTCCGTGACGGGTCATCCAATATCCGGTGCAATTGTTACGCTTCATTACAGCAACGGAACGGTGGTCAACTTGCCACCTGTGGGCAACTTCCCGCCAGCGGATAACGCGAACCCGCAGACGAGTGATGCGACTGGGCAGTATGCGTTCATGGTATTTCCTCATACGGACTACTACTTAACCGCGACCAAGGCAGGATATAAGGATTTCGACAGCAGAGTTGTCGATACGAAGCAGCCACTAATTCATGTAGGTACGGAGATCGTACTGTATGACTTTAGCATGACGCCACTACCGTCATCCAACGGAGGGGGATCTCCAGTTGTAACGACTGATCCTGTAGCGCCACCAGTCACAACGACTGAGCCTGCACCACCGAAGATCATAACGACCAAGCCCATTGACTTTGCCACAGCTATCCTTGTGGACAAAATGAAGGGCAGAGAAGATGATATTCTAACCTTCACGGTGATTTACGCCAATAAAACGTTGACTGAGGCTGATGGCTTGTATGTTAAAGCTACGATCCCGGCCGGAATGAGTTTAGTTGATGCTAACGGCGGCGTCGTTACCGGCCAAGAAATAAAATGGAATGTTGGGAAGCTGGCAGGAGACACACGAGGCCAACTGACGTTTAAACTAAAGGTTAACGAAATGACCGAGGGCGAGAACTATGCTTCTGTTACGGCTGTGATCGGCTCAGATCATAAGCTTACGCTTGTGAATACGCAGGACGATACGTCCTTGATTAAAGTGATGTTGTACTCTAACCGTTATGAGCACAAACATGATCGATATATTATGGGGTACCCAGACGGTAATGTGAAACCTGAAAAGCTCATCACTCGTGCAGAGATTGCAGCTATTTTTGCCCGGACGCTTCATTTGCAAGATGAGGTTCGACACATCAAGCTGTACAGCGATGTCGCTACGGATTACTGGGGTGCCGATTATATTGAAGCTGTTGCAAATAAAGGGATATTCAAAGGCTATGCGGATCATACATTCAGACCGGATCAGCCCATTACAAGAGCAGAGCTGGCGACAGCCATTGCGCGTTATCTCGGCGTTGCCAAAGAACTGAAGATGGACCCTATCTTGAGAATTAGCTCGTTTACAGATATTGAGGGGAACTGGGCAGAGCAGTCTATCGATGAAGTTTTCCGTTTTGGTATCGTATCAGGGTATAAGGATGCTTCTTTCCAACCAGGAAGTCAGATTACCCGAGAGGAAGCCGTTAAGATGATTAATGGGATGCTGTATAGAGGTCCTCTGACTGGAGCAGAACCTTCATATCCGGACAACCGTTTGAACAAATGGTCATATGGACATGTCGAAGAAGCCACAAGAACCCATACGTATAAGATCAATGAAGATGGCTCCGAAACGATGATCAAGTACATCCCGGAAGATCTGTGGTAATTTTGCATCGCGAATACACTCAAACGTAGTAATAAGTGCACGTTATCTTAAACTAATCTGAGGGATCTAATTAGATTCCTCAGATTTTTTTTACTATCTGGTTATATGCATATATATTGGTGAGTGGACCCAAAAACGTTAGACACAAAAAAAGAGCCGCAAATCATGCGACTCTTTTTTGTCTTTCTTTAACATTCGAGTTCGTTTCCCTTTAACGCCCGCCCGTATTGGAAGCCCAGACAGGAATCCAACTGTTCGGATAATTGCTATTGGTCAGGGTTGTGTTATAGAGAACTAAATTCCCATCACTTTGCATGACCAGTGTATCACCTGTTGTGTTAGCCGGTAAGCTGCTCCCGTGATGACCTGGAATCCATGAGGTGGTATTGGGAGACCAAGCAGCTACCTGTACAGAAGTATCAATCATCAAAACTTTATCCCATCCCCAACCGGTGTAATATTCGAATTTACCTGTAGCCGGGTTGAAACCATAACGATAACCATATTGGTAAACGTCTTGATATTTCATGCCATATTTATAGATGACAGGTTTCCCATACTGTGATTCAAAATTGAATGAAAGAGCCCCACTATTACTAGTTCCGCTACTCCAGAGAGAAGAACCATTTTGATAGATAACAAAATTCCCGTCATTTTGCCAGATGGCTGAGAACCTGCCATCTTGGGAGGTGAGATAGTCACCCTTTGCCATGCTTTGGCCGATCGTGAGTTTATCTCCAAGATAGCCAGCAGAAGCTGTTGCTGGTACGGCAAATGCAAGAATCAACAAGCAAGCCATAAGAACTCGAAAAGATCTGGGAAAAAGTCGTTTGTTCATTGGACACGCTCCTATTTTTCTTATAATGGTTAAAGTTAAATGCATAGAACAACAAATCCTTACAGCTATTGCATGTTTCTGCGTTGTATTCAGTCAGGAGCGGTGAGGTAACACGTCCCCATCTGGTGTAAAACGGGAACTAAGATCTAAAATGCTCCCAACGGTCACCTCCTTTAATAGAAGTGTGAAAATCTTTGATACATATTATGTAATGGGATGTGTGTGTTTTAGGAGATGGAAGCTAAGTGTTTTTTAGTAGAGGAGTTATATCATCAAGTGAAAATACATACTTTATTTTCCATTATAGCAACAAAAAATATAAAATCCATATTTTTCTACATGAAATTTTGAATCTATTACTTACAACCAATGCGTTATAACTTCTCGTCTCCTGGGCTAGAAAAAAACCTATTATTCGATTGAATAAATTGAAGCTAAACACTAATTTTGGTGCAGATCGAGATATAGGTATTCATCTCCTCTATCAATCTCTCAACTTTTTACACCCATTTTATATATTTAATGATTTTTATGAATTGAACTATGGTAAAATATCTCAGGATCTAAAATTGGAGAGGGGTTTTTTCATTCATGTTTTGGAAAAAAGTTTTGGGTAAAAGCACACTGCGTGTAGCTACCGCTGCACTATTACTCACGCAACTATTGGGCGCAGCGGGTTCTGTCTCTGCCGCAGGTAACGATGTAGAAGTACACTTGATTGGAATCAATGATTTCCACGGTCAGTTAGATACCACATCAATCGTGGGTGATAAGAAGGCAGGAACGGCTCCAATTCTAGCAACCTATCTCAAAGAAGCTCAAGCCAAATATGAACACTCCCTACTCTTCCATAATGGAGACTCTGTTGGTGCATCTGCTCCAGCCTCATCTTTGGATCGTGACGAGCCTACCATGGAATGGATGAATATGATGGGCTTCGATGTAGGGTCCTTAGGGAATCACGAATTCGACCAAGGTGTCGCTGCTTTAAAGGCACAGATCTTTGGTGGCCTTGATCCAAAAGAAGGTAAGGTAACGCATGCCGGTGCAAAATTTGATTACGTCAATGCAAACGTGATTGAAACTGCCACAGGAAAAACATTGATTAAGCCGTATGTGATTAAAGAAGTGGGCGGAGTCAAAATTGGATTTATCGGACTAGTGACGAAATCAACACCTGCCAAAGTATCTCCATCTGGGACAGCTGGCGTACGTTTCTTAAGCGCAGAAGAAGAAGTGGAAGCCGTTAATAAATATGCTAAAGAATTGCAAGACCAAGGTGTAGAAACGATCATTGTTTTGGCACATGATCCAGCAACAACCAAAGAAGGCGTAACCACTGGAGAAGCAGCTGATCTGGCAAAAGCTTTACCAGCGGACTCCCCTGTTGACGTTATCGTTGCAGGTGACAATCATGCTTTGGCTAACGGTGAAGTGAATGGAAAGTTGATCGTTCAAGCTTATTCCTATGGTACGGCGTTTGAAGATATCAAGCTGATGATTGACCCTGCTACCGGGGATGTAACTGAAAAATCAGCGACTGTTACAACGACTTTCCAAGAGGGTGTAAAAGAAGACCCTGAATCTTTAACTATTATTAAAAAATCATTAGACAAGCATCCTGAGCTGACGAAGCCAGTAGGTACAACGGATGGTTCTGTTACCCGTACAGATGCTTATAATAACGAAGCCCCTCTAGGCAACCTCATTGCAGATTCAATGCGTGAAGCAGACTTTGGGGATAAGGCAAGTGCTGCTGACTTTGCATTTATGAATCCAGGCGGTATTCGTGCGGATCTGCCACAAGGCGATGTGACCTTTGCTGATCTTGCCAAAATCCAACCGTTTGGTAATACTCTAGTAAAACTTGAGCTGACTGGCGAACAGGTTAAAACCTTGTTGCAGCAGCAATGGGGTACCAATGCTGACGGTACACCTAATACCAAAACACTCCAAATCTCTGGTTTGAAATACACTGCAGATTTCAATAAGCCAGTCGCAGAACGTGTTACTGGTCTTAGTCTGGAAGATGGAACAACGATTGATCCTGCAAAAACATATACGGCTGTAGTTAACAACTTTATGGCTGCAGGTGGAGATAACTATAAAGTGCTACTGGATGCTAAATCATCCCTGGCAGGTCCTATCGATCTGGATGTATTCTACCAATACATCGTAGACACGTATAAAGGCGGTAGCATCGAAGCTAAAAATGAAGGACGTATCACAAACCTGGCTGCATCTACCGAGCCAACAGAAACACCTGTAACAACAGAAGTCATTTCTCGTGCTGAATTTGTAAGTGCTCTGATCGACATGTTGAAACTTAACGAAGTAGCTACAGCACCTGCATTCAAGGATGTTGCGGCTAATGCTGCATATGCAGATGCGATCGCTGAAGCTATGCATGCTGGATTCATTCAAGGTTATGGTGGAAACTTCTATCCTGATCGGGATATCACACGTGAAGAAGCTGCTACCATTCTTGCTAAATTGGTAAAAGATCAAGCGACTGATAAAGACGCTGCTACGATTATTGCTAGTTATGAAGATGGTAAATCGGTGTCTGCTTATGCAATTAAACCTATGGCAAAACTGATTGATAAAGGTATTTTTGCTGGAACAGATAAAAAATCACTTCAACCTAAACTAGGTCTGACTACTAACGATGCAAAAGCATTAATTGAAAAAGCTGTTGCAGCAAAAGCTTCATAATGTAGAACTTATTCAAACTTTATATTAAAACAGAGAAACACATCCTATCGGGCGAATGAGCATTACTCTACGGATAAACCCTCTCATCAAGTATTTCTTCAATTGGTGAAAAGGGTTTATCCAGGAGAATGCCATATCCCAATTTAGGATGTTTTTTTTATGCTTAAAATCCACGATTCTATGGAGAAATCTATGTCTGAATTGGCTCTATGGTTAGGTTACCGTTTAGTGTTCAGAATTTGGTAAGGGCTCTAAAGTAAAATGGTAAGGCAAGCCATATGAACTTGATGAATTTTATCAGTTTCTGTTGTAAGGATGGAATGGCCAAAGGAAAGGGAAAAAGTTTCTGGTTGCTGCAAAAATTTTAGAAGTGGAGGAGATTTTCGTTTGAAACAAAAACGCAATATAGGTAAACCGATATTGTCTTTATTTCTGGCAATGTTGCTCGTCTTGCAGACAGTGATATACTCCACCGCCGCATATGCGGAGAGTGTGCCAACCGATTCCGGAATGGAAGCGGTCATTGAATCTGACTCACCGAGTGCCGACGAACCACTTTCGGTACCTGAGACAGTGAATGACGAACCGCTTTCGGAACCTGAGGAAGTGCAAGAGGAACCGCTCTCGGTACCTGAGGCAGTGAACGACGAACCGAGCAATTTCTTAGCGATGGCGGCAGTCCCAATGGACAAAACAGCGGTATTTATGGAATCTAATTCAACCTTTCCGCTGGAAGTGACACAGGGGAATGCTGTTATTAATCCAAACGGTATTATTCAGGGTAGACAGCCCTTTACGCTCAAATCGGAAGGTCTCAAGGTACCAGTGAATGGTGATGACCCAAATCCCACTAATGCAGATCCTGAGAAATACATCCAAAAGGGTGACTGGATCGAGCTGAAAAGAGAAGATTACTTCAAGGAAGTGGTGCTGCCAACAGCTACTAAAACTTTGAATGCACAGACGGAATCAGGTACAAAACAGCTGGGCACCGCCTATTTCACTCCAAATAGCATCAAGATTGTATTTAACGGTGAAGATAATTTTTTCAATGGTGTTGGACGAGGTATCGTCTTCAGCTTTGAATCTACTGCCAATGCAGATATAACGGGACTAGCGTATGGCGATAAAAAGCCGATCAACATCTTTGGTGGTGCATATCAGCTTGAGAACCCAGATGTTACAGCAGAGTATAATATTACTTTAAGCTCGCCTGGAATGATCAGGTGGGATCAGTATGGTTACCGCGGGATTCAGCCAGCGCAATTGGTTGAAGGTGCAATTACTTGGGAGTCAAACGTCTCTGCATTCGATCAGTTTGATAAAACAGTCAAATTGCCGTTAGACGGGAAGACATTCTATACGAATCCAGCCACTTATAATACGGGTTTTGGAAATGTCCGTGGTATCTATAAGGAGGGTTCATTCAAAGTAAACGGCCAAAATGTAACGCCAGTCATTGGGGGCGACGGATCGCTGACTTACATATTTCCGCAGGGAACAGGTCTAGATCCAAAGGTTGAATATAAAACATGGATTCCAAAGGAAGCTTATTATTACGAACATCGGAATCCGCCAAACAATCTTGGTCGCAGCTACCGGGACATGAATGGCAAAGTGGAACTGAGACAGGACAACAACATGTTGGTACAGGCAGGTCAGGAGATTTCTTTTGCTCCCGACTGGATTCAAGCCAGCGCTTCGTATGACCATGCGAATGAAACCATTACATGGAAGATCGCGGTTAACCAATATAATAAAAAAGAGTTAAAGGACTTTACCATCACAAATGTATTACCGGCTGGGCTGGAATTTGAATCGGCTGCATGGCAGACATGGGTAGATGGCGCTGTATCTGAAGAAACGCCAATTACACCAGATTCAAACGGCGTGTATTCCTTCGGGGATATTAACGGAAAAGTCGAATTGTTGATTAAAAGCAAGGCGATAAGTGGTTCCAGCTTCCAAATTGACCCTCGTGCCAACTGGAATTTGGATACACCAGGGGTTATACAGAACAACGATGTAATGACGGGTAAAAGACCTATTGCGGTGACAGATGAGGCAGTCGTCAGCATTGGCGCACACACGTTTACAAAAACAGGCGCAGTATCAACCGAGGATTATAACCTGGGCAGTATCACGTGGACCGTTAATCTAGCACCACAGTATGCCTTACCTAACGCGGTAGTATACGATGTCCTTGTGCATGGCGGTGACTTGAACGTCTTGGACAACGCTGTAGATGAAACCAGCGAGGTGAGTGCGGAGACAATTGCGAAAATTAAAGCAAATATCACTTCTGCGCAGCTTTGGAAGCAGTACAAAGCGGGAACTCTGAAGTCGAATGCAACCGGATTGACGATGAAAGCTATTCCATTAACCGTGGACGGTAAAGTGGTGGCGGATTTGATCAAGGTGACCGGATACACCGAAGAAGCGGCATCCTTCAGCTTCCGTGCACTTGAGACCAACCCGAACATTCTCTTCAGACAGGAAATTAACGCAGGGAAAATAAGCTCGAATCGGGCTTTGCTCATTGATGGCGAAACCGTAAAAGAAGCAAATAGTAGTGCCAACCTACACCTGCGTATGTTGAACAAGGATATGCTCTTTGCTTCGAGGCCATTAAAAGTAGATGGTAATTTTGAAAATGTGACGCCGAATAATGTTAGCAGTTACATTAGAGATGATAACAATGAAGCATGGACGATTTCTGGCTATGACAGGACAACCAAGACGGTCACATTCCGTTTAGGGGTTAATATGCCTGGATATAACACAGAAGAAATGGCTAAGGATGGCGGTAATCGAGTCATTAGTAATATTAAGCTAGTGGATACACTTCCCGAAGGGTGGGAATTTGTTCCTTTCTCTGAAACTAAGGATTTTGAGCTTTGGAAAGGAATTTCGAACAATGGTTCAGGCAATGAATATGGTGTTAGAAACGATGCTAGAACTCTAATTGAACCAGGTACTAGTTCTCATGTAGTCCATTTTTCACACATTGGAAACGAGGGTACCTTCACCTTCTCTAAGTTGGAAAGTCCTTATGTCATTCTGGTGAAGGCAAGACCTTCCAATGATGCTCTGCAGAAGTATTTAGAGGAATACACTATCAACGGCACAGACAAGCAGGTGCTGTATAACAAAGCCGACCTCCATATGACATGGGGTGGAGTGGAGAAGGTTGTCACCGAACAGCGCAAAGTTATTGTACCTATTCAGACCCTTGGAAAGTCGGTAACTAAGCCAGTTCCAGGAGTGCTGGAATGGACGGTGAACTATACCCCGCCATTTAACATGAAGCAGGGTGTTTATTTGCAGGATACCTTGGGTGCAGGCATGAATTTGCGTTATGAAGAAAACGGAAAGCTTGTGCTGACATCACCTAGTATGGCAGTCTATCCTGCTAAATTGACTGCAAGCGGCACTCTGGAACGAGATGGCGTAGCACTGGACCTAAGCGACCCGAATGCTGAAGTTCAAGTAGAAGTTGCACCGGGCGTAGAAGGTACTACGGTTCTAACATTTAAAATGGACGACCCTAATCAGTTTTACCAGTTTGTGTACCAAACAGAAGTTGATCCATCTAAAGCGAAAGCTGGAGAGAAAATGGGCAACGAGGTAAAACTGGAGGGCGATGACAATCTGAAATCTGTCAGTGCCAGAAGCGAAAGCACGCTGGACAGTTCGGACGTGGCCGGCAGTTCAAGTTCCAATGCTCTGTTGCCTCTGAAAAAGGTAGATCCCAATGGCAATCCGCTAAAAGACGTAGAGTTTACACTCTATAAGAAAGACGGCGGAACTATAATCACCAAAGGAAAAACCGATAGCGGAGGGAAACTTAATCTGCTATTCCCTGATCCAGGGTATTATGAGCTGAAAGAAACTTATATTGACACCAATACTTGGCTGCCAACTACAAGGGTATACCAAGTATATGTAGGGAATACGCCAGGGAAGCCCATCTGGGTAGACGGGGTGAAATTAACCTCTGATAATCCACTGATCGTGCCTACACCGGCCCAAGGCAAGCTGACCATTACCAATAAGGTGGAAGGCAACGGCAGTGATCCGGACAAAGAGTTCGAGTACACCGTGACCATCACCGGCGAAGGTAAGGACAGAGAGTATACCTATAAGAAGTCGGATGATACGTTTGGCACGATCAAGAGCGGAGGCAAGATTGCCCTTAAGCACGGGGAATCTGTGACGTTCCCAGCCTTGCCTGCGGATCTGGTCTATACCGTAACCGAGGCTGATTATACATCCGTTGACGGTTATACGACGATACCGGGTACGAGAGAGCTGTCTGGCTCAATCGTGAATAAAGGTGATCACAAGGCGGACTTCATCAATGAACGGACCGTTAACAAGCTGACCATCAGCAATACGGTCATGGGCAACGGCGGCGATAAAACGAAGGAGTTCGAGTACACCGTCAACTTTGAGGATACAGGCAAAGAGGAAAGTTACTCTTACTTGAAGACGGACGGCAGCACAGGTTCGATCAAGTCCGGCGGTACTTTCCGCCTCAAGGATGGAGAGACACTGGATATTTTGGGCCTGCCTAAGAATCTGAAATATACAGTTACCCAACAAGATTACACAACCGATGAATACATGACTACTCCTGAGGAACGGTACTATACCGGAGTCATGAAAGGCATTGATGAAGATGCCCCGTTCACGAACGTGCGAGTCTTGAAGGGCGGCCTATTAATCAGCAACACAGTTAAAGGCAAAGATGAAGACAAGAAGAAGCTGTTTAAGTACACGGTTGCCTTCACCGGCGAGGGATCGGACGAATCCTACGTCTATGAGAAATCAGACGGCAGTAAGGGTATGATCAAGAGCGGTGAGAGCTTTGAGCTTACAGATGGACAGACGCTCATTGTCCAAGGGCTTCCAACCAATCTTCAGTATAAAGTGACCCAAGATGATTATACGGAAGATGGCTATGTGACTGATCCAGAGAGTCTCATTCACATGGGCACTATTCCAGAGAAAAAATTATCTGAAGCACATTTTGCCAATACCCGACCGTATCTGGAAGGCGTGTTGCGTAACAATAACACAGGAGAAGTCATTCCGAATGCACCGATTACGGTAACTGATCTGAAGACAGGCGAAGAGATTCAGACGCAGACGAACGAGAAGGGTGAATATTCAATTCCAGCCGTAGCGGATACCGATTATACGATCAGATATACGAAATTGTATCGGGTAGGCGGTAAGGATGTACCTGTTGAATTTACGCAGAAAGCAAAAGTGAACAGCAGTGTAACGGACGAGACTGTTCCAGCGGACATTACGGCCGTGGGGATCATTCTGTTCAAACAACTGGATGGAACAACAGTGCTATTCAATGATTTGTTGACTAGCCAGATGCATATCTATTTGAAAGACAAGGATGGCAATTATGTTAAGGAAAACGGCCAACCTAAAGCATTCCCTATGGCTACGAATGGAACTTTCTCTGTGGAAGGGCTAAGCGAGCAGAAGTACACAATGGAAGTTCGCTATCAAGCTGAGACCGGCGAGGAATTGCTCCTCAAAGTGGCGCAACTTGACGTTAAAGCTAACGGAGAGCTGAATATTTCAGAGGAGTTAGTCGACCCTTACGGTACGGTCTATGATGAAACGACAGGAGATGCCGTCACTGGCAAGAAAATTGATGGAGCCAAAGTTACACTGTATTATGCGGATACGCAGCGGAATAGAGATAACGGCCGCATTCCGGGTACTAAAGTAACGCTTCCAAAGGTTCCAAATTTCCCGCCGTACGACAACGAGAGCCCGGAGCAGAGTAGTGATGCAGATGGCTTCTATGCGTACATGGTGTTTCCTGAAGCGGATTACTATCTGATCGTAACGAAGGACGGATACGAAACGCACACAAGTGGTACGATTTCAGTCGATTTTGACATTGTCAGGTACGATGTGCCAATGAAGCCAATTAGTTCTGGTGGCGGCAATGGTAACAACGGAGGCGGCACCGTAACGCCTGGTCCAGGGACAGTAACGCCAGATCCGGGCACTGTAACGCCTGAACCGGGCACGGTAACGCCTGAACCGGGCAATGTAACGCCTGAACCAGGCACTGTAACGCCTGAACCAGGCACGGTAACGCCTGAACCAGGCACGGTAACGCCTGAACCAGGCAGCGTCGTAACGCCAGATCCGGGCACCGTAACGCCAGATCCGGGCACGGTAACGCCAGATCCGGGCACGGTAACGCCAGAACCAGGAACCGTAACGCCTGAACCGGGCAATGGTAACGATCAGCTTAAGAACGATAGCAACGAGTTGGACGATGCTCCGAAAACTGGAGATAACAGTGTATCGCCATTCTTGTATATGGTTTTGGCGCTGATGTCCTTAATGACGATCGGGTTCTGTCTGCTCGGGTACAAGAAGAAAAAGCACATCCAGTAATGGAAGGGAAGGCGGTAAGAAAATGAGCAAAACTAAAAAAATTCTTATCGCTGTTTCCTTGCTTGTGTTGGTATTTTCACTTGTCAGTCTTGCGAGGACTTTCTTGCGAGACTATGCCGAGAAGCAGAAAATCGAAGAGTTAACAAAGGTTTGGAAAGAAGGATCAGAACAAGGTGGAGGGGATGCAATCCCCTCCCTTTTGTTCAATAAAGGCAATGAGCCGGTTATGCTTCCCGAATTTCGAGATCTTTACGAGAGGAACTCAGACATCGTCGGCTGGCTGAAGATTGACGGTACCCGAATTGAGTACCCGGTCATGCAGAGCCCACAGGATTCGGAGTACTATCTCAATCATGATTTCGATAGAAAAGACAACCAAGGCGGTCTTCCTTTTTTGGACGAGTCTAGTACGACCAACAATTCGGACATTTTGCTGATTCATGGTCATCACATGAAAAGTGGTTGGATGTTTAAAGATTTAATGAAGTACAAGAACGAAAGCTTTTATCAAGAACATGCGACGTTCCAGTTCAGCACGCTTTACGAAAAGGAAGAGTATGAGATTGTTGCCGTTATTCTGTCAAAAGTTTATCGCAAATCGGACGACGTGTTTAAATACTACCAGATTGAGAATGTAAATACGCCCGCCGAGTTCGATTCATATGTTCAGAATATCAAACAACGCTCTCTTTATGACACAGGTGTAACAGCACAGTATGGGGACAAGCTTATTGTACTGTCCACATGCGAGTATTCGACCGAAAACGGTAGGTTAGCGGTGGTGGCCCGAAAGCGTTAATTGACGATGCTGAAACACAAAATCAATCTATTTTATTTCGCGTTCTCTCCTCAGAGGACGCGATTTTTCTTGTCCCCGAAATAAGGTGCTCATGGACATGAAGGCCTGTTCCAATCGTCAAAATGGGAAATGGCGGGTTAAATCGACAAATTGATGTTTCTATGATAGGGTTGAAGCATCCCATAGGCATTCTACTCTTCGGAGTAGAGTGCCTTCATGTATATTATGGGTGCTTACATTAAATGTATTTTAAAATCAATTGGATCGTATATGGAGGTGGTGATGCTATGTTTCTCTCTTTAGCCCCAACAGGGGATGGTTGGATGAGTATGAAAAATGTGAAAATATCATTTAATAAAGAGGAGCGAACATAGCATGACTACTAGTTTTCAAGCGGAGAACCGCATTCCATTAAATACATCCCGACTTAGGGATTTACGTAAATCCGGGCGTTTGCCAGGTATTGTGTTTGGCAAAAATACGGAGAATGAAATGATTCATATTCCAACAATACAATTTCAAAAATGGTTGAAGCAGGGTACGTCTGGTTTTATCGAACTGCAGTTTGAAGAGAAAGGCTCATTGACGGTATTGTTGGAAGATCTCCAGCGTGATCCAGTTACACGGGATTTACTTCATGTGGATTTTCAGCAGGTCCAGACCAATGAGATCCTGCGTACTAAAATTCCTGTCAAGTTCAACGGCACACCGATTGGCACAAAGCAGGGCGGAGTCGTGCAAGTTCAATTATCTTCTATTGAAGTGGAGGCATTGCCGAGACACTTGCCAACGTCGATTGAATTCGACATTAGTGCTATGGACCTTGGTGAAACGTTACATGTAAGTGATGCTACGTTTGCACCAGATGTGACGGTGATCTCTGAGGGGAATGAGTCTCTTCTCTCTGTAGTTAAACCTTAACAATTCTAAATTCGCAAAGCTGAATAAGTCAAAATTAGCCGTACGGGTGATCATCCGTACGGCTAATTTGTGCTGATTACGAGATGATGGCGTGCTCCCATCCTCACAAGGACGGGTAGTCTGGAATTCACCTTACGTATGTCTTTTGCTCGCGTACAGGCGCAATGATCCTGATATTTCGCTACCCTTTCAAAGTTCATTCGCAAAATTCAGGTGTAAAGTAGGTAGACTCAGGAAAGGTAATCACTATAATGGAAATAAGATACATATATAGTTGAACCCGAACTGCTAAGGTCATTGGCATAACATTTCTAAACAGGGCGGTGAGCGAAAAGAAATGGACAAATTAAAGAATAGCGGATTCTATAAACTGAGATTCTTCATCACTCCTGAAGAGTTTAAAAGCCTTTTGCAGCTTTTGGAGCATCGGCAAGCGCAATTCCATCGTACCAATGCTGCCCGAACAGAGCATGATTATAATCAGGTGTACGAGGAGTATCAGACGTTCTATCAGTATTTTGTGGCAGGAGAAAAGAGAGATGACATCCATCCCTTCTTTGTTTACTCTATTTCTATTGCATCGGATCAAGAAAGTTCAGGATTTTTTGTGAGAAATGAAGGGGTTTCTTTTCCATATCACGGACAATGGGCAGAGGATGAACTGCCGTGTATCTTGATTTCATTTCCGAAAGGTTTCCAAGTTAATTTGGAAGATGAAAAAGGAAAGTACTATATATATGAGGATATCCGGGACCATAAGCCGCTGACCTATACGTTTTTCGATGAAATAAGAGACTCTATCAAAAAAATGACCAAACCCCTTCGCTTCTCAGCCCTTGATGCAGAAGCGATGAAGGAGCAAAAGCCCTCTGTGCGTATAAGCCATGATGCAATGCACAAATTGAGCCAATCGTGGATCTTCAGTAAATATAGACTTGTGATTCATGGCAAATAGGAGGGGCTGAAATGACGTTCGCCCTAAATATTATCTGTACCTGGGTACTGCTAGTTGCCTCATGTTCCGCAGTATGGTGGAGTTTCAGAACAGAAAAGCTTATAACCATCTCCTGGCTGGCATTTTTGCTACCGGCTGTCTTCCAGCTTGTTACCGCTTTCCGGATTGGTCCAGGCCAAGCAAAGTCACTCATCGTGTTCGGCTGTATCAATCTGGTGTTTGCTGCCCTTGTGGGTGCGGGTGTCTGGTATCTAGTCCAAATAGCCAATTCATATCGAAGGGGCAAATGATCAACGAATGAAAAGGGGAACTCTAATCATGAAGCCAATGCAAGAAATAGAGACGCTGGCCATAGAGATCGCCGCTGCCGCCAGAACGTCTTTTTGTACTCTTTTTGAAAATGGTGAACGTTACTATTATTGCACGTTATACACTACTGGCGAGGGACATGCGCCAAGTATCTCTGCATGGTCGTGGGAAGCTTTGGCGTTAGAATCTGCTAGGCAAGCAGAGGAAAGTGATACGCCGGTATCCACGATTGCGGATCTCATCAAATGGTCGTATGCGGATTCGCCCTATTGTTGTTTTGGGGATGATCACTTTGACGATGTCAAACAACGATATAACGAGCGTCCTTTCATTGCGGAACTGGAGAATGATGATTGGAATCGCGAGTTGGATTTGAGGCTGAACGCCATGGAGCTGGCGATGAAAATGCTCGATGATGAAGGCGTGTTTGCCTTAAATCAACCACGAGAGTCCGTATGTGTCCTTGTTGAAGTCATGCCGCCGGATAAGATCAATACCGAAATTGCCTTACGTTTGAATCGGGCAGAATCTACGGCTATGCAAGCATGGTTGGCGGAGGCGGCAGAATAGAAGCATCAGGAGCGTTACTACGATGCTCGCAAGGCATACATACGACTTAATCTCGACAATCTTACTGAATCGGAAAATAGTAGACGATCAAATTTCCCGAACTACCTTTGTACATTAAAGGGTGGTTCTTTTTCGTGTTTGAGCTACGACATCAGAAGCTACCAGTTCCCCCTCTACCACTGTACAAACACACTTTTTCTGCCTTGTCCACATTTATACCTCACCAAAACTATTTAATTGCATCTAATAGATTATCAATAAAAAGGAGGTTTTGAGAATGGGAAATAGAAGACCTGGAGCACCTAGTGGTTATGACCCTGTTCAGATCTATAACTCGACTTCGTTTAATGCGAGTGGAGTAGTGGAGTATGCATCGATTTTTTGTAGCAACGATAGATATAGTGTTCAGCGTGACGAGACTTGGAGATCTTCCGACCGTGGTGTGTGCCTGGTAACTAGAATCACCGCGACGGTTAGAACACCGAGTGGAAATATTGAGGCTGAACCGTATACCTCTTCTGGTACTTCGTACAGCCAGTTCGCCATTATACAGGTAGGGGTAAATCAGTTCCGAGTGACACGTGTTACAAGTGCGATTAGAAAATGCCGGAAATAACCGAAGAGGGTTAATATCGAGATTAGGTACGAAACATGAAGAGACGACTTGCCCGGGCTAGCAGGCAGGTCGTCTTCTTTTGCTTTAATGTTCTTTGTACCATAATATTCTGCGGTGCATCGAGGAATCTTTCAAAAGTCGGAAAGGCCGTAAGGCTGGTTGATAATTGCCTTCTATAATCCAAATTCGCCGTTTCTTGTCGATGGCTATATCGAACCCGACTTGTCTAAGCATAGGGTAATGCTCTCCCAATCGTTTGGCAGCTAATCGTGCAACTTGTTCCGCTCTGACAAGTAAGCGCCGATCTCCAATTCGAGCCAGTCTCAGTGCTTTAAAAACGGGAATGGGGCGGTTATTCACATTGGTGACTTGGTATCCTTGTGCAGCGACTTTAGCATAGGAACCTGTCACGTTCCAAGTGGACGAGGAACTCTTTTTGCGCTGAACCATGATCCGAATGTCGAACGGCCTGTGTTTAATTTGAGCAAGCTGCAGACGCTTTTGGACAATATATTCATCACTTTTGATTGTTTGTTCGAACCATTCCAGTAACTGCTCGTTGTCTCTCATGGTGACTGTGTTATTTTCATTTTGAATACGATAAGCATTTGCACCGCTTCGTTTAATGAACAGGATACCCCTTCCGTAACTGCCATTACGAGGTTTCAGTACAACGCTGGGATACTGAAGAAGCATCTTCGTTAACGTATCCTTCTCAAGCAACTGTGTTTCTGGCAACCGTTCAGCGAGAGAGGGCTCATCGCGCAGAATGCCATACTGCAACCATTTGTCTCTTTCGAATAACATTGGAATCACAGCCTTTTTTTAATCGTCTATGGTAATTCTAATTCAAATTCGTGATTCGCATAAGTGACCATTCGTCCAGATTTGTAAGTCGATGCATGTCCAATCGGTCGATGGAGACAGAAGATGAACTTTTGCGGAAATTACTGCATTCTGGGAAGGCGCTCATTCACGCTTTGAGTGCTTCTGGATACGCAGGCTCACTTCTAACACCACCGTGGATAACGGCATGCCGTGCTGGTACATGTACTGAAACAAGAGCCAAATGTGAAATGGTTTGAGTAGTACTAGACTGACCTTCCACTAGTACTTTTTACCTATAAATTAGCTTATAAAAAAGTGCGACTTTTTTACCAATATATATACAAATTATTCGTTTACTGTATGACTTTTCGATGTTATACTCACAATATTCAAAAAAATTTGTTGAAATATGTCGAATTGAGGCTTATCAGGATGATTATAGGTAAACAAAACGGCGAAGCGATCATCCTCATTCCATCACTTGAACCGGATGAGAGACTTCCAACCTATGTACGGCAATTGCGAGAGTATGGATTGACCAATATTGTTATTGTGGACGACGGATCGGGTGAGGCCTACCAGTCGATTTTCGAGGAGCTTCGTGAGAATGGTTGTGCTCTGCTAACACATGCGGAAAATCAGGGGAAGGGTGCGGCACTCAAGACCGGATTTGAGTATATTGGGAAGCAATTCGACGCATCTTCCTTCGTCGTAACCGCTGATTCAGACGGACAACACGCAGCTGAGGATGTATACCTCATAGCCCAAGAAGCAAGGATTTATCCGGACTCATTGGTGCTCGGGGTAAGAAACTTCAGCGAGGGGAATATACCCCCAAAGTCCCTGTTAGGCAATCGAATGACCTCCTTTATTTTTGCCATGCTCTATGGTAAAAAACTGTCAGATACCCAGACTGGGCTTCGTGCCTTCGGTCCAGGGTTACTTGCGTTTATGCAGGATGTTCGCGGCACTCGATTTGAATATGAGCTGCAGATGCTCATCTCGTGCATTCAGTCTGGCATACCGATTCATACGATGCCAATCCAAGTCATTTATGAAAATGGCAATGCGAGAACTCATTTTAAAGCAATCCAGGATAGTGCCCGAGTAATGGGTGTGTTGTTCTCCAATTTTCTGCGGTTCATTTCATCATCTGTGGCCAGTTCTGTTGTTGATTTGGGTATCGCCTGGTTTTTGATCGACGCGTTGCGGCCCGTGTTGGGTGAGCAGCACTATTTAAGAATTTTGCTTGCAACCGTGATTGCGAGAGTTATTTCCATTGTGGTCAACTATGTACTGAACAGACACTTTGTATTCCGCAAGGAGGATAGCGAGGGCAGTCTATGGCGCTATCTAACGTTATGCGGAGTAGTGATCTTGCTTTCCAGTACCGGTGTATATATATTCCATACCGTTCTCTTCGTAGATGAGAAATTGGCGAAATTCGTCTGTGATGCCTTGCTGTTCCTGCTCAGTTTCCAATTGCAGCGAAGATGGGTATTTGCAGCAAGGAGGAAGCAGTTGTAGTGCAAAACGAAAAAAGGCAGAATATCTTTTTTGTCATCACGATGATCCTGATGTCGATTTATTTGGTATGGCGTACGTTCTTTACGTTGCCATGGGGTGAGGGCGTTCTGAACGTCATTTTTGGTATGCTGTTGATTGTGGCTGAGACGGTCACCGTACTGACAACCTTTGAATTATTCTTTCAAAAAATGCAAAAAGAACGTACACAGCTCGATTTTCCCATCGTTCCGCCGGAGTATTATCCGGATGTGGATGTTTTTATTGCTACGCATAATGAGCCTGTTGATCTGTTATATAAAACCGTTAATGCCTGTACGTTCATGGATTACCCGGACAAGCAGAAGGTTCATATCTATCTCTGTGACGATGGAGCAAGACCAGAGGTGGAGGAACTTGCCAGACAGTTTGGCGTGGGGTATCTGGGGTTCCCCGGAAACAAGGATGCCAAGTCTGGTAATCTGAACAATGCACTGAGCAAAAGCTCTTCGCCGCTCATTGCAACGTTTGATGCGGATATGATTCCACAGCACACCTTTTTGATGAAAACGGTACCCTATTTCATGCTCTCCACGTTTATTAAGGAGAATGAGGTATGGCGTCCTCGCCGAGAGGACGAGATGGACCCTAAGTTCAAGCTTGGTCTGGTACAGACCCCGCAAAGTTTCTACAATCCGGATCTATTCCAGTTCAACCTGTATGCAGAGCAAGGTATTCCGAATGAACAGGATTTCTTCTCCAGAGAAGTGAACATCCTGCGTAATGCCTCCAATGCGGTAGCCTATACAGGAAGTAACACGATCATTTCCCGGCACGGCATGGAAGACATCGGAGGTTTTCCACTCAATACAATCACCGAGGACTTTGAGACAAGCATCCGCTTGCAGCAGGAAGGTTATATTACCTATGCGACTCAAGAGGTTCAAGCTGCCGGGCAGACAACAACAACAGTGAAGAGCATGATTAAACAACGGATTCGTTGGGCACGGGGTATCATTCAGAGCCTGCAGAATACGCGTGCACCCTTGTCTGGCAAGCTTCCTTTCTGGACGAGAGTGACCTACTTAAGCAGTTTCTTATACTGGTGGTCCTTCTTTAATCGGTTGATTTTCATTTTGGCACCTATTTTATTTGCGTTATTCGACTTCCAGATTGTGAACACAACCTTCTGGCAAATCTTAATATTCTGGCTTCCCTCTTATTTCTTCTACAGTGTATCCATGCGATATCTGTCCAGCAATATTCGGAATCAGCGATGGAGTCAGGTTATCGATACCATATTTATGCCTTACTTGATCTGGCCGGTTCTCTTGGAGACGCTGGGTATTCGTGAGAAAAAATTCAAGGTTACCAACAAAAGCAGAGCAAGCGGTCGACAATGGATGTCTGCTCTGTTATATGCACTTCCGCATATCTTCTTGCTGTTGCTTTCGATTGCAGCCGTGATTCGGTATGTGAATGGCAAGTACGGCATTGCGCTTTTCTTCAGCAGTATCATTATTTTCTGGCTGATTCATAACATGATTGCGCTGTGTTACGCCCTGTTCTTCATGATCGGCCGCCGTGCGTATCGGGAGACAGAACGGATTCGGGCACAGGAAGATGTCACGATTCACGACCAAGCCAACAATCTGCGTTATCAGGCCAAAACGGTGGATGTATCTGAGCAAGGTATTGCCTTCTATGTCCCTTATCCCATTTATTTGGCTGAACAGAAGATCATCTCTTTGGTTGTCAAAACCGACCGGTATGAGGCCAACCTCGATGCAGTCATCGTTTATGTGAAACAGGATGGAGAGGGCTGGCGTTACTCCGCAACGGTTCAGCCGATTGATGAGAATGATAACCGCCAATACATGCAAATCATCTACGACCGTAAACACTCATTGCCAGAGCAGATGAATCTGTGGGATACGGCTTATGACGATATGTTACGTAATGTGAAAAAAAGGATTGTTCAACCCAGATCGGATCAGCGAAAAATGCCGCGGCTTTCCCTTCAGCTTCCAGTTCATTTCACCAATGATGCTAGCTGTACGCTGCGCAGCTTCAATTATCGTTTCTTCTCCGCGACGGGTTTCCATGGTGATATTGCGGCAGGAGCGGTCGTTACTTTTTATACAAAGAGTAATATTGAAGTCATTTTGCAACATACGGGAAAAACGACAGCCCGTGAGCGCGAAGTGCTTCTCTCGGTGGAGAATATCGATGATATTGTGGAAAAGGGCCTGATCGACCAATTGCTGACTGATCTGATTCAGCCACATTCTGATCGTGCCACCAGAGAGGGTTAGGAGAGATAGAGATGCTCATTGTGCTTCATTTTGTGATGGGAGTTTTATTGATAATCTCCTTTGTTGGTTATATGCAGTTTGTTCGGAAGACACTTGCACTACGGTGGGAGTTTATCCCTGTATTTGTGTTTTCCTCGATTGCCTGCATCGTATATTTCGCTGGCTTGGCAGGTCAGCTCTTTATAGGAAGTATTATCGTGATGATACTCGGCTTGTTTCTTTTTAGAGATACGCTGGTTCGAGCTGTCCGACGAGGGACCAAGCCGAATGTATTGTTCTCGTTATTTCAGTTTTCTTTTCTGGGCGGAACGTTCATCTTTTTGCTGATTCTGTTCCAAAATCAATTGACACACTACGATAATTTCTCGCACTGGGCTATTGTATTGAAGCAGATGTTGAGTACAAATGCCTTTCCGACGCCAGACTCCAATCTGATTGATTTTAAAAACTATCCGCTCGGGACTTCGTCATTTATTTATTATGTCTGTCGCTTCATGGGGCATTCCCAGTCCGTGATGCTTTTGGCACAGGGTCTGCTTATCTTTTCCTGTTTTTATGCCATTTTTGGCATTATTTCGGAGAAGAAACGTTTTCTTCTGTACGCTTTTCTCGGACTCGGGTTATCGACGCTTTCTTTTTTCAATCTGACGATTCGGATCACCAATCTACTCGTGGATTTCTTGCTTCCGATCTACGCACTCGCGATCCTGGCGATTATTTACCAATATCGGAATGAGATCATGAAGGCATGTATTGTTGTTCTTCCGCTTGCCGGATTGCTGACCATCATCAAAAGCACGGGTATTATTTTCGCCGCGATCGGCCTGATCTTCCTGGTGTATACATGGTTGAGAAATGGGCAACGCTCGAACTGGAAAGTCGGACTGGCTGTGCTTGGTACCATTGGTGGTTCACTACTTCCGTATTTCGGCTGGAGCTGGCGAATGGCGACGGTGTTCCAAGGCATTAATAACAAGTTCGAGGGAACAGCCTCGGTGATCAAAGCGGGCAAGACGGGAGAACAGAAATGGGAGATTCTGACGCTCTTCTTGAAATCAAGCATAGATATCACGTCCAGGCCTGTGCTCGGCATTGTACTTTTTCAACTTATCGCGATCGGAGCTTCGGTATTTGCTATCGTTGTGCTCAAGAAGAAGTGGAACTTATGGAAAGCAATAATTGCTTTGGATTTTGTACTGTTACTGTATTATGCAGGTATTCTGGCGTTGTATCTCTTCTCCATGCCATTGGATGAAGCCATTGTCCTGGCAGGCTTTGAGCGTTATGCATCGAGTATCGTGGTGCTGTTCGCCGGTGGGCTGGTGTTGTGCGCTGCGATCGACCTGGAGCGATCATTCCACTATCGGATCGGTGAGGTGCCTGATTATCAATCCTTTAAGACGGTCAAGACGAAAGGTCATTATCAAAAAGGCATTATCGGCTGTATGGCGGTTGCGGCGACCATCCTTTTATCGGAATACAACGGGATCGTCTCGATTGCCAAAACCTACGATACAACGCTCCCTTACAAGATTCATGCTGTTACCGGTGATCGGTGGTACCCAGGTGGGCAGGTGGATAATAATAGATATCTCTTCTACGCCTCAGACAGGGACCAGCAGGTCACGAATTATTACATGCAATATGTAGGAAAGTATTTCTTGTATGCTCCACATGTGGACGGGATCGTGTTGTTCTATGAGGATAATATGGATAACCTTCTGAGCGGCTACGATTATCTGGTGGTCGTCGAGACGGATCTCAACGCCAAGTGGTTGCTGAAAAAGCATTATGGCATCGACATGCAAGAGGGGATTTATAAAATTACCCGTTCGGGGGACCAAATCGTTCTTACGTTGACTTGAAATCATAGATGTTGAGATCCTGTTCCGGACATCTGGTCAGGTAAGATGGAATACATGATTGTATATAGAGTCTCCTTAAATATAGCCCGCTATAGCTAATACCTATAGCGGGCTATAACTCTTTCGTAGAACAGCTATTCCGATCGGATATGTTATATTTAATTCTATAATGATAAACGGGGAGATTAAACTATGAGCCTACAAACAGAACCTAAACAACGAACAGTCACTCCATTTCGATATGATATTGTTGGCAGTTTCCTGCGCCCGAGTACGTTGAAGGATGCCCGATTAAAATACCAGAACGGCGAAATTACCACGGAACAGTTGAATGAAGTGGAGAATGCCGAGATTGTAAAACTTGTACAGAAGCAAAAAGAGGTTGGCCTTCAGGCTGTAACGGACGGCGAATTCCGCCGCTCTTGGTGGCATCTGGACTTTTTCTGGGGACTGGATGGTGTAGAGCGGACGATCATTGAGGAAGGCTACCGATTCAACGGTGCGACATCCAGACCGGAAACAGCTCGTCTGAGCGGCAAAATCAGCTATAGCAGTCATCCATTTGTAGCGCATTATGCCTTCTTGAAAGAAGCGGCTGGGGAAGACGTTGTTGCCCGTCAGTCCATTCCAGCAGCAGCTCAGTTCCTATTCGAATTGGACCGGGCAGATAATAAGGAAAGCACACAGGCCATCTATCCGAACCGCCAAGAGCTTCTCTCGGACATTGTCGGAGCGTACAAAGCATCCATCCTGGCTTTTTATGAAGCCGGCTGCCGTAGCATCCAGATTGATGATTGCACATGGGGTGCATTGTGTGACCAACAGTTCATCACAGTGATGGAGCAGATTGGCGTTAATGTGGAAGAGTACGCAAACGAACTCGCAAAACTGAACGAAGATGTGGTATCTGGCCTGCCGGAAGACCTCGTGGTAACCACTCATGTCTGCCGCGGTAATTATGTTTCGACATTTGCAGGAGTCGGTGGCGGTTACGAGCCGATTGCGCAGACACTTCTGAGCATCGATAACTACTCTGGATTCTATCTGGAGTTTGATACGGAACGGGCTGGTGACTTCAAGCCACTTCGTTTCCTGAAGGACAATCAGCAGGTTGTACTTGGCCTCTTCTCTTCCAAATTCGGAGAGTTGGAGAACAAGGAAGATATCCTGAAACGGATTGAGGAAGCTACACAATATGTTGATCTGGATCGAATCTGCCTGAGCCCACAATGCGGCTTCGCTTCCACGGAAGAAGGCAACCATCTGACCGAGGAACAACAATGGCGCAAGCTTTCCTTCATTAAGGAAATTGCTGAAGAGCTTTGGAAGTAACATTTGCAGCGTGATTCATCATTTACGCCTGTGTTATGTATAAGAAAAAAATCGCTAAAAAGCCGTACGGACCATCATCCGTATGGCTTTTTGGTGTAAATCCTCATTGTAGAGTGGATGTTTGATCAGAGTCCATAACAGCCAAGAGAGTGAAGCAATGGGTAGAGATGAGAATAACGGATTAGGCAAACGGCATGACTGAGGAAGAGGTATGGTGGACGAAATAAAATAGCGACACTTAGGACAAAGGGATCTTTGTCGCGACTGCCGCTATTTGTCTATCTCGCATGATATCGCCCTTTAGGCACCACCATCGGTGATCCCGAGACGGGGTCTTCTATGACCGTACATTCCAATCCGAAAATGTCTTTAACCTGTGGGACGGTTATCACCTCTGCGGGCTTACCCTCAGCCACAAGTTTTCCGGTATGAAGCACAGAGGGTTACATTCCTTGATGAAGTAGTCCATTATCCGTTCTTTTTATTAAATTAGGATGAAAATAATATCCATGTATTACATTCCAGATCATGGTATATTTGTATTATTAAATAATGTAAGGAGATTCTACATGCATAATCAAATCATCAAAAAGTTGATCGTACTTTGTTTGGTTTTTGTATTATTACCAGCAACGAGCGTTTTGGCTGCGTCGTCGCTTATTAAGGACCCGGTCTTGGCCAAAATTATTCGAGCAGATCTGAAGATGTCGGCTAAGAAGGAAATAAAGGCTGCCGATTTGAAAAAATTAAAATCTCTATATGCTATGGAATTAAAAAGTAAGATTTCTAACCTGCAAGGTCTTGAACATGCCGTTAATATGACGGATCTATTCTTGCCTGGTCAAAATATAAAAAATATTAAGCCACTCAACAAGTTAAAGAAATTGACGTTCTTAGCTGTTGAAGGCAATCAGATTGCAGATATCTCACCACTTTTAGGTCTGACTAATCTGCAAAATCTAGTTATGGACAATAACAAAATAAAAAGCCTGGCTCCATTAAAAAATATGCATAAGCTGACTAGTTTACTCGCCAGTGGGAATCAGGTGACCGATCTAAGTCCTCTTCAGAAATTAAAGTTGGAATGGGTTATTATGAATGATAATAAAATTCAAGATCTGACTCCTTTCAAGAACCATCCAACCTTGGAGTACCTATATGTAGAAGATAACCTCATTGAAGATATTGCAGTGCTCGAAACCATCCCACATCTAACAGAGGTATATTTGGCTAACAATCCGTTGAATGATCGAGCAGAGCATGTTGTGAAAAAGCTGGAGAAGAAAGGTGTCCTTGTAAGTCTGGTAAGCGAAGAAGCGGATCAGGCGAAGTAGTTTTGATTAGAGAAGATGTATATGTACATGTAAGAAGAAGTTAATCCCTCATTATATTGAACAAAAACAAAGAAGGCCGCAGATATTCTGACGGCCTTCTTTAAGTATGTTGGACAGAAACGCTCGGTACAACTTATTGCCCGCCCCACAAAAATATTATTCCACTACGATCTCCTTCACCGTTTCTCCCTCAACCAGCACCGGCTGATAGTAGGTGTTTGTTGGCAGATCCTTTTTGCCTTGCAGATTCTTGATCACCCAGTCGGCAGCATCACGGCCCATTTGCTCTTGGGGATGGGTTAACGTTGTAAGACGGATATTGGCGTTCTTGGCGATGTACGAATTGTCCTGCCCAATGATGGATAACTCATCCGGGATCGAGATGCCCAGTTGCCTGCAGGCGTTCACGACCTCCAGTCCCACCTCGTCGTTATAACAGACGATCGCGGTGAGCGAATCCCTGTTTTCGTCCAGATACGTTGCTACATTAGAGGATAAATCCGGTTTCGATGCAGTATCAAAGGAAAGTACTTGCTCAGGATGGAACCGTAACTTCGCTTCACCCAGTGCCTTGATGTACCCCTTCATTCGGTACTTGCCTTGTAGATCATCCATTTTGGCAATAATGCCGATCTGGGTATGGCCTTTGGCGATCAATTCCCGTGTGGCAAGATAACTGGATTGCACGTCATCCAGGCAGAAGAACGGAACCTCCAGCTCCTCATAGAACGCATTAATCATCGTAAACGGCACATCCTGCTCTTTGAACGACAGGTAGTACGCAATGTTTGGGTTGTATAGATTACTTTTGGTTGGTTCGACAATTAGGCCATCCACGCCGTAGGAGAGCATCATTTCGAGGGCTTTTTTCTCCTGTGCTACATCATTATTAGTACTGGCCAGCAGTAATGAGTAGTTGTCCTCATTCAGACGACTCTCAATACCGCGGATAATGGACGGAAAGATATAATCCGAGATGTATGTCGTGATCACACCAATCGTTTTCTTTGACGTATTACCACCTGACCGTGATCGATACTGATTACTAACGTAGGTCCCTGACCCCTTTTCGCTTCGTAAAAATCCTTCATTAGATAACTCCAAAATAGCCTTCCGCACCGTCTGGCGACTTACGGTGTAGCTTTCCTGTAATGCCAACTCGGTGGGAATCTGTTCGCCTATGCTATATGTCCCCGAGAGGATATGACTCTTTATATCATCAATGATGACCTGATATTTTGGCTTCACGTAGTCCACTTCTTTCATCGTTACTCATCTATATCAACGTTGTTGTTCAAATAGTTGTACGTACATATTTTAGCATGATTCAGATAGGATGAAAATAAAACCGAAAATTTTTCTAAATAAACCGTACATATCCAGCCTTTTTGAATGGAGGTGTACCTTACAGCATAGACAATTTACAGCCATTTAAGTCCTTTTATTGATCAAATAGAGCACGATATGTGCTCTTTGTAAGTATAACTATTATATATTATTGACAAATGTACGTACAAAAAATATACTAAGGCTGTCAGAAAAGGAAAGCGCATTCTTTGAAAACACAACAGGAAGCATTTATACAAAATTCGTGATCAGTTACTGCCATGAGTAGAAGCTTCACCTTATATATGCATCCTTTGGGATGTGAAATCGTGACCGGAGAGGGGATACACGTGATTATGAGTCAAATGGACTTGAAAGAAGCCATTACCAAGGGCGCTACTTCGCTCGGTATTGAATTTGGATCAACGCGGATTAAAGCGGTGTTGATTGACGAGCGTTTTGAGACCATCGCATCAGGCAGTTATGAATGGGAGAACCTCCTGAAGGATGGATATTGGACGTACAATCAGGAGGATATCATCACAGGTCTGCAAACGGCTTATCGTGAGATGAAGCAAGATGTGGAACAGAAATACGGAATCACGCTGCGAACGGTCGGTTCTATCGGATTCTCGGCCATGATGCACGGATATATCGCATTGGATAACGCGGGTGAACTGTTGGTACCTTTCCGCACCTGGCGTAACGCTACGACGGGGGTAGCTGCAAGAGAGCTAACGGATCTTCTGCAGTTCAATATTCCTGAACGCTGGAGTATCGCCCACTTGTACCAAGCGATCTTAAATGAAGAGGCACATGTGCCACGGATCGATCACCTGACAACTTTGGCTGGATACATCCATTGGTTGCTGACGGGCAATAAGGCGATTGGGATCGGCGATGCTTCAGGCATTTTCCCAATTGACGAGGCTACACATAACTATCATCCATCCATGATCCAACAGTTCGATGAACAGATCGCAGGCAAAGGCTATTCGTGGAAGGTTGAAGATCTTCTTCCCAAAGTGTATCTCGCTGGTGAGAATGCAGGTGAGTTGACGGAAGCGGGAGCCAAGTTGCTCGACCCTTCACAAGATCTGCAAGCAGGCATTCCGCTCTGCCCGCCAGAAGGCGATGCAGGAACGGGTATGGTGGCAACAAATAGCGTGAGAAAACGTACGGGAAACATCTCCGTCGGCACATCCGTATTTGCGATGATCGTACTGGAGAAGGAATTATCCAAAGTGTATCCCGAGATTGATATGGTCACCACGCCGGATGGTAGCCCAGTAGGGATGGTTCATGCCAACAACTGTTCCAGTGATATCAATGCATGGGTAGGACTGTTCCGTGAATTCTCTCAAGCGATGGGATATGAAGTGGATAACGGCAAGTTGTTTAGTGTGTTGTTTAACAAGGCTTTGGAGGCAGACCCTGATGGTGGCGGCTTGCTCAGCTACGGTTACTACTCAGGTGAGAACATTACGGGACTTGAGAAAGGCCGTCCATTGTTCGTCCGCTCCCCGGAAAGCAACTTCAATCTGGCAAACTTCATGCGGACCCATCTGTTCAGTGCCTTCGGTGCACTCAAGCTGGGTATGGACATTTTGACGGAGGAAGAGAATGTGGCGATTGACAGCATTTTGGCTCACGGTGGCCTGTTCAAAACGCCTGTCGTCGGGCAACGGATTGTAGCCGCTGCGATGAACGTGCCGGTGTCGGTAATGTCTACCGCTGGTGAAGGTGGCGCATGGGGCATGGCGCTTCTGGCTTCCTACATGATCAACAAGGATCAAGAGGAGAGTCTGGATGTGTTCCTAGAGCAGAAAGTCTTTAACGATGTGGAGGGTGTCGAAGTGGCGCCGGATGCATCCGATGTGAAAGGGTTTGAAGCATTTATCGAACGCTACCGGAGTGGACTTGCGATTGAGCAATCAGCCGTAGATCATCTGGTAGAGAACGGGAGGGAATAACATGTTAGAACAACTGAAAGAAGAGGTATTCCAGGCGAATCTGGAACTGCCAAAGCACGGACTTGTGAAATTCACATGGGGTAACGTCAGCGCAATCGATCGGGAAAGCGGTCTGTTCGTGATCAAACCAAGTGGCGTCAGCTACGATACGATGAAAGCAAGCGACATGGTTGTGGTTGATCTGGACGGTAACGTGGTGGAGGGTGAGATGAGACCTTCCTCGGATACCGCAACACATGCCGTACTATATAAGCATTACTCGGAGATTGGCGGCATCGTGCACACACACTCCACATGGGCGACCATCTGGGCGCAAGCCGGACTGGACGTACCTGTAATGGGCACCACGCATGCAGACACGTTCTACGGGGCGGTGCCTTGCGCACGTTTCCTGAATCAGGACGAGGTTGATCGTGGATACGAAGCGGAGACAGGACGCGTCATTATTGAAACGTTTGAACAGCGTGGGATTGATGTTATGGCAGTTCCGGCTGTATTACTCCATGGTCATGCACCGTTTACCTGGGGGAAAGATGCCAAGTCTGCAGTGGTGAACAGTGTCGTGCTGGAAGAGGTATGCAAAATGAACCTGTACGCGCGGCAATTGAATAACTTCGCGAAGGAACTGCCACAAGGCATTTTGGATAAACACTATCTGCGAAAACACGGAAAAGACGCGTATTACGGACAGAAGTAATTAGGTTATATAGCGATCGGTTGATAATAATTCGTATCAAACTTTTACACGATAACGGAGAGTGCAGTACCAATCTGTAGAAGCGAAGCGCTCGCCTTTATAACCGGATATCATCCTTATTAAAATTGATCAAAGAAATCCGGGGATAACCAGCGATCGGAAGATGGTACTGCAATCGCAGTGTTCTAGTGTAAACCCAAATGTTCAACTATAAAATAATGAAATGAGGATGATTATATGTCAGCAGCAAAAGAATTCTGGTTTGTGGTCGGTTCACAGCACTTGTACGGAGAAGAAGCACTGGGCGAAGTAAAAGCCAACGCACAGAAAATCACGGATGCCCTTAATGCAAGTGGCGTACTGCCGTACCCGCTCGTATTGCAGGATCTGGCGGTAAGCGCAGATAAAATCACGAGCACGATGAAAGAAGTCAATTATCGCGACGAAGTAGCAGGTGTGATCACATGGATGCATACGTTTTCCCCAGCGAAAATGTGGATTCGTGGTACAAAATTGTTGCAAAAACCTTTGCTGCACTTGGCAACCCAATTTAACGAAAGCATTCCTTGGGCAACCATCGATATGGACTTCATGAACTTGAACCAAGCGGCACACGGTGACCGAGAATATGGCTTCATTAATGCCCGTCTGAGAAAACAAAATAAAATCGTTGTTGGCTACTGGGAGCGCCCAGAAGTGCAACAACAGGTTGCTGACTGGATGGACGTAGCGGTAGCTTATAATGAGAGCTTTAACATCAAAGTAGCGCGCTTCGGTGACAACATGCGCAACGTGGGAGTAACCGAAGGTGATAAAGTAGAAGCACAGATCCAATTCGGATGGACCGTTGATTACTTTGGCATTGGCGACCTCGTGCAATACGTGAACGTTGTAACAGAGCAGGAAATCGATGATTTGATCGCTCAGTATGGAGACCTCTACGAATTCGATTACGGCACGAACAGCAAGGAAGCTTGGGAAGCCAGCGTACGTGTGCAAGCGAGCTATGAGATTGCGATCAAACGTTTCCTGGACGAAGGTGGATATAGTGCCTTCACTACGAACTTCGAGGATCTGCATGGCATGAAACAACTTCCGGGCTTGGCAGTGCAACGCCTGATGGCTCAAGGGTACGGATTTGCCGGTGAGGGTGACTGGAAAACGGCTGCGCTGGATCGCTTGCTGAAAATCATGGCCCATAACGAGAACACAGGCTTCATGGAAGATTACACATACGAGATGGCTGCCGGACAGGAAGCTATCCTGCAATCTCACATGCTTGAAGTAGATCCGACACTTGCCAGCACGAAACCGAGAATTATCGTGTCCCCACTGGGTATTGGCGATCGTGAAGATCCGGCACGTCTCGTATTCGATGGTAAAGCAGGCGAAGGTGTCGTGGTATCCATGGCAGACTTCGGTACACATTACAAACTGCTGATCAACGAAGTATCTGCTTTTGAACCAACCGTTCCAGCACCTAACCTGCCGGTAGCACGTGTTCTGTGGAGCGTGAAGCCAAACTTCCAGGATGGGGTAAAAGCATGGATCGAAAATGGTGGTGGTCACCATACGGTTGTATCCTTGAACCTGACGACAGATCAGATCGTGACGTATGCGAAGCTGGTGAATCTGGAGTACGTTATTATTAAGTAAAAGTGGATTGGCAGCTACTGCCTGAACTCAACCAATTTTTTTCTCTGTGGCCGGGGGTTAACCCTCGGCCCTTTGTTTGTTATGCTGAGAAGCATGATGTGAAGCTGAGCAAGGATTTGCTTTTTCATCGAAAAGGGATAAGAAATGAAGGAGGAAGGACATGTATACAAAAGAAAGCTTGATGCAGCAACTAGAGCAGCTTGGTGTGGATAGGCAAGGCACGGTGCTCATTCACTCTTCCATGAAAAGTATAGGCGAGGTTGAAGGTGGAGCAGACACGGTGTTGGATGCCTTTAGCGACTATATGAAAGAGGGATTGTTGGTGCTTCCCACTCATACGTGGTCTACCATTAATGCGGATAACCCAGTGTTCCACGTGGAAACTTCTTCCTGTTGTGTGGGTATTCTTCCTGAACTTTTTCGTAAACGTCCGGGCGTAGTTCGTTCATGGCACCCTACGCATTCGGTAGCGGCACTGGGAAGGGACGCAGAGGCATTTACGAAGGACGATCATCTCTTCGATACACCGTGTGCGAGAGGTTCAGCATGGGGGAAACTGCTTGATCGGAAAGCGACGATCTTGTTAGTAGGCGTTGATTTGAAGCGGAATACATTTATCCATGGGGTCGAAGAGTGGGTGGACATCCCTGGCAGAATGACGGACGAGCATGAGATGCTTTATACGGTTTTACCAGATGGAAGCCAGATTTCAGTACCATCCCGCAGACATTGTGGGTTGCCATGGTCGGAGCATTTTTGGAAAGTAGACGAGGTATTGGTTCGCGAAGGTGCGATGCGTAAAGGAATGCTCGGTGATGCGGTCGTAAGAGTGTGTGATGCGGCTAAGACAGCAGAGGTAATTACGGAGATGCTCAAGCATAACCCCGATCTATTCACGGACAATCTCCCTCTACATGCAGTAACCGAATGATACAAGGGCCGTCCGGTAGCCGGATGGCTCGATATCGACCACTTGATGATAGCTGAATAACTCCCGAGCAGATGATCTCCTCTCCTGTTTGTACTCTAAACCTTCAAAAGCATTCATAAATAATCAGAAATAGATCAACATTTCGATCAGAGGTTGGTCGGACTTCCAGTGTATGGGCTACTCACCCTTATGGCGGTGTGATAAGATATGGTTAAATTAACCAATAAGTTTGGCGTAGCAGAATTGTATAGGTGTTTATTGAAGTTTTATATAAGTATCACATAGAATCATGAACAACCACGTTGTCATTGTAGCATCTAAGAAGGAGAAGATTCGTGAACCCTTTAGTATGGTATGATCTCTTTTTATTTGTCCTTTTGTTTGGTGTAGGTGTATATGTGTTTGCTACAGTTAGAATTACGAACTTACATAAAGTGTACTTTTTATTTCACGGGTTGATGATGCTCTGGCCTTTCTGTCAATTTGCGAGTACGCTCACGGATGATTCCGGTCTGCAATTGTTCTACGTTACCTTATCTTTCGTTGCGGTCTCCTTGCTTGGGAGCGGGTGGCTTCTACTGACGATCTTTATTACCGGTTATTCAGAGCGTCTGAGTGCAAAAGGAACCTTCTTGCTATTTGTCCCTGCGGTGATCGGGGCTATAGGTGTGGTCGCTAATCCATGGAACGAATTCGTCATTCCACTGGAGGGCGGGTACATTGAGCGGGCTTACGGCCCTTGGTTCTGGGTTGTGATGGTTATTCTGGTGAGCTATTTCTTGACTTCTCTCGTGGTTCTATTCCGGGCGGTGTATTCTTCGCATACGTCTGCCATGATCAAAAAACAGGTGAGAATCACCCTGTTGGGCATCCTGGTCTTGGCTGTCTTTGCAACGATTGATGCGATTCTGAATGTCGTTCTAGCCCGCTGGTTGCCGATCATTCCTGGTATGACTTCGCTGGGGATCTTTCTGTCGGACCTGTTCTTTGTCTATGTGATCAAAAGATACAATGTGTTCGATCTGGTCTCCATCGCCCATGAGGACGTAATCAATACCATTCCATATGGCATCCTGGTACTGGATGAGAATGAAGTCATTGTTGAAGCGAACAAAGCCTCTCGATCCTTTATGGATCTGCATGTGGGGGATTCTTTTGATATGGAAGCCTTTCTGGAGTCTGTTCATGTTGTGGGCAGCTGTCGGGCGTTCGTGAATCACTATAAGAAAAAAGAAAATACCCTCTCTCACATTGAAGTGATCGTGGAGCGGGACAACAATATCCGGCACTATATCCTGCAATCTTCTCCGATTGTGGATTCGGCTCTTGTGCCGATCGGTCATATTCTCACGTTCCAGGATGTCTCGCAGGAGCGTTTCTACGTGAAAGAGATGAATCGCCAGAACGTGACGCTTCAGGAGCGAAATCAGGCGCTAGACCTGATCCGTCAGGAATTATCCGAGGCCAATCGCAAACTGGAGGAACTCGCCCTGACGGACAGTTTAACCAACTGTTACAACCGTCGTTATCTGACCCAACATCTGAATCACGAGGTTATTACCAATATTCAATACAAAACACCATTCTCTCTCCTGCTGCTCGATATCGACTACTTCAAAGCGATCAATGATCGCTACGGACACGTCATCGGGGATGAAGTGCTTGTTCGCACGGCGGAGGCGGTCAAACAATCGATTCGCAGTACCGATATCCTGACGCGTTATGGCGGGGAAGAGTTCATGATCTACCTTCCGCATACGGAGCATGATCTGGCGAACCAGATCGCGGAGCGCGTGAGAACAGCTGTGGAGTCCAACCACATCATGGTCGATCACGAGATTATGCAGGTGTCCATTACGATTAGTATTGGTATTCTGTCCTTTGAGGATTTTGAAGTTGTGCATGTGCCTGACAATCCAGAGGGTTATTTGACGCAGCTGTTCGCTGCGGTGGATAAGGCCTTGTATCAGGCGAAGCAGAATGGGCGGAACAGAGTGGAGTTTGCGGAGTTTGAGCGGGGAGTTATTTGAGTTATAAGGATTGAGATATATACTCTCTCCCTCTTGAGTTGGCGAACGAAGCATAGTAATTAATTTGTTTTAGGAGTGAGATGAATGGCGCTTAATGATTTCCAAAGGTTTAACATACACGAAATAGAGAATGTTATGAGGAAAGGTAATAAGAAATTTATTAGATTTCTAGATGAAGTGTATGAGTTAAAAGGGATCAAGTATTTATTAACAACTATAAAATCTTCAGGGCTATACTTAAATTTATATAATAATGATAAGCAAAATCAGTTAATTAAAGAAGTTACTGAGCATCTGAGGAATAGGTTGAATAATCATGAATTTGAACAATTAAATAAATTAATAGATGAAGCAAATAAACTGTATAAATTAGTAGTTCAGTTTAATGAAAAGAAAGATGAATATTTTAATCAATTTGTTGAGCTTAATCCTAACAATATGGTCAGCTCATATGTGTTATCTCTAGAAAGGTTTTTAAGCTCATTGCATAGTGAGCAATTTGATTCTGAAATTTGGAGAACAAGAGTAGGTTTATTTGATTCAGCAGTAGAGTCTACAGGTATGATTCTAAAAAGTTTTATGTATAACAATATTGATTTTTGTCGTCATAATAACAATATTTCAGATTCGTTATTAGACATATCTAACAAGCACATTGATTTTAGCATTTACTGGGTTGAGATTGATAATATCATTAATCTATGGAAGTACTCTTCTGTTAAGATTGATGAATATTCTGAACTTGAAATCTTTAAAGTAAATATTGAAGACAAGGAATTTCAATTGAATAATATGGTATCTAACGCCAGATATATAAATTTAAAGGAAAGTTGGGAATTTTAAATTTTAGGAGAGTTAGTTTCTAAATATGAATTAAATGATATAAAAGCCAAAGAAGAGCTTTTAAAAGAACAAAAAAATAAAATAACGTATTTAGTATCTCGTTTATTATTTGGAACAGTTACTCTCGAAGAAACTGTTGATAATGTAAAACTTCATAGATGGTTATCGGCATATCAACTTTTGGTAGAAGAGTGCCAAAGATTTCTAAAAAAACGAAACGAAGAAAAGTATAGTTTAAAGGAGTACTGTTTAAGTAAAACTAAAAAACAATGGAAAGAATTTTTTACAAGACATGGTTTCAATAAATCTGAATTCAGCGTAATTTTTGAAGGATTCATTTTCAGTAAAAATTCACAGGATATCACAGACAACCCTTTTATAAAGTTTGATGACTTATTTGTTATAGTACCTTCTTTATTAGTAAATAGTGATATTCCTCGTGCATTGGCATCTAACTTCCTTAATAGGGAGTTAGAATTATCATTTAGAGGAACTGGATTTGAAGAACGAACTAAAGTAGGTTTAAAGATGAGGAATATCAAAACAGGGTCCTTATATAAAAGAGATAATGAGACAGAATACCAATGTGATGTAGTATTTAAAATAGGTTCAGATGTGTTCTTTGTTGAATGTAAGTCCCACGTGCAACCCTACACTACAAGACAACATGCAAATCATTTATACAAATTGTATGAAGAAACATCTCAAATAAATAGAATTGCAGATTATTTTGTGGAACATTTAGATTATGTAAAAGATCAATTGAAAATAAACGATAATGAACAAATATTAAACACACATAGATTAATAATCACAACTTCAATGGTAGGAGCACCATTATATATAAATGGTGTGTATATTGTAGATGAATCTTCGTTTAATACATTCATTAGTAGGAGTAAGCCATCAATGAAATTATTGAATAAGGATAAATTTAGTGAAATTAACTCAAACAAGTATGAAATATATAATGGTGAAATTACTACTGAGAAGATACTTGAGTTTTTGAGAAATCCTCCTCAAGTAGAGATAATGGGAGAATTTATATCTGAACAAACAATTGAATTAGGGAACATCATTTTGACCAGACTTTTCCAAGTTCAAAGTACAATGCATATAGGACAAGAAATTAATAAGTTCACTGCAGATTTAGCAGAAAGACATTATGTTAATTCAACTGAACTAAATGAGTTATATAATAATGAAAATTAACAGGAAGTATCGTCTTGAATTTAATGAAATCTACTCATATAAAAAACTAGTAGAACCCTCTGTACTAATTCAGAGGGTTCTACTAGTTTACATATCGCTTTCAATTCAGATAAAAGAAGCCTTGAATTAGGGTTGTGTATTTTGTGATTAAATTATTAAAATCCGATATTTGTGTAATATGAGAGGTTGCACATTCATTTTTGATTTCTAATTCTCTTTCTGTTTTGAATCGAGTTTTTTTCTGAAGAAATGAGATATCCTAAGTTTGCCGCTATGTAACCAATTACTCCAAACTCGATTATTTTTGAGGTTATAATTTGTGAAATCTGAATTGTCCTTAATAAACCAGTACTGTTAACCTGATGTTGAAAAGTAACAAAAACACCTGTCAGGGGTAGAGAAAAATTTATCGAAAAAGTATAGAAAAAGGCATCAAAAGTATCCATAATGTATTCTTGATCAGATGTAATAGCCCAGATATTATACAAAAGTGAAAACATCATACTTGGCATTATCAAGAATAAAATTAAGAACATTATTTGTAGTGTAACATTCGCTTGTAAGCCTATCTTTGACCAAGGGTTGGGGTTCTTAATGAAACTAATAGCCCATCTAGAAAAAAGGTAAATAATATAAATTATTAATAGTGTTATTTGAAGAATACTCAATAGGAATATAATATAACCTATTAGTTGTCCATTCTGTATTAGCCAATAATTCAATAAAACTCCTTTTGATATTAGGTAAAGCCCGATCACAGCGGATACTAAGTAGAATAGCGTCCAAATTAGAACTTCTTCTTTATAACTACTAAAATGCTTACCTACTAGGAATAATAAAAATGGAAGTACCAAACCTATTACAATTAATACAATTGAAAATATAAGTTCTAGCATCAGAATACTCCTTATATATTGTTGAAATTACCTAATTACTAATCTTTTTAAAATTAGTGATGATTTCTCTGTTTATTTTAGTTATAGATAGAAGTTCTTCGACATCCAGAGCTGAAATTAATGTAATGTGTTCATCGAATGCTTTACGATAATCTGTCTCCTCCTCGAATTTAAAGATCTCAACAGCTGGTACCTTGAATGCGTTAATTATTTTCTCCAAAGTCTCAAGTGAAATATTCCGATCTCCCCGTTCAACTCCACCAATATAGCTATAATGAAGGCTTGCTGCTTCCGCCAGTTGTTCCTGAGTCCAGCCTTTTGCCTTTCTTAACTCACGTATTCGATTTCCTACGTCCTCTGGTAAACTCATTTGATCACCTCCACTTAAGGTTAGAAGAGGTTATAGAATCCTTACAGACTAATATGTGCAAACTGTACTGTTAAATAAAAGTACTTATAAGTACAATTTAGGTTGATCTTATTTTGATTTATCTATACAATTATAAGAAAATGGATAATTAAGGAGGATCTTCTTTTGCGAAAATCTATCCTAAAATCACTCAAACCGGACATCATTGTTGAAATGTTGGACATGGCTGTGGCCTTTGAAAATTGGAACAAGGTGATGGAGAGGGCGGATATGTTATATCAATGTGTGCAGTCCATCCATGAAGAGCGGCAGGAGTATCAGTCAAAGGGAATGCATGCACCACATATACACATCGAGCGTCCCTTGGTCTACTATTATGGGTTCAGTCACCTAATGCGGGGTATGGCTCACCAGAAGATGGGACAGGTAGATCAGGCGCGAGCATGTATCGATCAATATGCAGAACAGGGATGGATGGAGGATTTGGATGAGGTAGGTATGCAGGTGATGCATGAATTCAGGCATAGGGCACAGGTGAATCGGTATGCTCTTGAGATTGAAGCTGGGCAGGTGGAACTGCTGGAGGAGTTTGTGAACTTTTTGCTTGAGCATCCGGAGGAATGGTTGGCAGGTCTGAAAGTGATTACGGAAGCAGCAGTGCGGCATAGGTGGCAGATTGATCGGCTTTTACATGTGTTCGAGGATCGGATACAGGGTATTGGCAAAGAAGAGGGTTCTTCAAACAACGATAATATGTACCATTACTGTTATCAGCGAGCTCTGTACGAACAATGGATGGGAAGACCGCAGGAGGCCGTGGAGTTCATTTTGCAGGCGATTCGGTTAGCGGATAAGCATGGGATGGATCGGTATTTTATAAGGTGCACAGCATTGTTGGAATCATTGCGGGAAGAGGCGACAGCGGAACAGATTGTACGGTATCGGGTGATGTTGGAGGAGATGAAGTAGGAGGGGGGCTTACTGAAACTGGTAGGATATTCCTTGAAGTGGGTATATGCATATAGGACCATAGCACCGATGAGGAGCACAGCTTGTGTTTTTATCATGGTGAAATCAGGATGTTAGCCGGATAGTTTACATATTACACTTCTGCTAACATAGGATAATCCTATTTCAAATGAGCGGAGAAACGTATGAGTACAATCAAAGTTACCCCTGAACAACTACATCACGTATCAAATCAGGTGGATCAAGCCAGACAACAGTTGGAGAGTATACGAAGTGATCTGACGAGACAGATCATGTTCGTTCAGATGATATGGATGGGCGCGACGCAGGAGCGATTTTACTATGAGTTCGAGCAGTCACGACCTATACTGGATAAAGCGCTGGAGAGTATGGTGAATACATCCAAGGAATTGAAGGATATCGCCACGCGTTTCCAAAATGCTGATGCTCAGAAGGGAAGTCTGGGTGGTGCGTTTGGAGCAGTCGGTGCCGCAGCTATGATGACCAAATCAGCAGGTGGTTCAAATTCGGGTGATAAGGGCTATCGGATGGCGCAAGTCAATATGTTCGGTAAATTGGTATGGATGCCTGTCAACGAGAATGGTGTTGCGGATCAGGCTGCTCTTCAGGCTTATCAGAGGGATCAGGGAAATCTGGACTTTAATCGCATGCAAGCTGTGAACGTTGAACCGCCTGGAGAAGATATTTTTGCGTTACAGATCAAGGCGTTTGAGATGGGCATTCATCCTACGACAGGAGAGCCTGTATCCGATAAGTATGCTCAGATGATGGTGACCTCTCTGAAGTTTAGTCAGATATTCATGGCGATTCAGATGGTTCGAGGAAGTATGCCGGGACGTTCAGGACCGTTTAAAACTTCGTCAACTGGCTTGGCATCTAAGATTCAGAATAATATAAAGAAGGCTGAATCCAGAGTTGAGAATACTCAGACCGATAACAGCTTGGGAGCGACTCCAAAAACTATTATCAATTCAGAAATGGAATCTAAAATATTGGAAGGGCAGCGAAAAGTCCCAAAAAATATTTTGATAGGTGGACACTCACCCAATATAAACAATAGCAACAATAGTTATGCTGTAGAAGTAGTAAGAAGTAATCCGGATGGAACTAAGTATGTTCTCTTTACTAAACAATTCGAAGATGGAAATATTTCTAAACTTAAGCATAGTACTTTGTTTCCAAATTGGTGGAGTGAAGATAAGATTATTGGAAGTATAAAAGATGTTGGAGATACGCCCGCCATATCATCAAGAATAAGAGATAGGGCTACGTGGCATCGTGAGAAGGTTGATGGTGTAGAAGTTGATGTAATTAAAAATGGGGATGAAGTTAGTAGCGCCTATCCTACAGGTGATGTAAACGCACCCCAACCAGCAGGTTTCTAACTTATAAAATGAAAGGTAACTATAAAATATGTACAAACAATTAGATAATCTTTTATCAGCTGTGACCACAGTTGATTCCTGGTATGATGACGGTTGTATTATAGCAGCAGAAATATTGGAGGATTTCGGACAAAGTGATTGGGATCAGTTAACCATTGAGGTGTTGAATAAACCACTGTACTGGAAGAAAAAGCTGGCTTACTGTCTAGATAGTACACAGCACACACAAGAATTTGAAATCCTGCTTTCTCTACTTTCTGTTGAAGACAGCGAGTTGTTTGAAATATGTATAGATACATTAAGAAGTTACACATCTACTGAACATAAGCAACGAATTATAAATCATCCAATGATATTAGATCGTGTGCATAATGCAATTTCAGGAGCAGGCACTGCCAGCCAAAAAATATTAGAGGAATTTCTTAAGGGGTTAAAATAGATGAAATGAGTATAATAAGCGAGTACCTAAGTTTATTTGAGAGTTTAGGAGATGTGAAAAGTAATGTACGAATATCATGGCTGGGCAACCATTAGAGAGTGTGCGTCGTTTGAAGAAAATGAGTATCAATATGGTTTAGTTATTCAACATCTTCGGGAATATGTAGAGGAGCTAAATTGGCCTACAGGTGTTTTGGACGTGAGAGCAGTTAATGGTGACTTTCAACTATGGACAGCGGGCCTAGATAATCACAAACCTGTATCAAAGTATGATCCCACCGAAGTGTTTAGAAAAGTAGGTGAAATAGCTCCAGGCTCCTATGGAATTCTTTATGTAAGAGATAGTGATGATACGGAAACCTTCAATCAGTTTAAGGTCTACACTTTAGTCCGAGGTAAAGTAATGGAGAATAATGATCCCTTTCTCTCCCCATTCATACCTAAACTAGAAGATGATTACGAAGGATAATTTCAAATCGAACTTTTCAGCATGTAGTCATTTTGAATACAGGCCACATGAACACTCTTATTCTATGGCATCATAAAGTTCCGACATTCGGTCAGCTAATTCCAACTGCGGCTCTATTGGCTGATGATTCATATCGGTAGGTGTCATGTACAGCAATTCTTTTCCCTGCTCAAACATCGTGACATGGTACAAAACCCCTGTTGAATCTTCTTGATCCGGATCAAGTACAATTTCTAAATCGTGTACCTTTTCAATCCATTCCTGAATCAGCACTTGATCTGTAGTTGTTTTTTTAGTACCATCACTGCCACTCATCATTTCAATAGAATCAACCTGTGTAATATCGCCAGGATAAAAGGTGTGTAATTCCTTCGGTACTTTCCTTACTCCGACTTGATCGGGCTGATTAGAACTTTGACAGCCGCTAAGAATCAGGATTATAACAGTAGCAAACATTAAGGCGATAAGTGAATATCTTCTCATCGTACTCCCCCTCTTAGTCCCTAAACGAATTTTGTATTTGAAATGTTCCGCCATTTTGTTTTAATCCTTAAAGCACATCGAGGTTACTGGTCACATTTGCTGGAAGACTACGAAACTGGATTGTAACTCTTCGAGTAATCTTGCATGGTTCTACATCTAAACAATCCCGGATCGTAAAGGGAATGCCCGCTAATAGAGCACTCATATGTAACAAAAAACATGAAGAATCCGCTCTCATCCGAGAGTCGGATTTTTTCTCGTTCTAACACCAACATAACTCTTGTCAAAACGTAATCATTACGATATGATAATACTCATTGTTCAGATCATAATGATTACGATTAAGAGAGAGGGGCATTACCTTGAATAAAAAGACGCCACTGCTAGCGCTGGTCTCCTTGGCCTTGAGCGCTGGACTGTTGAGCGCCTGCGGATCATCTGAGTCCAGTCCCGCTGCGCAACCATCCACCGATAATAAAAATGTTCACTTCCTATATAACTTCTCCACCAGTTCGCTAGATCCACATGTGGATTCCAGCTATGTGCCGCTGCGCGCGGGCATTACGGAAACGCTGGTTCGTCTCGATGAAGAGAACTTGACGGTTGCTCCATGGCTCGCCGAGAGCTGGGAGAGCGAAGATGGGCAGCATTGGACGATCGACCTGCGAGATGATGTGACATTCCAGAACGGCAAGCCAATGACGGGTGAATCCGTTAAGGCATCCCTTGAGCGGGCACTGGAAGAGAATGTAGCCATCCAGAACGCGCTGAAGATTGATACGATTGAAGCCGAGGGCGACAAATTGGAGATCACTACAACTCAGCCGTTCCCGGAGTTCGCTTCGGAACTGGTGAACCCCAACACGGCGATTATCGACGTGAGTGAGCCGGACATTGTGAACAAGCCCATTGGTACGGGCCCGTTCAAACTGACCTCTTTTACCCCAGGCAGCAAGCTGCAACTGGATCGCTATGATGAATATTGGGATGGAGCATCGCCTCTGGATTCCATCACGTTCTCATTCAATGAAGATGCCAATGCCCGTACACTAGCGCTCAAATCTGGGCAGGTAGATATCGTATACCGTCCGGAAGTCGAAAGCCTCGAATCGCTCAAAGCGATGGACGGCATGAAGGTTGAGTCCACATCGACATTCCGCGTGCATCAGCTAACGATGAACATGCAGCGGGAGAGTATGAAGGACCTTAATGTTCGTCGTGCGCTGGACGCGCTGATTGATCGTCAGGGTATCGTGGACACGATCCTGCTCGGCTATGGCGAAGCAGCCATCGGGCCGTTCCTGCCATCGCTGCCATTCGCACCAACCTATACGGATACAGCAACGGAATCCGGAGCTGATGTCGCTGTAAAATATCTCAACGAAGCAGGGTACACGCAGCAAAACGGCGTGATGACCAAGGATGGCAAACCATTGCAGCTGACGTTGCTGACATATTCAGCTCGTGCCGATCTACCACTGATCGCTCAAGTGTTCCAGTCTGATGCGAAGAAGATCGGTATCGACGTACAGATTCGTCAGATTGACACGCCAGAAGATTATATGGCGTCTAATCGCGACTGGGATATTGCAACGTACAGTAATTTGACGGCCCCTCGTGGAGATGCTGGTTATTACCTGAATGCAACATACCATCCGAAGGGTGCCCTTAATTTCAGCGGATCGGAAGATCCAGAGCTGACCAAGATCATCGACGAACTGAATCTCACAGTTGCACCGGAGAAGCGCGCAGAGCTTGCCGAGAAGGCAGCCAACTATGTGCATGATAACGTACTGAATTCATTCGTGCTGCATCCAGGTACGATCGTTGCCTACAACGGCAAGAAGATCAAGAACTGGGTTACCACTCGCAGTGAATATTACATGATTACCAATAAGCTGGATGTGATGTAATGTTTCGCATTTTGCTTCGGAAGTTCCTTGAAGTATTTATCTTTCTGTTGTTCATTATGTTTGTGAGCTTCCTGTTCATTCGTCTGGCTCCGGGTGATCCCGTGCTGACGATCCTGAATGTGGACGAACTGTCTGTTAGTCAGGAGCAGGTCGAAGCTGTACGCGAGGAGATGGGATTCAATGATTCGCTTCCTGTCCAGTTCGGCAACTGGTTGCTCGATTTTGTTCGTCTCGACTTCGGCGTATCGTATTCAACAGGCCAGCCAGTTATGCAGACCCTGCTGCGTGCGCTGCCTGCTACGGCTGAACTGACGATTGGCGCACTGCTGGTCATGCTTGTTATAGCTATCCCGCTCGGCTCGCTATCTGCACTCCATCGTGGCAGTTGGATTGACCGCGGCAGCCGGATGCTCTCCATTGTGGGTGCGGCGGTGCCAAGTTTCTGGCTGGGTCTAATCCTGATCGACATGTTCGGCGTACGCTTCGGCAATCTGCCAACCATGGGCCGGGATGGATTCACCTCGCTTATTCTGCCATCTCTGACGCTGGGACTTGCCATCTCCAGCGTTTATGTGCGTCTTTTGCGTTCCAGCCTGCTAGATTCTCTTAGCCAGGAGTTCGTTCGATCCGCCCGGGCAAGAGGGTTATCCGAAGGCCGGATCTTCATGCTTCACGCCTTCCGGCACAGTCTGCCGCCTGTCATTACAGTATTCGGCGTCAGTCTCGGTAGCCTGATTGGCGGAGTTGTTGTAATTGAAGTGTTGTTCGCTTATCCGGGTATTGGCAAGCTTGTCGTCGACGCCATCCGCCAGCGTGATTATCCACTGATTCAGGGTTACATTCTGATCATGGCCATCGTGGTATTCCTCGTGAATACGGCGGTTGATCTGTCGTACCGTTATTTGAATCCCGAAATGAAACTCAAGGAAAAGGAGGCCCACCGATGAAAACCATACCCCTACCCATTCCAACTACAAAATCTAAAAAACATAGCTGGCAGGCGATCATTGGTCTGCTATTTGCCCTGCTGGTCATCGCGGCCTCCTTGTATGCCTTTTTAGTTCTGAAGCATGATCATACCTTAACCGATCTGCGCGGACGATTGCAGGGTGCAAGTGCTCTCCATCCGTTCGGCACCGACCATCTGGGCCGCGATGTACTGACACGTCTGTTGCTTGGTGGCGGCCAAACGCTTGGTTATAGCTTGCTGGCACTCGGTGCTGCACTGCTGATCGGTATTCCTTTTGGACTGATAGCAGGATACAAACGTGGCTGGGTCGATAAGCTGTTCATGCGCATCGCTGATGCTTTTCTCGCTTTCCCTGATACCATCGTGGCGATTGTGCTAAGTGGCTTGCTTGGCGCGGGAATCGGTAATCTGGTATTGGCGATTGTGATCGTAAAGTGGGTCAGCTATGCGCGTCTCGTTCGAAGTACGGTTTTATCGGAGTCACAAAAGGATTACATTCGGATTGCCCGTACCAACGGATTGTCGGATGGTCGTATCATGAGAAAACATCTGCTTCCACATATCGCAGGCCATGTGCTCGTGCTGGCCAGTCTTGATCTGGGCAAAATCATCCTGCTCATCTCTTCGTTGTCCTACATCGGCCTTGGCGCACAGCCGCCAACACCTGAATGGGGTGCGATGCTGAACGACTCACGGCCTTACTTCCAGTCTCGGCCGGAGCTGATGATCTATCCGGGTCTTGCCATTGTCTCGGTAGTGCTGCTTGCCAACATGCTGGGCGACTATCTAAGAGACCGGTTTGACGTGAAGAAGGAGGTGCAGCCATGATTCTCTCCATTGAGGAACTGAGCATCTCCAGTCGGGATCGTACGATTGTAGATCAAGTCTCTCTGGCTGTTCGCGAAGGCGAGTTCATGGCATTGGTTGGACAGAGTGGTAGTGGCAAAAGCTTGCTCTCGCAAGCGATTGGTCGTCTGCTGCCGCCCAACTTGCATGCGTCGGGGCGAGTCATGTTCGAAGGTAGCAACCTGCTCGAACGGAAGCCAAAGGAGATGCGCGCCCTGCGGGGAAGCCGCATCTCATATATTTTTCAAGACTATCAGGGAGCATTTACGCCCTTTCGCAGCATTGGTGGGCACTTTGATGAATACCAGAAGGTACATGGAGAAAAGTCTTCTGCCATCCGCAAGAAACGAGCGGAGGAAGCGCTGGAATCGGTTGGCCTTGGCGCTGAATTGCTGCGCCGCTATCCGTTCCAGTTGAGCGGTGGACAGCTTCAGCGGGCCTCGATTGCCACCTCGCTGATGCTGTCTCCTCGTCTGCTAATTGCAGACGAGGCAACGACGGCACTCGATAGTGTGTCTGGGCATCGCGTGTTGGAACTGCTGGCACGCAAACAAGCGGAGACGGGATGTGCCATTCTGTTTATCACACATGATTGGCGCCATGTACGTCGCTATGCCAACCGCTTGGCTGTGATGAAGGAAGGGCAGATCGTCGAATCTGGCGGGAAACATCGCATTCTTGACCATCCCCAGCATGAATATACGCGCCAGCTAATTGATGCGGCCCCCGTTCTGAGTCGCTCACTGAAGTCGGGATTGAAGGAGGCAGGAACGGAATGAAGAAAACCACAGATGCTGAACGCCGTGGACTTGTGCAGTCCGAAGAAGAATCTGGTGTGCGAAGCCACGATTTTGTAAAAGAGGTAAACCATGCAGACACAGACAATGCAGTCAAAAATACTACAAATTCAGATCATGCGGATACAGATAATGCCGGTTCAGACAATGATTCATCGCTCAGCACCCTTGGCAATCCTGTGCTTCACGTGGAACAACTGAGCCGAACGTATGCGGGTGCAGACCGACCGGCTGTGAACGATATTTCCTTCACCCTGAACCACGGCGAATGTCTTGGCCTAGTTGGCGAGAGCGGGTGCGGCAAGAGTACGCTCGCCCGCTGTCTGCTACGGATTGAGGATGCAGATACAGGCTCGATTACACTGGGTGGACAGGATATTGCACGGCTGAGCGGCCGACGGTTGCGACCTCATCGCCGGAAGATTCAGATTGTTTTCCAGAATCCAATGGCTGCACTAAACCCGAAGCTCAAGATTGCTGATTCGCTGATTGATCCGTACGAACAACTTGGACGGAACGCCGAGCTGTCCCACTTTACCTATACGTCGAAGGAGGCTTACGTCCAAAAGTTGCTTGAAGCGGTGGAGCTTCCTAGCGATTTGGCTGGACGTTACCCCCATGAGCTAAGTGGTGGACAGCGTCAGCGCGTCACGATTGCACGTGCTATTGGCATTGAACCGGACGTTGTTGTTCTGGATGAACCAACGGCCAGCCTGGACGTGATCTCGCAAGGAGCAGTTTTGCAGTTGCTCACCGATCTCCGAACGTCGCTTGGTCTGTCATACGTGTTCATCTCGCATGACTTGGCCGCGGTACATCGCATGAGCCAGCGCATCATCGTTATGCGGGAAGGTCAGATCGTTGACCGCTTTGGTGCAGATGCGTTGTTCGCTGAAGAACGCCATCCCTATACAAAGGAATTGATTTCAATCTTCTGAGTACTCCCGGAGACGCCGGGGGTGGTAATCGTTAATTTATATATGAAGCCGCCTTACGAAGAGATTCGAGAGCGGCTTTTAGTGCATCCATTTGATCATCCAAAGTCCCCCTAAAACCGGGTTCCTTTCTTTGTTTTGAACAAATATATCTTTCAGGCCTATAACCGGGCTAACGTTCCGATGTAAACTAGCGTATACTGATGGAATAGCAAATATCTTGAAATTGCATATTTAAATTGCTCTATATTATTGATACACTAGATCAAGGTTATAATCATTCAGAGAAGGTGCGATCCCGTTCAAGAATGGGCTTGCTGCAAATGCCAAATCGATAACGCTTACATCCTTTTGGCAAATATAGGATATAAGGACGGTAGACATGAGCCAGGGACAAACGAGTACAGATGTTATCTTGATTGGTGCCGGAATTATGAGTGCAACTTTGGGAACTTTGCTAAAAGAATTGGCACCAGACTGGAATATTAAGGTTTTCGAAAAGCTAGCCACTGCAGGAGAGGAAAGCTCCAACGAATGGAATAATGCCGGAACCGGGCATGCTGCATTGTGCGAACTTAACTATACCGTTGAACGACCAGACGGAACCGTAGATATTAGCAAAGCGATTAAAGTGAATGAACAATTTCAGATCTCAAAGCAATTTTGGTCCTATCTTGTCAATAGCCGTCTGATTCGTAATCCGCGGGACTTCATCATGCCGATTCCTCATTTGAGTTATGTACATGGAGAGAGCAATGTCCAGTTTTTGAAAAGACGTTATGACTCCTTGTCGAATCACCCGTTGTTCGCAGGCATGGAATTCTCGGATGACAAGAAAGAGTTGGCGAAATGGATGCCGCTGATGATGAAAGATCGTACCAGTAATGAACCTGTTGCAGCGACCAAAATTGACTCCGGTACGGACGTTAACTTTGGTGCTTTAACGCGTATGCTGATCAAACATTTGAAGGAACAACAAGTGGGCGTCCACTACCAACATAGCGTGAAGAATATGAAACGCACCAGTGATGGACAATGGGAATTATCCGTGAAAAACCTGAAGAGTGGTGCAGTTGAACGCCATAAGGCAAAATTTGTCTTCATCGGCGCGGGCGGCGGAAGTCTACATTTGCTCCAGAAGACGGGCATTCCGGAAGGTAAACATATCGGCGGATTCCCGGTCAGTGGGATCTTTATGGTGTGCAAAAATCAAAAAGTCGTGGAACAGCATCACGCCAAAGTATATGGCAAGGCTTCGGTAGGAGCTCCGCCGATGTCGGTTCCGCATCTGGATACTCGATTTATCGACAATAAAAAGTCGCTGTTATTCGGGCCGTTTGCCGGGTTCTCGCCGAAGTTCCTGAAGACGGGTTCCAATGCCGACTTAATCACGTCGGTTAAGATGCACAATCTGCTTACGATGCTCGCAGCAGGTGTCAAAGAAATCTCTTTGACCAAATATCTGATCCAGCAACTGATGTTATCCAAAGAACAACGTATGGCAGAATTGCGTGACTTTGTTCCGGGTGCCAAGAGCGAGGATTGGGATATGGTTCTGGCGGGCCAGCGTGTGCAGGTGATCAAGGATACCGTCCAGGGTGGCAAGGGTACGCTCCAATTTGGTACGGAAGTGGTCACGTCTGCAGATGGAACGATTGCGGCTCTGCTAGGTGCATCACCGGGTGCATCCACGGCAGTTCAGGTCATGCTTGAGATTCTTCAGCGGTGTTTCCCGCAGCATATGGAGGCATGGGAGCCAAAGATCAAGGAAATGATTCCTTCCTACGGCATATCCCTTGTGGAGAATCTGGATCTCCTCAAAGAGGTTCATTCTTCAACAGCCAAGGCGCTGGGGTTATCGGATGAAAAACATGTCATGCACGTATAACGTTTAGCTTATCGTGTTAGATCATAATGAAGTCATAGAAAAGAGAGCTAAGCCGGGACGAAACCCGTGCTTAGCTCTCTTTTGGTTTATTTGGTATATCAGAACCTGAACTTGAACTCGAGCCTGGGCTTGAAATTGAACTTGAACATGTAAGCTAATATCGTTTTCCCTGTTGACCGTACACTTAAGCGGACGGATACGGATATGGATCGTACAATATGCCGCTGTAGAGTTATAGAACGATCTTATAGCTCAGGCTCTCAACTGCGGTCCAAAGGGATGACAAAGGAAACTTTCGTACCTTGGCCCGGCGAGCTGACGATGGTCAAACCTTGTCCGTACATCTGGGTCAACCGGCGATGTGTATTGGTTAATCCAATGCCTCCAGTTCCGCCTGGACCTTTCTTGGGCCACGCCAGTGCCCGTTCGATCTGCTCGGGCTGCATCCCCACACCGTCATCCTCGATTTCAATCAAGGTGGACGCTGTTTGGTTGATGATTCGGATATGGACGGTTCCACCCTCCACTTTGCTGAGAATACCATGTCGAACAGCATTCTCAATGAGCGGTTGAATGGTGAGTGGCGGCAGGGATAGATCAAGGTCATCAGGGATATCCCAGATGACGTTCAACCGATTCATGAATCGTTCCTTCTCAATGTAGAGATAGGCGCGGGATAGATCCAACTCATGAGTGACCTCAACCATTTTCTCCGAATTGACAAAATGAAAGCTGGTCTGAAGGTACTCGATAAAAGCATCGCCCAGTTTCTGCATTCGCTCCGTGTCCATCTCACTAAGAACCATGATTGAATTGAGCGTATTAAAAAGAAAATGGGGCTGAATCTGTGCTTGTAAGTAAGCAGCCTCCATGCGCAGTCGCTCATCAATAGATTGTTTCAGTACGATCAGAGACCCGATGCGATGTCTTAATTCAACGGCATCCACGGGCTTGGTGACATAGTCTGTAGCACCGGCCATGAATCCGGCGTATACATCCGCTGGCTCGTTACGGGCCGTCAGCAACAGGATGGGAAGCTCGGATACCGAATAACGCTTGCGTACATTCTCGGTCAGTTCATAACCGGACATATGAGGCATCATGACATCGGCAATCAGTAAGTCCCAAGGCTCCTTATCCAATAATTCAAGTGCCTCAAGCGCCGAGGCCGCGGGTTGAATATGATACGGTTCATTCGCAAGCATGGAGATCAGTACTCGCAGGTTTACAGGATCATCATCGACGGCAAGAATTCTTGCGGCAGTCTTATCTTGAGAGACGGTCTGCTGCTGCGGCTCTGCAATCGCAATTTCATCGAAGCTGTGAGCATCCCATTGCTGCTCAGTCTGGTCCGATAGCGATGCGGTGTCTTCCCGTGGAAGCGAGATCTGGAAGGTCGATCCTTGCCCAGATACGGATTGCACGGTGAGTTGGCCGCCATGGAGTTCGGTGAGCTGCCTGCTGATATTGAGACCGAGGCCGATTCCTCCGCTTAAACGGGCCTCTGGGGTCCCTTGTTCATACGCCTCGAATATTCGCTGTTGTATCTCCTCACTCATACCAACACCTGTATCTGAAACTTGAATCAAGACGTACTCTCCATGTTCCCGAACAGACACGGTAATGGTACCCTCATCGGTAAATTTGAGCGCATTATGCAATAGGTTGTAGAGCACCTGAACAAGTCTTCTCTCATCAGCCTGAATCAACGGCAGTGAATCTGGAATATCCACCTTCATATGGATGGGCTTGCCCTCTGCCATGAATCGGAACATACCGATCACGCCTGGAATGACAGAGGCAAGAGATAAAGGTTTCTTCTGAAGCGTAATACGTTTTTCCTTCAAACGAATAACATCCAGGAGGTCATCAACCAGTTGGGACATGCGTCGGCCGATGGTAACTAACAGCTTCATGTCTTCTGCCTGCTGCCCACCTGATTTACGCCGTTCACGGACCGCGATGCTCTCGGCGATATTGATGATCCCGTGCAGCGGTGTACGCAATTCATGAGCCGTATTCACAAGAAACTGATCCTTCTGGCGATCCTCTTCTTTGAGCTGTTCGTACAACTTCTCGATCTCACTTGAATTGCGGAAGTATTTTCTGAACCAATAGGCGGAGAAGCCAAACATGGCCGCAATCACATCGATCGGATAATACACGTTGGTAATTTCGCTATGTGAGTTCACAATTCCCCATAACACGCTTGATAGGCTGCTAGTAGCCGCAAAGAGCAAAAAGCTTGCGTCCCTTCGTTTCTCGGCTGCCATTCGGAAGAATAGGTACACAGACCAGCCGATGGCAAACAGATAGAGGAAATCAGAGAGCCCGATCTCAAGTACATGATAGATCAGGGTCACTGGTGCGACTAGCAAAAATAAACAGTAAACGCCAAGCACGCTGGCATAGATGCGGAACAGTTTACGCCATTGTAGACTAAGGGAGAAGCTTTTAGCCATTTGTAAAAGAAAGAATGCGAACAACGGATAGGACAACGCTTTGGCCTTAACGATCCAAGTGAAGTTGAGTGGAATCCAACTTAATAACAGATTGTCATGGTCGGAAGCGACCGTTAGGGCAGCTACCAGTGTTAGCATCGAGAACGTCAGCAGAGCTCGTTCCTTCCGGATAAACAGAAACATGACAAAAGCGTATAGGCTGTGCAAAAGCAGTATAGCGAATGTAATCTTTTGCAAGTCAATGGATAGTCCTCGTTCACTTCCAATGGCTTCTGGAGAACCAAAATAGAGAGAGCGTGTGATCCCTCCGCTATAAGGATCGTCAAAATTGGCTGTCTGCACCAAAAGATTGAGTTCGGTAGAACCGTCAAGCACATAGGAAGTTGTAAATGCAGTCCTTTCTGGTCGATAGGCTTCGGCATGAGTGGCAGGTTGGCCGAATTCGGCAACAATGGTCCCGTTCATCTCGATAATCGATGATGTCTGGATTTTCTGAGCCCAGAGAGAGACTTCCTCCACAGATGGATCTAAAAGTATGCGAAGATGGTATGTCCCATATCCAAACGACGATGAGGATTGTGGTAATGCATCACGCCAGTCACCGGGAACTTGAATCGGTGTGGATGGGTTATCCGCTATTTTCGCGTCACGATTAGAGATTAACGTCTGGGGATAAAACTCCCATTCTCCATCCAGGGATATGGGTGAAGTGTTGGCGAGGTCCCAGCCTCGAAGGTCTAACAAGCCTTCAATGGGTTCAGGATGTGCGGGTATAGTGAAAGTCTCGGACCATATCCAGCGAAAGCCAAGCAAAATAGTCAGGAATAGAATCGACAGCACTACATATCGGGGTATCTTTTTATAGGTTATTGGTTTCATGGCAGACTTTAGTTTTCGACAGTTTACTTCAAATTCCTGCATGCCCTCTGCCAAAGATGAACATTTTTTTGAATACCGGAACATAGATTCTATATTTAAATGATAGCGGTCCCACGTCAGGATTTATGGTAAAATTATAGATTAAAGGGTGATCAGTGAGCCAGAGGAGTTGTGCATATGAGAGTGATTTTGGTAGATGATGAATATCTCGCTCTGAGCAGGTTGAACAAACTGTTGCAAGAGAGAGAGGATTGCGAAGTTATCGGCTCTTTTCTGACGGCACAGGAAGCCATAGATCAGATCGAAATTCATCTGCCGGAAATCGTCTTCATGGACGTTCAAATGCCGGGGATGAACGGGATCGAGGCGACCGAACGTATCCATGAGGTTTCTCCTGGAACAGAAGTTATTTTCACAACCGCATATAACGAACATGCACTGACAGCCTATGGGCTTGAAGTGCTGGACTATATTATGAAGCCTGTAACGCGTGACCGTTTGGAAAAAACGATGAAGATGTATCAACGCCGAACGGTGTCAGCAAGTCTGAATATAACAGAAGGGCCATCCATGATGATCCGTTGTCTGGGGATGCTCCAAGTCCAAGTGCACCCCAATGAGCCGCCAAAACATATGAAGTTCAGAACAACCAAGATTAGAGAGTTATTTGCTTATTTGCTCCACCATCGGAACAAACCGATTAAGCGGGATACACTACTTGAATTGTTGTGGCCAGAGTTGGATGAGCGGAGAGGTATATCCAATCTGCACAGTGGGATCCATCGCTTACGCAGCATGATGAACGAACTCATGGGTGAGGATAAGATGTCCATTCGCTATCAACAGTTTGGTTATCTATTGGAAACGGGTGAATTCAGGATTGACGCGGAAGAATGGGAGAGCCGTCTTAACCGATTGCCTCTATTATCTTCGTCTACAATAGCTGAACATCGACAGACCTCAGATCAATATGAAGGCAAATATTATGGTGAGGACGATTACGTATGGGCTGAACTGGAGCGTCAGCGCTTGCATGCACTATGGCGTAATCATGCCATGCAACTTGCACAATATTACATCGAACTGGGACAGAATACGGAAGCACTCACGTTATATTACCGGGTACAGCAATTCGAACCATCATTGGAGGAAGTCGGACTGGCCTTAATGAAGACCTACGATCGATTAGGCAATAAAGATCCTGTGGTCGCTCAATATAATCAGTTGGTTATCGCTTTAGAACAAGAGGCAGGTATACGCCCTGGCCTAGAAGTTGAGTTATGGTACCAACAATGGAAAAATTCGAATAGTTAATTGGAAATATACAGCCTTGCAGCTTCATTTGCAAGGCTGTTTTTTGTTGTATTTGCTAGTGAAAGGTTTGGTAAGAGTTTGGTAAGAGGCCATGTGTAGAATAAGCAAGATGAGGGTCGATATGATGTTTTGAGTCAGTAAGCAGTCCAAAAATAACATATTAAGTAGGAGGAAACTATGTACACAGCAAAAATCCGGAAGAAACCATGGCAAAGAATTTCCATGCTGGTTCTTTCCTTTATTCTAGCGATTGGAACGTTGCCCATGAGTTTGGCTCAAGCGGAGGCAACTAACCAGACTCCTGTTGGTCCGGGCGGAGTTGGATCCCCTTCACTATGGCTACGACCAGAGCGGGTAAGCGGAGTTGCCAGCGGCGAAAAGGTGAGTATCTGGGAAGATCAAGGCAGTAAAATAAACAACGCAACCCAAAGTACGGAAGCTAATCAACCGACCTATTGGGATGATAAAAATCATAATATCAATTTCAATCCGGTATTGGAATATAACGGCACGAGTAGTTTTATGAATCTGGATGTAAGTAAGCTTCCTCAAGGGAAGAGCCCCAGATCGATCATTACCGTTAGCAAAACCAATAAAACGGGAGGCCTCAATTATATTATTTCATGGGGAGTACAAACACCGAATGCTTATACGGGTATGGGGATGCTTCAGAATAATACAAGGGGCGGCTTGACGACATTTAACAGTGATAGGAACCAAACATTATACACCCCTGAAGGATTCTTGGGCACGACTTTCCCGAACGAGCAATTTGTTACTTGGACAGGCGGAGATACTGGTATAAACCAAGCTAGATTGTACAGTAAAATGAAGCAGGTACAGCAACTAAATGACTGGGGAAAAGATAATGTGAAGCTATGGGATACTGGTAACTCTGGCGGAGCAGTAGTCGGTAAGCTGATCCCAGCAGCTACGGGCATTGAACATTGGCAGGGTACGATTGAAGAAATTATCGTATTTGACCATGCTCTTACGGACGCAGAACGCCAAAAAGTCAGCACATATCTGGCGATCAAATATGGCTACACGATGGATCAGACGACAGCAAATTCATATGTCGATTCAAACATGGCTACGATCTGGGATGCCCAGGAGAACGCAGTCTATACCCATCGCATTACAAGCATCGGTCGAGATGATCAGAGCGGATTGATGCAGAAACAAGCCAAAGCGCAGGAACTGGGATCTACGTTGACGATTGCATTGGGCAACAGTGTTGAGGATACCAATTCTGCAAATAAAAATGAATTCTCAAAGGATTCTTCTTTCTTTACGTTTGGTGACAATGGAGCAAGTACTGAATTCAAAACACCAATTACGAAAGATGGGAAAAAACTACTTGGGATGGAGCGTGTCTTCAAGGTACAGAAAGCAAACTGGACTGAATCACAGATTACACTTCAGGTAGACGAAACGGGAGGTAACCCGGCGTTGCCTCGGTATGTTGTGATCAGCGATGATGCTAAATTTGGTAATCCAGACTCATTACATTTAATTGAGAATGGCCAATTAACCCTGAATACCTCTAGTTTTGGTCCGAACTCATACTTTACCATTGCAACTGCTGCTACTCCTTTGACGGTACCGGACGTCACACTGACCGACGATGAGTTGACATGGGAAGCAGTTGCGCATGCAGATAAATATGAAGTAACAATCGAACTGGAAGACGGCAGGAAGCGGACGGTGGAAGTAACCGGAATGGCGCTTAACCTGTCGCAATTGGTACCATCGCTAGAAGTTGGCACCTACAAAGTGACAGTAACAGCGAAGACGAACAATCCAGCCTATTCAGATTCAGAAGCATCAAATACGAAAAGTTATGTTGTTATTGATAAAGCGAAGTTGAAAGCCAAAGCCGATGAGATTAAGGATAAGATCGAAACAGGCGAACTAGACGAAGAGGAGTACACACCAGCGAGCTGGACAGCACTGGATAATGCAATGAATGAAGCAGAGCGAGTGTTGAATGAACCGACAGCGACTCAAGCGCAGGTAGACAAGGCGCTTTTGGATCTGACTGATGCAAGAACGGGCTTAATTCCTACAACATCTGTACCCGTTGTAGATAAATCAGTTTTGCAAGCGAAAGTAACTGAAATTACAGGTGAAAGCCTGGAAGAATCAGCTTACACGCCAGCGAGCTGGGTAACACTCAAAGATGCGATGAATGAAGCAGAGCGAGTGTTGAATGAACCGACAGCGACTCAAGCGCAGGTAGATAAGGCACTTTTGGATCTGACAGATGCAAGAACGGGCCTAATCCCTACAACATCTGTACCCGTTGTAGATAAATCAGTTTTGCAAGCGAAAGTAACTGAAATTACAGGTGAAAGCCTGGAAGAATCAGCTTACACGCCAGCGAGCTGGGTAACACTCAAAGATGCGATGAATGAAGCAGAGCGAGTGTTGAATGAACCGGCAGCGACTCAAGCGCAGGTAGATAAGGCACTTCAGGATCTGACAGATGCAAGAACGGGCCTAATCCCTACAACATCTGTACCGGTTGTAGATAAATCAGTTTTGCAAGCGAAAGTAACTGAAATTACAGGTGAAAGCCTGGAAGAGTCAGCGTACACACCAGCGAGCTGGGAAGCACTCAAAGATGCGATGAATGAAGCAAATCGAGTGCTTAATGATCTGACAGCGACCCAAGCGCAGGTAGACAAGGCACTTTTGGATCTGACTGATGCAAGAACGGGACTTACCAAAGTAATTGGTACAGATGCATCTACGTTGCAGACGCTGGTCCCTTCCGTGGGAAGCTTGTCTCCGGCTTTTGATCCGGCGAAAGACACGTACACCATCTCTGTGCCGAATAGCGTATATCAATTCCAGCTCACGCCAACGGCACTTGATCCACTTGCGAAGATTGAAATAGCTGTTGGAGATGGAGAATGGAACGAGGTTTCAAGTGGCACTGTAAGTGAGAATCTACCGCTCCAAGTCGGTGGAAATAAGATCGTTGTTAGAGTAACGGATTCACTTGGAAATGTTACGGCGTATAAAATCAACGTGACTAGAGCATCCAGTGACAATGGTAACAATGGTGGAGGCAACAATGGCGGCGGTGGAAATACGGGAGGTAACGGTGGAAGCACGCCAGCACCAGCACCTACACCTGCGCCAGTACCAACGCCAACTCCGGCACCCGTGAAGGATAATTTGGAAACAACTCGGGATGGTAACCATCAACCATTTGCTACATCCAAACCATCTGACAACAAAGAAACATTGGTTCAAGTTGATCCAGCCAAGATGAATGTTGCCATGTCACAAGGCACAGGCCAGCAGTTCGCCATTCATTCACCGAATGATGGGGATATGAAGGTGGACGGTTTAACCCTCGAAACACTGAAACAATTGGTGGATCAAGGTTCCAAACTAAACATTAGCAATCCACTGGCAATCTATCCGGTACCTGGCGGTAAAATGGACGTGAATGGTGTGTCCAGACAGCTTGGTAATGCAGCGTTGATTGATATTGATGTCCATGTTGATATCGCACGTTCCTCGGATGCTTTGATTGACAGCGCCGAGACAAGAGCCGCATCCCAAGGATACGAGCTACTTGTCACACCGGTTGATCTGGATCTGACGTTTACGAAAGATGGACAGACCGTGCGATCCGGCCAGCTGAACGGTTATGCACCGAAGTATATTGCACTTCCGGAAGGTATCGATCCGAACCGGATTACTACAGGCGTAATCATTAATCCGGACGGTAGCATCTTCCATGTACCAACGGTTGTCACTAAGATCAGTAGTCGTTACTACGCACTCATTAATGACTTGCGTAGCAGCGGAAGTTACTCGGTTATCTGGAACCCGCAGGATTTTGAAGATGCCAGATCCCATTGGGGTAAAGCTGATGTGAACAACATCGCTGCAAGACTGGATTTGCAGGGTAACGGAGATAACACATTCTCACCGAACCGTCAGGTTACTCGTTCTGAGTTTGCCGAGATTGTTGTGCTTGGACTGGGCTTAATGCGTCAGGATGCACCACAGAATCTATTCCCTGACGTTAACGATTCCGCATGGTTCCGCTCTGCGGTAGCCCTTGCGAATGAATTCGGTATCGTTCGCGGTTACGATAATGGGAACTTCAACGGTAATCAGGAGATCACACGTGAGCAAGGATTTGCTATGGTTGCTCGTGCCTACCGTCTGATTGAGCCGGAAGCGGCAATTAGCCCGGATCAGATGAACTCTGAACTGGAACGTTACAGTGATGCAGCGGATGTATCGAATTGGGCCAAAGAAGATGTAGCCCAGTTGATTACAGCGGGGATCATCCAAGGTAATGGGCCAGAAGTGCTGAGTCCGAAGACTACGATGACCCGTGCTGAGGTCACTGCATTGATTGCAAGAATGTTGAAGGTAACAAACTTGATTGATCAATAAACACAATTTAAAATGAAAAGCCTTTGCTGACATTGGGGGTCGGCAAAGGCTTTTTTTTATTTTTATTAAATTCTTAAATTCATGTCGTAATACTTTCGCCCTGTTGGCAGATCGTGGAATCTGAGATGATGGGTTCACCAGAGGTTCGGGCGACAAACTTTGAACTGCTGGCCTTCAGGCTATTGCGATCCTTCCTTCTACAATCATTGGAGATCATAGGGTCGCAGCTCTCCTGAAGATTTTATTTCAGAGAGGAGGCGTCCAGGCTATCACATTCCTTCCTTCTAACCCTAACCTTTCACGTTATATAGGGATGTGGCTTTCCTGGACTCTTTTATCATGAACAATACCATCTATTTGCGCAGAGCAAACAAACTCATTATTGAATCAAACGAAGGGAAACAACAGTTGCCTAAGACACATCTGGCGACTGCCCTCAAAAATATTGAAGCACTCGGATACACCTTCTCGGATGAGCTAATGCAGGCGATGCGGCAGCTGTCCAAGGAACAATTTGAAACAGTGTATCATCAACTTGTGGCTGATCTAAGAGTCATGGTCGGCGCACATGTGAAGTACACACCGATGTATGCAGGATTCCCAATGCAGGTGATGCAAGCGGATGAAGCGGAGTTATACCTTAATGCGATTATTCATTATCTGACCAACCTGACTGTGGTCTATCCGGATCAACCATCGGTGGAGAGAACGCCTTTGCTGGAGAAGACGGACTTGAAAGTCATTGGACTGGGAAACCAGCAAGCATTCCAGACACTCATCCGTCAGATCATTGAAGCAAAAGGTTCCATCTCGGAAACAGACAAGGCGGATATCGACACGGTATTGGAGCATGCAGACCCGGAAGACGTGGATGCGCTATTACCCACTGAGATTCCGTTTAAAGAAAATGTGGGCTTTGTGGTTGCCTCGCTGTTGAAGCATGAAAAAGCGAACATCGACCGGATCGGTCCGTATTTCAAAACGGCAAGTGATGTCCTGCGTCTGGCTGTTGCCTGGTCCGATGGTGATGTTAGCCTCGCTGCGGCTTCTCCCTTCCGGAAATTCAAACGCCGCGAGAGACGCCTTTTGCTCGGATTATTGGAGCAGTGTGGCTCCATGACGGAGGATATGCTGCGATATAAGGATCGCTGGATTCGCCTTGGCGAAATTCTGCATCCTTCGGAATATAAGCTTCGGTATCCGCGATGCGAAGAAGCCTTTGATATTTTGCGTAATAATAAACCTTATTCGACCTTCAACGGAAGTGTGGAGCTTGCCTTCCAATATCGGAATGTCTGGAGTCTGATTGATCTGTTGTCACAGCGTCCAGGTGAATTTGCGAGAAGACTGGATCACTTGTTGCGGATGACCGAAGATGAAGCGTATGTACTGCTGGCATTTGGTGAGGTACTGGAGCAAGTATCTACCCCGGTGTTATTGCAGGTGAGACAGCATTTTGCCCACCGTAATGAACCGCAGGATCTGCGTGTCTTTTTCCCGAAAGGCAATGTAGCCAAAGCTTTTGCTGTTCCGAATGAGCTGACAGAGATCGATGAAGCCACGTGTCAGAATGTCGTGCAATTGTGCGAACAGGCATTGGTAGAGCGCTTCGCTGCCCTTGCCCCGCTCGGGAAGACTTATGTCGATCCGCAGCTTCATGATTATCTGGTGCCCTTTTCCCAGAGATCGGCGAGCAAGGCTCTGCATACTATCGTTCGTGGAAGCCGTGTGCCGATGGCAGAGGGTGATACCATTCGTTTCTTCAACTGGTGGAAAGAGGGGGACGTGGACGGAAAGTCTACAGGGCGCGTGGACATTGACTTGTCTGCGGTGATGTACGATAAGGACTGGAACTATGTGGAGCATATTTCCTATACGAATCTGCGATCCTCTAACTATAAGGCTGTCCATAGCGGAGATATCGTGACTGCACCTAACGGAGCAAGTGAGTTTATTGATCTGCATATTCCATCCATCGTGGCTTATGGTGGACGATATGTGGTGGCAACACTGCTTTCGTTCACCAGTCATCCGTATTGTGATCTGCCGGAATGTTTTGTAGGGTGGATGATGCGGAAGAAGCCGGGGTCTGGCGAGATTTTCGAACCGTCTACCGTAGCGAACAAAATCGATATTACCGCGGATACGCAGATTGCGATCCCCGTCATTATGGATCTGGTTGAACGCACCGTCATCTGGACAGACCTGGCGCTGACCAGATATCCGGACTACTACAATAACGTAGAGGGGAATCAGAAAGGTATCGTGCTGATGGGTAAAGCACTAACGAATTTACGCAAACCCGATCTGCACGACTTGTTCATGCTCCACGCCAAAGCTAGAGGAGAACTGGTGGATACAATAGATCAGGCGGATACAATCTATTCGGTCGATCAAGGTATTACACCCTATGATATCGAGCAGATTATGGCGGAGTATCTGGTTTGACCTGTTTGACTTGACTACTGGTGATATGTGAATATCAAAGTTAGAAAAGAGTAGCTGATGCTGCTCTTTTTTTCTGGTTTGGGTGCAAAGAGCCTACAGAATGGTGCAGGTAATGTCGGATGCAAAGAGAATGACTTTGCTAAGCTTAAATTAACGTGGGAGGGATGATATGGATACGCTGAGGCGGTTAAATGAAGCCTTGAATCATATTGAGGAGCATCTGATGGATGTCGTGGACATGAAGGAGATTTCCCGAATTGCCTGCTGCTCGGAGTATCACTTTACACGCATGTTCTCTTTTCTTAGTGGTGTAACACTCTCGGAATATATTCGGCGTCGCCGCATGACACTTGCGGCCATGGAGCTAAGCCACAGTGACAGCAAAATCATTGATATTGCGCTGAAATACGGGTATACATCGCCGGATTCTTTCACTAGGGCATTTCAAAGCATGCATGGCACTACGCCCTCCGAAGCGCGAAACCATGGCCCATCCCTTAAAGCCTTTCCACGGATGACATTTCAACTGACCATTCAAGGAGGAAGCGAAATGAACTACCGTATTGAAGATAAAGAGGCGTTTCGAATCGTGGGTATTCGTAAAAGGGTGCCAATCGTATTCAACGGGGTAAATCCGGAGATCGCGGCGATGTACCAGAGCCTTACACCGGAATTGATTGATTCGATCAAGGGGGCATCAAACGTCCAACCTATGGGCTTAATCAGTGCTTCAGCCCATTTCAGTGAGGGACGGATGGCGGAACAGGGAGAACTGGATCATTACATTGGTGCAGCTACGACAAAAGAGACGCCTGAAGGACTGGAACACCTGGAGGTTCCTGCTTCAACGTGGGCTGTATTTACCGTCGTGGGTCCGTTTCCAGGCACGCTTCAGGAGGTGTGGGGCCGGATCTACGCAGAGTGGTTTCCCTCATCAGACTATGAGCTGAGTGAGGGTCCGGAAATGCTATGGAATGAGCACAAGGATGTTACTGTAGAGAAATATAGAAGCGAGATTTGGATACCTATTCGGAAGAGATGATACTGTCTCGAGCTTGGTATCTGCGGGCGCAGCTTTTTGAAGCTGCGTTTTTTGTATGCAGAATTTGCAATCAGATATACGGGCTGTTTTCATTGCAAATATATGTAATATAATGGTATTCTTTTATTGGAATTGTAAGAATACTTGTATGTAGAAGAGTGATTTAAGAAGGGGGTGGCGAGATCAGGTTTACATGAAGTGATGACTCTATTCTATACGCACGCAGACATAACATTCCATTGATTATGGACAGGCTCACATAGCAGACATATCGATATGAGACGGAAGTGTCAGTTATTATATATTATAATGTAAGCGCTTTATTAAATGAGTTCCAAGGAGGGAATTACTCATGACCAAAAGTATAGTGAGAAAGGCGCTTGGTTTGTTTTTAATCATCGTTATGATCGCAACAGCTGTTGTATACCCTGCATCTACTGGACACGCGGCAACCATTAATGTGACCGATAACGGCTCCAGAATTGAAGTAAACACCGGATCAGGATTAGTCTATGTGGTGAACAAAACCAATGGGGATATTATATCGGCCAAAATGAACGGTACGGAGCTGAACAGCAATAGAGGATCACATATCGGCTCAGGTTTGGGCTCCTCTGCCAATGTGACGTGGAATACCTCTCCTTCAGGATCAACCGTGTTAATCACGGTATCCACAAGCACACTAACTCACTATTATGCTTCACGTGGTGGGGAGAATATCATATACATGGCCACGCATATCACGGCTCAACCTTCGATCGGGGAGCTGCGATACATTTTCCGCGGTAATGGTAGTGTGTTGACAGGTGTTCCGGCGAATTCCAATAATCGAGGTAACACTGGAGCGATTGAAAGCCAGGATGTATTTGGTTTTTCGAACGGTCAGAGTGCCTCCAAATATTATGGTAATGATCAGGCCAAAGATTTATCCGTTCGTGGAGTTACGGGGAATGGCGTCGGTGTATTTATGGCCTACGGCAATCGGGAAAAAAGCTCTGGTGGTCCATTCTTCCGCGACATCCAGTTCCAAAGTGGAACAGAGACGGAAGTATATAACTATATGAACTCGGGACATGCACAGACGGAGAATTGGCGCCTGGGTCTACATGGGCCGTACGCTTTGATCTTTACAACGGGAGGTGCGCCAAGTGTACCCGATTTCAGCTGGATGTCTGGTCTGAATCTGCAGGGTTGGGTATCCAGTCGGGGGAACGTAGTGCTTAATGGCCTCTCCGGGATGGATACAGGATATGCTTACACAATTGGGTTCGCTAATAGCAATGCCCAGTATTGGGTGGGGACGTCTTCAAGTGGGGCGGCCGCCAAATACAGCATGATCCCGGGCACGTACACTATGACAGCTTATAAGGGAGAACTAGCCGTATATACGGAAACGGTTAATGTCACGGCAGGCCAAACGACGACTCTGAATACACGTACGATCAACAATGACCCGAGTAAAGCCTCTAACATCTGGCGAATCGGTAATTGGGATGGTACACCACGGGAGCTCCTGAATGGACAGACGATTCCGATCCGTCACCCTTCCGATAGTCGCAACCCAAGCTGGGGACCTGTCACCTATGCTACCGGTAGTGCGACCAATCGATTCCCGGCAATCCAGTTCCGTGGTCAGAATTCTCCAACCACAATAACGTTTAATTTGAATGCATCTCAAGCGGCATCTTCTCATACGCTCAACATCGGTATTACCGCAGCTTACAATAATGGTAGACCTAGTGTAACGGTTAATGGACATGCTTTAACCAATCCTGCTGCATCTTCACAGCCCAATTCTCGTAGCTTCACCATTGGTACGTATCGTGGGAACAACACAACCTTTAGCTGGAATGTTCCAGCATCCTACTTCGTGAATGGTTCCAATACCATCACGATTACGCCGATCAGCGGTTCCAGTGACTTGGGTAACTGGTTAAGTGCAGGCTGGGTCTACGATTGTGTTGAGTTGCTGAATTGAATGAAGAATTCAAAATAGTGGAAGGAATATAGGAGGTAGCCTGCCTGGTTTTCTTAACCGGGTTCAGGTTACCTCTTTTAGCTTTGTCATCGGAAATGAAAAGATATCGATTCATGAGATCCCTAAGGATCTTGCTTTGCTGGAGATGGTGATCCGGATAGTGGTATAATTTTCAATACGTAATCATGAGTGAATGAACGGGGAGGAAAAGAGAATGAGAGACGATCTGTTGGTTCAATTGCAAGAGTGGCATGAAGAAGATGAATTTCAGGAAATTGTAGATGCAATTCAAGCAATTCCTGTGGAAGAAAGAGATTATGAGCTGGTTAACCATTTGGGACGAGCGCTGAATAACTTGGAACAGTATGAAGAAGCGGTTGAACAATTCCTGACGGTTGCTAAAGAGGGCACAGGTGACCCACTCTGGCATTATCGGATTGGACTGGCTTATTATTATCTGGAGCAATATGCGCATGCACTGCAGGCGTTTGAAAGAGCGGATGAATTGGACCCTGAGGATGAAGATACGCTGGAGTTTCTGGGATGGATTCGAAGCAAAATGGAGGAGCCGTCCGAATCTGAACCTGAAGTTGAAACGGATCCAGAGGCTGTTGGAGAATTCCATGTACCCGTTGACGTTGTAGCGACCTTTGAAGCGATTCCCAGACCGGAATCCGGCGAATTCTGGAACGATAGTGAGCAGGCACTGGAGCACTATGTGTCCAATCCGCCAAGTGATGGTCTCATTGAGTCTGTGGAGGAGCAATTGGTGTTCCGACTTCCGGCTTCCTACATTGAGATGATGAAGCTACATAACGGTGGTATTCCGTACAATCGTTATTTCCCTGTGGCGAACACAGATACGGGAGCTACGGATTATGTTGAAATTGAAGGTATACTGGGCATTGGCCGTGAGAAGCCTCGCACACTAGCGGGTATTCAAGGTAGCTGGAATTTGATTGAACGTGAAGGGTATCCGGAGATTGGTGTGGTCATCGCGGTATCTCCTTCGGAGTCGGGGGTTGTCATGCTCGATTATCGTTCATTCGGTAATGATGGAGAACCTGAGGTCGTTTATGTGAAGAGGGAGAATCCCAAAGAGATCATTCCGCTGGCACCGAACTTTGAGACGTTTATCCAAGGGCTGATGACTCCAGAAGTCTAAAAAATCGACAGAGGTTCTTTAAACTGTTGTGTGGAAGGGAGACAGAAGGTGATATGGAGGAACCGATCAAGGTATATAACACCGCAGTGGAAGCTTTTCTTGAAGTAATCGGGGGGAAGTGGAAGCCTGTTATTCTATTCCATCTTACCTTTGGCAAGAAACGTAATGGTGAGCTGATGAAACTGATCCCTGCGATCACTCAGAAAGTGTTGACGCAGCAACTTGGTGAATTAACGGAGGCGGGAGTTATTGTCCGTATTTCCCATCACCAGGTCCCACCTAAAGTGGAATATGAGTTAACAGCGTATGGATGGAGTCTTAAAGAGATTCTTCATCTGATGTGTAGGTGGGGCGATATACACGTGGAGAATGTATATGGTGATCGAGGAAAAATTCTGTTTAAGCCGCCAACTACTACTGACCGTTGAGGGACTTATATTAGCCGATTCTGGAATTCAGGAATCGGCTTATTTTGCATTTTATTTACTTTACGGAAGGATCTTACGATCACGTAGATTTCTGAAAATATCCATAAACATAGTCTCAGTGTCAATGAAATCATGGAATCCGAAGCGGCGAGCTTTGGAACCATCTGCGAAGAAATCGTAATCCCACGAGAAGACAAAATCACCAAATGCCCAGGAAGAGACATCATCATAAGGGGTGTTTATCAAACCATACTTTTCAATCATTGAATTCCAAAGATTTTCTTTATCTGCCATCACTGTTGCAAGTGAAAGGGGCAGTGGAGGTGCTGGTTCCAATTCGAAAAACGCAGCGATTTTGGGCCATAGCTCATTCCAGCGAAACAGATCACCATTGGTGATATTAAATGCCTGATTGGCACATTGCGGATCGGTTGCTGCCCATACGGTTGCATGAGCCAGCAATGTTGCATCAGTCATTTCAAGAAGCGAATGATACGCTCCTGGTTTCCCAGGGAATCGAAGTGGCAAGCCAAGCTCCTTGGAGATAGCCGCATACACGCCAATAACCATGGCAAGATTCATTGGATTGCCCAGGGCGAATCCACATACCACAGACGGGCGAAGGGCTGACCAGGTCCAGCTGCTTCCGGGTTGCCGATCTTCGAGAAACTGTTGCTGATCGACATTAAATTCAGGGGGCATATGATATGCGTCCGTTTCTTTGGCAGGTGTTTTGAAAGGACCCAGATGTGCGCCGTACACTTTATAACCTTGCATTAGGCTAATATGTTGGAGATTTGGAGCGATCGGTTCGATGGTATTCACCACATTGGCGAGCATCGCCAGGTTGGGCTGTACCAATTCGGCCCAAGTTGGGCGATCCTGATATGCGGCGTAGAAAATATGCGTAACGGTCGTTAAATGACTCAGTTTGTCTTGTGTGTCTGCTTCGTTCAGTAAATCAGCTGATATATAACGTAAACCGGGGGCATCTTCTCCTCCGCGGCGAGATACACCAATGACATTCCATTGCGGAAGTGTCATCAGATAATCAATAAGGTTTCTTCCAATGACGCCTCCAGCACCAATGACAAGTGCGGTGTAACGGGTAACGGATTGTTCGGGTTTCAATGGACATGCTCCTCTCTTCTTCTGTTCATATTGTGGGTCAGAAAAAGAAGGATGAGAAGTACGCACCTCAAAGTCATATACGTACTTTGAAGTAATATATGAGCCTGGAGCAGGATATGAGCGTTATAATTGGCACTTCAAAGGAGGTTAATTACCTATAACCACAAGAAGCTGTAAAAGGAACAATTGTCCTTTCACAGCTTAGATGTGTCTGTATATTCGTTCAATAGATCTGTTGAAAATATGGTTTACGCCGGATATCCGCCACCTGGAGGCGGCCATGCGCCGTAGAAGCGACGTAGCAGAACAATCTCCCCTAGATGGTACGAGTTATGGGAGGCGATATTGCGCAGAAGTCCTGCTTTAGTTTCACCCGGGAAATAGAGCAGTGGATCATCTAATTGTGCAGTTTCTGCAATGGCTACGGCTTGATCAACTCCATCCAAGAATGCCTGAATATCTGCCTTCCACGTCGCTTCGTCCTGTGGACCCTTCTCTTCAGGCCAGCTTTCACTCACGTTAGCAGGGAGCTGTGGCTTGCGTCCTTCCAAGTGTTCGAGCATGAATTGCTGCCAATAATGCATATGCTTCACCAACTGATAGATCGTATATGGCATGGCATCGTGCGTACGAGCAGCAAGTGTGACATCGATATCGGGTAGAGCACGGGCGATGCGGATATGACCGCGTTCCCCCACTAATGATTTGACAAGGGCTTGCCCAAAGCTTTGATTAACATCTGACATATGGAACCTTCCTCTCTTCCAAGACCGGATCTGATAACCTGTCTTCTATTTAGTATTATACAATTAAATTGCTAAAAATTAAAAATGGATAACGAAGAACGCTAAATACTTAAAATGCCTATGATATAATAGTGAAAATAAATCTCAAGACCTCAGGGTCGAGGAGGAAGCTCCTGTGAAAGTGATATTGGTTGACGACGAACGTCTAGCGTTGATAGGCCTTCAAAAATCACTAGAAAAAGAAGTAAGCGGCATTGAAATTATCGCTACATATATGAATCCAACAGAGGCTGTGGCGGGTATTGTGGAGCACCGTCCTGATGTTGTATTTCTGGATATTCATATGCCGGAGATGGATGGTATGGATCTGGGAAGACAGATTCAGGCGGCAACACCGGGCACCGAAATTATATTTGTGACCAGTTACGATCAATATGCGGTGCATGCTTTCGAATTACAGGCTTTGGACTATGTGATGAAGCCCATCCAAAAGGATCGATTGAAGCAGACGGTGAGCCGCGTAAGAGAGAAACTGAGCGTAAAACGCGAGCAACGGTCAAAGGATACAAACGTACCTTTAATTTGCTGTTTTAATCAGATTCAGTTTAAGCTTCCAGGCAAGGATGTTCAGGTGGCCAAATGGCGTACAAGCAAGGCGCAGGAGCTGTTTGCATACTTGCTTCACCACCGGAACCAGGTCATCCATCGCAGTGTTCTGCTGGAGCTTCTGTGGCCGGGAATGGAAGAGGAGAAGACGACACATCAACTCTACACTGCAATGTATCATGTCCGCCAAACCCTGAAAACTTGCAATATGGATATGATCACGATTCAGAGCGGGCACCTGGAGGCAGGTTATCGACTCGAATTGGGTGAGGCTCAGTTGGATAGTGAGCAGTGGGAACGGGAAATCAGGCAATGGAAAGTCATAGACGCAAGTACCGTTCATGCCTATGAGCAAGCGCTTCATCTATATAAGGGTACCTATCTTGGCAATTATGAATACATGTGGGCTGAACCTGAGCGGGAAAGATTACGCTATCTGTGGCTGTATCATATGAGACAACTAAGTCTGTATTACCAGCAGCATGGGCTGGCGGAGAAAGTGGTCGAGAGTACACAACGTATCCAGCATATGCTTCCGGATGAAGAAGAAAGTTATTTTATGCTAATGAAGTTATATGATGAAATGCACAACGATCTCGGTGTGGAGGAGCAGTATCGTCTCTTAACCACCAGAATGGAGCAAGATTTGGAGATACCGATCAGTGAGGACATTACCGAATGGTATCAGGACTGGAAGCTCGGTTTAACCAAAGTCATGAAAAAATAATTAATGAAATTACTTCAAACGAAACGTATGGACCGTTACAAATATTTGATCATCATGCTAATCATTTTTGGAGTGTTAATTGGCATGCGCTCGGTATGGTCTGAGCTATTCCACACAGTAGATGAGCATCGCGCCGTTAACGGGGTGCTTGATTTGAGAGATGTGGATCTGGATCAGTCCCCTGTCATGTACTTGAATGGGGAATGGGAACTTTACCCGGATGAGTTGCTGACCCAACAAGATATTGCGAAGAGGAATGGCGGTGCGAAGAGTGTTCAGGTCCCAGGAGACTGGGGGAGTGGACAGAGTCAGGAACAAGAGGGTTCGCACGGTTACGGAACATATCGCTTGCGTATTTTGACAGATCCACTTCAGACGCCTGTTACCTTTTGGTTCAAGGGGATTCGAAGTTCCTCCGAGATCGAGATGAATGGAGACGCGGACGGGGGCATGGGTGAGATCTCCGTGGATAGCAGTACATATATACCCCGAAGTACTTCGTATACAGCGACCTATGATCAGGAAGGAACAACCTCCATTGAACTATTGGTTCGTGTAGCCAATTACGATAGCCCGTATATGGGCGGAATTAGCAAACCTGTTCGCTTTGGTTCACAGGCAGCCGTTGATTTTTCGCGTTGGTATTCTATTGGTTTTCAGATGCTCACCTTTCTGGTTTTGCTCCTCCACGGCATGTATGCCTGTATTCTTTACGCATTTAATCGACAGGAACGTTCCTTGCTGGTTGGAGCCGTATTAACTTTATCTGTTGGCATCACGGTTACGATGGGTCATGACAATATATTGATGTTATGGCTTCCTATTAATTATACTTGGGGCATTAAAATTCGATTGATCTCTTTGTTACTGCAAAATGCTTGTATCCTTCTGTTATTCCAGAGATTAACGGTGGTTCATGTACGAAAGGCATGGCTACAGTGGCATGTTGTCATGACCTTGATCTATACGGCCGTGATTGTGGTGGTGCCCATTCATATTACATATGCCATGATCCATTACAACGTCATTAACCTATTCTTTCTTGTATCCATGATCTGGTTTCTATACATCGTCGGAACGATGATCTTCAGGAAACAGGCGGACCGGGATATTGTTTTTCTGCTGCTTACTGCAGGAGGCATTATATCCAACCTGATATGGAGTGTGGTCGAGACAGCCAAAGATGTGACAACAGTCTATTATCCCATTGACATTATCTTTGCGATTACCGGCTTCTCCGCCTATTGGTTCAAGAAATACTTCAGGAATGTCAGGGAGAATATGAAGCTGAATACAGAACTGCAGAAGGGTGACAAAATTAAAGATCAGTTCTTGGCGAATACATCACATGAACTGCGGACCCCGCTGCACGGGATTATTAACATCGCTCACAACGTGATCACCCGAGAGAAAAACCGGTTGGATGAACGGAGCCTAGAGGATATGGAATTGCTGATTACGATCGGTCGACGGATGTCACATCTCCTTGGTGATCTACTGGATGTAGTCCGGCTGAAGGAGCACCGCATTGAGTTACGTCAGGGGCCTCTTTCCATACAGTCGGTTGTGCCCGGCGTAATCGCCATGCTGCAGTTCATGGCAGAACGAAAACCAGTCCGCCTTCATATGGAGATTCCGGAATCGTTCCCTCAGGTCATGGCTGATGAAGAAAGGCTCGTTCAGATTTTGTATAATCTACTGCATAACGCGCTTAAACATACAGAGGAAGGAACGATATCCGTAAGTGCCGAAATTCGTGAAGGACATGCTCTGATTCATGTGACGGATACAGGCATTGGCATGGATGAGGATACACGGATGCGTATTTTCCTCCCGTATGAACAAGGATCGTATGGAATCAGTGATGGACAAGGCATCGGGCTTGGACTGAACATCTGCAAAGAGCTCGTAGAACTGCACGGCGGGGCACTTACGGTTCGCTCGGAACTCGGAAAGGGCTCGGTATTCAGCTTCGATCTACCACTCGCGGATGAAGCCGCCGATCAGGCTCAGTCACAACTTCCCCTGATATGGGAACAGGCCGCCGAGATGATGGAAGATGCACCTAGCGGATTCCTGTTACCCCGCCAAGGTATGGGGGACGCGGAAGCCTTGGCGACGGCAGAGATGGCTCCATTGTTAAAAGAGGGGAGAGCCACCATTCTGGCTGTGGATGATGATCCGGTGAATCTGGATGTGTTGGTCAGCATTCTTTCGACGGAACCATATGATATAACTACAGCAGGTTCGGGTCAGGAAGCGATGGAATTGCTCGGGACACGTCAGTGGGATCTGCTCATTACAGATGTGATGATGCCCAATATGTCCGGATATGAGTTAACCCAGAAGGTGAGGGAACAATTCTCGATGTCGGAGCTTCCTGTGCTGCTGTTGACGGCACGAAGTCAGCCGCCAGATATCTACACGGGGTTTGCATCGGGGGCCAATGATTATGTCACGAAGCCTGTAGATGCGGTGGAACTGAAATATCGGATACGTGCATTGACCATGCTAAATCAGTCTATCCAAGAGCGCCTGCGCATGGAGGCCGCTTATTTACAGGCTCAGATTCAGCCTCACTTCCTGTTTAATACACTGAATTCACTTATGGTTTTAAGTGATATTGATACAGAGCATATGCGGAAGCTTGGTGAAGCTTTTTCATCCTATTTACGGATCAGCTTCAACTATCTCAATACAGGGGAACTGGTGAAATTATCATACGAGCTGGAACTCGTTGAAGCCTATCTTTTTATTGAAAAAACACGATTTGAAGATCGATTGTCGGTGGTATTAAACGTAGAGCCGGACCTTCCGTTGCTTCTCCCGCCGCTATCCATTCAGCCTTTGATTGAAAATGCCGTCAGACACGGACTATTAAGCCGCAATGTAGGCGGTACGTTATGCCTATCCATTACTCGTCATGAGGGTTATACCCGTATTGAGGTGAAGGATAATGGCAAAGGCATCGAACCGGAGAAGGTTGCAGAACTGCTACATGCTACGCCAGGTGGAAAAGGCGGAATAGGCATTGTGAATACAAACCGCAGATTGCTGCAACGGTATGGTCAGGGATTATCGATCGTAAGTGAGCCGGGTGAGGGCACGATGGTATCATTTGATATTCCGGATAAGATATAAGGAAAAGGCCGCAGAAGTGAAAACTTCCGGCCTTTTTGTTTTACTTGCGTGTTCATTCCCTAATTTTAATTATTTCTAATGCATCTTTCATATGTTAGTATATTTAACATTAGAAGCGCGGGTTCCGGCATTGGGCGCTAAACGTTGTTATAGTGGGTGAAGAGATCGATGCGCAATTGGGTCAAAAATGAGAATGTGCAGATGACGGCCATTGCCTTTACCACTGCGGTAGGGGCGCAATTCAAGATAAATCCGTTCCGGGAAGATTACTTCCGAATCGGACTGGGGGTTAGCATCCTTTTATTTCTGCTGATGATCATGCCACACTTGTCTTATGTGAAGACAGGAATCCTGACAGGCATCGCGAATTTGCTGTTCCAGTCGGTAGATCTCATCAATCATGTACAGACGGTGTCTATACTGGAAAGCATGCGGGACAATCTGGGGGCAGGTGTGTATTATGTGGTCTTTGCCTATGGGCTTAGCAAATTCAAGCATCGATTCCATGAGATGCAGCCTCTTCTGCTCGGCGGGTTAATCACATGTATCGATTTCTCCTCTAATCTTGTTGAGCTGCTTTTTCGAGGAATGTTAAGCGGGACCAATATCTTTTATATGAAGGAATGGTTGTATCTGCTTGTGGTAGGTGGTCTGCGAAGTTACTTTGTGATTGGGCTATATAACAGCATTGCGGTGAGGCAGATGCGGCTTTTGCATGCAGAGCAGGAGAAGCGGATGGAGCAGATGCTGAGTGTGAACTCGGGTCTGTATGGCGAGGTCTTTTACCTGAAGAAAGCGATGAATACGATCGAAGGCATTACAGCTGACAGCTATGATCTATATCGCGATCTCCGGGAGCAGGACATGAACCAATACAGTCAGCGCACCCTGGGCATTGCTCAGCAGATTCATGAAGTGAAGAAGGATTCACAACGTATTCTGGCGGGTCTGCTGAAGCTGTATGATAATGAAAAAGCAGTCAACATGAGCCTGTCTGAAGTGCTGAACTTTGCCAGTAAAGCAAACCGAAAATATAGCGAGATGTTGCATAAGCAGGTCGAGATCGACATTGAGCAACAGTATGATTGTGAGTCTCCGTATTACATTCCTCTTCTCACGGTAATGAATAACCTGATTGCCAATGCGGTAGAGGCGATTGAGCATGATGGGACGATTCGAATTCGTATATATGAGCAGGAAGAAAACGTGCATTTCGTTGTGATGGATTCTGGAAAAGGCGTACCCGAAGCCAAACGGGATGTCATCTTTGAACCGGGGTACACAACGAAGTTCAATGAAGTTGGCATTGCCGCGACAGGCATTGGCCTGTCCCATGTACGTGATATCGTTCAGTCGTTGACGGGACAGATCACAGTGGAATCGGCGCCTCTGGGAGCGAGAGGGACTACATTTCGTATAGCTATTCCCAAGATGAATTTAATAAAGGGGGCCGATGTCGATGACACTTTCTATCATGATCGTGGATGATGATGTGGTGAGTCGGAGCATGCTGCATGATATCATTGAATCCTGTGGTATCGGTGAGCTTGCGGGCATGGCTGAGGGCGGTATAGAAGGCGCACGGATGATCATGGATCTGCGTCCTGATGTGGTGTTGATTGATCTGCTGATGCCGGATCAGGACGGAATTGAGACGGTAGGGAAGCTGAAGCAATGCGGTTATACCGGTAAATTCATCATGATCTCTCAGGTAGAGAACAAAGAGATGGTAGGGGAGGCCTACCAGAACGGAATTGAATTCTTTATTCATAAACCGATTAATCGGGTGGAAGTGGAGCATGTGCTCAGCAAAGTGAATGACCAGTGGAAGTATGAGCGTTACGTGCTGGAGATCAAGCAGTCGATGGCTCGATTGAATCTGGTGGAAGCGCCGGCCCCTGCCCAAGGTCGTACGGTGCGAGATGCGGCACGAAGCATTCTAATGGATCTGGGGATTATCGGAGAAAGTGGTAGCAAGGATATTGTGGCTCTCATGGAGTATGCGATTGATCAGAAGCAGGTCGCGGAGTGGCCGCCACTGAAGGAGTCCTATGAAGCGGTGGCCCAGACGTACAAGTCAACGCCCAAGGATGTGGAGAAAGAGAGCAAGGCGATGGAACAGCGCATTCGCAGAACGGTAATTGCCGCGTTAACGAACATGGCCTCGATTGGACTCACCGATTATAGCAACCACAAGTTTGAGCATTATGCGCCACTCTACTTTGACTTCCAGGATGTTCGAATGAAGATGAGAGCCATGGAAGAAGATCAGGCAGGCGACAAAGGCAAGGTTAATATCAAAAAGTTCCTGCATGTGTTCTACATGGAGACGCTTGAAAAGATGAATAACTGAGGCATCATATGCCTCTGTCTGTTGGAGGATATGAAAACCCGGGAAGGTGACCATCGGCGGTGTCGAGGTCACTTCACCAAAGACGGGCAAGCTGAAGGGGTTATTATTTTAATCCATAATGACTTCTTTATCTGGCTGTTCAAGAAATTCGAACATGATTTTAATTTGTTCCAGCGTATTTCTTTCCAATGATAATTCAGGTAAAGCGTCGATAGCAAAAAAATCAACTGCGCTGGTTTCTACACCTGTTTCCGCATGCCCTCCCACAATGTCACAGCGGATAAACATCTTATATACGTGATAAGGCTCAGGTGGGTGTCCATGGAATTTTTTGTCCAATACCGCTAACAACCGCATCGGCACAACATCAAAACCGGATTCTTCTTTAATTTCTTTCACAGCTACTTCTGATGGTGATAGGCCGATGTCACTCCATCCCCCTGGTAATGCCCATGCGCCATCTATTTTCTCTCGAACCAAAAGCACTTTGTTTTCCCTGAAAACAACACCGCGAATATCGACTTTAGGCGTTGCGTAACCTGAATCACTTGCAAATGTAAGTGATATTTTCTCTTTGTTAACAGAAGTATAGTTACTTAAGATATCAATACTAATGCGCCTCAATTCCTCATATCGCTCGATATCATAAACATCCTTGGCATAGGTTAAACCTGTTTGTGAGATAGCTTGAATCTGTTTTGCCCATTCTAGCCACTTTGTGTCCATGGACACCTCTTTTCTTCGCAAGTCACGAGATTTAGTTTAGTTAGGAAATAACCCCATTATATCATATGAATTACAGTCTATAACTACTAAGAAAGGACAACTCGAGGTTAGGGAATCACGCTAATGATTGAACGCACTTTACGATTATTGCTTTTTATTATAAAACTGAGAGATATTATAAAGAAACGATGTCCAGAGGAGGAGAAAGTGAATTGAACATAACCATTGATCAGCAAGGCAATTCCAAGGTCGCCATTATTGAAAGTGATGGTATCGTCATCAACAATGCTCAAGATGCACTGGATTTGATGGCTTCGGTAAGGTATAGCGATGATGCCGATAAGCTCATTATCGACAAATCGAACATCACGGAAGAGTTCTTCGAACTGAAAACCAAGCTTGCAGGTGAGATTTTGCAGAAGTACGTGAACTATCATGTTAAGCTTGCTATTGTGGGAGATTTCGAAGGACATAACAGCAAGAGCCTGAGAGATTTCATCTATGAGTGTAACAATGGCAAGCATGTTTTCTTTTTGAAAAACAAAGATGAAGCGCTTCAAAAGTTGCATAATATCAGTTAAGCGTACAACCGAGGCATGTAGAGAGCCTGCTTATAATCTGAGCCAAACGTAGGAGGTTTGCACCGTGATATCTAATGAGAATTTAAAGGTATATGCTCTGCCTGAGATCGGAAATCTTAAAGTGCATGGCAGAACAACTGGAGAGCGATCGCCGTTGACGTTATTTTGGACGGGGAGTGCAGTTGAACTCAATGTACAGGGCTCCGAACTATGGGTTGAAGTAGAGTCGCAGTATGACATGTATGAGTCATGGATCAGCATTCTGATCAATGGTGTTTCGGTGAGCAGACAGATGTTAACGGCGGGAAGGTACTGGGTCTGTGTATTCCGAGGTATGAACGCGAATGTGGTGAAGAATGTTCGGATCGTTAAGGATGTTCAAGCGATGAGTGGTGACCCGGGTTGTTCCTTGCAGATTCATGCGGTGAAATCGGATGGAGCGTTCCTGCCTGTGCAGGAAAAACCGTACAAGATCGAGTTCATTGGTGACAGTATTACATCTGGAGAAGGTGCGATTGGAGCGAAAGCGGAGGAAGATTGGATTCCGATGTGGTTCAGCGCCATACATAATTATACGTTTATGACAGCAGAGGCATTGAATGCAGAATATCGGGTCATCTCGCAAAGTGGCTGGGGTGTGCTGACAAGTTGGGATAATAATCCAAAGGGGAATATCCCCAAGTATTACGAACAGGTCTGTGGCTTGCTTACTGGTGAGCGTAACGAAGCGCTAGGCGCAGGAGATCAGCATGATTTTAGTTCCTGGCAGCCGGATGTGGTAGTCGTGAACCTGGGCAGCAATGATGGGGGTGCCTTTCAGTCACCGGAGTGGAAAGACCCCGACACGGGCAAGGTGTACAAGCAGCGTTTGAATGAAGATGGTACTTATCATGAAGAGGATCTGACCGCTTTTGAGAAAGCGGTGGAACGGTTCCTGTTCAAACTTCGGAAAAACAATCCAGATGCACAACTCGTATGGGCTTATGGCATGCTTGGTTTTCCCATGATGCCTGCCATCTACCGCGCGGTTGATACGTATACAAAGGGGGCAGGAGATCGTAAGGTCTCAATCATCCAGCTTCCTGGTACAACCGAAGAGACGGTAGGTGCGCGCACCCATCCAGGCGAGTTATCTCACCGTAGGACGGCAGAGGTGTTAGCGGAATATGTACGAGGAATGATAGGATAACTTGATACATGGTAATGGAAAGACCACTCTTTCATGAACGGGTACCCCAATGGTTAGATGGTGTCTAACTTGATGAGGTCCCTTCATCATAAGAATGGTCTTTTCCCTTTCTACTTATCTAGACATTCGAAGCTGTATCCGCTGTGCCGCTGTTCTGTACCTCATAACGAATCGAAATGATCTGTCCGAGCGTCTGGGTTCGGACCATTTTGAATTGACTTGGCACAGTGCCTGTCGGGAATAAGGGGATGCCTTCGCCAAGAATCTTGGGAATGATGGCGACTTCAATCTCGTCCAGTAATTTTTTTGCTAACACAGCTTGAACCAATATGCCGCCACCCACAATCCACACATCTCCATCAGAAGTTTGTTTTAACCGGGGAATGAGCGTATCTACCTCCTCGGTTGTAAACTGTACATGCGGAGCGGGCGGCTGTTCCGAGCGGGAAAGCACATACGTTGGGCGATCCGCATAGGGAAATTCTTCGGAAAGTGTGAGCACCTCTTCATACGTATAACGTCCCATAACAACGCTACCGATTGTTTTATAAAATGCAGCATACCCGTTGTCTCCACCATCACCCTCCACATCAAATAACCAATCGACCGAACCGTCCAGTCTTGCGATATATCCATCCAAACTCATAGCAATGTACAAAATTGTTTTGTTATCAGACATGTTCATCGCTCCCTTCTAAAATGTATGATACACTTTAACTATAACAAAAGTTGACGTAGTTAGGATGTTGAATAAATGAATCATCGGAAATTGGCGATCATGCGCCTGATGGATTCCAGACAAAAGTTCACTGCCCGGGAATTGGCAGAACGGTTCGACGTATCGATTCGTACGATCCAGCGAGATCTGGATGCATTGCAGGCGCTGGGTTTCCCTTTGTACACAGAAGTTGGCGTGAACGGAGGATACCGGGTGTTGCCCAATCGGATTTTGCCACCCCTTCAACTGACACAGCAGGAGGCATTAGGGCTGTTTATGATGCTGGAATATCTACAGCAAGTACCGGATTTTCCATATGGATCAATGCGTGAGCATCTGGCTGAGCAATACTTCTCTACTTTACCCGAAGATGTACAGGATCTCATTATGCGAATGAGAGAGCATATCACCTTTGTCCAGCACCCCGGTGGGCATTCCGAGCCTTTAACAACAGTAATATTGGGTGCAGCGGTAGAAAAGAGAGAAATCGAATTTATGTATCATGCCCGCAGTGGCCCTAAAAAAGTACAGGTCTTTCCCTATGGCATCTACTATGAGCAGGGACATTGGTACATGCCAGCCCGGAATAAGGATCGTGTATTGTTGTATCGGGTGGATCGCATGCAGCAGTTGGTTGTTATGGAATCAGTGGATAAATCTGTTCCAAGTCTAAAGGCATGGCTAGCTGCCAAAGAAGATAGAGCAAGCGTAGAAGTGGTGTTGCAATTCACGGAATTTGGAGCAAGGATTGCTGCGTCAGATGTGTTGTTCAAGTCAGTTGAAGGCCATGAGTGGCGCGGACTGATTCCGCCTGAAGAGTTTTCTTTTACAGCACGAAAGTTACTCTCCTATGGGCCGGAAGTGAAGGTGGTGTCTCCGCTCGAACTGCAGCAGCAGGTTAGAGGGATGCTGGAACGGAGTTTAAGCCAGTATGGTGGGGGATAAGAGCTTTCAAACGCTGGATATTAGGGTATCAAGGAAGAGATAAGAAAGGTGTGTAGACAAATGAGCGAAGTTTGGACTAAAGACATCATCCCGACTGTATCCGATAAAATAGTGATTGTGACAGGTTCGAACGGCGGGTTAGGGTATGAAACGGCATTAGCGTTAGCTGAAAAAGGCGCAAAGGTTATCATTGCAGTTCGTAATATGGAAAAAGGTGAAAAGGCAGCTAATAAAATAAAGTCGTCTGTGCATGTAGCTGGAGAGGTAATCGTTATGCAGCTTGACCTTAGCGATTTAGCTAGTATCCGTAAGTTCGCAGCCGCTTTTCTTGAGCAATACGATTCTTTGTCCATTCTCGTTAATAATGCAGGAATTATGAACCCTCCATTCCAGTTGACGAAAGATGGCTTTGAATTGCAGTTTGGTAGTAATCATCTAGGCCATTTTGCGCTTACGGGTCTACTATTGCCTCGATTGATCTCTACTCCGAAATCGAGAGTTGTCACTGTAAGTAGTATGGCAGCTCATAATGGTGCGATTGATTTTAATAATTTAGATGGCTCCAAAGGATATAATCCCATGAAGTTCTACAGTCAAAGCAAGCTAGCCAATCTGATGTTTGCGAGAGAGCTGCAGAATAAATTTAATTCCGCCCATATTGATTCCATGAGTATCGCCGCTCATCCAGGAATTTCGCATACCAATCTATTTTCCTTCGGTTCGGGGAAACAGACCAATATATTCATGCGCAGTCTTTTGAAAATCATTAGTCAACCGGCACATATGGGGGCATTACCTACCTTATATGCTGCAGCAGATCCGACGATCACGGGAGGGGAGTATATTGCTCCCAGTGGTATGGGCGGCACTAAGGGCTATCCCAAGAGCGCTAAGATCATCGAAAAATTATATGACGCTAACATTTCAAACAAGCTATGGAGCGTATCAGAAGAATTAACAGGGGTATATTACAGATTCAACGTGTAGATTTTGCTATTAAGGAAAGTAAACCTTATTATGGTATAGACAGTTAAAAGTTCTTCAGCACGAATAAGATTAACTGAATGGGGGGCTACCATGATTCGATTCATAAAAGGTTTCACGACCCGCTCTATGCAGAGTCCATGTGATGAACAACGGCGGTTGTTTGCATAGAGCCTGAAATCCACTTCCGCCATATCATTATAGTGCATATCCAATGCGTTCATCGTACGACTCTGCTGCCTTAAAGATTTTAACTTTTAAGGAGTGGAGCAACGTGAAATATATTAATGCGGATACAATCTTCCCGGAAGAATTACTCAAAGAAATACAGCGTCATATCTCTGGTGGCTTGATCTATATTCCGAGGCCCAAGGATGCCCACAAGAAGTGGGGCGAGAATTCGGGTGGCAGAAGGATTGTCCGGGAGCGGAACGACGAGATCCGCCAGCTTTTTGCTGCCGGAACAACCATCGATCAGCTTGCGGACCAATACTGTTTATCCATCGATAGCATCAAGAAAATTGTGTATTGCAAAAAGGGATGAAACTATAAAAGCCATGTTCGAGCAATCGAATGTGGCTTTTTCCTGTAAGAATAAAGAATAGTTATTAAAGCTTTTTTACATATTCGAGGTTGTTAATTACGCGTACAATTCATTTGACGGTACAAGGATATGCGTTGAGAGTTCATGAATTAACTCCTTAAATCATCTGGTAAGGTTGGTGAATATGAATAATATGAATATAGAAGTGAAATTAACGAATAAAGACGAGGCGTATGTGATTAAAAATATGTACCCGCTATACCTTCATGATCTATCCGGACATTATGGTCTGGGTGGAGAGCATACCCCGAACGAACATGGCATTTTTGAGCCAAGTCCTGATTACAAAACGTTACAGGATCAGTATGATGTACAGAATATTTGGTGGGAAAAACCGGAGTGTCTTTATCCGTTCCTTATGATTGTGGATGGCATACCGGCAGGTTTTGCGTTCATAGCTACTCCGCCATATTGTTCACAAGGCACGAATTTCTTTGTACATGACTTCTTTCTGATGCAACCATTTCGAGGTGTAGGCGTTGCTGAACACGCGGCATCGACGATCTTCGGCATGTTTAGAGGAAACTGGGAGTTGTTCACCAATCCATCGGAGAACAATAAGATTGGCCAATCTTTCTGGCGAAAAACAGTGGATAATTATACTAAAGGTAACTATCGGGAGATTTACGGGCAAACGTTCGATGGTTATAAATTGATTTTTCAATTCTCCAATATATAAAAAGAGAGACCGTCTCCCTTTGCGGAAAACGATCTCTCTCTACTGCCTTTTATAAACTACCGTTGAAATAGTGATACTCAGAAATCACTTCAAAACCAACACTGCGGTACAGATTCAAAGCACGTTTGTTCTCGGTAACAACGGATAAGCGAATATCTGTGTAACTTTGTTTCCTTAGGAGATCAACCAGGATGCTAAGCGCAGTGCGCCCCAGTTTCTGTCCCTGATAAGCAGGCAAGATACAGAAGTTATGAATAAATGCGGTTGTTGCATTAATGGAGTTGACCCGTACCAGCCCAACAGGCAGTTGATTCTGCCATGCAATATAGGTGACTCGGCTGGGTTCATTTGTTTGCATAAAGTACTCGCGTGTCCAGTCCTCCGAATCTCCAAAGGCTTGGGAGGAGCAAGTGACCATAAACTCCATATCCTCGGCTTCTGCCACGGACAACGTTAGTTCAGGTGGCTCCACAACCGAAAGGACCTCATTCACAAGTTGCATCGAGTACTCCGCACGATCATAAATGGCTCCAAGGGATTGGGCAGTAAGAAGGCCCGGAGATAAGCCCTGAGGAACGCGATAACTGAGTTGGTTGATTCCCTGTGGTTTCATATCCAGGATGGCCCTTTTCAGTAGGCTGCTGAACACACCTTTGCGGCGAAATTGCGGGTGTACGATGGCATTAATATTCCCGGTTACGCCGTCGGATGGATACCAACTGAGTAGTCCTGCCAAATCACCTTGGCGATAACAGAGGAGTGCATGGTCTCCGTCTTTTTTGCTGATATGGTCAAGGTCTGCTTTCAGATGAATGGAATCAAGCTGTTTACATTGTTGTTCGAGTAAAATAATAGCTTCAATCTGTTCCTTGGAATCATAGATCATAGGAACGACTTGATAAGTTGACATAGCTTTCACACCTTCATTGTTGAAGGAAACACGCAGTTATTGGACCCGCAGGCGCTATCCTTCGAGAGTTGGTCCAGTAGTAATTTTAATCATCATCATTATCTCCTCCAAATCACTTCCCGATGACTATAACACAATCTATGATGAAGATGACACCCAATGGATGTAATTCACTGGGTGTCTGTTCAGATGCACCTAATAACTGGACATTATATCCTATTGAAGGGATAATTGAGAGTAATACTGACGAGAAAGGGAGGGGTTAACCATGCGCAAGTTGGCATATGTGATGGGTATATTATTTCTTTCCGCCGCCATGTTAATGGGATGTACATCATCTGAACCAGCGGAAAGCACTGAACCCGTCACTCCACCAGCAACGGAACAGCCAAGTGATACGGGGGACCAGAAGGCGACTGCGGAGGAGCAGCAACAAGCGCTCGAAATGTCGCTGGAGTATAAGACAACAGAACTCACTGTGGATGGCAAGGACTATGAGGATACGTTAGAGATGGAAGGGTTATTGGCCAAAGGAGAGACGATGAAGCCGTTCCTGACCTCCAGGAATTATGAGGCTTACATGGCTAATCGATATATTGTCTTGCCTCTTCAGGTTGCACACATCGAACAAGCGAAACTGCATCCTGAAAATATACAAACCAAGATCAAAGATAGCAAGAGTGACTGGATTCTTGTGGAATACACGCTCGATTTGAAATTTACGGATAAGGATGGCAAAGAGTTCAAGTCCATTCCGTTATCGGGTGATATCACCTTTTTGCAGGATCAGGGAGAATGGCGCATTCAGGATGACACGTACAACATGAAGCCCTTCACAGAAATCATCAATAATTCACTATAATGCATGAGTCATCTGTGAATCTGGCACATACAGATTGTGCTCGAATTATTCATTGCGAATAAGATCCTTCATATCAGTATGCACTTCAAAGTGTGTACTTTTTTTGTGGCGGCGCACCCAGCTAAGCGCGCGTCGTCAAAAGGGTATCATCGCGATGTTAGCTATCGACACCTGCTAGAAATTTGCAGGGTACATTCTCCTGTATTGATGATATTATTTGGATGATCAACTTACTTATTGCGCTCTTGTAGAATGGGGTTGGGTTCATCATGAGGGAGATTCTCCGAGTCGGTTCTCGTAAGGTTTGGTTGTATATCATTGCTGCTGTTATTGGTTTGGTTACAGGCTATGTCGTCCTCTCTTCGCCGGACTCTCCTAGGCTCCAAAGTGAAGAAGGTATTCTGGATTTAACGCAGGCTCAACTTAGTACGAATCCGCAAAAATTAACAGGGAATTGGGCGTTCTATTGGCAAGAACTGCTGTCGCCTGAGGATATGCGGGTTCGTTCGGCAAGGGAAGGAAATCAGGACCACTGGATTAACATCCCAAGCTCCTGGCTGGGCTACCCGTTAGAAGGTCAGCGGCTGAGCGGTACAGGCTATGCAACCTTTGGACTGGTCGTTCATCTAAGCGAGCAGGATCGCGATGAGATGCTTGCTCTGCGGCTGTCTAGCATTTTTAATGCGTACAAATTATGGGTCAATGGCGAGCTGCTGGCAGAAGTTGGTGAGGTTGGTCAGGACAAGCACAGCATGACCCCGCAATTGGAAACAAAGCTGGTGTATTTTCAGCCTGAAAGCGACACGTTAGAGCTGGTCATGCAAGTATCCAACTTCCAACATCATCGGGGCGGTATTACCAAGGATATCGAGCTGGGTGGCAGTGACGTACTAACGACCAAGACCAATCTGAATCTTGCCAGGGATATGTTCATCACGGCAAGTTTGCTAGTGATCGGTTTGTATAATCTGCTGTTGTTTATGTTGCGACGTAAGGATAAAGCTCCGTTATATTTTGGCCTGTTTACTGTACTGCTTGGTATTCGATCCTTGTTCAACGGCGAGCTTATCTTTACACAATGGTTGCCTCATTTTCCTTGGGAATTGCAGTTCAAGATCGAATATCTGATTCTTTGCCTCAGCGGTTATATCATCACCATGTATTTTGATTGTATTTTTCCGAATTATGTGTCGCGATGGTTTCGCCTTGGCACCCGGATCGTAACTGGTGCATTCTGTATCCTTGTAGTGGTAACCCCTGCAATTATATATACAAAATTTTTGCTGGTAATCGGTGTGATGGTAGTTCTACATATGATTTATCTGATGATCGGGCTGGTTCAGGCGGCTGTGCGACGTATGGAGGGAGCGCTGATCTTCCTGCTGGTGTCGGTGGTTACTTTGGTCACGGTTGTCAACGATTTTTTGTATTTTAACGGATGGTCGCTAGTTGGAAATACATCTCCGCTTGGCTTATTGATATTTACGATCGCGCAGCTGATTCTGCTGTCTTCGCGATCTACGAGGACGGCATCGAACGAAGAGAGAATTACACGTGAATTACAGTACGTTAATGACAAGCTGATTGAAATGAATATGAATCTGGAACAGACCGTTCAGGAGCGAACACAGGCCTTATCTACAGTGCATGATGATCTCCAAACCTCGTATGACCGACTGCTTCACTCCGAGCAAGGGAGGAAGAAGCTACTTGCTTATATTACGCATGATCTGCGTATGCCGTTGTCCAGTATGCTTGGATATGTAGAAGCTATACAGGACAGGGTCAAGCCGGAACGCAATGAACAATATCTGAAGTACATCCGGGAGAACACGATAAGGATTAACCGTATGATCGAGGAGTTGTCCTTCTTGTCTCATTTGGAGACTGGACAAGTCTCGTACCGAATGGAGCCAGTTCAGATGATTCCTTTCTTGCATGGTTTTTTTGAACAATATGAGTTGGTAGTGCGCGACGCAGGATTAGACTTCATACTGGATATCGGAGATGCCGAGGATAGACGATCTATTTTGCCAGTTGTCGAGATGGATGCGAAAAGAATAGAGCAGGCTTTATTTAATCTAGTGTCAAATGCCATGAAGTTCACCTCCAGCGGGGGGCTGGTGCGTATTGCACTAGTTGTGGAAGTGGTGAATCATGCTCCCCATGCAGTCATTAGCATACAGGATTCTGGAATGGGGATTCCTCCGGATCAGCTTGAGCAAATCTTCGAACGTAATTACAGATATGATCGGCCGGGAATGGGCATAGAGGGCAGTGGACTGGGGCTGGCAATTTGCAGGGAAATCGTACAAGCGCACGGAGGAATGGTTCGAGCGGAGAGCGACGGCAAGATGGGGGCGACATTCTATGTAACGTTTCCTTGTACGGTGATTGAAGGAAAGGGGTGATGAGATGGACACGCACAAAATCATGATCGTTGATGATGATCCTCATATATGCGAGATTGTGCAGGTGTATTGTGATAGGGAGGGATTTGTCTCCACCTGCAGTCATAGCGGGTCAGAAGCGATGGAGCTGCTTGCATCGTTTGAGCCGGATTTAATTATACTGGATATATTGCTGGCTAATGAAAACGGTATTGACTGGTGCAGGAATGCGCGTAATCTCACCAGTGCGCCGATTGTGTTTCTGAGCAGTCAAGAGGAAGACGAAATAAAAATTAGCGCATTATCCTATGGCGGGGACGATTATGTGACCAAGCCGTTCAGTCCGGGAGTGCTCATGGCCAAGATCAAGGCTCACCTTCGCAGAGTGTCGACGGGTAGAAGGGAACAACTGCTGGAGTTACCGGGTTTGACACTGGATTTCTACACGCAGTCCGTCAACATGGGAAGTACATCTATCTCTTTATCGAAAAAAGAATTCAGTCTGCTGTCCTATATGGCACAAAACGTGAATCGTGTCGTCAGTGTCGATACGTTGTTTCAAATCATCTGGGGAATGGAAAGTCTGGAGGATACGAGAACGGTTGCTGTACATATCAGTAATTTACGCAAAAAAATTGAGTCTGACCCTGCCGACCCCGAGCGAATCATTACGGTTCGGGGTAGCGGATATATGCTGGTTTCTAACAGTACGTCACAAGCATGAATATAGCAGTAAGGGTAGTCTATTATAAATGGGAAAATGGCGTTGGAGCAGTATCTGACGCTATTGGCCCATTTTTTGTTCTTTCCACTAGCTTCGTAATCGACTCAAGATATTGAATCCCTCAACACCAGTCTGCGCTTTTCCATCCTCGTCAAAATGATGTGCCATCTCTCCGAAAAATTAAACGATCCAATACGCACGGATTTAAAGTTTTCTTTAGATTTCTCAAGTAGGATAATCCATCATGATAAAATCACTGTGGTCGATATAACGACATATTTCATCAAATTGCAACTGATTATTAGCTACGAGGACGTTACATTCAAGCCGGATCAAACGATAATACGTGAAGAAATGGTTGTCTTGCTGTCCCGCATTAGTACTTGAAGAGAAGGAAGTGGCTCCGATGGCACGAGTTATATGTATCACATCAGGGAAAGGCGGAGTTGGCAAGACAACGGTCACGGCTAATCTCGGGACTGCCCTTGCCTTATCGGGGAGCAGCGTTTGCCTGATCGACGCTGATTTTGGATTGAGAAATCTGGATATTCCGCTTGGTTTGAGTAATAGGGTAAGGTATCATATTTCTGATTTTCTGACGGGTCGATGTGCTTTACATCAAGTGATCGTCAAAGATAAGCGAATCAGTACCTTGTCCTTTATCTCCTGTAGTAACGACACGGTGCATCACGATGATCCGCAAGTTTTTGGCGAGGTTGTACAGCAAATAGCCCAGAACTATGATTATGTGCTGATCGATTCGCCGGCAGGCATTGAAAATGGATTCTGGAATGCGGCTTTGGCAGCAGGTGAGGCTATTGTCGTTACTACGCCTCATCGTACATCGCTTCAGGACGCGGATCGCGTAATCGGATTATTAGAAGATATGATTCCGGCTCCGCCACAGCTCATCATTAATATGGCCGACGGACAGGAAGCCCGTTCGGCAACGGTAAAGATGCAGGATATTATCGATATTCTCAATATCGGTGTGATTGGCGTGATCCATGCCGATGTAGAAATTATACGTTCCGTACATAAGGGCATCCCGATTGCGCTTAATCCTGAGTTTGAAAGCGGGCTGCGCTTCAGGCATATCGCCCACAATGTGGCGAAGAATCAGCAGGAGCCTTTTATCTCATTGAAACCCAAGAGGCATATTAGTGTTTTTTCACTTCCTCCAAGACTGCGTTGGGGGAAGAGTAGTTCGTTATAGTCGATTCTGGTAGATGAATCGTTGGGAAGAGAACCATCTGGAATGGATTGCAGACGAGCTAAAGAATTCATGAAAGAGTGGTGTGGGAGTTACCTTCCCTACGCCGCTATTTTTTGATGTCATTGATGTTCTCACTTGCGAGTAGTTGCTTACTTAAAGTTTTCTTTATAATTCACAAGCGCCCCTATCTCGCATGATAAAATACGGAAGAAAAAACGACATAATTTGCTGTGTCGGTGTCACAATTCGACTGCGACTGATCAGGAAGGTCGGTGAACGAATTCAATCTGTAAAGTTGGCATTATCGTACCTTAAAGCAGTCGGATCTCTTCAGTCGGATGTTTGAGCTGACGTTGATGTTCTGAATGTGCTGAACGCCGCAGCTAGGACAATTCCATTTCTGTATGTAAAGTTTTTCCTCGCTTGATCTCCACGTGTCGAGCGAACTGACTCGCAGGAAACCAATGATCCCGATCTGGGTCAGTGGTATCCGCTATTAGTCTGGCTTTGTTGATTAGCTTGATTAGAAACCAATTTTGGAAGGTCTTTTTTAGTTTGATCTATACATAGAAGGGATGAATGAAAGTGAAGAAAGTAAGACAGGGATGGAAGGTGAGCCGGCAGATCCTGATGTGGATGCTGGTGATCAGCTTAGTAGTTTCTGCCGTGCCCCTATTACCAGCGCAATCGGCAGTAGCGGCTGAACTGCCGATGCAGATGACAAAAGTAACCACATCTACTGGATTCCAGGATGTGAGTCCCACCGACTGGTTCTATGATGCAGTCGTCCATGTGCAGGAGAAGGGCATATTCAGCGGAACGAACGCGAGTAGCTTCTCTCCTAAGGGGACAATGACACGTGCCATGTATGTAACGGCACTTGGACGGATGGCGGGAGTCGATGCCGGGGCGTACTCCACTTCGAGCTTTGCCGATGTACAGGCGGGCAGCTGGTATGCGCCATATGTCGAATGGGCGGTTAAGAAGGGAATTACCGATGGCACGGGGGATCGGAAATATTCGCCGGATGCTACCGTATCTCGGGAGCAAATGGCGACGATGACGTTGCGGTATTTCGAAAGCGAACAGATCCCTTATCAGACCGAGAATCCGGTCACGACAGAGCCGGGCGATCTCGGGGATGTATCGCCTTGGGCGGCTGACGCGGTCATCAAGCTGTGGCAAGCCGGTGTGTTCACCGGGGACGAAAAGGGGAACTTCAATCCGCGTGCACAAGCGACTCGCGCGGAAGCAGCGGTTCTCTTCATGCGCAACAACGCGGTTGTAGAGGCGTGGAAAAATCAGAATCAAACGCCGGTGACGCCTACTCCAACACCAACACCGACATCGCCGGTGACACCAACAACCGGCGGTAATAGTGGTGGCGGAACGCCTGGAGATAACGGAGGTAACCCAGGCACGGGTTCCACTGCGTATACGCTCACGTTTGAGAGCAACGGAGGCACGGCAGTTGCTGCGCAGACGGTACGAAAAGGCCAGGTGCTAAATAATCTACCTGCTCCAACAAAAGAAGGATATATATTCCAAGGGTGGTTTGCGGATAGTGATCTTTCACTCATCTTCGCAAGCGGCAGCACCCTGAACGCGGATACAAAGTTGTATGCAAAGTATACGGATAGCATAGATCGTGCAGTACAGAGCGTACCAAGCTATTCGGTACTGGATGTCGCGCCGAACTTCACCATTAAGGTGCAGGATTCATCGGGCAGTCTAACGGAATCCCAGGTCAAAGAGGGGATGAACTTCGTGGATACGGCGAATCCCGAATTCGAAGGGGTTACCGTCTCTGGCGGGAACGGAGTTTTCACGGTATCGTCAGCAGCCGAAAACGGCAAGTTCGTTGAAGGTAACACATATCAACTTACGTTGACGGATGACAGCTTGTCCTTCCAAGGCCAAGACGCGACGACAAGTATTTATGTATTTAGCGTTGCTAAACAAGAAGTCATGAATGTTCCACTCAATCCGAATATGATCTACATTCCGTTCACGGATGTCACGGATATGGTGATAAATGGAGCAGATGTCGATTCACCCGCGATTTCAGTCGTTACTACGACGGTAGGTGGCGAAAATGCACTCGCCGAAGTGAATGCGAGTAGTGGAACGTTCAAGTACACCGGAAGCACTGGCACGGTAATTCAAGTCGGTGATACCGTAGCCATCTATGAGGGAGTTAGTCCCAAACTGCGCACAGTCGAAACGACTGGTGAAGACGATGGTGATGTGGCCTATGTCCAGATCACGGCGGTAGATGGAAGTGTCTACACTTATGATCACGCAGATGCCAATCAAGTGTTGTTCAAGCCGGATGTTCTACCGGTGAGCATAGAAGCAGATAAGGATGGAATTCCCAATAACCATTCCATCACGGTTGAGCACACTGCCATGAACTACAGTGACAGCCTGTACAAGCCCTTTGGTTTGGATGAGCTGACCACTGTTGATGTGGGCGACTTTATTGGTTTTTATGATGGACAATTCGATCAAGAAGGTATTGAGATCATGGGTTATGGACGTATTACGTCGATTACGCCTGAGGCGGAGATGGACGTAATTACGTATGAAGATGCCACCATTGAAGATATTGAAAATGCCTTCAACATCTATCAGAAGCAAGCAATTGACGGCGACGATCTGTTTTCGGAAGAACAGATTGCACAGCTCGAAGAGCAAATTGAGCAGCAAGCGAGAGACAGCGGATTCGTCAATGAAGCCGCGGATTATCTGTCTGACATCGCCATGGAGACGAAGGAAATTCAGGAGATCAAGGCTCAGTCCTCCCTAGCGTCCAGTAAAGGGAGCCGGGTAAGTGTGGAGAATCTGACCGTTTTTGCTTCACTCGGCACGAGGCTGAAGAATATTGACGGCCGAACCTCAGGCGTAAGCGTTACATTACAAGTGGGTGCCGATATTGTTGTCAATATCAATGAAGACAGCGATCTTGTCATCCATATGACGGGTACATTCGTGCAGGAGATGAGCCTGGACCTCGGTATCAATGGGGATATGAAAGGGCACTGGCTGAAAAAGTGGGGGATTCCTTACTGGTACAGCATTGATGATTATGTAATTACGGCGAATCTGGATGCTTATAGCTATACCGGGATGAACATCACGGCAGAGATAGCTCTCGTTGAACACGATAAGTTAAATGATGCACTGAATGACTGGGTGGGCGAGAAGAACGCTGGCAGGTTGGGAAAGGTTCAGAACATTGCGACACAGATTAAAGCGGTAATGGCGGGTGTGCAGGATACTGCCGTAGATGCGGAATCGTTGAAGGAAAAGTATCAAGAGATGTTGGAGCAAGACACGGAGTGGGTTCCGTTAATCAAGAAAGAGCTTTTTGAAAAGAGCGTACGCGTGGCTTTAGGTATTGTGGAAGTCAAATTTGAAGCGGAGTTTGTGGTCAGCGCCCAGGTGAACCTGACGGTGGGGGCAGATTTCTACTATAAGATGGCGAAGCGCTACTCGGTTAGCTTGCGCGTATTGAGTTTCAGTGGTTCGAGCAATACGGTCAGCTTGCCGGGAGACGGAGATTACCAATTTACCTTCTATGTGATGGGGACGATCGGTTTACGAGCTGGTATTCATATGGAGGTCAAAGCGGGGATTGGAAGCGTCAAGTTGAATAGTATCGGGCTTGCTGTAGAACCCGGTGTGTATGTGAATCTTTGGGGCTACTTCTATTATCAATTGAAAAATATTAGCGGGGTGAAGACCACGAAGTCTTTAGGTGCCCTGTTCGTCGAGATTGGGATCTATTTGGAGGTCGAACTCGGCGCTCAATTAGGAGATGGAGCGCTCTCAGGTGGAGTGGAGCTGGTCGATGAAGAGTGGCCACTGTATACGATTGGAGAAGAACAGAACGTCTACGACTTCGCCTATCCACAGGATAAGTCGCTCAAAGTGAACATGGCGGGTTCTGCGTCATCCATCGCTGTACCGGAGTTGTGGGTCACGATGAATACCTTTGATTTGAAGACAGGCGATACGGATGAACAGGCGTATGATCGCTCGAATTTCGATATTCAGGTGGACAATCCAAACTTCAAGTATGACGCAGCAAACGGGATGATTGAAGTGGTGGACAAGAACATTCAGGTGAGTGATGGCAATCTGGTTATCACCTGGAAGGGGGCACCGGCGTCGTTCATGTCCGAGCCACTCAAGCGTACGATTCAGTTAAGCTGGCTTGCCAGAGTGGGTGACTACATCCTTCAGCTGGATCCACAGAACAGCGGAGTGACCCAGGTTGTGGCGGCTCCTTATAACGCGCCAATCAGTGTGGTCACCCCGGTATATCCAGGATACACCTTTGACGGCTGGTATACGGCCGCTTCCGGCGGCACGAAGATCACGATTCCGAACCGAATGGCTGCGGAGGATCGGAAACTGTACGCGCACTGGATTGCGAACAAGAATACGCCGTATACGGTTGAGTATTATGTGCTAGACCCGAACAGCAGAATACAGGCTCCGCCTGTGGATACTGAAAATAGGACTGGAACAACGGACACAGAGATTCGAATCAGCTCCGACAGGTTTAAGGAGCAGGGCTATGCGACCGGAACGGTAAGCGGCGTATTAATCAAGGGAGACGGCTCGACAGTCGTAAGAGTTAATTACTATCCGGAGAATCGAAAGATGACCTTCGTTGGGGGTTATGCCGGTGCGCCCCAAATCTCGCTAACGGAAGCCGTTGGCAAGAACATTGCTGCTCGTATACCTGTGCCGACAAGGCAGGGATATACGTTTGCCGGTTGGTCGCCAGAAGCTCCAAGTACAATGCCGATTGAGGATACTACGTATACAGCGAAGTGGACGGGGAGAGAGGGTACGCCTTATCAGGTCGTGTACTTGCTGCAAAATATCGGAAGTGACACCTATACGGTTGCAGATACGGAATCGTATCGTGGAGTTACGGGTACCGAGGCGAATTTGGCGGATGTCAAGCCGAGATCCTATGATGGCTTCGTGCGGGACGACAGCATTTCGGCACTGACGGATCTAATCACGAGCAACGGCAAAACGGCGTTGAAGGTATATTATAAGCGTGATGTATACCAAATGACGGTTGATTATAACGGTTCTGGGGCAACAAATAAAACGGATAATGTTCCTTTCGGAGCGACGATGCTGTTGCGTCTAGGCACTCCGACATGGCAGGGATATAGCTTTACGGGTTGGTCGCCAACGCCTCCGACCACGATGCCTGCTGAAGATGTCCAGTTTACCGCTCAGTGGGCAATTAACGACTACACTGTAAATTTCGACAGTAACGGTGGGTCCGAAGAAGTGCCGGCTCAGACTGTAGGGTTTGGCGCCACGATTAGTACGCCGACTGAACCGACGAAAGATGGTTATGTATTCGGCGGTTGGTACAGTGATAACACGTTGACGAATGCTTACGACTTCGCTACAGCGGTGACGGCGGATCTCACACTGTATGCGAAGTGGCTGATCCCTTACACGATAAGCTTCGAGAGTAATGAAGGGTCGGTAGTAGATGCCCAAACAGTGAATGAAGGCGTCAAGGCTATGGCTCCTGCCCCTCCGACGAAAGACGGCTATGTGTTTAGCGGCTGGTACAGCGATAGTGAGCTAATGAACGCCTACAATTTCACGACTATGGTGGTTACGGGAGACCTGACATTGTACGCGAAGTGGACGGTATATGTACCGATTACCTACACTGTAACTTTCGAGAGTAACGGCGGATCGTTGGTCACAGAACAGACTGTGAATGAAGGTGCCGTGGCTACTGCTCCTGGCGCTCCGATGCTGGAAGGGTATACGTTCGATGGCTGGTATAGCGATAGCGAATTGATGATACCTTATGGTTTCACAGAAGGTGTAATGGCCAATGTGATGCTGTACGGGAAGTGGACAAAGAACAGCTACACAGTGAGCTTCAACAGTAACAACGGATCGTCGGTGAGCAGTCAGTCCGTGAGTGAAGGTGACACGGCAGTAGTTCCTGACGCACCGACCCGTGCAGGGCATGTATTTGAAGGCTGGTATAGCGATGCTGGTCTGAATGAATCTTACAGCTTCATGACACCTGTGATGAATAACCTCACATTGTACGCGAAGTGGACGGCTATATATACGGTCACCTTCAACAGTAACGGCGGATCACTGGTGGCTGAACAGAATATGCAAACCGGCGGTAATGCTACGGAGCCTGCCGTACCGACGAGGGACGGTTACGTGTTTAATGGTTGGTACAGCGACGCTGGACTGAATGAAGCCTACAGCTTCACGACATCGGTGACGGGTAACCTCACGCTGTACGCGAAGTGGACATTTAACAGCCGCACGGTGGACTTTGACAGTAACGGTGGAGCAGCAGTAGGTAGTCAGACGGTGGTTACTGGCGACAAAGCTGTGGCACCTGCTGCGCTGAAGTGGGCAGGGTATCGATTTGAAGGTTGGTACAGCGATCGCGATCTGGAGATCGCCTACGACTTCATGACGCCGGTGACGTCAAACATCACCCTGTACGCGAAGTGGACGATGACATCGTGGCTGCAAGTAGGTGACTTGTTGGACTTGAATAGTAAGTCCAATGTCATCTTCGACAGTCAAGGAACTCCTTACGTGGCTTATATAAAGGACAATTACGAAGTGTTTGTGATGCAATTTAAGGGAGGCAAGTGGCAGTCCTTTGGCAATCAAAGCGATCTTGAAAAAGCGGGAGGATTAGGGAGCTCAGCTATATCGCTCGGAATAGACAGTAAGGACAAGCTTTATGTTGCTTATAAGAATAGCTCAGGTAAAGTAAGCTTTAAGAATTATAATGATGAACATAAGTGGTGGAGACCAGTATCTACTATCTCTGATTTCAGTTGGAATGATGGAAAGACGAGCAGAAAAGTGGATAAAGTTAATGATAGCTTCTTCATTACCTTCGATAAGGATGATAATCCTTTTCTGATGTTTAGAGGTATTTTGGCCGGTAATGCTGCGGAACCGTCAATGCTTATGTCATGGAGTTATCATGAAGGTAGTGGATGGAAACAAGAAGCGAGACTAGAGGCATTCGCAGGTCTAAGAGCCTTCCTCGCACCATTACCAAACAACGGCATGTATTTATTTGCTCCATTCAGGTTAACTGGTACCCCTGTGGCAACAGGATATAGCTTGGTAGATGGATCATGGAAACAATTGGATCGTAAAGCATATCTAATAACTGCGAATATGGATGCTGCATCCGCGCTTGATCCATCTGGCGTACCTTATATGATCTATCTCAGCAGCTCCAACGTTGTTGAAATGTGGAAATATCCGCACACCATTCCGTCAGAAGATACAGCATGGGAGAAGGTGAGTACTCCCGAATTCTTGGTCGGTTCATCTCAAGAAGGAAGCATAGATATGGCCTTTGACAGCGAAGGAACGCCTTACGTTGCTTATCGAGATGCTGCAAATGGCAACAGGGTGACTGTGATGAAATACGAGAATTTGGATTGGAGACCCGTAGGGTCTGCCGGATTCTCCGCTGGTGATGTTCTTCAGCTAGACATCACCATAGACAGCACCGATAACATCTATGTGAGTTATAAGGAACAAGGTAAAATGAACGTGATGAAGTTTGATCCTAATTTCAAATAACTTGGATAGATCAGACTGGCAGAAGAGCCTACTCCCATCGGAGTAGGCTTTTTTGCATATATTCCGTAATTCACTATATTTCATGCAGCGTTTGTGTCTCTGGGACGTTATGCACACCCCATTTGCAGATTTCCTCCAGAATGGGTATTAGACTTTTACCTCGGTGGGTTAATCAGTTTTGAACCCTGAAAAAACGGCCTTTCCCGAGATTTAAATTGCAGATGTAGATGACTCATCCTCAACTCCAATTATTTTGCTTAGAAATTGGTTCGCCCAAACGTAGCGTCACTCTTCACCGTCGAGCTGCTAGATGCATTGATGGTATCGAGCTGTAACACGTAATCATAATGCCGGATGTAATAGCCGGGCTGACTATACGATTGAAGGGATACTTTGGTGCTATCAGCCCAACCAGGACTGCTTAGGAACGTAGCATCTCCCTTATAGGCGGCGGTGTTGGCGTAAGCTTCAAGTACAATTTTGTTGCTGGCATTACGCTTCAGAAAGTAGCCTGGGAAGTTAATGGACTCAAGCGAGATTCCTGTGGAGCTGACAAGACCCGGTACGACGCGGAACTGGGAATCCAGAACAGGGGAGACGTTGGCATCCACGCGAGCGGTGTAATTGGCATGACGGATGTATCGATCCGGAACGTTGTGTGAACTGAACTGGCTGAACCCTGTGGCTTCTGGTGTTGCAGGACCCAACATTTTGACCTCGTGCAGGGTTGGGGTGTACCAGTTCCCCGGATTATTCCACAAGACGGCGTTCACCATATTGATCCGTACATAACGGGCAGTGAAATGCACGGCATCCGTGGTGAAGCCATAGGTCAGATTATTGGTGCGATCCAAAGTGGAGTAATTAACTCCATCGTTGCTAATTTCAATTTTGTATTTGTAGTATCCTTCGGAACCTTTATACATAAACCAGGACGTGTCGATCTCGGTGATCGTCTTCGGTGCGCCGAAGTCCACCTGCCACCAGGCAGGCCAGCTATTGGAGGAAGCCACCCATGAAGTCTGGTAGTTGCCATCATTGACGTTGGATGCAGACGAGCCGGAGGCTGTGGAGCTGGCGGTAGCTGTTTTGCCTTGTGCATGATTGACGAGAGCAGGCGGTGTTACTACACCTGTTACTGCATCAATATTCCATGTGGTATACCATTCCAGTGATGCTGTTCCGTTCGAATCATTCAAGGTTAGTGGCAGCCAGATATGTTTGTGCTCTCCGAGGTTCATCGGATTCCAGCGATCCGCCATGTAGATTAAGGATGTGGTGTTGCTGCCTGTAATCGTGGCAATATCGTGAATCTGCGAACCAAAGGCAGATGGATTGCCATATGGCGTAAGCGCAGCCCATGGACCCGTCATGGAAGTTGCTGTAGCATAAGCGCCCTGATTCGGATACCAGCCAGCGGCTTGAGAGGTGAAGAGGTAGTAACGGTTTCCTTTTTTCACAACAGTAGGTGCTTCACGGTAGGCGTTCTCGAACAGCCAGCCCTCGAAGGACTGTATTCCGGTGTAACTTGCATTCATTTTAAAAATAGCCATCGTATCATTGGCACCGCCATTTTTGCGTGAAGCAGTAACCAGATAACCTGTGCCATCTGTATCAACAAAGACGGTCATGTCACGGGATTCATAATTCAGCGGGCGGAAGCTGCCCTCATAGGTGAATTTGCCATTCGGGGTATTGCTTGTTGCGACCGCTACACGCCCGAGGTTGTAGTCTGTACCGTTCTCATAGTGTGCCCAGAGCACATACTGATTGGTGGAGGCGTTATAGATGACTTTGGGGCGTTCGATCTTACTGGAGGCCAGCTCGGTTGCGGAATCTTTCGTCAGGATGGCGTTGCTGAAAGTCCAGTTCTTCAGATCGGTGGAGGTGTAGACGTTCACTCTGTCGAACCTGCCACCCACTGCATGTTCACCGTACAGATAATACGTCGAGCCTACCTGCAGAATGTTGCCGCTGTTCGCATGGATGGGGTTGCCTGCGGTATCGAGCCAGTCGGTACCGTTGGTTATCGTGACACTTGCTGCGCTTGTTCGTTCAGGATGAAGTCCAAACAGGGTGAACGTGAGTGCGAAGACCAGAAACCAGAGAGCTTTCCTGTTACCCATTACATACACCTCCCGAAAGATATTAAATTAAATGAAGCGCTCTCATTTATATTTTAGTTGGGTCAGACTCTTTTTCAAGTGAACAATCCATCCATTGCTGAACAAACCGGCATTTCAATGGGGCTGAGCGGTGAGAGCGGAGGTAATGTTCCTAAATATCAAGTACGATGATGTAGAGAGGATCAGGTGCACACGTTAAAATGAGGATAGACTAATTGTTACAACAGATCTGGAGGGGGAACCATCATGGACAAGTTTATTGTAGATGAAGACCTTCAAGTGATATTGCAAAATGAAGAAGATGGAACCAGCGCTCCGATTAAGGGAGGCATTACTGCTCAGGATTTTGAAGTCATCTCTACGTATCAAAAGGGATGGTTGACCTTCGCCTATCTGCGTGATCATCAGGGAATATGGTGGTTCAATGCTCGCAAGAACAAGGCGAGTTTGTTCAGTCGGGATACGGAAGCTTTTCGTGTGATCGATGAAGATTACTGCTGCGACTCTCAGTATGTCTATCTGGAAGATCAGGCCGTGCCTGACTCAGATCCGGACAGCTTTCGGCTATTGCCGGATACGCCCTACTTTGCTCAGGACCAACGTTATTTATATGTAAAGAGCAGCACTCATTTTCATCTATTTGAGGATATCGATACGAACTCTGTGATTGCTCATCACGACTATTGCACCGACAAGGACCATCTGTTCCATCTGTCCAGCTCTCTTCGTTATGCGAATGGGAAAAAGGATGAGGTGAGGGCGTGGCTGCAAGAACATCATCCCGATGTACCTGGCTGGTGGAATGTGCATTATGCCCACAGTGTAGAGGGCCATACGCAGATTACAGGGAACTGGTATGAGACGGCGTCGTCCATTTTTTATAGAACAGAATGGGGCGGTACGTATCGTCGAGAAGCGAAGGGCGTGCTTAACCTTGTTCGTGGAGCGGACAGGTCTACCTTTGAACCGCTGGACGAGCAGTTTGCACGGGACCGGGAACGTGTTTATTTTCAGTGGCGTACTGTAAAAGGAGCAGACCCGGATACGTTCCAGCCGCTAGGTGGGCCTTTTGGTCGTGATGGCAAACACGTGTATTACAACGGTTACCGTGTCGACGAGGCAGATGCTCGGCAATTTGTAGCGTTTGCCGGGACGGAGCATCTTGGACTTTCCAAGGATCAGCAACATGTGTATCGTGCCGAGGTTATTCGGACAAGTCAGCCCTTCGGTCATCCTGACGATGTGCTTCAGATCATCAAGGGGGCAGATGCAGCGACGTTTGAGTTAATAACGCCTTCCGGCAGTTGGGCGGTGGATGCCAATCGTGTGTATCTATGGGGTAAACCAAATAAACATATCGATCGAGTCAGCTTTACACATCTATTCGATGCTGATCCCCAGAGTTGGGCAATGGACCAGAAGGGTCTGTATAATGCCAATGGCAACCGTACGGTAAAAGGTATCAACGGAAGTACATTTGTCATGCTGAATCAATATTGGGGCAAAGACGACCGTGTGGTGTTCAGCTTTGTGACGGGTGGGGTTTATAAGTCGGGAGATGCAGCGACGTTTATGGTTACGGATGATATCGGGGGCGCCGAAGATGTGCTATTTCGGTATACGGTGGAAGGCGGTACAGTGCGGAAAAAGAAGAGGTAATGAAAAAAGGGATGGTAGACTTAGAAAAGAGTCCACTATCCCTGTTTGAATTTCTAGTTATTTGACCGTGTTTAGCAAACTATTTATGACCTTTGCGAACCTTAAGCTGCATCTTTTTGATCGTTATGTTTTGCATGAGCTCCAGTACGAGAGGGCCTTTGCCGTTCAGGATCTCTACATCCGTCACATTATCCTGAATCGTAATGATCCCGATATCGTCTGCTGTAACCCCTTCAAGCTTGGCGATGGTACCTACAAAGTCAACGGCACGAAGTTTCTTCTTCTTGCCTCCGTTGAAGTTCAGCTTCATGATCTGTTGGTTCAACTGTTCACGCTTGTCCTTTTTGCGTTCAGGTACAATCTTCAATCGCTTCTCAAAATCTTCTCTGCGGCGATCTACAGCTTCTTCGGAAGGTGCTTTCACAACAGGGATTTCGAATCCAATATAGGATTCAATCTCGGCGAGACGTCTGCCATCTTTCGGTGTAATCAACGTAATGGCTTTACCTGTTTTGCCTGCGCGACCCGTACGGCCTGTACGGTGAACATATCCCTCTTTTTCCAAAGGAATATCGTAGTTGATGACATGGGTAATATTCGTGATATCAATACCACGTGCGGCTACATCCGTCGCGATCAGATAGCGGAATTGTCCCCGTCTGAATGCGTTCATCACTTCGATCCGCTCATCCTGCTCCATACCACCATGGATACGATCTGCTGGGTAGTCAAGGTCAGCCATAACCCGGAACAGTTTATCCACATTCTCCTGCGTACGGCAGAACACAATGCAGCTATCCGGATTTTCCACAATGAACAAGTCTTGAAGCAGTGCGGTTTTGTTCACCTCTGGTATGTTAATCACAGCATGTTCAATCGTGGCTGTTGTCAGTCCACTTGCCTTGATCTCAATCTCCACCGGTTTGTTCATGTATTTGCGTGACAGCTTGGCTACATCTTCAGGGAACGTAGCGGAGAACAACATCGTTACGCGCTCCTGCGGCAGTTTCTGAATGATGGACTGTACTGTCTCAATAAAGCCCATATTCAACATCTCATCCGCCTCGTCAATGACGAGATAGGCAATCCGTTCGAGTGGCAGCGTGCCGCGTTCGATATGATCCAGTACCCGACCTGGTGTACCAACAGCCACGTGTGTTCTTTGTTTTAACTCTGCTTTTTGGATATGAAAAGGGGACTGTCCGTATAGTGCGGTTGCTTTAATACGCTTAAAGCGGCCGATATTCGTAATATCTTCGTTAACCTGCAAAGCTAGTTCCCGGGTTGGTGTAAGAATCAAAGCCTGTGGCTTATTCTCATTCCAATCCACCAGCTCGCAAAGTGGAATGCCGTAAGCAGCTGTTTTACCACTACCTGTCTGTGATTTGACCACAAGATCCTGATTCTCTAGTGCTACCGGAATAACTTTGGTTTGAACCTCGGTTGGTGTCTCATAGCCCAGACTGTCCAGTGCTTTTACGATCTCTTCACCAAGTCCATAATCTTTAAATTGTTGCTCGCTCATCGTTTACCTCTTTTGCGTTAGTTTTTGTACAATTATTGCACCGTACATTTATCGTATACCTCTTCATTATACTCTATATGCAGGCAGGCTAACGGAGTAAATGCTTCAAGTGTGTAAATTGTTTTCATAATTCCTGATTTGAGGGAGCAACGTTTGTTGCTATTCGTATGTGTATCATAACGTTCCACGTGAAACGAAATGTATCGGCGTATTTTGCTTGGTGTTAATGAATGACCATTTTTACAGCCTTGGTTTGGGGAGGGTAAGATTGAGCAATAACTCCATTGCTCCACACCTCTGCACTTCGACCAACGAGTGTCTCATCCAAAGAGACGGTGACAATCTCTTCTTCGATGATGAGTTCGGCGTCCTTGCTGAGAGAGACCCAAATCGGTCCAGAATCAACACCGTGATCCTCTTTATTCTCTATGAGTACCTGACCTCTTTCTTCCTCAAAATCCGTAATAATTCCTCGCACATGTGGCTTCTCTTTCCCTTGTTCTACGGACTTCTCTGCACATCCAAGGGTTAACAGGAGCATGATGACTGGTAGTAAGGATAACCTTCGTGCAATGGACATTGGGTTACTCACCTCTCATCCTTTTTAATGCATCTATAACTATGGACGTTACCTGAGGCGACGAAGTTCCTGTATATCAATAAAAAGAACCAAAATCATTTGATTCAGTCTGGAACTGAAATTTGGAATATGTTAGCATATGGGTAACTTACTGAACGGAGGGATACGTGTGCAAAATTTTTCCCGATTGAGATAGTGTGGCGAAAAACGTCTGTTTACGCTTGCTGTTTACTGCCTGTGTGCAGTTCATCGGGATCGGTTTGCCATTTTACACGTATGCCGCTAGTCGTCGTGAAAGAATCACTCTTTGAAGTGGTTCTTTGATGTACTACTATTTTTTTGTGAGCATTCAGGTATGCCAACATCCGAAATGAACTGCACAGGCGAACATGTCTGTGTTTTTTATTTTATCAAGGAAAAGGGGAGTACCTGATATGTCAAAACCGAACTTGAATGAGAATTTGGCAATTCAAAAGGAACTATTATCTTTAGCAAAACAGAACGGACTTCTTATCGTTGAGCAATCCTTAGAGATCAACGAGTCGGGGATGGATTTTCGTGTAGCATTCGCCACGGATGAAGAAGGCCGCAGATGGGTTCTGCGCCAGCCGCGACGCGAAGACGTATGGGAGCGAGCCGAGAATGAGCACAAGGTGCTGGATGTGGTCCGAGGAAATATACCCGCACAAGTACCGGATTGGAGGATCTTCACGCCAGAGTTGATAGCTTATCCTTTACTTGAAGGTGATCCGATCGCAGTTGTGGATCCCGCAGGGGGAGGGTATGTATGGCGATTCACTCAGGAGGGCTTATCTGATACATTCCTGGATTCACTAGCTACGACTCTCGCCACACTGCATAACATCGATCCCGACAAGGCGAAGAAAGGTGGAGTGCGGATCAAGACACCTATGGAAGCTCGCAAAGAATTTGCAGCCAATATAGAGGAGATTAAGCAGAATTTTACGGTGCCAACCAAGTTGGTTGAACGCTGGACGGTATGGCTTTCTATAAATAGCTATTGGCCTCAGCACTCGGCGTTCATCCATGGTGATCTGCATCCGCCGCATATTATTGTCGATGATGCCCAGCGAGTAACTGGACTTATTGATTGGACGGAAGCGGAGATTGCAGATCCGGGTAAGGACTTTGTCATCTACTACGCACTCTTTCAGGAGGATGGGCTGCGTGAGCTTTTGAGTCGTTATGAGAAGGCAGGGGGAAGAACATGGCCCCAGATGCTGGAGCATATTCGGGAGCAGTGGGCAGCCTATCCTGCAATTGTTGCCAAGTTTGCACTAATTACGGGGAAGGAGTCGGACATGGAGATGGCGAGAGGCATGCTTGCGAATTGGGATGTGAAGAGAGGTTGAGTATTAAAGGTATATATAATTCGTTCACCCGTTATGGCACGTACTCTCGCATAACGGCTCCTTAACATAACAAAGGGCGATCCCGACCATGAGTTCCATGGGAGAATCGCCCTTTTGTTTTTCGTTAAGCGTGGTGCGTCACGATTTTACCTATTTCAAAATACTCACGTATTTCCCGTATACAAATGCTACACGTCCATCCAGCTTCACTTTTACCCAGCCATATTTGTCTGTACTGATCACCTCAAGCAGGGTGCCCTTTGGTACCGCAGCAACGACCTTCGCTTTGGATGAAGCGCCAGCGCGTACGTTCAGGTAAGCCGCAGTAACCTTGGCTTGTTTGCCTTTGATGACAGTTCCCGGTTTACCAGTGCTTGGTGTGGATGGTTTACCAGGTTTCGGCGTGCCTGGAGTTGGTGTTGGTTTTGGTACTGTTGGCGTTGTCGGCTTCTCAGGTGTAGGAGTAGTTGCTCCCTCGCCATTGCCTGACGATTTGCGAGCTTTGTTCAGCTGTTGATAGAACGCTCCCTTGGTTTTCACGCCTGCAAATTGTGCTGCATTCACACCTGCTTTGGCAGATAATGTATCAATCTCTTCTTGAGTCACTGCATCTAAAATGTTAATGGAGGCAATGTTGGTGTACTTGCCATCTTCCGTTGTTGGCACAGACATGATGCCATCGTTAACTAACTCCACCACATCTACACGTTCCGGTGCAGTCAGGTCTACGCCAGTGATTTTCCAGTTGTGTTGAATCTTCGGTTCGTAGACACCTTTCATGACATCTTTCAGATAGGCGATGGACAGGTTGCGAATCGTGCCTTGAATCTCACCAAATGCCGAGGCATCCTTGGAGGACCAGAGTTGCTTGAACTTACGCCCTTCCATGGCACCACCTTTGGCAATCAGCGCTTCCATTCGATAGGCGTTCATGCCAAGTTTCAGCGTATCATCTTCTTTGACCACTGACCCATTGCTGTACTTGAGATTTGTAATCCGATTACCGTATGGTTTGGTCAGGTCAATCTCATACGTTACGCCGCCGAAGAAATCATCGGTGCTGTATTTGGAAGCACGTCGTTTCGGATCAAAGCTGACGGTCACATCACCCGGGCGTGTGGAGTTGAAGTACCCCGCAGACCACTCCATATAATCCATTAGATCGCGTCCGGTTACTTCATATACGGTCACTTCACCAAAGGTGTATTGGTAGTTGAACGCAATATCCTTTTTCTTGATTGGACCTACATCCAGCTTGGCCTTGTCGTTATCAATCTGGTGCGCGACCACATCGGCATCACTGTAATGCAACATCACTTCTGTGAAAAAGTCAGACAAAGGTGTTTCCTGGATCTGCACCGCAGGGATACCCTTAATTTCATCGGCAGGCACCAGGTTTGTTCCTTTCAGTTCAGCCACTTCAATGTTGGCATCGGCACGAGCGAACTCGTGGAATGGGTGCAAAGTCTCTTCCAGCGCAGGATCGGAGACTTCATATGTTCCGTCTGCTGCTTTTACAGCGAGTGCTTGAGCTTCTTTGCTTTTCAGCACAACTTTGTCGCCGTCTTTTTCAAATGTCAGATCGATTCGTGAAATATGTGAGCCATATTTATTCGGTTCGGAGATCAATACGCCGTTAACCGTTTGGGATTCAATCAAAGTATGCATGTGTCCGGCAAAAATGGCAGCCAGCTCCGGGTTGGCGTTGGCGATATCCGTCACTCCGGTTCCCGGATTACCGTTCTCGTTATCCAATCCCATATGCATGAGTCCAACCATGACATCGACTTTGCCTTTCAGCTCAGCAATGGCCTTTTTGGTCTCTTCCACAGGATCTTTGACGATGATGCCGTCCAGGTGATCTGTACCTTTCTCAAACTCGGTAATCATAGGTGTGTTCATTCCGATAACACCCACTTTGATTCCGTCTTTCTCGATAATCGTATAGGCAGGCATGTAGCGGTCGCCGTTTTCTTTGAAAATGTTACCCACGAGAGGCTGTCCATTGAATTGGGAAGAGATCTTCTCCAGTACGTCCAGTCCAAAGTTAAACTCATGGTTACCCATAACCCATGCGTCATATTTCATTTCGTTCATTGCAACCATCATGGGAGATTGAGGTTGATCATTGAACAACTCAGCCGAGTTATCCTGAATCATGTCTCCTGCATCCAGCAGGATCGTATTGGGATTCTCCGCACGGACTTTTTTCACAATGGTGTAGAGCTGTGTCATGCTACCGGTTGGGTTTGGACCGTCCAGAGCATAGTCCCACGGCATGAATCGACCATGTATATCCGATGTACCCAGCAACGTAATCTTGGTCTCCTTGTCTGCCTCAGCAGCCTGAACCGGAGTGGAAGCAAACGGGGCGAACAAAATGGAGGCACATAAGAGGAAAGATAAAGGCCATCCGGCGAAACGTTTCGTTGAAATTTTGCGCATGTTGTAATCTCCCTTGTTATCTAGTGTGTGTAAAGATATGTATCATTTCATACTAGATAAACATCTGGTGAATGTAAACTCCAATGTAAGAGTTATGTTGGATTTAAGAGAGTGAATCTATGAATAACTTCAGAAAAAGCATTTAAATCTATTTTTTTGCAATAAAATACTATAATTTGACAGGTGTTAAAAACCAAAATTATCCAGTAAAATGATGTTTGTAAGCGCTTCACAAAAAAGAATACTAAGGAGGAAAATCATTGATTAAGTCTAAGTGGTTCAAAACAGTCGGCTCACTGGCATTGGTAGGGATTCTCGCTGCTTCTGTTGCGGTTGGTAGTGTGAGCGCTGGTCTGGCGAAAGGTAGCAAATTTCTGGGCAATATTATTGCCAACCAGGTTCCTTCGAATTTTAGTCCATATTGGAATCAGGTAACTCCGGAGAACTCTACCAAGTGGGATGCTGTTGAAGGCACACGCAACGTGATGAACTGGGGCCAGGCGGACATGGCCTACAACTATGCTAACAACAACGGATTTCCGTTCAAGTTCCATACGCTCGTATGGGGAAATCAACAGCCAAATTGGATTAACAGTCTCTCAGCCGCAGATCAGAAGGCTGAAGTGACACAATGGATTAAAGCCGCAGGACAGCGGTATTCGAAGTCTGCCTTCGTTGATGTGGTGAATGAACCTCTGCATGCGAAACCATCCTATCGCAATGCTATTGGTGGAGATGGGGCAACGGGTTGGGATTGGGTTATCTGGTCATTCCAACAGGCGAGACAAGCCTTCCCTAACTCTAAATTGTTAATTAATGAATATGGTATTATCGGTGATCCTGCTAAAGCGGACCAATATATCCAGATTATCAACCTTTTGAAAAACAGAGGTCTAGTTGATGGTATTGGAATCCAGGCGCATTACTTCAATATGGACAACGTTTCTGTGAACACAATGAACACGGTACTGAACAAGCTTGCGGCTACAGGGCTACCAATCTATGTATCCGAGCTGGATATGACAGGTGACGATAATACACAATTGCAACGTTATCAGCAGAAATTCCCTGTGCTGTGGAAACACTCTGCTGTTAAAGGTGTGACGCTGTGGGGTTACAACCAGAATCAAACCTGGCAGGCTGGCTCTCACTTGGTCAATAGCAACGGTACAGAACGTCCGGCTATGCAATGGCTGAGAAATTACCTGGCGAACAATCCTTAAGCGTGCGTTTTGACGAGTCGGAGCATCCTTTGTAAATCCGGTAATCATATAACACCAAATAGCGCCTGTTCCACATGTTAAGCATGGGAACATGGCGCTTTTTGTGTTAATGCTTTGTCTCAACAGTGTTCGGCAATTTATGGTGCAGGGAAACATTTAATTTTAATCCAAATCAAGACAAAAGCGATCAGCGCAAATATCATTCCGCTCCAGATCAGTTGATGTATTCCCAGGTTTGCGATGAACCATCCGCCGATAGCAGTACCCAGGGTAATACCGAGGTTGGAAAAGGATACATACAAGCTGTTGCCGAATTCAGGCGCGTCCTGCGCTTCAGCGGTTAACCAGGTTTGGCTTACAATTAATCCTCCTGAATGCACGGATGCCCAGAGGATGACTACAATAACCATCCACATGAAGTGAGGACCGGCCCAATAGACGAGTGCGTAAGCTGCTACATACAGCAGGGGGAACATGAGGACAGTTCGGACCACGCTCTTACGCAGAAACTGTCCAAACCCCAAATTTCCGATGATCATGACGACACCAAAGACGGTCAGCATGACACTGATCCATGATCCGCTCATGTGGGTGACCTGTCCAAGATACTCGGCGAAATAGCTGTACACGGAGAACATGGCGGCGAATATAAAAATGACTGCGGCAACATTCAGCCATAATCCAGGTTTGCGCAGAATACCGAGCTGCTGGCCATAGGACATCTTTTCCTTCACGGGCATCGAGGGTAGCCAGATCCATATGCCGATCAAAGCGACCACACTGACCATCGCTCCAAACAGGAAGGCGATTTCGAGGGATAGGCGTTCAGCAAGATACGATGTGAGTGGCACGCCAAAGGCAAAGCCCGCGGTAACTCCGGTGAATACTTTGGCGACGGCCTGACTGCTTTTCTCTGCTGGTACGAGTTGGGCACTGGTGACCAGGGCTACGGAAAAGAAGACGGGATGGAATAACGCGGGAATGATACGGAAGATAAGCATGGTATCAAATGTTGTGGCGTAGGCATAGACCACGTTTGAAATGGCAAACATCAGCACAGCGGCTAAAAGGATAATTTTGCGATTCATCCCGGATGCCAGCAAGGTGAGAAAAGGGCCTGCTATGGCTACAACCAGCGCAAATATACTGACCAGCCAACCTGCCTGTGCAGCCGAGATGCCGAATTTATGCGCAACCTGAGGAAGTACCCCCACGATTCCCATTTCTGTTGTAATAATCCCGAATACCCCGAGTGCCAGCATCAAGATAAGGAGTGGATTGACCTGTTGTGATTTCATGCAAAGCGTACCTCCATTAAATTTAAATATACAGAAAAGTAGATATAATATGCTGAAATGAGCCTGCCTTGCCTCCTATAATATGATGGACATGAGAGTAAGTTCTCTGGATTACATTATATCTAGATTTATAGATTTGTAAATATAAAAAGTGAAACATCATATCTTTAAGTCGTCTTCTGCTTGTGTTCTACAGGAGTAATCATGCTGACAATAAGCATGGTCTGGCCCATAAAAAAATAGCGACGGCCCGGGGAATTCTTGGGGCCTGACGCTATTGATATCCGCGTTTTTAACGATGTGTTGGATTAGTTATTTCGGTTGAATAACCATGCTGTTGAATGAATCGGCTTCCAGCTCCATGTGTAGGGTCTGTCCTTCTTCAAGGGTTAGATACAGGTCACGACGGTCCTGGAATGGATTGTTGATGACAATCACGAGACTGTTATCCGGGTTGCGGAAAGCAACGGATTTCCCGCTCCATGCGCCAGACAGGCCGACTCTTCGAGCACCAGGAACAATATGATGCGCGAAGTGTTTCATCACATAATACTCGGGGTTCCGAGTAACCTCCCTATTGTCCGGATCTACAGTGATCATGGAGTTCTGCTCCCAGCCCCATGTGCTGCGGCCTTTGGGTTCCAGAACCATGTTCCAGTAGATGTACGCGTTCACTCCGTTGCTGAAGTAGTGCTGGTAGAGGTTATATACATATTTGGCATAGTTCCATGAGTTGTTGCCATCACCGCATTCGTTCTCAGTCTGCATATAACGTAGCTCCGGATAACTCGCTGAGGTACGTTGAATGGCATTTTTTCCAGCCCATTGATACCCAACACCTTTGATATAGGAATAGGCCTTTGGATCACTCAGGACAAGCCCGGCGTACTCATCGAAGTCATTTGTTTTTTTCTTGATTAATTCCTCCCATGGATCAGGGGCGTTGATCGTTCCCAGCCAGATTTCCGTATCCAGACCGTGTTGGTCAAAAACCGGGCCCAGATAATCGGCAATAAACTCACGAAGTTGCTCGCCTGTCCACATGCAGGAAGGGAACTTCTGATCTGCAATCACTTCGTTCTGCACATGCACCTGATGGATCGTAATGCCTGCGTCACGGTAAGCCTGTACAAACTTTACGAAATACAGGGCGTAGGCCTCCAGAATATCTTTCTCCCAGCGCAGTGCCCCATAGTTATAGGCTTTGGGCGACTTCATCCACGTTGGCGGACTCCATGGGGAGGCGAAGAATTGCAGGTTCGGGTTATAACTTAGAGCTTCCTTGATGTAAGGAATCAGATATTTGAAATCACGATTGATCGAAAAATGTTCCATGGCCACGTCGCCGTCCACCTCGTTGTGGCTATACCACTGCTCTGCATAATCACTTGCGCCGATCGGCAGGCGACAGATGTTAAACTTGTGCTCGCCCTCCGGATGGAAGAGAGAGTGAAATACCTCATGGCGCTGCTCCTCATTCAAGTGAGACAGAGCCATATAACCAAGCTCGTTGAAACAGCCACCAAACCCTTCCACAAGCTGGTGATCTTCACCCGTGAGTTTTAAGTTAGCGCTTTCATTTGTCGATACATAAGATAACTCTTTCCATGAGTTACCTTGGGTTGTTGAATAACCAGTGAATGTGAATGTCATATGAATTTCCCCCTCGCTTGAACTTCAGCTGTCCTATATATTAAGTTCAGTATACCAACTCCCGCGGCAAAAGAAGATAGGCTAAACCGTGTAAAATTTGCCCTAATCCAAGATAGAGTGTCACAAGTTCATGTCCGCACAGACAGATGGTATGCTGTATTTGCTTGAGATTGGCGATGTCCATATACCATTATCCAATGTCATAGCAAAACTGTCATGGCACAACAAAAATCCCCGCTGATTGTTCAGACGGGGACTTGCGCTATGTTTCTCATATTCTCTTATGGCTGTAAATGAACGTGGGACACAACTTAAGGCTGTACACTCTCACCAAGCTGTTTATTTTCAAAAATCAGAATCGTTTTGCTGCTTCCGATGTAACCAACAGAGGTATTGAATTGCTCCGAGATGAAGCGAACCGGTACAAAAGCTTTACCATCTTTCATCAGAAGAGGAGCATCATTGATCGCAAGTGTATCATTCACGACAACTTGTTTGTTACCCACGCTCCAGCGGATGGTCTTATCATTCTGTGTGATCACAGCTTCGCGCGTACCGCTGTTCCAGTTCACACGGGCGTTTAACTGCTCCGAGACAAAACGCAGAGGCACATAGGTCCGGCCTTCATCGATAAAAGGTGCAGCATCCAGTGCGTAAGCACGATCCCCAACATAGGCGGTGGTAGACCCTTCGATTAGACGCTGAAAGCTGCCCTGGGGCGTTCGTTTCTGCTCCCGCACATTCATCCGATTCAGAAGCTGCATAGTATGACTGCCACTCACAACATCCAGATAATTGTTCTGCACCGTGAGTCCGGCAGGCTCAACCTCTGAGACAGACGTCTGAATACCCGAGGATAACGAGGTAGACGCCGAGATATCCTGTATAACATTTGTCGCTGACTGATCACGGGTAAACGTAAAACCTGCGATCGGTGTCAGATCCCACACCCGGTTGTTGGATAATTTCAACACGTCCAGGCTGGAAAGTTGCCGTAAAGGTTCCAGATCATAGATCTGATTGGACTCTGCATTCAGCTCTGTCAGCCCAGTCAGTTCCTCAAGCCCCTTGAGATGCTGTACTTGGTTACCAGAGATATCAAGTGTCCGAAGGCGTGTCATATGCTCCAGTGGTGTCAGATCCGTGATTTGATTACCTGCCACATTCAGATTCCGCAGTGTATTTGGCAATTCAGCCAGTACGTCCAGCGTCTGAATCTGGTTATTCGCTACATTGAGTTGTTGGAGCCGTGTTTTACCCATGAGTGGTGTCAGATCGCTAATGGTATTGTTCGAAATCTCAAGCCACTTCAGTGCATCCGCATCCGAGAGGGCCGCAATACTGGCAATCTGGTTACCACTGGCGTGGAACGTATGTAATCGGTTGAACCCACGTACAACCTCTATGGAAGAAATGGAATTGTTGCTGATATACAGCCGTCCCAAGTCTTTTAATTCAGTAAGTGCGTCTATGGATGTAATGTAATTATTGCGAACATCGATCTCGCGAAGCTGGGTTAGGTGCTTCAGCGGTGTGAGATCCTCAATCTCATTCCCATATAATCGGAGGTGAGTCAGATTGGTTGCATATTCGAGACCGGACAGGCTGTGAATACCTGCATTGCTCAGATCTACCACCTCAAGCTGCTCCAGATCCGTTGAAGTTAATGGCATATCCAGAGGTTTGTTCAGAATTAACTTCAGTCCGTCCTCCAAAGCGGGATCTTCAATGATTCCCTCGCCCAAGTCCGTAGTTGTGTAAGCCATGGCTTGCCCCGATGCCCCGAGACTCAGGATGAATACTAGAAATAATAGCGTCATTCTTCTCATTGCATGCATTCCCTCCGATTTTTAGAATTATAAAATAATCCGAACAGATTGAGTTAGTTAAGTATAGTATCTACACGATAACAGCGACCGGAAGGTTGTTCTGCCCACGGAGTGTTCAGTGTGAATTGAAGAGTTTAACATATACAGGTTCGGCTCAAAGCACATCTATAGTTATTAACCCGTCAACGGGAAAAAGGAACAAGGAATTTCGTAATGGGTATTTCTCTACTTCTATTCTATATGAAACAAACCCTGCTCTGCACTCTTCAGAGACATGTTTATCAAAAAAAATAAAACATCTCCCGCAGACCCTATTCAACCCACCCTTGAAAAGGGTAAAGATGAAGTAAAGATGCCAATTTGGAGGGGAAGATGTGAGTATGCGCCAAGCCATGATCATTAGTAATCCATCGTCAGGTAAGGAAGAGGCCGAGCAGTATGTGTCCCAAGTCAGAGAAATTCTGGAGTCACAGCAGTATGAGGTGGTGGTTAATGAGACGGCCGGGGAAGGTGATGCCACCAACTACTGTCTGAGCGCCTGCAAAGACGGCTGTGATCTGGTCATCTCCATCGGAGGCGACGGTACGCTGCATGAGACGATTAACGGCATGATGGATCAGGATCATCGTCCCCGATTAGGCGTTATACCGCTAGGTACGGTGAATGATTTTGCGCGTGCGCTGAATATCTCGCTTGACCCGGAAGAAGCCATTAGGCAGTTACGTTCGAATCAGACCCATATCGTGGATCTGGGGAAAATCAATGATCGCCTGTTTGCCAACGTTGTGGCTGCAGGTTCTTTGGCAGAAGCTTTGTTCTCCGTATCCTCGGAAGAAAAGTCGAAGTTGGGATCATTCGCATATCTCAAAGAAGGCTTGAAAGACCTGGTGAATACACCAGCCAATCATCTAACCATCGAATATGACGGACAGCTCTGGGAGGGGGAATCGCCACTTTTTCTGGCGGCGCTGACCAACTCGGTCGGAGGATTCGAGAAGTTGTCCCCGGATGCAGAGGTGGACGATGGTCTGATACATTGTTTTGTTGTTCGTAATATCAGTGTGTTCAACAGTCTGACCCTGGGCACCTCCCTGTTATTTGGTAGTCTGAAAGACCATAAGGACGTGGACTATTTTACAGCCAAAGAAGTTCATGTTCGCTCAGACGAAGCCATTCGCACTAATGTAGATGGGGAAGAAGGTCCTGCCCTGCCGATTCATATCCGTGTCCTGCCAAGGCATATTGAGGTCATTATACCGGAAGAAGTATAGTTTATTCTTTTGGATCTATAGGCTGGAATGAAGAACCTATCATTTCTCCATATGAATGTAGGATAAAGCTATTGAAACCGATTGCAGATATATGTCACAATCAAAGGTAAGATACACGATAATATTCGAATATGGAGGGAAAACATCTTGAGAACGATTAAATTGGGCAGCAGCGCACTAGAAGTACCTGTAGTTGCGGTGGGCTGCATGCGGATTAATTCACTAGACGGTAAGGAAGCCGAACATTTTGTTCGTTCTGCAATGGAGGTTGGCGCAAATTTCTTTGACCATGCCGACATTTATGGTACAGGAACATGTGAGGAGATCTTCGCCGAAGCAGTACAGATGAATCCCCAAGTTCGTGAAAATATGATTCTTCAATCCAAATGCGGTATCCGCAAAGGCATGTTTGATTTCTCCAAAGAGCACATCCTGAATTCGGTGGATGGTATCCTTCAACGTCTGAAAACGGAATATCTTGACGTTCTGCTTCTGCACCGTCCAGATACATTGGTTGAGCCGGAGGAAGTGGCTGAAGCCTTTGATCAACTGGAGCGCGAAGGTAAAGTGCGTCACTTCGGGGTATCCAACCAGAATCCGAACCAGATCGAATTGTTGAAAAAATACGTGAAACAGCCACTGGTAGCCAACCAGTTGCAGATGAGTATTACCAATACGACGATGATTGACAGTGGCATCAACGTGAACATGGAGAACGATGCCGCGGTTAACCGTGACGGTAGCATTCTTGATTACTGTCGTCTGCATGATATCACCATTCAGCCGTGGTCCCCGTTCCAGTACGGATTCTTCGAAGGTGTATTCCTGGGTAGCGACAAGTTCCCGGAGTTGAATGCAAAGATCGACGAGATTGCTGCGAAGTATGACGTGAGCAATACAACGATTGCAATCGCCTGGTTGCTTCGTCACCCTGCACAGATGCAACCTGTGACAGGCACGATGAATATTGAACGTCTGCAAGACTGTGTAAAAGCAGGAGATGTTCATCTTACGCGTCCAGAGTGGTATGAAATTTACCGTGCGGCAGGCAATATACTCCCTTAAATTCAAGTTATAGTGAGCATTCTGACTGCTGAGTCAGTTGAGAACACGAGCCCGTAGATGGCTCGTGTTTTTTGTCTATTTTCAGGTTTGATGTCAGGCGTGTTTCCGATATAAAATAAGGATAGGATTGTCCGTTTTATAAAAGGATTAAAATGGTTTTAATACAAATTAGTTGAAATTATTATATTGACCGATACTTTCTAATTACATATAATTACTTTTGCATACCGATAATCCCGTTTATGTTTTTTATTTTGGAGGGTGGTGTTCGTTTGGAGTCGACAACCACGATACGCGATCACTTGGAAAGTTATCTGAAGCGTGAGCAGATGTCCATTAGTCATTTTTCGGAAACGTCAGGGATTAATTCGGGTACGCTCAGCAATATTTTGAATAAAAATCGGCCTATTGCCATGCAACAGTTGGATCGCATTACTTCCGCCATGAGACTGGAAGAAGGTTACTTCTATGAGTTATACATAGATGAGTGTTTTGTACACGCGACCCCGGACTGGCGAAGACTGGGACCCTTCCTTCATCGCTGTGCCGAGTTGGACAAGTTGGACTGTATTGAAGAGGTTATTCGTCTGATGATGGATAATCTATCCTATATTCCTTTGTTATTTGATGTGGCTGAAGAGTTCTACCAAGCGGGTAAATTCAAACCAGCCATTCTTCTATATGAAAACATTGCTGAAAGCGAGAAAATGCAACATTCCGAGCGGCTTGCACTCTGTCAGTATCGACTGTTCCGGTTGGGACTGACCAATGATCAGCAGCGGAATCTGATTATCGCAGCCCGGTTCGAATATTATGTGGATCGGCTGGATGAGCGCTATCAATTGGATGCGCTTAACGAACTAATTAATGCATTTGGAGCACTGCATAGATGGAACAAGGTTCAGGAGTTATCTGAAAAATTGAAAGTAAAAGCGTCCATCCATTATGAGATGAATGGCAGAAGGAAACAAGAAGAGACCAAAAGACCAATTGTCTTCTATATTCTGTACTCCGATCTAGCTGCAGGAAGTGCCTGTTATCAATTGAAGGACTACACTGAGGCACTTAAATATGTTTCTTTATATTCGGATAATCGCTGGGTGAGGAACCCGGATAAAGATGAAATCGTAGTTATGAATCAGTTTCAAGAATGGGCTGAAGCTAATCGATATATATATCATTTAATGGGTGGACAGTTTGAGGTATTACCTGATTATCTGGCGTATATCTCAACGAAGGAAAATGAGATATTCCCAGCGCTGTGTGATATTGTAACAGCGGCTAATCGTTATGATAAGGATATTGATCATGTTCTCAAACAGTATGAATCGTACTTCACTTATCAGGAACAGAGTAACCGAATTGGCAAAGTGAGCAGTCAGGTTACGGATGATCGATATTTAAGACTTTTAGCAGATTTGGGTGCATATTATTTAAAGAAAGACGAGTTTCATTTAGGTATAGAATTTGTGCTAGATAGTTTAAAATTTTCTATTGAAATTAGCAGTGGACGAGGTATGCTTAGAGGTGTCGGACTGTTCGAGCAATATCGGGAATTTGCATCTGAGACGGCGAAAAAGCAATACAAAATGATAATTAGTGAGGTGCAGAAACTCAATGAAGAGAAAGTTGGCTTTGCTGATAGCTACCTGTAGTATCGTTGTATTCATCGTAGCCCCTGCTACGGAACCTGTCCCAGGCAAGGAAATCCCGAACCCCGAAATTATGAGACCCGCTGATCATGGATTTGGAACTTAATGAAAGTAAAGAACGCTTCTGATTTATTCAGAAGCGTTCTTTTTTTGTGTATCAAAGTGGAAGAATAAGTATGTCGTATCTCACATGCGCTTTTGATTGGCATAATACACTAAAATATGACAAAAAGGAGGGATACTATGGATCGCCTGGATTTGATATCACGGATCGAAGATGCCAGACAGTTGTTATATCGCATGCATATGGAATACGGTAGTCTGCTTCATCCGGAAGTGATCCAGCAATCCGTAGTCCTGGACGGGCTTATTAATCAATACAACAGAGCCAAGGTAGGAAAGGCGATGAATTAAGTTCGCCTATTTACATTTGCGTCTTTGTATACTATAGTTAGTTACATGAGTAACTAACCGACTAACTGACTAATGAATACGTATGAAAGTTGGAAGCACATGAAATCGACTTTGGATGAATCTCAGCCTATTTTTCATCAGATTGCCACAATGATTATGGACGATATTGTGGAAGGCAGATTGAAGGTGGAAGAACAGGTTCCCTCAACCAATGAACTGTCACGCTTCTACAATATTAATCCGGCTACAGCCCGCAAAGGACTGCAGGAACTCGTGGACAAGGGGATTATATACAAACAGCGAGGTGTTGGAATGTTTGTTGCAAAGGGAGCAAGAGAAGCATTGCTCGTTGAACGGAAGCAAGATTTTTATGAAGAATACATCAAGCCTTTACTTGAAGAAGCCAGACGGATTCACATGAATGAAGACATGATCATTGATCTGATTCGTGGCAAGAAGGATAAGGAGAGTGAGTTATGATTCATATGGAGCAGGTCAACTACAGCTACCAGAAGACGCCCGTTCTGAACCAGGTTACGCTACATGAGAGTGAGCCAATCATTAGTGCAATCTGGGGAAGAAATGGAGCGGGTAAAACAACCATGATGAGTTTACTTGCAGGGCATAACCGCCCGGACAGTGGAACCGTTCAGATCATGGGTCAAGACCCCTATAATAATCTGGCTGCCCAAGAGCATCTGTGTTACATCCAGGAGAATCATCCCCTGGGGAAAAATTGGACAGTTAGTGACATGGTTCAAATGGGACAATATTTTCATCCGCAGTGGAATCAGGATTTGGCGGAACGTTTAATCGATGTGTTCGAACTACCGACGAAGAAAAAGATCATTAAATTTTCGAAAGGCATGAAGACTGCTGCCCAGATTATATTGGGTCTTGCCAGTAATGCAAAGATAACCATTCTGGATGAGCCCACCAATGGACTCGATGCTGAGAAGCGTAAATTCTTCTATAATGCGCTACTGGAAAGTTATGAAGATAACCCGCGTCTGATTCTCATATCCAGCCACCATATTGAGGAGATTCAGCCTTTATGTGAGTCCCTTATCGTTTTGCAAGCCGGAGAGGTGTTGTTAAATCAACCGATGGAAGAGATACGCGAAAAAGGAGTTCTTCTAACAGGGGGAATTGATGATATTAACCGAGTTACAGCAGGTGTTAAAGTTATAGAGTCTTCCCAGATGGGATCAACTGTAAAAGTGATGATTGATGAGCCCTACTCGAAAATGTGGAAGGATATCGCTCATTCACAGGGGCTTTCCATTGAGAAAGCGACATTACAAGATTATTTGGTTAACAGGACCCGTAATCAAGAGGGGGTTAAACCATGAACGCAGTAAAAGGTACGAACCGACTGATTCGCGATGATATGCGTTTGTTTCTGAGCATATTTTCATCCATCGCTCTAATGCTCGCCGTTGTATATCTGGCCATTGGCTTCATATTTGATGTCTCGTATGCTACGCAACTGTTTGGTCCCATGTACGGAGGGATATGTGCGTTTGCCATCGGGGGAATGATTACACTGTTTCCGGTTGCGATTGGTATGGGCAGTACACGAATTCAATTCATGAAATCCTTCTATATGAACTCGGTATGGATGGTTGCAGGCACCATGGTCATTTTGCATGTGGCGTATTTCCTCATACACCTGCTTCAGGAAAAAGGAATTGTTGACGTAACCCTTTATCAACCAGGCATGTTGTATTCAAACAAATATCATTTTTTATCCTACCTGTGGATCGATCTGATGAGCGGCTTTCTCGTACTGGGAATCTCTGTCTTCCCAACGGTTTGTTGGATGCGCTTGGGGATGCGTAACTTCTTCATTATGTTCTTCGGGGTTGGCTTGTTCTTTACGCTGATAATTACATTGGGCGATCTTGGTGAGTTTATGTTGTGGATTGCTAGGATCAATCGCATGACATTGTTCACCGTTCTGGGATGTATTGGTGGTGCGCTACTTCTATCTACGTACCCCATGATGAAGAATGCGCCGCTTACCATGAAATCCAAAAAAGACTGACAGGAAACAGTTATAAAGGAACTGGGTAAGGAATCTAAGTGAAATCATTCCGAAATCAGAAAACACGAGTGCGAACACGCCTCGTGTTTTTTGTATCATCCTAAATCATTGGATTTACCTATTCAACAATCTTTATACACAATTCCAAATGAAGGTGCATCCCTTAAGCTTGAGCCTGCGGTTTGAATCCTTCGTCTTTGAGGTACTCGCCGGCTTCGCTACGCGTTTCAAAAGCCATATCCAGATTATCACCGGAATATACATACCACATGTCATCTTCGTATTTTAAAGTCAGCGTATGTCCATCTTCATCGATCCACGTTCCGCCACCCGTAGAGATTGTAGACAATGCAGGAGCAGCAGCTTTTACTTGTTCTGGTTCTTTAAATTCAACTGCGTTGGGATTGTGAGACATCGCTTGGATCGTTTCATCTAACAAGGTGCGCAGATCTGCTTCGGAGTAATCACGAATATTGACGAATCCCTTGGCATCGGTCTCATAGTTAGGCAGTAGCCCTGCATAGATATAACCGTTTCCGTTAGGATGAATATGGAGAGCAACAATTTTTTTATCATACGCACTATCCTCGTAGTGGAAATTAACTCGACCGAGAGAAACATCTTTGCGTTGCAGTTGGGGATACGATTGTAGTACTTCAAGCTTTTGTTCCACGTTAAGCATAATTGCCTCCTGTAAATGTTCAATAGAGGTGATTATAACATGCCCTCCTGTTAATTTCCCGATAAAATGTTTCTCCCCAGTTCTTTTAGGTGTTCCATAACTTGCAGATAGGGATATGGCCCGTAGCTTACACGTGCTACACCCAGTGTGGCAAGCTGTTTTGGTGAAGGCTCAGGAGACGTGACCATAACGTTAATTGGCAGCGGTGAACGCTCACACAATTCCTGAATCAGTTGGTGATCCTGCAAACCGGGTACAAACAGACCACTGGCTCCTGCATCTGCATAATGGCTCGAACGTATAAGTGCTTCCTCCAGGAGAGAGTGGTTATGGTGTTCAGGTGCATGTTGCAGAAAAATATCTGTGCGGGCGTTAATGAACAACGGGATGCCTGCCTGCTGCGCAGCTTCCCGGGCGGCGGACAATCTCGGGCATTGCTCCTCCACAGTGTACAATCCCAAGCCAGCGGGAAGTTGATCTTCAATGTTGATTCCTACAGCACCATGATCGATGACTTGCAGGATATTTCGCTTCACTTCTGACACAGACCTCCCATACCCTCCCTCTATATCGATCGTTACAGGCAGATCCACGCTCGCTGTAATCCGTGCGAGATTGGCAAGCACCAGATGGAATGGCATGGCTTCACCATCGCGTTCACCGTGGGCCGCAGCAACGGACCAGCTTCCGGTAGCAATGGCCGTTGCTCCAGCGGATTGGATGGCTTGTGCGCTTCCGGCATCCCATACATTGACCAGAACAAGTGGTTTTCCTTTCACATGGTATTGTTGGAACAACGCTGCTTTTTCTTCTAAGGTACTCATATTATGTTGACTCTCCTTTGTTATATCATGCATTCCTTTGGACATTTGATGCGTACTTCATTACTTCATTCTGTTTTTCAGCTACCCTGTTTTTGTTTCTCGTGAGTCAAAAGCCAGTTTTTGCGAGTTAATCCCCCGCCATATCCACCCAATTCGCCACTGGCATTAATTACACGGTGACATGGAATCACAATCGCAAGCTGATTGGCCCCATTCGCCTGTGCCACAGCTCGGCAAGCAGTCGGTTTTCCCAGTGCATTTGCAATCTCTTGATATGACCTCGTTTCACCAGCCGGAATGGCCAGCAACTCGTCCCACACACGCTTTTGAAATGGTGTTCCTAAACAGAACAACGGTGTGTCGAATGCTGTCCGAATACCTTGAAAGTACTCGTTTAGTTCACGCTCAATGGACTGGATGGGAGCTGTAGTGCCGGGTACAATCGCTGATTTGGTTCGTTTGCGCAGACGCTCAACTTCGCGTTCCAGACCTCTGCGGTCCACAAATTCCAGTAAATATAGCGACTCCTCATCTGCGATGGCCATCATCGGGCCGAGGCGGGTGTCAATCCAGGACGCTTTCAGGATATGTCCTTCATCGACTTGTGTAGGGGCAGCACCCATGATCCGTGAAAAGGCATCGCGGAAGCCGCTGCTTGATTCATATCCGGTAGATAATTGGCTATCAATAACGGTGCGGCCGGAGCGAATATTTTTCAGGGCAAGTCCCATGCGGCGAGCGCGAGCATATTCTACAAAGGTCATGCCGAACCGCTTCTTGAATTGTCGGCGAGCAGTGGATTCGTCGATGGAGAGGGCCCTGAAATCCTGTTCTTTCCAGCGTTTCTCCGGATTTTTCTCCACAGCTTCCACTAATATGCGAACGACATCGGATACTTGGTTAGGGTGAGAAAGTGGACGACAGCGCTGGCAAGGGCGATAAGAGGCCAGAAGTGCCTGTTGAGCCGTCTCATAGAATTCGCAGTTTTCGAATTTTGGCTTTCGCGCAGGGCATGTGGGACGACAGAACACACCTGTGGTTCGGACTCCAACATAGAATAAACCCTCGTATTCCGAATCCTTGGCCACAAGCGCCTCGTAATATTGTTCCTTCAGATCAGCAGAAATCATGGGGGCACGTCCTTACTCATTAGAATCTTTATCTATACCTATTATAGAAAAACGTTGCAGCAAGCATCGCCGAAAATCAGGCATGAATATTGGAGAAATTGAATCTGATATAACATTGAAATTTGGTTGTTCAGAATTTGTTTAGAGTGAACTGGTAGTATAGACCTATCAAGGTAGAGTGACTTAGGCAAAGATACCTATATAGTGAAAAAGTGAGTTATTGATCATTCATTGTTATAGGAAAAATACATAGGTAAACATGAAATTAAAGATTAGCGGAATGAAAGTCTGGAGGTCGAATAGAATGAGATATTCTACGTACAAAAGTATTTATGAATCCGTTTATACCAAAACGTCCGAGTCTCGCACCATGTATGTTAAAGGTCAATTCATGCAGCGTGTGAAGACGCCAACCTGGCTAATGAAAATCGTCACTATAACTCTAATTATAATCATAGGGTGTAGTGCTGTATTCACTGCATTTGCCGGAGATGAGCAATTGTTGTCGGGGGACCAGATCGTTGTATCTCAGGGAGATACACTGTGGGGCATTTCATTGGCACATAAACCTCAGCAGATGGACACTCGTGTGTATGTAGAAGCTATCAAGAAAGTGAACAAAATCGAGCATAACGCCATTCAGATTGGACAAGTGTTGGTCTTACCTGGGTTTGATCGATAAAATAAACGGTGCATGACGTCATGAACAGAGTTCTTTTTTTATTCATCGAGGTGCAGTTACATGCTGAATTTATTAGTCATTTACATATAATGGAGCTTCATGTGGGACGATATGGTGTAGTGATTAATAAGTGGCGTGCTATATAAGTTGAACTAAAGAATATTTACACTGACACTACGATGACAGAATAACCTTCCAATCGCTGTTATCCCCAGATTTTTTGATTCCCTTTTCTTAAAGGGAAAATCCGGGGATAAAGGCGAACGCTTCGCTTTTTCAGGTTTTTTCTGTCCTCTCCGTTATCGTGTAAATGATTAGTTCAACTGATATAGATATATGTGCTGTAGATGAATGAAGGGAGAATTAGATGATGAAAATAAATATAAAGAAATCTGCACTTTGCATGTCTGTGCTCTGTATTTCGCTATTCGTCAGTGCCTGTGGCACTAGTGGTGAATCGGTTCAGGAACATGCCTATCCGGAATCGAAGCAACCTGTAGAGGAAGCTGGAGAAAACTCTGTACCGAATGCGGATGCGAAGAATAACAATAGCCAAGGCAGTGCCAGTGGTGAAGAGGGCAAGCCTACGGCTCAATCGGAATCCACTGAACCGTCTGAGCAGATTGATATCGTCATTGACCAGACGGAGAAACCGAGCGAGGGTAACAGCTTTGATTTTGGAATTAAACAGGTTCCGAAGGGCTATACACTAACGGAGATGCGGTGGACGTCTAACACGGTGACGATTGTGAATTCACTACAGGAAGCCATTGAACATGGTGGAAATGGAGAAGATGGCTTTTACTTTAGCGGTAATGGACAATTCTCCGGCTTTATCTATTCGGATGAGATGAAGGGCGAGCGGGGCAAAGCGACATTTGTCTTCACAAATGATGAGGGGAACGAAATCATGTCCGAGAAAGAAATTACGTTGAAGTAGCACGCATATGATTAAGGCTCCGTCATGAGCCTAGTGAAAAGGAAAAGCAGCCACTTGGGCTGCTTTTTTTGACATCCATGATTACAAGATCGCCGATCTATCTGTTGCTACATCTATAAAGATTGAACTGAAGATTTACACGAGAACGTAGAGGACAGAAATAACCAGAAGAAGCAAAGCGTTCGCCTTTATACCCTGATTTTCACCTTTATAAAAGTAATTAAAAAAATCGGGGGATAACAGCGATCTGAAGGTTGTTCTGTCATCGGAGTGGCAAGTGTAAAAATTACTTTTTAGTTCAATTTATATAGTTGCTACATAAAGTCAAAGAAATAACGGACCACGTGGAACATAACCGGCGAGGTATAAGTCAGGCTGTCCACCCGGCTCAGGTAGCTTTTTTTGAGCGAATCGAACTTGTTGTCATCTCCAATTAACAGATCACGCTTCAGTACAGACACCGTCAGACTACCGAAGAATCCAGCCAGACTGATCAACACCCCGATGAACAGCGAGAATTTCCAATCAAATGGTGTCAGGTAGGGATGGATAAAATAAGACGTAGCTGTCGTTACAATAAACGCACACGCAAACCCTTCCCAGGTGACAAATGGATTGGCGGTAGGCACCACTTTTCGTTTGCCCAGATAGAGAGAGACCAGATAGTGCACCACATCATTAAGCTGTGTTAGCACGACCAAGAACAGCACCAGCTTGGAGCCGTACTCCGGTGAGGCAAATGGGAAATAGGCCAGGTGGCTCAGCCCAAACACCATCAGCATTAGTCCCCATTGTGTGGAGCTGACACTGCGCAGGAAACCGACCGTACCTTTGTTAATCAGACGTGGCAGGGGCAGCACTAGGAACACATATAGGGGAATAAACACGATAAACATGCCATACCATCCAATGTAGATCCAGTAGAACTGAACCGGAATCGCCAGATACGCCCATAGGAACAGCCTGCGGTCGGCTTTGCGTGTACTGCGAATCATGGAGAAGTATTCTTTGAGTGAGAAGAATGCAAGCACCATGAGGGAGATGAGGGACACGATGGGGTTAAAAAGGGTGGCGAGGCAGAAGATCACAAACATACCCCACCAGGTTTTGATTTTTTGGCCGATGCCTGAATAGTCTTTGCTTGGCTGAAGCTTTGCAATAATTTTGTACACGATATGTATCCCAAGTAAAGCTGTGAAGATTAACGTTAGTGTAAAGAGTGAACTGCTCACGTACCGATCACCTGCTTATTCAAAGTAAGATTCCATTGTAGGGTACCTATGTTATTATGAAGGAATAGTGCCAACTTGATAAGGGGAAATTTTGCTATGACAGATGAACGCTCCATCTATATCCTGCTTACGAATACAGGAACGCTGTTTACCAAGGTTATTCAGAGCTATACCCGAGCGCCATATAATCACGCATCGATCTCATTTGACCGGGAGTTAACCGAACTGTACAGCTTCGGCCGCAAGCATCCGAGCAATCCGCTGAATGGCGGGTTTGTGAAGGAGAATATTCAGACAGGTACATACAGCAAGTATCCCAATACCACATGTGTCATATACAAGCTTCAGGTGACGGATCGTGAAGTGGAAAAGATGAAACGTGTGCTGCACATCTTCATCCGCAGCCGCCAGAAATATATGTACAATCTGCTCGGCGTGATCGGCATTACACTCAAGGAACCGGTGGAGTTCAGCAACTCCTACTTCTGCTCCCAATTTGTAGCTGAGATTCTGCAGCGTTCGGGAATCAAACTGTGGAATAAACTGCCGGCGCTGGTGACACCGGATGATTTTCGCCAGAGTGAACGATTGCAACTGGTTTATGAAGGGAAACTAAGTGAGTATACGCTGGGGAATACAGAGCAAGAGTAGGGTAGGTGCGTGTGCTGATGCTTCTTGCCAAGGAAATCGAACCATGAAACAGCCTGCTGCCACGAATGACGAGGCAACAGGCTGTTTGTGTACTTCATATGGATGATGGTGAGGATGAGGATCGGTCAAAATTAACCTCTTCAAGAAATTCGATCACTTCACCATTCGGACTGTGGACGAGCGCATTTCTAACCCGAAGTGCAGGTTCGCCAAGCGATATCCAATCCGGTTCAACGTAGGCCTTGGCTCCATGGGCGAGCGCTTGCTGATAGATGTCTTCTACATCATGCACGTAAAAGGCGAAATGTAACAGTGCGCCGTGCCGGACCGCTTCAGGAGAGGTGGCAGGTTCACCCTCGGCGGGAATGACGGCTTTTGGATCAAATACCTCAATACAGGTGCGCTGATCCGGAGAGATCAGCATACATGCCTCGGTAATGTGGAAGGAAGGCAAACTCCAGGAGTGACCGACCTTGAATCCCAATACTTTTGTATAAAACGCCAGAGTATCTTCGTAATTACGAGCCTGAATGGCTACATGTGCAAGTCCAATAACACTCACATTACATCGCTCCTTCTTCAGATTGTAGTCTAAATTATAGGGCTGATATCCCATTGGAACCATACAATATCAAAGGATATAATGAGATGGAATCTAACTATTTTTAGCTAATTTATCAGAAAAACCTTATTAAATAAGCCGACGACTTGGAGGTCTTGCAAATGGAACACATGATAGATGAAATCGATCAGCAGATTATGCGCTTGTTGCAACATCATGCACGTATTCCCGTTGCACAGATAAGCAAAGAAATTAACATGTCCCAACCTTCGGTTAAGGAAAGAATCCTGAAACTGGAGGAGAGAGGTGTAATAACGGGCTATTCAACCATCTATAATCTGGCCCAATTAAACCGTGGAACAACGACGTTTATTTTGCTCAAAACAGAGCATTGCGATGAGTTAGTTCAGTTCTGTGAACAGGCTATCGAAGTCACGGATGTCTATCGGATTAGCGGTGAGTATAACTACCTGATCAAGGTACAGACGGCGTCCATTGAAGAACTTGCCGAATTTCAGGATTCACTGGTGAAGCTGGGACCCTCCAAATCCCATATCAGCATGAAAAATATTATGGAAAACCGTGTTCTTCTTTAAGATATGAGAGAGACTAGAGAGAAGACATTTGTTCTGGCACCGGATTCGTTCAAAGAAAGTATGACAGCGAAAGAAGTATGTATCGCGATGGAAAAAGGGTTGCGTAAAATATATCCGACGGCAGGTTATATTCATGTACCTATGGCAGATGGTGGGGAAGGTACGGTGCAGTCCCTTGTGGACGCTTCCGGCGGCGTCCTTCACCAGCACGAGGTGAGCGGACCATTGGGGCAGACAGTCACTGCACAGTATGGCATTCTGGGTGGCGGAACAACGGCGGCCATCGAGATGGCATCGGCCAGCGGCATCCACTTGGTTACCAAGGACACCCGGGACCCGCTCCGGACGACAACCTATGGAACAGGCGAGTTGATTCGCGCATGTCTGGACCTTGGCATACGCAAGATCATCATTGGCATTGGTGGTAGCGCGACCAATGATGGTGGGGCTGGCATGGCTGAAGCGCTTGGTGCGAAGTTTCTGGATGCAGAGGGTCGTCCGCTTGCGCGTGGTGGCGGGGCTCTGGATCAACTGGCTCAGATTGATCTATCTGGTCTGGATGAGCGTTTGCAAGAAGTGGAGTTCATTGTGGCCTGTGATGTGACCAATCCCCTATGTGGGGAGCATGGCGCATCAAGGGTGTTCGGACCACAAAAAGGGGCAACTTCAGAGATGGTTGAACAGCTGGATGCGAATCTGTCCCATTATGCAGATGTGGTGAAACAGCAGCTACACAAAGATATCCGAGATGTACAAGGAGCCGGAGCGGCTGGTGGATTGGGCGCAGGACTCTTGATTTTTACACAGGCTGTGTTACGTAAAGGGATTGAGATTGTCATTGAATATACTGAGCTACGTGAAAAGTTGATTGCTGCGGATGTGGTATTTACGGGTGAAGGCGGTATCGACTTCCAAACGAAATTTGGCAAGAGCCCCTATGGTGTTGCTCGGGCAGCCAAGGAAGCGGGTAAACCTGTGATTGCACTTGCAGGCTATGTGGGCGAAGGGATCGACACCCTCTACGCAGAAGGTATTGATGCCATATTTGGTATTGTGCCTGGAGCAGCAGATCTGGATCGACTATTGCGAGAAGGCCCGGAGAATGTGGAACGTACCGCCGAGAATATTGCAAGAGTACTGAAGCTGGGGTTGCTTTCTTAGGTCAGTGACCATCTGGATCGTATAGGGTCGGATTGCGGATTGAAATGTGATGTGACAAAGACGGGATACGGGTATGCCTGATATCAGGTGATCTGTCTCTCGTTTTTTTTGCCGTGAAGTTCCATTGTATAGTTGTCGTTCAAGTCGCGTCGTTCGCGTTATTTTTACCCTTGATGGCACAATGAAGAAATTGCACATACAGTTACGTATCTGATGACCAATACGTTCACGACGGGCAGCACATTGTATGTGGATGGCGGGTACACCTTGATTTAAGAGTCGGAGCTATATAGGTCCCGAAGAATACTTTTTTTAAAATAAAATGATGAATTATGGCGAAAAAAGTTGAGATCTATCCTGTTTTTGTACTACAGGGTGGATCTTTTTCCTTTTATTTGCTCTTTTTGTTTAGATTCTGTTTATCGCAGTGCACTACAATAGGCCTTACGTATCAGATGGATTGAATTTATATGTAAAAAACATGAGATAGGGAGGATCAAGTACATGAATTACAGGAAAATAATTAGTTTGATGCTCATCTTGGTGTTGGTAGCACCATGGCTGGCTCCAGCAGCAAAGGTTAGTGCAGGTGGCTCAAGCCCTGTGCCAGGCAATAATGGACTAATCACAATCAAGCCTACGGGTGATAACAATGTTGAAGTACATTGGGAATATGCTGACTCCTCTACGCCATCATATGAATTAAAATATCAGGTCTACGTCTCTGTTTATCCTAACCTGAAAGACATGGAAGAAATCAGGGACTCACTAGACTATGGGAACGATGATTGGATTAGTGGTGCAGAATCTGAAGACGGTACGTTTTCCAGAGAATTTATGGGTTTAAGCGACAGCGTAACTTACTATTTCAATGTAATTGTTAATGATGGCAAAGGTTTGGAATCTGCGTACCAGATGCAATCTTACGACCCTAGTACACAGCTGAGCGAGTTGGACCAGTTTAACGAAATCAAAAAAAAGATAAATCAGGGCGATACTTCTGACTTTAAACAGGAAGTTATAGACCTTTTTCGTAACGAACAATTCATAGACAAGCTTGATTTTAAATCGTTATCTGAAGACGATCAAATTGATATCGCAGTACATTTATTAAATCTTGATCCACCAACTAGCGATGGATACAAGAATAAGGAACAAGTTCAATATCTGGTGCAGTTGGCTCTGCAAGCCTTGGAACTTCCCCGTAAAATTGGAGGATCAGACTCCGTAAAAGTTCTTGATGAATTTTATGGAAAGCTAGCAGAGCGGAAACTGCATTTTGATTATCCTAGTGTCGAAGAGGGATACTATGAACGTATTGATCTGTATCTCAACTCTTCAGCTATTGAAAAACGTATGACTGCTTATATATATGAGCGTAAAATTATAGGGGCCCCTTCCATTAAGAAGATTCTGGGTTATAGGGATACAGTAGTAAGTGATACTCCTTTTATAAATAAGGTAGTATCGTCAGAAGATATGATGAAAGTATTAGATGAGATGTTTGAAATTCAAGAAGGTATAGAATCGTATAACTCCAAAGAAGAAAACCAAGAAAAACCACTTGGAAGTTTCCCTTTGGATATCAGCAAATGGGAAAACCTCTCATCCGAAGAGCAAGATCAATTGGCTGATCTTATGCTTAATGAGAGACCACTTGGTGGATATGCAAGTTTTGAAGAAATTCAGACTGCATTTAATAAATTTTTCCCTGATGATAACGAAAGCGATCCATTGACTGTCTTAAATACTGCAAAAACTAATGGTAATATAGCGGCTATGCGTGTAGCTATGGAAGATCCTGAACTGGGTATTACTCTGCCTAACGGATACGGTGCTTTGTCTTTGCAGGTTAGAGATTTCATTGCGGGATTCCTGATCGACTATGTAAATAAAGATTACAAAAACAAAGAACAGGTCCAATATATGATTGAACTTGGTGTATTGGCACAATCTGTTTGGGAGCAGAGGGAACTCAGTGTTCTTAGGAATAAGCTGGATCTGCTCGCTCAGCAATTAGTAAATGGACCTAATCACTTTAATGACCAACAGACATATGTGTTACGTAGCATTGGACAACAACATTTGGAACGCAGCAAAGTAGATAAAGGTGTACTGGCATTCAATTACTTGCATCTAGTTGCATTCGAAAGGTTGGAAGGAGTGTCTAAAGGGGATATTGTTGAGCCTGATATTGTCCTGAATCTCCTCTCTATGCCTATCGATTCATTTGAGCAAGCTACCTCTATACCGCGAATGGATCAATGGCTTGATAAGGCAATGAAAGATCAGATTAAAGGTGAAGCGTTCTTCAGCAAGTACAAATTTAATCTTAGAGGCGCTCTTGATTTATCCAAAAGAGCAGAACTTAGTCCTGAAGGCCAGAAGGAATTGGCTGAATGGGTCCTAAATGAACAAGACAGTTATGAGGATGTTGGGAATCTACAAAATGTATTTAACCGATTCTTTACGGCTCCTAATGTGAAGGGGAATGACATCAATAACACCCTAACAGGCTTGGACAATACGATGGAGATTTCCTTCGACAATAAGTTGCACTGGATTGATGTTGCCTTCATTCAAAAAATGGACCTTAGCGGCAACAAAACGGTATGGGTTCGTTACAAAGCAATCAGCGATGAACTGCCAGGCCGCGCTGTGAAGTTTGTCTTTACACAGAATGGTGATAGCAGCACAGATAATGGAAATACTCCAACGCCTAACCCGGGTGGAAACACAGGTGGTGGTGGCGGATCATCTACGACTACGCCAGTAACGTCTACACCTGCACCAACAACGAAACAAGAGCAGATCGTGGTTGACGTTAATGGAACAAATGGTACCAACCTGACCAAAACGCCAATTACCCGTACAACCGAAACCAACGGCACGATCAAAGACCTGGTGAAAATGACCGAAGCGATTGCCAAGGAATCTGTTGAAAAAGCGAAGCAATTGAACATGAACACCGCACGCATTGTCATCCCAGACACCAAAGATTCCGTGTCCGAGACACGTATTGAACTGCCTAAGGCAGCGGTGAAAGAACTGAATGATGGTTCACTGAAACTTGAAATCTCCACTGAAAATGTAGTGATCTCCGTTCCGACGAATTCCATCACTGGATTCGATCAAGACTTGTACTTCCGTGTGGTTCCCCTGAAAAAGGAATCGGAACGTAAAGAAGTCGAAGAACGTGCGAAGAAAGAACAGTTGATTCAACAAGTTGCTCCGAATACGAATGTGCGCGTACTGGCTCGTCCGGTAGAGATCGACACGAATATGCAGAGCCGCGAAGTGACACTCACGTTGCCATTGCGTGATAGTCTGCCAACCGATCCGGCTGCTCATCAGCAAGCATTGGACAACTTGGCAATCTACATCGAACACAGTGACGGCACAAAAGAATTGATTCAAGGCAAATTGGTGCAACTCGCGGATAACAGCGAAGGCATCGAATTTACCGTAACAAAATTCAGCACGTTCACCCTCGTTGTTGTGGATGGACTGAAAGCTTCACAAAGTACACACCAACCGTACATCCAAGGATTTGGTACAGATTTCCGTCCAGATGCATTCGTAACGCGTGCACAGATGGCAGCTATGCTGGCTCGTAATCTTCCAACTGAAGCAGCAAGTTCCGCGAATAGCGTGAGCTACAAGGATGTATCTGCAACACACTGGGCAACAAATGAGATTCAAAAAGCGCAATCCGCTGGCATCATGAACGGCATGAGCAACACCCAATTTGCACCGGAAGGTTCGCTTACCCGTGCACAGATGGCAACGATTGCGTATCGCTGGATGCAGCAACAAGCGAGTAATACAACCGTGAATGGTACAGCAGTGTCCTTCACAGATGTATCCGCAGACCTGTGGGCAGCAGAGGCGATTGCATACGTGCAATCGGCTGGCTTGATGGTTGGATACAACGATGGCACATTCAAACCGGATAGCAAGCTGACACGTGCGGAAGCCGTGAAAGTGTTGAATGTATTGTTCAACCGCACACCCCTAACTGGCACAGTTACGCCAACGTTCAGTGATGTACCAGATACACACTGGGCATATGCAGATATTGAAGCCGCAGCGCAAAAGTAATATTTTTAAAAGAAAAAAGGGGTCATTAACGCAGTAGCATATGGAAAAGAGAACCCCTAATGACGGATAGGATATGACGATACAATAGATAGAATAAAAAAAGAGCTGTTCCAAAAGCCATACATTGGCTAGGAACAGCTCCTTTTTGCGCTTTAGTGTGACTTAACATTGGTCTAGGTTGGTTAGCGCTTGATCACCCATTAGTTATTCTGTTCACGCAGTTGTACTACTCTTTATCGGGCGTGTGTGAAGCATTCTCGTAAAACTTACCATCCCGCAACTGATCCACGAATCCTTGTAACCAGACGTAGTATTGCTCCGCATGTTGGAGTTTGTGCAGATCACGCAGTGCATCCTCTCGATCTTTGGACGAGGTATGTTCCGAAAGGATCATTGCCGACAGGTCAGGAATGACCTCACGAATGCCTTCTAACATGACATCTACTTCCCGTTGGAGCTTGGCCCCGAAGAAATTCTGGAACGTACGATAGAAGTCGGTCTCAGCCAGATATTGATCCTGGCGCTCCTTCTTTTCCTCCAGTTTATAGATCATCTGTGATTCTGTAAGCGAACGAACCGCATAGCTCATGTTGCTCTTGCTCATATTCATCGAGTTTTTCATCTCTTCAAGTGTCATCGGTCGATCCTCAAAATACATGATGCCGTATAATTTGCCAAACGTATGATTAACCCCATATAGATCCATCGTATTGGCGATGGCCTCAATGACTCTCTCCCTCAGCGCATGCCGATCAGGTAACGAAGAATGATTCGGGTTCCCGGCGGTTTCTTTTCCCACAATGTCACCTCTGGTTTATGATAGCGTTCCCACTAGCTGCCTCATATTTTACATGACTTGCTCCAATTTTAACATAAGCCGGAATTAGAATTTTCAATACGAGTGTACAATCAATTTTGTACAGAATAAATATAAAGCTGATTATACTCAAAAATTCCCAATCATTAAAGAAAAATTGGACAGTAAGGAGTGGGGGATTTGCGTTTAAAACTATGGAGGGAGTCTGAGGCGGTACTATTCACGCTGCCAGCTCTAATCCCATTGCTGATCTTCTGGCTGGGACCTCTGGGATATATCGTTTATCTCAGTTTCACCGATTGGGACTTCATGAGCCCGGACAAGTTGTTTGTTGGTTTGGACAATTACAGTTATCTGCTGACAAACTCTGAATTCTATCGATCATTGAAAGTCACCTTGTTATTCGGACTTGGAAGTGTAATCCCAACTATTGTGGGCGGATTGGCACTTGCGATGCTCATGAATAGCAAGATCAAATCATCCGGCATCTTCCGGACATTACTCTTCTCACCTTGGGTCACCCCGACAGTTGCGGTGTCCATTGCGTGGTCCTGGATCTTTGAGCCAGAAGTGGGACTCGCTAATCTTATGCTGGGCTGGGTTGGCGTATCACCCATTGGCTGGTTGCGTGACGCGGACTGGGCATTGGTTGCTGTTCTGATCGTCACGCTCTGGAAGTCGATTGGGTGGGCGATGGTATTTTATCTCGTTGCACTACGAAATCTACCTTCCGATCTGCTCGAAGCAGCTTCAATCGATGGTGCAAACGGTTGGGATAAGTTCAGAAGTATCACATTGCCGCTGATCTCACCAACGACGTTTTTTCTCTCAATTATTCTTACCATCCAGTCCTTGCAAGCCTATGACCAGATCAATGTCATGACGCAGGGTGGACCGGCGGGATCAACGAGAACGTTGCTGTACATGTATTACCAGTCTGCATTCGAATCCTTTAATGTAGGTGAAGCTTCGTCCATCGCCGTTGTGATCATTCTGATCTGCGTGTTGCTGTCGGGAGTATCCTTCCTGCTTGGCAGACGTCTGGTGCACTACTAATGACAATGACATTGCCCAACAAAAAGTCTAAACGGATGAAGCGCAAGGAGTTGCAGAACGTGTCACAACCGAATTTTAAATTAAGTAAATTGATTCGCTACCTTCTGTTAGCCATTATCGCGCTGGGTACAGCCTTTCCCTTCTATTGGATGGTCATTAGCGGATTCAAAACCAATGATGAGATCTGGCAGTTTCCGCCGACCTTCTGGCCGGAGACGTTCCTGTGGAGCAACTATGTGGATGCCTGGAATGCGGCACCATTTGCCCGTTACATCCTGAACAGTACCGGGGTGGCTTTAGCTATCTGTCTATTTCAGATCGTCAACTCCAGTATGATGGCGTACGCCCTGACACATATGAAATTCCGTCTCAAAGGTGTACTGACATCCCTGATTCTGGTGGGTTATATGATACCGAGTACGGCCGTGTATCTGCCTAGTTACCTGGTACTTAGCGAACTTAACCTGCTGGATTCCTACACAGGCTTGATTGTATCCAACTGTGTCAGCGTGTTCTCGATCTTCCTGATCCGGCAGGCGTTCATGCAGGTATCTCATGAATTGGTGGAAGCCGGACAGCTGGACGGTGCATCTCACTTCCGGATTCTCTGGACGATTATCACGCCGCTTGTTCGCTCAAGCTTCGCCGTGATGGTGCTGATTACGTTTATTGAACAGTACAACAACTATTTTTGGCCTATGCTCATCACCAAAGACCCTGATTTACAGCTGGTATCGGCGGGTCTGCGCAGCTTCTTTGTAGAAGGCGGGGCATATGGACTTGCTTGGCCTCAGATTATGGCTGCGAGTGCCTTCACCATCGCACCCCTACTTATTCTCTTCCTGTTCACCCAGAAGACGATCATGCAGAGCGTGAATATTACGGCTGGTGTGAACAAGAACTGATATGCACTACCATTCACCTAAAACGGGAGGAACAACAATGAATTGGAGTCAGGCAAGCATGACATGGAAAAAGAGATTGAGGTTGAACTGGAAGGGTGGCATGTCGCTGGTACTCGCGACCAGCTTTGCTCTACTGACGGCTTGTGGAACACAAGCACCCGCAGAATCAGGCACGACGGCTGCTGCCAGTGGAACCGAAGCTCAGGCGAAAGATCCGGTGGAGATTGAGTTCTGGTATGGTCTGGGTGGTAATCTGGGCGATAACATGAAAAAGACGATTGATGCGTTCAACGCCTCCCAGAACGAAGTCGTTGTAAAAGGGATTGTACAAGCAGATTACACGGAAACGGAACAGAAGCTGCAAGCAGCAATTGCTTCCAAGAAGGTTCCAGCCGCTGTACTCAGCTCCAATATAGACTGGGCACGCAAAGGATATTATGCACCCATGGATGAGATGATTGCAGCTGATTCGAATTTTAAGAAAGATGATTTCATTCAGACATTCCTGAACCAAGGACAGGTGGATGGAAAGCAATACTTTTTGCCAATGTACGGTACAACTCAGATCATGTACTACCGTATGGATACGTTCAAGGAGAACGGAATCGACCCAGCAACTCTGACGACATGGGAGAAGCTGGCTGAGGCGGCTGCGAAGATGAGCAAACAAGAAAATGGCAAGACCACCTTCTATGGTTGGGAACCGATGTGGGGTAGAGACAATATGATTGATGCCGTGCTGGGTAAGGGCGGACAGATTCTTAGCGACGATGGCAAAACCGTTATGATCGACTCTCCGGAATGGATCGAGACATGGGAGTTGTTCCGTAAATGGATTAACGAAGACAAGATTATGGGCATTCATTATGGAGGTCAGGGCTGGGAGTACTGGTACAAAACGATTGATGATGTGATGAAAAATAAAGCAGCAGGTTATACCGGATCTAGTGGTGACCAAGGCGACTTGGACTTTAGCGTAGTCGCTGCGATGCAACAACCAGGCTGGGAAGGTATTGGTGAAGGAAAACCGGTAGCAAGTGCCATTTCGGCAGGTATTCCGTCAGCAGCGAGTCCAGAGCAACAGCAGGCAGCTTATAAATGGCTTACGTATTTCTCTGAAACTTCGAACACAGCTTCATGGTCCATGAACACCGGATATATCGCAGTACGTCAATCGGCCCAACAAGATCCAGAGTTCATGAAATTCAGTGAGGAAAATCCACAGATCACCGTACCACTGCAACAGGCAGCTCACGCTTCGGCTCCCTTCCAGGATCCAACGGGTGGCAAGATCAATGATGCTTTAAAAGATGCAGCTGATCAGGTACAGATCAATAATATGCCAGCGGAACAAGCGCTGAAGGAAGCGAAAGAGAAAGCACAGAAGGAACTGGATCGGGTAACGAAATAAGAAACGTATACAGGCAATTGACTCACGCGATAAGGGCGGTACATGCTGTACCGTCCTTTCCGTTCATACAAGATCGCAGACAAGGAGTTTAACCAATGCAAGATGAGATGTATGTGGACGGATTACCAAATCCGATTGAAGCCGTTTTGTTCGACAAGGACGGGACATTACTTGATTTTACGGGCATGTGGGGGTTCTGGACCGATTGTGTGTTGAACGACTTCAGAGACCAGTTGGCGACCAGGGGACTTCGTATCGATACAGAGGAATTCCCACAGATCTGGGGTACATTCCACGATGACCAAGGCCGGATGAATGGGTATGACGTGCGGGGGCCACTTGCGATGGGCACGATGGATGAAGTGTATGCCGTGCTGACGTGGCATGGATATCGTGCGGGTCTCAGCTGGGCGGAAGCCAAGATTATAGTCCGGGAGTGTTTGGCGCGAGCGGAGGAAGAGATGGAACAGCATCGTCCGGCACGTCCGTTACCGGGAGTTCAAGAATTCCTTGAACAGTGCCGTAGCGAAGGTGTCGCTATGGGTGTCGTGACGGCAGATGATACACCCAGTGCAATTAAACATTTACAGTGGATGGGACTGGATTCCTTTTTTGACGTGGTGATTGGTACAGATCTGGTGGAGCGGGGCAAACCTTTTCCCGATATGCTACTGCTTGCCTGTGAACGGTTGGGTGTATCCGTGCAGTATACCGTGGTCATTGGAGATACGGACGGAGACATGGAGATGGCACGAACCGCTGGTGCGGGGTACAGGATGGGCATTGGAGAACCGGGAAAAATCCGCTTGGCGGATAGAACGATTCAATCCTTCCATGAATTGCTGAATGGTGGGCTGAATCGATGACAAACAGTCACGCCTACTTGGGCTGGGTACTGTTGGCACTGGCCATCGGGCTGGAGCTGAGCGCTACCATTTTGCTGAAAGTATCGGATGGATTCTCGCGGTTATGGCCTTCGGTGTTGATGTTTGTCTGTTATGGCGCAAGCTTTACATTTCTTAATTTTGCAGTGAAGTATATGCCGCTGGCTGTGGCCTATGCGATCTGGTCTGGCGTGGGCATTACGCTTATTGGCGTCGTAGGGCATTACTATTTTGGTGAACGTCTGCGGCTCACGTCGATGGTCTGGATCGGTTTTATTCTGATTGGCATTATTGGACTGAAATGGAGTGATTCTTGATGAGAAATGAACATACACCGGAGCAACCTATTGCCAGCTTCCAGGTCATTACAGACACACATGTGCGAGATGAGGCAGACCATATTCATAACCGGCATCTGGACCAAGCATTAGCCGACATAGCTACATTTAGTCAGGGGAGCAGCGGGATTATGCATGTGGGCGATGTGACAGATCGGGGGCTGCCGAGCGAATATCGTGAGTTGCAACGCATATGGAAGCAACATGCGGAGAGTTTGCCGGATATTCGTTACACGGTAGGTAATCATGATATTGGAGCCGTGGTATGGCAAGATCCGCCGATCGTTTTGCTTGAGATGAAAGAGGATGAAGTAGCCGAGTTGTTGGAGCAGGAAGCAGATATAGAGCTGGTCACTAAACAAACCGCTGCTGAATCAGCTGCACTGATTGAGCAGTTATCCGGTGGAACCTATACGTTGTCTGCTGCACCTTCGGAGCAGGTGGACCAAGACGGGGGACCGATCTCTTCAGGAGTAGACCCCATTACAGTCGCAGGGTTGTGGCAGCGTCGATTAAGTGATTTTGAAAGGACGACAGGCATGAAGGGCTCTTACCACGACCATTGGATTGATGGGTATCATTATATATTCCTGGGCACCGAGCAACCTCATCCGAAGGATTGCGATATGTCGTTCGAACAATTGGAGTGGCTGGATGCGAAGTTGTCTGAGCATGCAACACTCGATCATCCCATCTTCCTATTCTTACACCAGCCGCTTATGGATACGGTAGCAGGATCGCTGAAGGAACAGGGATGGTATGGTGTGAATCAGGATGCGGAACTCAAGGTCGTTCTGGCCAATTACCCGCAAGTGATTCTCTTCTCCGGTCATACCCATTGGCAACTGGAAGCACAGCATACGATGTACGATGGTGCAGGCCACATGCCAACCATGTTCAATGCGTCGTCTGTAGGTTATCTATGGACGGATCAGGATGAACATCTGGAGGGCAGCGAAGGGCTTCATGTGGAGGTTTATAAGGATCGAGTGGTTGTAAAGGGGCGGAACTTTGTTACGAGCGAATGGATTGAGGGTGCTGAGTTTACGGTGCGTTATCCTGTAAAAGGGTAGTTATTTGGGTGGTGAAAAGGAAAGGGTTACTCTAAGGGTCAATGCCATTAAGACAAGTTAAACTTGATGACATTGCTTAATGGGTGGCCTTTTTGGTGTTCATCTTAAAGATATATATCAGATCATCCACCCCATAAAGTTCCACGTGAAACGTAGCAGGGGAGGCTAGAGTTGGGTAAAGTTGTAAATGGGTATGACAACAAACTATACTCAAATAAGTACACATGAACTCATTCATCGTTAGTCTAACCTATTTACGGAGAGGAAGTAGAAGTGGCATGAGAGAACTTCAAGTTCAAACGACATATGGTACCGTTCAAGGCGAACTTTTGCACGACGCAAGTGTATGGAAAGGCATTCCCTATGCGAAACCTCCGGTAGGTGAGCTGCGTTTCAAGGCTCCGGTACGGCCCGAGTCATGGGATGGAATCAGACAGGCCACTCAATTTGGACCTGAGAATATACAACCACGAAATCATCAACCAGAAGGCCAGACAGAAATTCCGAATGAGTCAGAAGATAGTTTATATCTGAACATCTGGGCACCTAAGGGAAAAAGAGCAACACCACTGCCGGTCATGGTATGGATTCACGGTGGTTCCTTTGTAACAGGTTCAGGTAGCCAGCCGATGTATGATGGTACACAGTTAGCGGTTCGGGGGGACGTCATCGTTGTGACGATCAACTACCGATTAGGACCTTTGGGTTTCCTGCATATGGCTCCATTAGGTGATTCATATGTATCCAATGCAGGTCTGCTGGATCAGGTTGCGGCATTACAGTGGGTGAAGGATAATATCTCTGCTTTTGGTGGTAACCCAGATCAAGTTACGGTGTTCGGCGAATCAGCAGGTAGCATGAGTATTGCAGCACTGATGGCGATGCCAGCGGCTAAAGGACTGTTCCAACGTGCCATTATGGAGAGTGGTGCATCCCAGTTCATGCCGGCAGAGCAAGCTTCAGCGTTGCGGGAAGGGATGTTAAAGATTCTTGGGGTGGACGGGGACAACCTGCAGAAGTTAAATACAATTCCTGTAGAGCAGATTATTGCAGCCGGTGAAACGGTCAAACAGCAGAGCGGGGCAGGTATGGCATTATTCTTCCAACCTGTATTGGATGGGCAGACACTACCACAGGTGCCACTTCAGGCAGTGAGCGAAGGCTCAGCGCAGGATATTCCGGTGCTGATTGGTACGACATTACACGAGGGTGCGCTGTTCATCCAGCCACATGTGCCTTTTTCAAAAGAAATCGATATGGTTCAGGGCGTAGACTTTATGACGCCAGATCTGGAGAACCGGGTAGCCATCGCGGATAGTTATCCAAAAACGGCAGATGGACAAGCCCAAGTCATGACCGATATGTTCTTCTGGCGGTCAGCGCTGCAATATGCTGCGGCACAGCAGAAGTATGCCCCGGTGTGGATGTATCGATTTGATTGGGTGATGCCAGAACATCCCTTGTTAAAAAGAGCGATTCACAGCATCGAAATGTTCTTTGTGTTTAATACACTGCATGTCCTCAAATTCATGAATGCGGAGCCGGATGAAGCCGCGGCGGCACTTGCCCTCAAGGTACAGGATGCCTGGATTTCCTTTGCCAAGAATGGCCAACCTGAAGTTGCAGGTGTGAACTGGCCTGAATATGAGCAGGATCGTGCGACACTAATCTTCAACCATGAGATTGAGGTCATACATGATCCGGATGCAGCCAAGCGAGAGCTGTTAGGGTTATAATCCAGGCTGATTATTTGAATAGATACTCTGAATAACTGCTATGCGCCCGATCAAAAGAGGACGTTCATCTCATAATGAACGTCCTCTTTTTGTAATCCGGCTGAATAATAAGCAGAACGTAAGCACTGAAGAGGTACATTGTGCCGTTATACTCCAAACATTATTTACGAGAGGCACGTGTGCGGGACACCTCATCGAAGTAGAAGGAACGTTTTCCACGGGAGAAGAGCACGATCAAGACATGAACAAAGAGCACGGCGTAGACTAACATATAGATGCCGAATGTCCCCAGTGAGATCCACATTTGATAAGGCTGAAGCATAACATCCTGATGACCTGAAAAAGCATAATCGTTGACCAAGCGAATGATCGTAACGAGCAGCCATGGAACATAGAGTGCGGCAAATCTTTTGAATAACGATTCACTGGTAGGTGTGCCGGTCTGACGATTCACATAGCGGAATCGCAAGATGGCCGAGCCTGGAGTTACCCCATTTCGCACCCAAGGTATGAAGAACAGTACAATGACCATAGCAATGGATGTACTTAGCGCATCACTGATCACATCAGATGCTGTGAAGATTGATATTAGAATCGAAAGGAAGACAACAATGATTCCATCAATAATTAACGCGAGCAATTGAGGCATAGTATACACTCGGTTTTGCTCCACGATCTGTTCACTCTTCGCCTGAATGCTTGCACGTGATGGGAATAAAGCAAGCAGGATGGGCGCTGTGAAAAATCCAATGACTGCTCCCGAAGTATTCAATAACAGATCATCTACATCGAAGAGGCGGTAAGGACAATTATAATACCCGTAGAATCCGGTGATTTGAGTGATCTCGAAGAATAAGGAAAGCCCGAATCCACCAAGCAGGGCGTACTTCCAGAATGATCTCTTTTGAAAAAAATAACGGATATATACACCCAGCGGCATGAGAAGCAGGACGTTAAACAATACTTGCAGAAAGGCTCTTCCTTGAATCATGCTGAGATAGCTGGAAGGCTGGGTCCATACAATGGGTGTTTCCTTCATGATGTCTTTGACAAAAGTGAATGGAACCAGATTGTAGTAGATCGTGTCAGCGGCTTGCTGCGCACAGGTATCTCGCGTAGTCGGAAACGGGAGAATGACGAGGCAATAGGCGGCCAGAATATAAAAGATAAACGAAAAGCTGATGCCAAACCGTGACCAGCTGAAGAAACCGTCTTTACGATACCCGTAGATCAACCACGGCACCAGCAAAAACATGGCCGCAACAACAAAGATCAAAAAAGCCATTTGCACAGGGAAAACATATGAGGACATGAGTAGTAACTCCTTTGGTTTTAAGTATAATAACATTCATAGAGACATTAAAATTCATGTATGTGTAGTGCGTATCTAATAGTTACATCATAAGTAGTTACCCTTAAAGTGAGGGATGCATGAACCTTAAATTTGGTTTAAATCCATCCATGCAGTGACCAAGCGTATGGAATATACCGTCGAAATCCCGTATACTTGCGGGAATGCCAATCGTAGAATGGAGAGTTTAATACATATGTCTAATTTGCCTAACTGCCCCAAATGTAATTCAGAGTACACGTACGAGGATGGTAACCTGTTGGTTTGCCCAGAGTGCGCGCATGAATGGTCTTTGGAAGCAGACAATGATAACGCAGAGGATACAAAAGTAATCCGCGATGCCAACGGAAATGTACTAAGTGATGGCGATACCGTTACCGTCATTAAAGATCTGAAGGTAAAAGGTAGCTCGCTTGTAGTCAAACAGGGCACGAAGGTGAAGAATATCCGCCTGATTGATGGGGATCATGATATTGATTGCAAGATTGACAGCTTGGGTGCGATGAAGCTGAAGTCTGAGTTTGTGAAAAAGATATAAGATCGAGAAACGTTCAGTTCCGCATTCAATGGGAATTGAACGTTTTTTGTTTGACAGGAAATATTTAGTAGATATATACTGGTTGGAATTTAATTTTTTTGAACATGGATGAGTAGTCTACATATAAGAAAAGGGCAGGTGTCAGAGCGATGAAGAGAGATCACATTATTGAATATTATTCCGGGTTTGATGAGTGGGGCAGACTGGAGCGGGAACCAATTGAATTCATCATTAACATGCATTACATCAGGGAACATCTCCCCGCTACTGGTTGTATTCTGGATAATGGCGCAGGACCAGGGAAGTATGCCATTGAGCTTGCGAAGCTGGGGTACAAGGTCACTTTATCGGATCTGACACCTTCCTCCGTGGATACTGCGAGGCAAAAGGCTCAGGAGTTTGGTTTGACACAGCAATTCGATGGGTTCCATGTTCTCGATGCCACTTCGCTCTCTGGTATGGCTGACGAGACGTACAATGCGTCCCTCATGCTGGGGCCGTTATACCATCTGCAGACAGACGAAGAGCGCACGGCTGCTGTACAGGAGCTGTACCGTGTGACCAAGCGAGGGGGCGTGGTGTTTGTAGCCATGCAGAGCCGAATGCGCATGAGTATCAATTCGCTGCAATCCCCGCAGCATTGGAAGCCGAATGATAACATGGCAGCCATCCGTTCTTTTGTGGAAAATGGTATATTCGATCATCAGGATCAAGGACGATTTACGGGAGCATACTATTTTAATATTCAGGACGTTACACCCTTCATGGAGCAACATGGATTTGAAACCGTTGATTTGATTGGTTCATCCAGCCTTAGAGCGATGTTTACGGACGAGCAGCAGCAATACTGGAAAGAGCGTGGCGAGTATGATGAACTTATGCAATATATGATTGAAGCCGCCAAAGACCCTTCCATATTGGGAATCTCGTCTCATCTGCTGTACATCGGGAGGAAGAAATAATAGACTTACAGGCAATGCTCTAAAAATCTATGTATTTTAGAATTTCAGCCCGTGGAATACTGTTTCCACATGATATAATATCTCTATCTAATGGTCTGGAGGTGTCACTATGCAATGGAAGGAAGTTCAGGAGCGATTCCCTAATGAGTGGGTCGTTTTTGAGGCAACCAAGGCGCATTCTAGAGAAGGCCGGCGTTATATTGAAGAGATGGCAGTGATTGATTCATTTGATGATTCTACAAAGGCACTAAAACGTTATGGTGAATTGCATCAGGAAGATCCCAGACGGGAATACTGCTTTTTTCACACTTCACGTCCAGAAGTTGTGGCAAGAGAACGATATGTTGGCATGAGAGGTCCTCGATGAAAATTTCAGATGGAACAACGATTAATGAATTTCAAGTTGAAATAGGAAATATGGATTATGGTTTGGAGATTGACGGAATTCTGGGATTTAATTTTATGAAACAGACCGGTGTTGTAATTAATGCCAACCTGATGGAACTAAGTATAGATAAGCTGTAATCTATAGAAAATAAACATAAATGTGCCCTCTGGAAACAGGGGGTACTTGTGTTTTTCATCAAAATAGTTCAATATTAAGATACATAACAAAAGGTGATCTACTTACAATAGGTAAGATGAACAACGGATCGCTTCATACCAGGGAGGAACAGACAATGGAAATCGGAATTAGTACATTTGTGGAGACGAATCCGGATGTAAAAACAGGAGAACTTATCAGTCATGCGCAGCGTATTCGGGATGTTGTTGAAGAGATTGTTTTGGCAGATCAGGTAGGTCTGGATGTATATGGCGTGGGAGAACATCATCGTGCCGACTACGCCGCTTCATCACCAGCTGTCATTCTGGCGGCCGCAGCTTCACAGACCAAGAATATTCGCTTGACGAGTGCGGTAACCGTGCTGTCATCGCATGATCCGGTACGGGTCTATCAGGATTTTGCGACACTGGACGGCATTTCGAACGGGCGTGCAGAGATTATGGCAGGGCGGGGATCATTTATCGAATCGTTCCCACTGTTTGGCTATGATCTGAACGACTACGATGAGTTATTCGACGAGAAACTCGATTTGCTTCTCAAACTGCGTGATTCGGAAAAAGTAACCTGGGAAGGCAAACACCGTCCTTCCTTTAACAATCTGGGCATCTACCCGCGCCCGGTACAGGAGAAACTTCCGGTATGGATTGGCAGTGGCGGTAATCAGGAATCCGTAGTTCGTGCAGGACTGCTCGGTCTGCCATTGGTGCTTGCCATTATCGGTGGTCGTCCGGTGCAATTCGCACCACTGGTGGAGCTGTACAAGAAAGCAGCTGCACATGCAGGACATGATGCTTCCAAGCTGACCGTTGCTTCTCACTCTCACGGCTTCATTGCCGATACAACAGACGAAGCCGTTGAGAAATTCTTCCCGCCAGCGCAAGCGGTCATGAACATACTGGGCCGTGAACGTGGATGGGGACACTACAGCCGTGCGACATTTGATGCAGCACGCAGCCTGGAAGGTGCATTGTATGTAGGTGATGTGGAGACCGTAGCTCAGAAAATTATTTATCTGCGCAAAGAAGTTGGGATTACACGCTTCATGTTGCACACCCCACTCGGCACCATGCCGCACAACGAGGTCATGAGAGCGATCGAACTGCTTGGTAAAGAAGTCGCTCCAATCGTGCGTAAAGAAATTGCACGTTGGGAAGCTGAGAACGAAGAGGCACGTTAATCGACTGAAACCGTTACGGAACTAGATGAGTCAACAAAACAAAGGAGCATGCCCTAGGCGTATTACGCCAATGGGGCTGCTCCTTTTTGTTTATCTTCTAAAAGTATCTAAAACAGCACAGATGTAATGCTTACCCATTCGCAGATGTACTCACAAGGGAGTGTATAACCATGGACAACGTATGATCATAGAGGGTTTTGGCAGCTTCTTCGCTCTCAATATGGCCTCCCAAATACAGATGAATAACACCGTGTAAGGGAGCCCAGATCATCCGAACCGCAAGCAGGGGATCTTGCACCTGAAGCATTCCCTGTTCAATTGCTACCTCAACCAAGGCAGACACTTGTTTCAGTGCAGTTGCTGTACCCTGTAAGGTCTCTCCATCTGGTTTGAATTCGGAAAAAGATCCTCCAAACATCAGCTGATAGAAGCTGGATTGAGAAATGCCGAAGTCCCAGTAGACGTGGGCCAGATCACGGAAATATTGTTCGAACGATGCCTGCCGGGGGATAGTTTCAAATCGCTGGGCCATGAGGGAGCATCCCTCTAAATATAGATGTTTGGCTAACCCTTCTTTTTTGCCAAAAAGGTTATATATGATTTTGGTGGAGCACTCCATGCGTTCAGCTACACGGCGTACTGTGACAGCTTCCGGTCCATGCTCTTGCAGTAAAGCAGCAGCAGCATGCACAATATTTTGTCTCAAATTATCCGAGTGCTGCAGTCTGGCTTCCTGAAAGGTTGTTACCGTATGTGCAGATTCCGTGGAACCCGAATTAAGATCCTTCATTGATTTCATCCTCGTAACCGTATTGTTGTTGAACAGAAACTACGTTTCCTTTTCTTAAGGTCATTCTACTGTTTTACGCCGGATGACGTCAATTTAATCCGAATTTAGTAAGTAAGAACCACGTTCTAGATCCAAATTTAACAAATGTATTTGATAGCGTCATGGATTTTGGTTACGATGATTCTATACAGAAACAGTGTTTCCTAAAGAAAACACCGTTTAAATTATGCACAGAGGATGGATGAGAGATGATAAAGGAACAGCATCAATGGGTACTTATTACAGGTGCTTCTTCAGGTATTGGGGAAATTTTTGCCCTCGAAATGGCTTCCAAGGGTAAAAATATTGTGCTGGTGGCCAGAACAGAATCCAAACTGAATCAATTGGCAGAACGTATAGAACGTACATATCAAGTAAGGGCTGAGGTAATCGTATCGGATCTTTCCGAAGTAGAGGCACCTCAGAACGTATATGAGGAATGTCAGAATCGGGGAATACACATCGATATGCTGATTAACAATGCGGGATTTGCTACCCATGGATGTTTTGAACAGGTGGATGGTTCCCGGCAGCAGGAGGAAATTATGTTGAACGTGCTCGCCTTGACAAACATGACGCATCTTTTCTTGCCAGGCATGTTACAGAAGAAAAATGGTGCTGTCATTAATGTCTCTTCGACGGCTGCCTTTCAACCTGATCCGTATATGGCTGTGTATGGAGCAACGAAGGCATTTGTACTTTCTTTTACAGAGGCATTATACGAAGAAAACAGGAAGCGTGGCGTTCAGTTTTTGGCACTATGCCCAGGTTCAACCGAGACTTCGTTCTTTGATGTAGTGGGTGCTGATGAAGCCTCGGTGGGTAAACGTGATACCCCTGAGCATGTCGTGGCGGTGGCCATGAGTGCACTCGAGTCAGGCAAACCTTATGCTGTGCCGGGGGCCGGTAATTACTGGACAGCGCAGTTCACCCGCCTCGTGCCACGCAAGTTGATGTTGCGAATCGTAGGAAGTATGCTCCGTCCACGTTCGAAGGATGGTAAAGCAGAAAAATTACAAGCCTGATTAGGGTAGAGGGTAGAAGATTTAGGCCAAAATGCCTTTGGCCCGAGCTTCCTTTATCCAATCTGGAAATTCAGTAAGGAGACGATCGTACAATTCTTCATCGCTGATCTTGGAAATGTCGTCCAATGCAAAAAAGTCAGCATTATCGATGAAACGTCCAGTCATGTCATCGAGTTTCTCGAGAATACCGTAATTGGCTTGGCCTAGGCCAACAAATTGCCAGAACAGGTTTTTGGTTGAGCTTTCGGTAATAAGCCGCATGATTTTCCCTTTTTGACTGACTCCACCATCGCTAAAAAAGATAATATACGTTGGCATCTTCACATCGGGTTCCTCGATCGTATATTTGCGAATGACATCCTGCATCACAGGAGGTTCGTTATTGGTACCGCCTTTACTTCCCAGCGTATATGTGCGCTCAATATAATTCTCGAAATCCCTGGCGGTGACGCTAGGTGCACGCAAGAAGTCTTTGGCGAAGAACCAGACGTCCAGCTCTCCGTTATCATCAAAAGCGGATGCAATCGCCAGGATACGCTCGAAGGCTTCTTGCACGATGCCTTTACGATACAGATGGTACATGGAGCCTGATGCATCAAATACAACGGCCACACGTGCCTGTATAGGTTCGATCTTTTTCTTTTGCAGAGAGAGGGTTACTTTACGCTTGAGGAGATCGATCTTGGTCAGGTTAAGCGGCGGATGAATCGTGTTTGGTGCAGCAACAGGTGCCAAGACTTCTGGAGAGGCCGCTGCTACTTCAGCTTGTGCCGTGAGAAGAACCTGTTCCGCTTCCGAGGTGTCGTTACTCTCAATTTCAACACCGAAGGACTCTGCCAGCGGCTGCAATCCACCAAAGAAACCTCGCCCAATCGCACGAACTTTAAACCCGTCACGATACTTATAGATTTCAATGAGAATAAGTGCTGTTTCCGCAGTGACCTGTGTGATCTCATAGGTGATCTGCTGGGAACCCGCTTGTACAATTGCCTGACATGCCTGAACATCGGCGAAAGTCCCTCCCGCATCCAGAGTAGCCGTAAACACACATTTTTCCACAGGGGCCTGCCGTAATTGATTCGTATCCAGTACAAAAGAGGATTTCAGTTCCTCTGTCTGTTGGAGAAGTACACTTTGATGGGGATCAGCCGTCTGATTATAAAATACAAAATAGTCGTCAGATGGAACCGTTCCCTCTTCGTTCACCATAAAGCAGCTAACATCCAAGGGAGAAGGAGATGATGTACATTGAATGGTTACCTGAAGTTGGGTGGATTCGTTGATACTGATATTCTGGCCTGTGTTTAAGTGGATGAACGAATCTGTCATAATCGGATGCGCCTCTCTTCTCCAATATAATGGTTGAAAATGTACAGTAACAAGATCGATTCTGAGACAAATGTTTCCATAAGTCAATCTTTTCACCGTTGTTCCTACGCCTCATCAGACTCGTACTTTTCCCGATGCTCCTTCTTCATCTTCACATAGTCTGGATCGGTCTTCGCAATCTCCCATTGTGCTTTGAATATAGCCGCGGCTTCTGCCTTCACCTTGTCATTCTGATAGGGCAAGATTGAGCCATCCTCCTTCGAATATTTGCGTCCTCCTTTGTGATTTGTATACCGTCTGGCCCGTGTATAACCCATCTGGAGAAATTTGCGTGCCATATCCATACCCACGAAATCTCCCTTTTTCTTATAGTCCAAAAATAGCTCATAGATCTTCTCCGATGACTCTGTCGCAATCTCGGGTGTTTTGAACCGCCAGTGTGGCAGAATCTCGCCTTTGTACGGCTCTACCATCAGCACACCCTGCTCTCCCCGGCCTACGGTGTACAGCTCAGGATGTTTGCGCAGATCCAACTCATCATAATTGAGACTGTAATCAAATTTTTTCATGTATACACCCTCCTTGATAGGGATTACCCCGATTCTGAACCAACAAGCATGGTTAATGGGGAACAATAGAAGGAATTACACAGGAGGGGTAGCGGTATGGGAATGTCCGGCAGATATCTTGTGGTAACTGAGGAGCTAGTTGAATCCATCAAGTCAGGTGAGGTTAGTGTGCATGATTGTGCAGTGGATCTGGATATTGATAAAATGTGGCAGATGCTGCAGTTCACGCTGAACGGTAACTTGGTAGAAGGGGAGCCGCCCCTGGGATATCTGGTGCCTCTCGCAGGTGAGCAATACGTGGGAAACTATTCGGACATGGATCTATTTTTGCTTAGTAACGAGCAGGTGCTGGAAGCCTACATGGCATTGGAGCAGCTCACACCGGAAGAATTAAAGGAGCGGTATAGTCTGGACCGGATGATCGCTGAAGGTGTCTATCCTGTCATGGAAGATTGGGACGCGGAAGAGACATTTCAGGAGATCGTTCAGACTGTGGATGATGTCCAGGCCTTGTTTCAGGCCACGGCTGCAAGTGGGAACGGGATCATCTTTTATGTTTTCTAAGTGAGCATTGAAATTATGATGGGAATTCTATGGCCGACACTGAGGCAGGTTTGAACTACGCCTATTCGGGTTATTGATAGACACAAGGCTCAGGCCTTGATGACATGACAATCCGGTAGAGAGAGGGAATGCGATATGACACAGGATCAGAACGAAGAGAACAAAGCGATTCAAGAGGACGAGCCGGATCAATTCGAGACTCCCGCAACTGCGGAAGATGAAGAAACGGATGAGAAACTTGCAGAAGATCAGGAGAAAGAATAACTCCCAGCATTGCACAATGAAGCAGGATGTTTTATCGAAACATACGATATGCTGAAATATAGATAGACCAGAGGTCGGACATGTTCCGGCCTTTTGGTTTATTTTTTTGCGTATCCGTTTACAAGAATTACCTATACCTTCATAATGGAAATGAACCATATTTTTCTAAGGAGGAGTTCATATTACGAATCGGAAGTTAGTCCAATGGATGGCAGTGCCACTAGTACTTTTAATGGTTGTTCTTACAGGATGTCAGGCTGTGGGTGGAGTAGACGTTGGCAAAGCAATGGCCAATGGCGCGAGTATCAAGTCCGGTGAATCCAGACAATCCATGAATATAAACATAGAACCGGCTAAGGAATTTGCTACAGAAAAAGACCTTGAAATGATCGAACTTATTAACTCCATATCCCTGGATATTGATCAAGCCAAAATGAAAGATGCGAAGACAGCATCGATCAAAGGTACATTGAGCATGGAGGGAACGAAGTTACCTTTCCACGTGTCCATGAATGAGTCCCAATTGGTCATTGATCTGGACGGAGCCCAGAAACCGCTGTACATGTCTCTGGATACGTTCCAGGATGCACAGGCGCTTCCAATGGTAGATACGAAGGCTCTGGAGAAACAACTCGAGGAAATTTCCCCGAAACTGTTCTCTTTTGTCCTGAAGCATCTGTCCAATCCGAAGAACATCTCCGTAACACCGGTACAGGAATCCGTGAATGGCGAAGCACTTAGCCTCTCCAAGCTGCATCTGGAAGTTAGTGGTGAAGAGATGCTTGCCATGGTTAAACCATTCCTGACGAGTATTTCGAAGGATGAGCAAGGACTGAAAGATCTGATTGGCGATCTGTACGATGTGTTCTACCCTGTACTGGAAGCAGTGAATGAGGTAGAAGGTGGGGGAGACGACACGCTGAATTCGATCGTTCCTGAATCGAAAGATGAAGCCGTTGCGTCACTATATGCCATCATCAAAGTAGGACTGGACAGTATGCTGGTCAATTATGATCAGGAGCTGAACAACCTGTTGAATGAGACCCCTGAATTCAAAACGGTCTTTGGCACAGAAACCAAACTGAAATTGGACTTCTATCTCGACAGCAAGCTGGATATTCGCAAGCAAAACTTTGAACTGAAAGTAGCGCTGCCTGCTTCTGAGGATCTGCCGGTGAACTCTGTAACGGTAAGTGGAGACAGTGAACAGTGGAATATCGGTGGCACAGTTGCAGTTGATGAAGTGGATGTATCGGGCGGCGTTATGGATCTGATGAAGGATGATATTACGCCTGGACAGATGCTGCGCAATTTTGATTCCAATTCACTGGCTTACCAATTGCTGAAAGAGGAAGCTGGAATCACGAGTAAAAGTGTAGTGCTCTTCCCGGATGATGAATACGCTGGGGCGATCACCGTTAAGAATACAACATTTGTTCCGCTTCGCTACGTGTCTGAAGAATTGGATGCTGAAGTGAAATGGACCAAAGGCTCGAACCAAATCGTTGTCATTGACGACATCACTGGTGATGAGATTGTCCTGACCGTAGGTTCCAAGAAGGCAACCGTTGCTGGTAAAGAAGTAACCATGGTGGAATCCGCTTATGTAGGCAAAGACGGCAAGACGTATGTGCCGCTGCGCTTTATGGCTGAATCCCTTGGAGCTACTGTAGATAAGGAACAAGAAACAGGCTGGATTTACATTTACCGTCCTTAAGTGAGACGTTATAAGTAATCCTTAGTATGAGAGGGGATTTCAGAGTATGCCAGATTTCTCGTAATGATCGTGAAAAGAACACCGCAAAAATTCCGTTAGACCATGAACGGGATACGTGTGTCCTTTTGACCCATTACGAGGAGCTTCGGCGTTTCTGAAATGATGAAACGGATCGGGGAGTGCCTCTATTGGAGGTGCTCCTCTTTGTCGTTTCATCCTAAATAAATCCCCAGAGGTGTTGTATATGAAAAGTCAATTATTCACCCATTCAAACTCCGTTACGTTGCGTCCATTTACGCTTGAAGATCAGGCTGCCGTGTATGCATTAACCCAACAACCTGAAATCACAGATGTCCTGCCAGATTGGAAGATGACCGAGGAGCAGTTGCGCGAATTCTTACAATTTGTCGTTGGCAGTTACGAACAGTTCAACCCGGAAGATGTACGCATCCTGCTTGCTGTTGTACACAATAAAGATCAGCGTATCATTGGTTGGTGTGGCGTATTTCCAAATGAACTGCTGGATCGTGATGACCGTGAAGTGGCCTACGCCATCTCCCGGGATTACCGGAATAAAGGATATATCTCAGAGGCGGTGCATGCCCTAACAGCATATTTATTTGAGCATACCTTGCTGGATCGAATTGTGGGCATTGTGAAGCCCTTCAATCAGCCGTCACGCAAAGTTCTGGAGCATGCGGGTTTTCGTTATATCTCTCGCAGGAAACTTGTGGATCAGGAGAACTACGATTATTTTGAACTGCTTAAAGTAAAGTCCGAACCAGTGCAACCGAAGCAGGTACATTCTGAAATTCGCTTACGACGAGCAGAGCAGGAAGATGCAGTTGTACTTACAGAGATTTGCACTCGTGCTTTTGATCATGTCATAAAAGTCTGGGCGGATAATGAGAAGGATATCGATAGCAATCTATGCCCGCCTGATTATTCGTCAGTTCGCATGCATCGTTACGTGATCCGTGAATGGGATTATTATGTTGTAGAATCAGATGGATGCGCTATTGGCGGAGTGAGTGTTAACGTGCTTGGACGAACACATGCCAGGATCGATAAGATCTATATTGACCCCGTATGCCAGGGCCGTGGCGTTGGAACTCAAGTCATGAGGCTTATTGAGGCTGAATTTCCGCAGATTGAAACCTGGAAGCTGGAGACCTCAGGTCGGCAGCTGGATAATCATCATTTTTACGAAAAAATGGGATATGTTTGTATCTATGCATCTGAGGATGAGTTTGTATATGAGAAGAACAAGTCCGTTGATTCTTTTGATCCAACATGTGATGAGACATTAGCCAAGGACTCGGGTGAGTCGGTGGTTGAATATGTTCAAGCTAATCTGGACTCATTCCGTTACAGCACCAGTAATCTGACCAATAGTCGGATTACCGACTGCAACCTGAGTGGAAGCAAATTTACCAATTTAAATATGACCAATATATTGCTAGCTGATTTACGCCTAACTGATAGCAAGATTGAATTTTGTGCTTTGGATGGCGTTCAATTCCAAGATACACACCTTGGATCTGACCGTGTACCCATGCAGTGGGCGCATTGTGATCTTGGGGGAAGTCGTTTTATCGATTGCGATCTATCTGGGGTTCAGTTGGAACAGTGTCAAGTGAACGGGATGAAGATCAATGGAGTAGAAGTAGAGAAATTACTTGCAGCCTATGAGGCTATGAAGTCCTGAGGACGAATGGCAGGGCCAGTACGGAAGCATAATAATCCGGTTGAGATGATGGCTGTAACTGTTCCCCGTTAGATTAGAGCAAATGAAGAAATGGGTATTTACGTATGGAGGATGTCAAAACAGCAAAGGGAGGTCTATGGATTATGACTGAACGATTTGCGGGTAAAGTGGTACTGATTACAGGCGGTGGCTCCGGTCTTGGACGATCAGCTGCTGTGGAAGTTGCACGTGAAGGGGCGAAGCTTGCCCTAGTGGATGTGAACATGAAGGCGCTGGAAGAGACCAAGCGTGTGATCTCGGAAGAGGTACAGCATGCCGAGTTTCTGTTAATCGAAGGTGACGTATCGGACGAAGAAGCTGTGAAGAAGTATGTTAGTGATACGGTCAATGAATTTGGGAGTATTGATGCATTTTTCAACAATGCAGGCATTGAAGGCAAGCAGAACCTGATCGAGAACTACGAGACGGAGATGTTCAATAAAGTTATCGATATCAATCTGAAGGGTGTATTTTTCGGGTTGAAGCACGTTCTACCTGTGATGAAAAAACAGGGAGAAGGCTACATCGTGAATGCGTCCTCTGTTGGTGGGATTCGCGCCGTGCCAAACCTGGTTGCCTACGGAGCCAGCAAACATGCCGTAGCCGGCATGACCAAAGATGCAGCGATTGAATACGCCGAGCACGGGATCAGCGTTAATGCAATTGCACCTGGAGCCATTCTGACAGATATGGTCATCGGTTCGTTCAAACAGATCAATCCGAATGACTGGGAGTCAGCATCCAAAGAGTTCGTGAAGGACAACCCGGCGAAGCGTTTGGGTGAACCGAAGGAAGTAGGGCGTCTCGTTGCCTTCCTGCTGTCCGGCGAAGCACCATTTATCAATGGAGCCATTATTCCGATTGATGGTGCGCAGTCAGCCAAATATTGATCCCATAATCATCAACAGCACATCGATGCGACATAGATATATACCGAAGAACGCCCTTTTTCGCCAATGTGCGGATGGGGCGTTCTTTTTGGTGTGATATTTAAGGGGGCGTATCCCGTATCCGGCAGGTTAAGTGTGCTGTAGAATTTGCGGCTTTTTGCTAAACCCGGTACTCCCGGCTGTAAAGCCCATCTGACGATAGAATTCATGTGCAGCTTCACGTTCTGGGCGATTGCCACTGTTCAGAGACAAGGAATCCACGTTATGCGTGGCTGCCCATTGTTCGGCTTCAAGAATGAGCTGACGGCCGATGCCTGAGCCCCTGAACTGGTCGTGTACAACCAATGCCAAGATGCGGCAGTGTCTTCCGTTTTTTTCATACATATAAGAAGTCTGTAATCCGATCAGTCCAACTACGCGGCCTCGTGCTTCAGCAACGAGTGTAGTAAAGTTTGCGTCCGCAGAGATATGGGTATAGCGCTCTTCCATCTCGGCGTACGTGGTGGGATAACCAAGTTGGTCCATCAGAATGACCATATCTTGCAGATCGGTAGTGGAGCTATGTCTAATCGTCACATCCAGGCTCATAATGTTGTATCCTCCTTGGGTCTTTCCTTCAACGAAAGTTCAATAATGGTATCCAGCAGTTCTGCAAAAGAAATGCCTGCAGCAGCTGCACTTTTGGGCAGCAGACTGTTACGGGTAAGACCCGGCAGCGTATTCACTTCAAGCACATACGGCATGCCCTCCCGAATCATCATATCCACGCGAGCGTAGACGCTGCATTTGAGCACCTGATAACAGGCCAAGGCCGCGGCTTCGACGCGATTGTGAAGGTCCAAAGGCAATTGCACAACCTGCTCATCGGCCCCGTGGTCATCATATTTGGAGGCATAATCGAAAAACTCGGCGCTCGAACGAATGGAGATCACCGGCAGCATCTTACCATCCAGAATGGCACAGGTAATCTCCTCACCTTCGATATACTGTTCAATCATGACCGTATCATCCCAGGCGAGGGCAGCCTCTACAGCAGTTGGCAGGGCGGAAGCTTCCTTCACCACTTGGGTACCGATGCTGGAACCGCCTGAATTGGGTTTGACCACCACGGGGTACGTTAATTGTTGAACAGCAATAGAGGACAGTTCCTCCATATGGCTCACTCGCAGCCATTCTCCAGTAAGTACACCTGCATGCTGCATGAGCTGTTTGGACATGTCTTTATCCATGCATACACTGCTTGCAAGCACACCACAGCCTGTGTAGGGAATACCCAGAGATTCTAATGTGCCTTGGACCGTACCGTCTTCGCCGTATTTGCCATGCAGGGCAAGCAGTGCCACATCGATCCCCGCTGACTTGTCGATTAGATCGCGCTTGGTATTCAGCTCAATGGGTACAACCTCGTATTTGTCTCTATTCAGGTTTGCAATCATCTCCTGTCCGGTGAGCAGGGAAATATCCCGCTCTGAAGATGTACCGCCCATAATCACGCCAACTTTCATGTGAAATCCTCCTTATCTCATTTGAGCTGCTGTCTCGCCAATGATGCGAATGCCTTTACGTATATTCTCATCGCTGACTCTGGAGAAACCCAGACGCATCGTGTTTACACCCTGACCGGGTTCCAGATAAAAGGTATCCCCTGGTGTGAACGTTACACCTTTCACTTTACAGGCTTCCAGCAGTTCACGGGTTCTGTATTCGGACGGGAACTGCACGAACAGATGCAGACCACCCGCACCGGAAATTCGGCACATTGGCAGATACTGTTTCAGGCAACGCACAACCAATTCATATTTTCGCTTATATTCGGTGCGAGCTCGCTTCAAATATTTCTCGAAATTACCGTTGCTCAGATATTGATACAATAATGATTGGTCCAGCGTGGAGGTATGGATGCTGCGTGCCCGTTTCATACTCTCCAGATAATCAATCAGCGCCGCATCCGCAATAATCCAACCCACCCGCAGACCTGGGAACAGGACTTTGGAGAAGCTGCCCAGATACACCAGTCCATTGCCTTTGCCCATGCTGGCGATCAGGGGAGAGACATGCGAACCGGAATATCGCAATTCTTCGTTAAAACCGTCTTCAATAATCGGTACCTGATACTTGTTCATCAACCGGATGATCTCTACCCGTTTCGCAGGGGACGTCACAATCCCGGTTGGATTGTGATAGGATGGCACGAGATACGCCAGATCATATGGACTTGCCTCAAGTTCATGTTCCAGTTGCTTCAAGTCCAAACCATCCGGCTCCATGTTCACACCGGTCAGGTGGAACTGGTGCAACTTTAGATTTTTGATCGCCGTGTGGTGCGTTGGATTCTCGCAGAGCGCTTTTCCGCTTTTTTTGCGTAACACTCCAAGCACCAGATCGAATCCTTCCGTGAATCCGTTGGTGATCAGGATGTCCTTGCCACGGAGGTCAACACCTTTGTTCTCCATATAACGTAGTAAATAGTTCATCAGCGGTCTGTATCCTTGCGCATATCCGTAATTCAGCAGTACTTCGCCCTCAAGTGACATGCGATCCAGAAAAGCCCGTTTCACGTTGTGCAGATCAAACAGCTTTTCATCCGGCGCTATGCTGGTAAACGATATCTCACCGCGCTCTGCTCCGGAGCCATGCTTCATCAGATCGTACTGCTCTGCCTGAATTGCATACTCGCTTACCTCCGTCGTCCAGTCCAGTTCCCAGCTTGCTGCTGCCTCAGGTGTTTTGATGGAGGTACTGACGTAATTGCCCTTGCCTTTGACTGCATAGATCAGACCTTCATCTTCAAGCTCGGCATAAGCGAGCAGGACCGTGCTGCGACTAACCTTCATGAGTGTACTGAGTTCACGGGTCGAGGGCAGTTTTTGTTTAGCTTGCAGGCCGCCTTTGAGCATCAATCGCTTCATATAATCTTTGACTTGTATATATACAGGGCGGTCCTCCGTCAGTTGCAGATCGGAATACATCCCATCACTCCCTCTACTGGTATCTTGTCATATTATAAACCCCGCAGAAAGAACCACGATACCTCTGTTTCCCTGAGCGTGTGGTTGGTTGTTCGCACAAACGCAAAAAAGCCCTGGCAGTATGCCGGGGCCTGGTGGTGAAACTTGATCCATTTTCTATAGTACTGCTGCTATAATTTCTACAGTTGTATTGCATGACTAGTCTCTCTAGGATCGATAGCTATCTGACCTTCTACGTGTGTCTATTAACTTCAGTACGACTATAATTGCAGGCTTTCTAGGTGATACTTAAAATCTACAGTGAATCATGAATCTAGGTCTTTCTAGGTTTGCTTGCTGCAAGGGTCGATTAGATGATGAATCCACAATCTATAAGCTAGGGTTCTTGCTAACTGTACTCTTGTCGTGATCACGTAACAGAATTCAGCATGAAAAAGATATTCAATCATAGGGTACAATAGACGGAGGTAGATATAAAGACGTATGTCTCAGTGCCCAATTTCTTCCTCATACCCCTATAGTACCACTTTGAATCAGGGAAGTTAACCTTTTTTTTGAAATATTTGTCGTAATAGCGAAAATTGCGTGAATTGTACTTCATATAGATTGAAATGGTGTCCCTTTATAATATGTGATAGGATGAAAACCTATAGATAATGAGGAAGTGAGCCTATTGATTAATATTACCGTGCCAACACCGGATGTAACCATCACAAAGCAGGCTGATCCACAGCTTAGCCACATTTATGGATTTACTGATTTTCACCTGATTACCCGGGAACTAGGCGGGATTTTCATGTTTTACAATGCCGCTGGAGAGTTGTTATTTGTCGGGAAAGCACGAAAATTAAGACCACGTATCAAAAAGCATTTTGAAGACACAGTATCACCAATTAAGAATCACCGCGAAGAAGTAACGAAGATTGAAGTATGCCTGGTTGAAGATCCTGTAGATCGTGAAATTTACGAGACGTATATCATCAACACGATGCGTGCGAAATACAATGTAGATAAAGTCTTGTACAAATAAGACGCTTAAAAAGCACATGAACATGCAATGTCTGGGACATATGTCCTAAGTGTTGCGCCAGTGGGTAAGGATGTGATCGAAGGATTGCATCCGATTCCTTCTGGTGCTATCCCGATCTTTTTGAGGGAGTAGCTTGTAGAATTTGAAACGTAGTAAACCCAAGCTTAGTATCATAGATATACCAAATACATATGAAGAGGTGATTGTGTTGATCGGTCGTAGCGGTAACCCTACACTTAAAGACAGCACGTTTGAAAACAGAGGATATGGAGAAGATCGGTATCAGAATTACATGACAATCAACGGCACGGTGAACAAAGCGTTTATTACGCTTGTGATTCTGCTGGGCAGTGCGTTTGCAACATGGATGATGTTCTTTAACGGACAACAAGTGATGCCGCTCGCTTATGGTGGATTAATTGTTGGTTTCATTCTGGCACTTGTGATTTCGTTCAAACCCGTAGCGGCACCGTATCTCGTACCTGTCTATGCCGTGGCAGAAGGCCTGTTCCTGGGAGCACTCTCCGCAACCTATGAGTCACTGTATAACGGAATTACCTTGCAGGCGGCTCTGTTGACCATGGCTGTATTCATCGCTCTGCTGGTGGCATACAAAACCAGATTGATCAAAGCTACGGAGAACTTCAAGTTGGGCGTTGTTGCTGCAACTGGCGGCATCATGATCATGTATCTGTTGAGCTTTGTACTGGGTTTCTTCGGCATTTCAATTCCTTATCTGCATGATAACAGCTTGATTGGCATCGGTATTTCGGTCGTTATCGTCATTGTGGCTGCCCTCAATCTCGTCCTTGATTTCGACTTCATCGAGGGTGGTGCTGAACGTGGTGCGCCCAAGTATATGGAGTGGTACGGTGCATTTGGATTGATGGTAACGCTGGTATGGCTGTACATTGAGATCATCCGTCTGCTTGGCAAATTGCGGAGCCGGGACTAGTTTCATAAAATCCTTCTTCCTCTGACTCAGAATCGCATTCCCCAAAAAGTTGATGGGTGTAGAAATACGCCGTTGGCTTTTTGTTGTTGTCTATGAATGAGTCTAATACCAGATCGAAAGGAGTAGCCTCATGTTACTGGAAAATGAAGTGCACAGAAAATGCCTTCATTCCGATCGAGGCATCCACCACACTCATCTCGATTTTAGAAGAGAGTGAAACGTATGGGGTTGGCAAACTATGTTTAGAAGAGGAATTTGGCGGGGATAACGCTTCACAAGAGTCGTTCTTTGGTCATTTTAAGGATGTAATCTGCAGCATGCTGGACTAAGTCAAAGTATACATGACTTAGAACAACTACAGACACCGGTGGAACTTAAAAATGAATGATCTTTGTTAAATACGGAGATCATCTTCTAGAAGCCGTATAGATATTTTGTAAGAAATGTCCTTTACATAAGGTGTAGTTTATTTTCAAATTTATTATCTATCTTTAATAATTACCCAGCACTTAACCAAATAAAATAGTTCATTATCAAACTGCCAAATCCATTCAGATTCCTTCAGAATATTGCTTTGAGGTATATGATGTAAAATAGACTCAGATGTTACTCGTCCATTAATGACCAATCCCCCTTTTATTAATTCAATTTGACTTTGAATGTTTTCATCCATCATTAAAGCTGGATCGTTTATAACTTTGGTAAGAGGTAGAGGGGAGTTATCTATAGAACCCCACGCATATTGTTCTGAAGATATTATTCCTATACCACCTCGTTTAAGTAAATCCCAAACTTGCTTTACATGTCTGTCAGCGATTATATCTCCTAATTCTTTTGTCATAACTATCACTTTGTCGTTTGAAGAATGATCAGTTATCTTAGATATAGGAAGGATTAACTGACTAGAAACAGTCGAAGAAATAGCTAACGAATATTGAGTTTGAAATATTTTGATTGGACATAATTCAGCACTAAAAAGTTGTTGTAACAATTCCTTAACTGCAACAGAATTTTTGTCTAAGTCCTGAAGATCTAAAATGGAAATTTGCTCAGGATAACCTACTATATCCCTAGTAATTAAATTAACTTTACTTTGCAACTCCGTATCTACTCTATCCTTAGCCTTAATTAAGGTTGCAGAATCTACATCTAGTAAATCAGTTTGTTCATAGTTTTCAACGATTTCATTGAATGGAAGATCGTATAAATTTCCTGCACCAATTATTACGCTGTTATCAAAGTTTTCACCAAAAAACTCGGAAATGCCAATAATCTTTTTTAACTCATTTCGATGTGAGTCCCAAGTTGATGGAAGTTCGAATTGATTAATCTTATTAAAGAACTCTTGAATTATTGCAACATCTTTATTCATAATCAGTTTTGTCATCTCCAATATGTTTATTAACTGTTTACTGAACTTTGTGAAAAGCGATATAATACAATGATTCTTTTTGCAATTTGGAGATTGATTTTGATCATTATGGATAATATTTCTAAAATAAAATCTAACAACCTGCCTCCATATCATTAAAGTGGGCTGGTTGTTAGATTTTTTATATTTTTTGAATTCACCGAAAACATAAAACTATTTAAGTAAAGTAAATTAAAAAATATTAACCTCATTTATATCTGTATCAGATTTCTTACATATTAAACATGTCTAAAATCTCATTCTTAATTCGTTCATGTTCAAAAAGTTCTTCGTTCTCTCCTTCAACTGAAATTATATCAGATGTATTATTCTGTTCAGCGGAGAATGAATTTGGTGTTGAAATCTTATCATTTAAATCAAACACTCCATTTTCCCTATTAATAATACTATAATCTCCAAAAGTGTTTTTCTTTAACGCAATAATGTAAGTGTGCCCTTTCTGCATTTCAACGTAGCCATCACGTGTGATTTTTTGTTTGCCATCCAAACTTTGGACATAAGAGACGGGTTCAATAACTGTTAAAAACTCTTCGTTCCAGTCCCCCTTTAGAATATTCTCCACTCTCAGCTCTGTTTTAGTAGAAAAATCTTGAACTGCTCCGGTTAAATAAGTAGTAACATCATGTTCACGATCATCAAAATCTGCAACAGGACTCGCGATGACAACCAGTTCTGCTGAACTGACCAAACTATCTGCGTTATCATATGATATGTAGGTTGAATCTACATCCACTATTCCACTTTTATAGCTGTTAAATATGAAAAAGTAATAAGCAGCAAAAAGTCCAAGGACTATAGCAAAGCCTGTAATCCACTTTTTCTTATGATTTATCAACATTCTCAAAACCTCCAATTAAATTAGATGATTATTAAAATAAAGGTAATACTGATTTAATTTCCCCATTTACTCTTTAATTCAGCTTTATCATACGTTTGTGGTCCAAAAATAGTCTCTTGAGAATTAGACTTTGGTTTCATTATTGATTTAGAGGCATTGCTACCTGTTGTATGGGCCAAGCCAAGTGCGTGTCCGAATTCGTGCGATACAATTGACTTACGAAGGTCACTAGTATTCATTTTGCCGGCAGATATAGTGTTATGATAAAGCGATATTACAGAGTAATCCCAGTTAAATAGGTCAGGTGGTGCAATAATATTAGCAGGCCAAGATATCATATATGGCATTGCTTGACCCAGAGTCTCAGCGTCTGTAGTAGTTCCAACATAAACTTCATCCGTGCTATTCCCGGTTTTAACAGTAGTTTTACCTATATTAACCTTTGAGGATATCCCGTTCCAGCTTTGTCTACCTGCATCAACAGAGCCCGTATAACCGTATGAACTTACGGAAGAGTCATACCAGGCCGAGTACTTGCCCTCAAGCCTTTTTTTTGAGAAAACATCCGCCGATACAAAACTTGAAAACAATACTACTGAACTTAAAACAGTAAGGGCAACAGCAATTTTTTTTCTTTTCATAATTTTCTTCCTCTCAGTATATTCTATAATTCAAAAAAATCCCTAATTGCTCATGTCTTCAAAAGATAATGAGTATCTTTATTTCTTTGTTAAGAGAATTATTTGGCAGGCACGAATTGAAAATATAAACCACTCATATCTATATTAAAAAAAGAGAGCCTAATGTTACATATCAAAATCCCCTTTCAAAAAGATTAAATCAAAAATTCTAATTATATTTTTAATAACATACCCTGACTATTTCTTTAAAAATTCGGATACTTGAGATAACATATTTTGATTACAATAAATTAATATATCCCATTTAAGTTATAAAAATATATATTTTGATTTTATATTCTTTATAATACATATTTAACCAATGAATATCAATACTCTTTTATTTATTAATTTTAATAAGTTATAAATTAAGTCTAAAAAATAACCAGTGAATTAATATTTTAGCTTATATCGTTAAGTTGATTAGTAGAGCGAAATCTAAGATATCTTTCAAATTAAATTGATAGAAATTGAAACACAGGCGCAGTTTCGGTGTGAATATACGAATAAACGTCCTAAGGTAATGTAAAAGGAGATGGTTTTTACTATTCTCACCAAGTCAACTTCAAGATTTGGTATGTTCGTCTAAATAACAGCATAATTTTTTCATAAGAACATTTTTTAGCATTTTTTTTCGCTTGGTTTGCTCTTTACTTTTTTCTTGCCTGCACAAAAAAAACAAACGGCACAGGGTTTTTCCCATGCCGTTATACTTCAATTTTTTTATCCTGGTCTTATCTTTGAGCTTAAATTAATAACATTGGTTTATACCCTGCCTTCATAATAAAACTTGATACATTTCTTCAGTTGTGATGAAATCCGGCTGAGCAGGCAAATCTTCTCCTGCGGAACAAGCTGCCAACATATGTCCGTGATCAAGCCGTAGACTTAGGAATTGATAAGAAGTCGCTTCTGGCGAGTGCCAGTCTCCGTCCACATTACGAATTAGGGCGAAGGAGTCCAATGGTATGGACAACCCCATACCGACTGCCTTGATATAACTTTCCTTCAGCGTCCATAGACGGTAGAAGGTTTCCAGCCGACGATCGTCAGGCTCGGCAGCCAAGAACTGGCTTTCCTTAGGAGAGAAGAAACGCTCTGCAATCTGCATGTCAATTGGAGCTATCTTTTCCACATCCACGCCTAGTTCATCTGTACTGCCGGAGATCAGAGCAATCCAATCACCAGAATGGGAGACGTTGAATTGTACATCCGAATGGTGACTGAGCGAAGGTTTGCCGTAGGAATTACGGGTAAAAGAAAGCTCAGCAGGTCTCAGTCCAGTTAACTTGCTCAAAGTCACACGAGTCAATATCTCTCCCAGCACGGAGCGATACGCGTCAGCCTGACGCACAAAACGCGAAGCCTGAGCACGTCGCTCCGCAGAAACTTGCGATAGCAATTGGTTCCAGTTCGCCTCGGGCAATACTTCTGGAACTTGGAGTACACGAATAGTTATCATCATTAATCACCTGAATACGTATTCGGCGCAGTTCAGTAACTTTCCTTTATATGGAACGTCCCCTCAACTCTTCCTCCCAAATCATCACTATACGGATGCCCCTAACAAGCAAGCCGATTGTCTCGCTTTTCATGTTAAGGCCTCAGGTTTTGCATCTTCCTCTTCATGCTTCCTGTACTCGTTTCCATTCTGTATGCGCAGCCTGTATTCGCTCCCACATATCTTGGCATTCCAGTTCGCTGTAATTCACCAAGGGTTCATAGAATATTTCAGTTAATACGTTACGCCACTCGGTATAATTCCGGATCTCCTTTTTCCGGATTCCTTCCATATCATGTGTTCGAAGCATACATCCACGTAGTTCATGACTGCGGATCTCATTCCGCTGACGAAGCAAAAATACGTTATGCCAAGGTGATTCGACTGCCCGACTGTAGAATTCATGTTTGGGAATGAACTCTTCCAGGCTGGTAATTGCTTCAGGAGCATAGTCCACACCTTCACTTGGCCCATTCGGCTCGTACTCAAGCCGCCATCCCCCAGCCACAACAGATGATGGCATCAATTGGTACGTGAACGGAGCTGAACCATAGGTTCCATAACGAAGTGGCAGAGGTTCAAAGGGCATTCCGCCGAGACCTACATCTACAATCCAGCGTTCAACTGTCGGGTCAGCATCTGGCAGAAGCACAGATAGACCGAGATGGAATGAGTTCACACGGGGTTGTTCCCCATGAGGCTGTACTCCCCCGCGATGCCAATCAACCGTATAACCCAGCGAGCGGAGAAGAACACTAAATGCACCATTTAGATGAAAGCAGTAGCCGCTACGTCCCTGTAATATAAGCTGAATTGAATCTTGAAGACTGATTTCCGCAGGAAGACCTGCAAAAATATCGAGCGTTTGCCAGGATAAATATTGCACATGGGCTCGCTGGAGTTCAAATAAGAATTCCAGTGTAGGTTCCTTTATATCATCTATGCCGATCCGTTTCAGATAGGCCTGTATTTCAGCTGTATTCAATAGTTCAATCATTATTCAGATCACCTCACGTCATATAGTGGGCTGCAGGCGATGGTTATAAACTTCTGCTGCCCTGTGTTCATTGTAAAAGCGAACGGATGAAAACGACATCATCAGTTGTGCAGATTGTAACGGTACAATTATTGAACAAAGCCTTGAAATTCATCTCAAGAGATGGGCATGGTTCTGATTTCATTGAAATACAATATATGGATGAGCTATTTCTTTTTCCAGGGTATGCTAACCCTTTGGAGTGGATATAGGTTAGAATATAGATAGATAGCAGGATTAGGAGATGGAAAAATGGCTAATGATGAAGTGATTTTGACACAGGAAGGCTTGGAAAAGCTGGAGGACGAACTGAAGGATTTGAAGACGGTGAAGCGTAAGGAATTGGCAGCTCGTCTGAAACTCGCGATCAGTTACGGTGACCTGAAGGAAAATAGTGAGTATCATTCAGCCAAAGATGATCAGGCCTTTATGGAGACCCGGATTTTGATCTTGGAGAAGATGCTGACAAAAGCCAGAGTCATCTCTTCAGACAATATAGACTCCAACAAAGTGAGCATTGGATCCACGGTGTTGCTTAATGACATTGAGTTCGCCGAGAAGATTGAATATAAAGTGGTTGGCCCTGCCGAGGCCGATGTTGCGGATAATAAAATTTCGTACGAGAGCCCGCTGGGCAAGGAGATAATGGGCAAAGAAGTGGGCAGCGTCATTCATGTCAATGCTCCGATGGGCGTTATCAAGTACGAGTTACTTCAAATTAAAGTGTAATTCAAAAAGAGAGGTGCTTCGCAGTCATCCAAATGGCTGAGGGGACACCTCTTTTTGATTCTATTGGGCTTTAACGGTTGGGAATACGGATTTGTTGAAACTTCATACGGTTGGACTAACGGACTTTATCACATACTGTGTTTAAGGAACTTATGAGCTGAAGATTTCCGTATGTTTTATATGTAAAAAAATAACATTTCGACAAATTTCGAATTTCGAATGACCTGACAAGTTGAGTAGTATATAATTACGGGAAAACTTTAATGTGATGGAGTAGATACGATGAATTTTAGTAAGCCTAATCTAGATCAAGACAACGCTGGCAAAGGAGAACGTTTCTCCCAAGCTGGATTTATCCTGGCGGCCATTGGTAGTTCGGTTGGTCTGGGCAACATGTGGAAATTCCCATACATTACGGGTGAGAACGGAGGGGCTGCGTTTTTCCTGCTCTTCATCGTTTGTTTGCTGCTGATTGGTCTGCCAGTGCTCCTGGCTGAACTTGCGATTGGTCGCAGTGGCAGAGGTAGTGCAGCTACGGCTTTTATCAAAGCAGGTGGACATAAAGGTTGGCTCGCAGCCGGTTTGCTGCAAGTACTGACTCCTTTTATCATCCTCTCTTTTTATGTCATTATTGCAGGGTGGACCTTGCAATATGCAATTACGTCATTCAGTGGAACATTGTTTAACAATCCGGATTATGCCGGACAGTTCGACTCCTTCATAGGTGGCTATATGCCGATTGTATGGCAACTGGTCGCGGTCCTCATTACAGGCTGGATTGTAGCCAAAGGGGTATCTAACGGAATCGAGAAGTTTAACAAGGTACTGATTCCGGCGATGTTGGTACTGCTCATTATCCTGATGATTCGTGCAGTTACATTGCCGGGTGCGGGAGCTGGGGTATCCTTCTTCCTGAATCCGGACTTCTCACAGCTTACAACGGAATCCGCACTGGTAGCGCTTGGACATGCCTTCTTCTCCCTGTCACTGGGGATGGGTATTCTTGTAACCTACGGTTCGTATGTGGATAAAAATCAATCTCTCGGTGCGGCAACCGTCGCCGTTGGTGCAGGTGACCTGATCTATGCATTCATTGCGGGTCTAATCATCTTCCCAACAACATTCTCGTTTGGTATTGCACCGGACCAAGGACCTTCACTGATCTTTGTGGCACTTCCGGCGGCCTTCTCGGCGATGCCACTTGGTTTCTTGTTTGGTGGACTGTTCTTCATCCTGCTGGCTATTGCGGCATTAACGTCAGCAGTATCCTTGCTGGAAGTTCCGGTGAAATATTTCATGGAACGTTTGTCCTGGAGCCGCAGTCGTTCGGTGTGGGTTATCTCTCTAGCAGTCTTCATCGTAGGACTTCCTTCGGTATTGTCGCTCGGCTTGCTGCCTGAATGGACGATTGGATCGAAGAGTGTGTTCGACTGGATGGACTTTGTAGCATCCAACATCCTGCTGCCTGTAGGTGGACTGCTTGTAACGATTTTTGCCGGATACTTCTGGAAAACGGCTGCGGAAGCTTCCGGCCTGCGTTCCGGATGGTTCCGGGTGTGGCTGTTCATGCTGCGTTACGTGGCTCCGATCCTGGTTTTGCTGGTTCTACTGCACACATCCGGCATCATTCACTTCTAATGGTGAAGGCCCGATAGGGTTAAATATGGTCTGTTGTGCAGATTTACCATGGATAAAACCTCTTGGAAGAAATGCAAAAGCCCTTGTTTTCCCTCGTCAATTTTGGGACAATACGGAGTAGAGGTTTTTTAGGTAGGACCGATAAGCCATATGCTTTTTTGCGAAAAGAGGATTATACAATGAACAAATCATCCATATATGGATTAACATTAGAGCAATTACGTTCCTGGCTGCCGGAGCATGGGCAGAAAAAATCCCGTGCATCCCGGATCTGGGAATGGTTATATCAAGAGCGTGTACACGATTTTCCCGCGATGTCTGATGTCCGTCAAGAATGTCTGGATGTTCTTTCCGAGCATTTCACCATGAACTCGCTGAGCGAACATGTGAAGCAGGAATCGGCAGATGGTACCGTGAAGTTTCTGCTTCGGATGCAGGACGGCAACCTGATTGAGACGGTATTAATGCGACAGAAATACGGACTTACCGTCTGTGTAACCACACAAGTGGGTTGTAATATTGGCTGTAGCTTCTGTGCGAGCGGTCTGATCAAGAAGAGCCGTGACCTGACCGCTGGAGAGATTGTGGAACAGATTATGCATGTGCAGCGACATCTGGATGCAGCGGGTCAAGACGAGAGGGTAACTAACGTGGTTGTGATGGGGATTGGTGAACCATTCGACAACTTCCAGCACATGAGTGATTTCATCGAAGTCATCAAGGATCGCAAAGGACTGGCACTTGCCGCCAAACGGATTACTGTGTCCACGAGTGGCCTTCCGGACAAGATCAAGGAATTTGCAGACAGCAGTCTGCAGGTTAACTTAGCGATCTCTCTGCATGCACCTAATAATGAACTGCGTACACACATCATGAAGATCAACCGGGCTTTTCCGATTGAGCAATTGATGGATGCGGTGGATTATTATCTGGCTACAACGAACAAACGCATCATGTTTGAGTACATCCTGTTACGTGATGTTAACGATCAACGTGAGCATGCCGCGGAGCTCGCTGAACTGTTGTCCAGTCGCAGAAGTATGGTCAGTGTGAATCTGATCCCATACAACCCGGTGGATGAGCACAGTCAGTATCAACGGAGTACAGAAGAGTCGATTCTGGGCTTCTATGATACACTCAAAAAGAACAACATCAACTCCACTGTACGTATGGAACATGGTACCGATATCGATGCTGCCTGCGGACAGTTGCGCAGTAAACAAATGAAGAACAACGCTGTCGAATCCGAACCAGGCCGTCTGGCACTGGGATAAGATACAACGCGGAGCTGGCAAGTAAGTTAGGATACTTGGTTGTATAATTATTAGTGCCTGTACTTTGTACGCCCGTTGTTGAGTTCGCGAATGCGTTGCCTGAATGCAAAACGCCTCTGTATATCACTGAGAAGTGATAACGGAGGCGTTTTTTTGGAATGTCATTATTTCAGTTTTTTGGTCATCAGCAGATGGGGAATGCCATCTTCCATAAATACTTCCGACGCGGGTGCATATCCGAGACGTTCGTAGAACCCGGAAGCTTGTACCTGTGCGTGCAGCTTGGCTTTCTCAAGACCATCAGCAACAGCCATCTGCTCCAGTTTGTCGATCAGCACACGGCCCAGGCCGTGTTTGCGGTAATCAAGCATGACACAGATCCGTTCCAATTTGGCGACCTTTTCCACAATGCGCAGTCTGGAGGAAGCAGCAGGTACACCGTCTACGTAGAGCAGAATGTGGCGCACCTCCGCGTCTAATGTATCATAAGCATCGAATTCGTCCGCTGCGGATACGCCTTGTTCTTCGACGAAAATAGCCGTACGAATGGCGAAGCAGGCATCGAGCAATTCCTGATTATTAACTTCAACAATCGTTGTATTCATGAATGTTTCTCCTTTGGACGATAGTAATCATAACCGGGCATGATAAACTGGTGTATAGCATAATCATTGCAGCCGTTCCATGTGAGTATGATGGTTAAAATTCAATTCAATTTAACTGTAGTTATATCACTATTTATGTTGTGAATGCAACAATTTTATAAAAGGGCGTGAGCGCATTGACTGATAAAAAAGAAGTGTTGCGTGAAATTGGCATGATTGCCCGCTGTCTGGATTCGATCAGCAATGTCGAATTTCAACATCTGAACTTGTCCCGAGGCCAATATCTGTATCTTTATCGCATATGTGAGAATCCGGGCATTATTCCCAACCAGCTGGCTGAACTAATCAAAGTAGATCGAACGACAGCGGCCAGAGCGATTAGCAAACTCGAATCCGATGGATTTATTGTCAAACAGTCGGCAATAGACAATAAGAAGAACAAGTTGTTATATCCGACAGAAGCTGGCCTGAAAGCATGGGAATTCATTCGTAAAGAGGGCGAGCATTCCGACCAGGTGACGCTGGACGGCTTTACGGATGAAGAGATAGAGACCGCGGTTAAGCTTCTCCGCCGAATGCGCCACAACATCGAGGTAGACTGGAAATTTGTCAAAAAGGGCGGACGGCGGTCCTACATGGATATCTCAGAATGAACAATACCTCTATCCTTGACCCCTACACCCCAGACCCTAGCCGAACCGATCTCAAGGAGCAGAGTAGTCATTATCTCACAATAGCAAAAGTACAGGAGGGAATCATGAAGAGAATGAACCGGAAAACAGTAACGTGGTTGGTCATATTGGTGGTCAGTATTGCAGCAGCGTTCATTATTTTCATGAAGGAGCGGTTCGTGATGAATGAATTATCCCCTACAGTATCCTTTGTCCAAGATCATATGACCAATCCCAATGGTTTACTTGCGTCCTATTTGCAGGATGCCACATCCGAAAAAGCGGATATCGTAGCAGGCAGAGAGGTTTTATCTGAATCACTTGGTCTTTGGATGCAATATGCTGTAGCCAAGAACGATCAGGCGTTATTTGAGCAAAGCTATGAGCTGCTGACGACCTATTTCCTCATGCCGCAAAAATATATTGCCTGGAAGCTGGATGCTGAGGGAAAATCTCACGTGACCACCAACGCGCTCGGTGATGATTTCCGAATTGTCGGTGCCTTATTAAAGGCAGCAGATCAATGGCAACAGGGAAGAGAAGCCAAAATGGCAACGGCCTCGGATATTTCCCGTACACTGACGCAGTCGGTTCAGAATAAAGGATATTATGTTGATTTTCACGATTTTGGCAATGGTTACTCCGCGGATATGTTAAGCCTGGTTTATGTGGATCTACCGTCTCTCCAATTAATGGAGAAGCATGAATTGCTGGAGCCGGGCACATATGCCAAGTACGAATCTATGTTGAAGAGTATGCCGGATGACGGGATATTTTATCCGAAAACATTCAATGTGGGGACGAAAGAGTATACATATGATGACACAGTGAATCTGATTGATCAGCTGATCGTAGCGAACCATCTAACTGCGACCAGCCGCAAACCGGACAAGCTCATTGCTTTTTTGAAAAAAGAATTCAATACCCGTCATCAGCTGCCGGGACAATATAAGCGTAGTACTCGCACACCTGCGGTATCTTACCAATCTCCATCCGTATATGGACTCGCGATGCTGCTTGCGGTTCAGTCAGGTGATCCAAAATGGGCGAAACAGCTGTATAAGCATATGATCAGCATGCGTAGTCTGGACGCCAGTTATCCAGGCGGATATGTATTTAGTGGAAACACACATATGTTTGATAACCTGTTTCCTTTGCTTGGGGAGACTGAATTACAAAAGTTACTTAAAAAGTAATAAAAATGTCATTTAATATATTCAACAATGTGTTAACATGATGTTTGTCTATTCATGTCATATATTGTTTACTCGAAATATCACTAACCAATCTACTGGAGAGAAGAAACCTATGAGGAATAAAGCACCCATCCTTCGTATTGCATGGGGATATGCGAGTTTGATTGGATTAGCCGTAATCCAGCAGCTCGTTGTCTATCTTAAGATTTATATGAATCAGAGTTATACTACACTGGATGTGGTGTTTAGTATTGTGTCGCTTGGAGCGCTGATCCTGGGTTTTGTGATACCTGTCGGGGTATCTGTCGTCGCCGGATTTATCTATCTGGTCTCTTATTTTGTATGGCTTGTTACCTACGCGGATGTAAGTGTACTTACGTTCTCTTGGTGGCTGCTCATTCCAGCCAATGTGGCTGTGGCTGCTTTTATCAAGGCAAGTCTTGTGCGCAATGCGCGTGTCATGGAGCGTCTGCAGGAGCTTCAGGAGCGTAATCCGGAGATTGACCTGGATACCTCTCTGGGTAATAAGGATGCACTTGCGGATACGCTTGTTAAGCAAAGTAATCTAGCCAGACGTTATTCGGAGCAATATGGATTCAGCATGGCGATGTTCAAGATCGAGTTTTTGCCGTTGGTACTGGAATCACTCGGTTCCGTACGTTATGCACAGTTCCTTCTTGAACTATCCACTACCATACAGAAGCAGATTCGGTTTGAGGATTATAAATTTTTTGTGGATCGAGGACGTTTTGTGATTATCTGTCCAATGACCAATGTGGAGTACTTGCCCATCCTGACACAACGGATCAAAAAAGCCATGATGGATCTGCAAATCATCGATAAAAAGGGAAATGAGTTGCAGACGGTTATTCGATCGGGTGCACTGGTATTTCAGAAGGAACAATTCAGTAAGTATGAGGATATCGATGCTGTTATTGCGGCACTGGAACGGAACACAGAGACAGATCTCATTGGTGAATACATCTAGATGCTATGGGGGAGGAGTATTTCTGTGAATTATTTAACATGGTTTGTTCCATTATGTATTGTAGTTAGCAGTTTCTTTGCCATTACGATTCTTATATTAACCTTTGCGACTCTTCGTTTTCGAGGGAAAATTAACAGGAAATATGATCGGAGGAAATTGAATGGCTGATTTCCTGCTGTTGATGTCCATCCTCAGTATTTGGATATCCGTCACCGAGTCGATTGTCATTATGGCTGGAGCTATTCGTTTCATTAACAAACAAGAAAAAAAGGGAATTCAAATTCCTGAAAGTATGGATGATTACCCCACTGTGACTGTCATGGTGCCTGCGCATAATGAAGGGGTAGTTATCGTGTCTACCGTTGAGCATATATTGCGTCTGAACTACCCTGAGCATAAAGTTCAAGTTATTGTTATTGCAGATAATTGTACAGATAATACAGCAGAGCGCCTGAAGGAACTCAAGGCCAAGACGAGTTATGCAGATCGTGACTTTACCATTCTGGAGCGTACCGGTACAGGTGGGAAGTCGGGAGCTTTGAATGATGGCCTTGAACTGGCGTGGGGAGAATGGATATGTATCTATGACGCAGATGCGGCGCCTGAGCGGAATGCATTGATGTTTTTGACACAAAAAGCATTGGAAAACCCGGAGAAGTATGGTGCTGTATTTGGTCGAAACAAAGCTCGTAATCGGGGTCAGAATTTTCTCTCCCGTTGCATTAATCTGGAACTTGTAACGGTCCAACGTGTTCACCATACGGGGCTATGGGAGTTATTCAAACTGGGCACGATTCCTGGTACGAACTATATTATCAAGGCAGCACTGATCCGTGAGATTGGTGGATGGGACCCTGATGCGATCACGGAAGATACGGCCGTGTCGTTTGATATTCTTACTCGGGGTCAGCTTATTGCATTAGCGCCACAAGCAGAGGCTTACCAGCAGGAACCTGAGCAATTATCGGTATATATGAAACAGCGCCAGCGCTGGTCCAAGGGAAATTACCAGGTTGTTATCGACAATGTGAAGCATTTATTTGACCGTACTAGCTGGAGAATTAAACTGCATGTTCTGTACTATGCTGCAAGTTATTTCTGGTTTATGATCGCTATTATTGTATCGGATATTATTTTTGTCTCGAATCTAGTGTATCAGGTTATTGCATTATTTAATCCGAATGTCATTTCTCCCTTCCAGTTCTCAGGGGATGTTTACGTGTATCTCGTAATAGCATGGGCATTAATGTACTACATTTATGTACTACAAATTAATCTCGCACTCTCAGCAGATATTGGGCAAAGCAATACGCAGAATTTTATTGTGGCCTGCCTCTCCTATTTCACATATGCCCAGTTATTTCTGGTCATATCCGTCAAAGCATTTATCTCGCTTATTGGAGATAAGCTATTCCGGAGAGAAACCAAATGGTACAAAACGCAGCGTTTTGGCTGAGAAACATCAACTTATAAATGAAGGGCTGTTTTCTGGATTCGTTCAGAAGGCAGTCTTTTTTACTATGGAAAGATTGGTTGGCATTATGTATACTCTTTCAGGCTGTACATATTGAACGTTGCATAAAGGAAACGGAGGCATGTGGAATGGGCTACAGGGGACCTGAGTTTTACGATAATGAGGAAAACTTTGAGAAGTATATGGAACGCCGCCAGTGGCAGGAGAATGCCAATGATACGTTAGAGAAACCCGTTATGCTAGAGCTGATCGGAGACGTTGCGGGCAAGAGCATACTGGATCTTGGCTGCGGGGATGCGAGGTTTGGCGTAGAATTGCTCCGTTCTGGTCAAGAGGGTATAACTTACACGGGAGTTGAAGGTTCACTGAATATGGTGCGGGCAGCTAACGAATCGGTTAAAGGCACGAATGCACAGATTGAACAGGCATTCATGGAAGACTGGACCTATCCGGTAGGTACATACGATCTGGTTATATCCCGACTGGCTGTTCACTACATCGAGGATGTGGAGAGCCTATTCCACAAGATATATAACACGTTAAATGAAAATGGCACATTCATATTTTCGGTAGAACATCCTGTGATCACGTCTACGCTGCAACCCTCCGGGACTCGAACGGATTGGGTGGTTGATCAGTATTTTGTAGAAGGATATCGGGAGCAGCAGTGGCTGGGTGGTTGTGTGAAAAAGATGCATCGTTCCATTGAATCATACTTTATGGCATTGCAGCGTGCAGGGTTCCGTGTAGAGCATTTACGCGAGTCGGCACCACAACGTGCCTATTTTGTAAACGAGGAAACCTATCTGCGCAGGCAACGCATTCCACTATTTCTGTTTCTAGGTGTGCGGAAATAGGATATTGGTAAACGTATAGATAAATAGATGAAACCGTAAAGTTATACTCATTAATTAGAAAGTTCTACACAGAAAACGGTGGATAACACTAGATATAGGAGTAAAAAGCCCGAAATCTATCCACATGTGGATAAGATATTGGGCTTTTACTGTTAAGTTTCTTCACCTATGTTACGTTTGCTGTGTATAACCCCGCAATTATGAATCCGCCGCAGCTCTGACATAGACACGTTCTCCATGCTGATCAACTTCCACAGGTGCCTCGAAGAAGTCGCTAAGCACTTCCGTATTCATCAGATCGCCAGTTAATCCGCTACGGACGACTTTGCCCCGGCGAAGCAGAAGGCTGTGACTAAAGACAGGCAATATTTCTTCGGTATGATGGGTGACATAGATGAGTGAAGGGGTATCTGGGCGCTGTGATAATTCACGGATGCTCTCCAGCAGTCGCTCTCTTGAGAAAAGATCCAGTCCATTGCAAGGCTCGTCCAGAATGAGTACGCGCGGATTGGCCATCAGTGCTCGGGCAATGAGAAGTTTCTGTTTCTCGCCTTGAGAGCAGGTACGATATTCGCGATCCCACAGGTGCTGACAACCCAGCGTTTGCATCAATTCCTGTGCCTGATCCAGATCATCATCTGACAGCTTGTCATATAGGCCAATGGTGGCGTGTTTGCCGCTGATCACGACATACTGCGTGCGGTCTGTGCCATGCAATTTCTCTTGCAGGGATGAACTGACCCAGCCAATGGATTTGCGAAGCTGTCTCAGATCCACATCACCATATTCATGGCCTAACACGGATATCTTACCTTCGGTCGGCCAGAGATATCCGGTGATCATGTTCAGGAGTGTTGTTTTTCCGGAGCCATTCAGGCCAAGCAACGCCCAGTGTTCACCGTCGTTAACTTGCCAGCTTACATCGTTCAGCAGGGTAAGTGGTCCCCTTTTCCAAGTGACATGCTGTACATCAATAATCATGCGTTATTCCTTCCTTCTGTTATCCTCAATTCTCCTAGGTGTATTGTAGTCACAAAACGAAAGAGGTTTCAACGGTTATCACGCTGTTCTTGGTTGGTCCTTGCGCAGAAATACAGCACACACACCAAGCAGTGGCAAAAACGAACATAACTTGATAACAAACGCAATGCTGGTCACGTCAATTAAGGAACCTAACACAACCGAGCCAAGTCCAGCCATGCCAAACGACAGGCCAAAAAACAATCCGGATACCGTTCCAATATGACGAGGAAGCAATTCCTGGGCATAAACAATGATGACGCTGAAGCCGGACATCAGGATGAGTCCAATCATTCCGCACAACACCATCGACAGGACGGGGCCCGCATAAGGTAGTAGTAGGGAAAACGGTGCAGTGCCTGCAATGGAGAACCAGATCATCGGTTTGCGTCCGTAGCGGTCAGCGAGTGGGCCACCGAGCAAGGTTCCGACCATGCCTGCAAATTGCAGAACAAATAGACAGATCTGTGCCTGGGAGAGCGGCAAGCCATATGCATCGGCGTAATAGAAGGCGTAATACCCGGTCATGCCTGCAATATAAACGAATTTGGAGAACAGCAGCAGGATGAGAATTCCCATTGTAAAAGCGATGAATCCCCTGCTCACAGGCCGAGCTGCTGGCCCTGCGCCGCTTGATTTTAGAGGGCGTTGCTGACGAATGTGGGTCTCGGCAAGCTTGTCTCTGTACCAACGACTGACAAAAGACTGAATGAAGATGCCGATCAGGGCAAAGCCCATCAGCCATAGAAAACTACGCTGCCCATGTGGCAGCAGGATGAAGGCGACCAGCAATGGAGCAATGGCCTGCCCTGTGTTGCCTCCCACCTGGAAGATCGACTGCGCCATTCCGCGTCCACGGCCGGCTGCCATGTGGGCCACTCGTGAGGATTCGGGGTGGAGGATGGATGAGCCTATACCAATCAATGCTGCCGCAACAAGCAGCATCCATAACTCGGAAGACAAGGCTAAGCCGAGAACACCGATCAGGGAGAATAACATGCCTCCGGGAAGCAGGATCGGCATTGGCTTGCGGTCTGACATATAACCGACCAGTGGCTGAAGGACGGATGCGGTAATATTCAGGGTGAAGGCAATCCAGCCCATCTGGGCGAAACTGAGTTGCATGGTCTGCTGGAATAACGGGAAAGCAGACGGAACCACTGTCTGCATCGCATCATTCAGCAGATGGGCGAAGCTGACTCCGGCAAGTGCCCAATTGGCGGAGGAGTTGATTTGCATTTTGCTTAAAGTGGCCTGAGCCATGGGAGATCACCTCGAATTATTTTTTTCTATGATAAAAGATGGGGGCAGATCATGTCTTTGTGAAAAGTGCTTGGAAAGTGAGCACGATTTGCTATAATGTCAGCAGGTGAGCAAACGATGGAATTAAACATGACGCTAAATGGGTTGGAATTATGGAAAGCTACCGGAGGGTTTGCGAATGAGCCGCATGTACATGACGACTGGTATCAGCTAACGCTGCCGGTCAGAGGTCAATGTCATCTGGTACAGGAACGACATGCATACCCGCTAAAAGCAGGGATAGGGATTATTGCTCATCCCCAGACTGAGCATTATTTTGAGATAGGGTCGGATTCGGCTGTCATTGTGATCAAGTTCCGTAAACCACCATTAGGCAGTTTCGAAGGTGCGGAGTTAAGAGGGGGGCGAGCTGAGTTTCGACCTACCCAGACTTTTGATCCTGTTGAGATCAGCAGTCTGTTTCGAGGCTGGAATTCCATTATGTTAGATGATGTGCCCGAAATGCTGCAAGTGCAGGAAACAGAAATGGCGATCGAGAAGTATCTAAGACGTATGTTGACGGGGCAGGAAAATGGAAAAAGAACTGTAAATCCCGGTACATTCATTGACCCTCATCTCCAACGAGTGCTGGATTACATTCACAGTGCCTATACAGGTCCAATGGATATTGATTCGATGGCGATGGTTGCACATCAGAGCCGGTATCATTTTATGCGTTCTTTCAAGGCTCTTACGGGAACAACACCGTATCAATATCTGCTGAATTTGCGCGTAGAAGAAGCGTCCAGGAGGCTCCGCCTTACAACGGATTCAGTAACAACAATCAGTTATGAACTGGGATTTTCCAGCGTCAGTCAGTTTTACAGAGCCTTTCAGCGAGTGTATGTTATGACACCGATGGAATTTCGGAATCATGTGTAGATTTTAACGGGCAGTCTCGCATATGCGAGACTGTATTTTAGTACGTTACAGCATGCCACTGATTTTTGTTGTTGCCAAACATTGAAGACTTTGCTAAGATGGGAAAAAGTTTATGTAAGCGTATACATTTAGATTAAAATTACAACGTTGTAATTATGGTTATGGCGAGTATTGAAAAGAAAGAAATACGGTATGAGGAGGATTATTCCAAGCAAATATCTCGTTTTTATGCAGATTAGTATAGGTTATTACAAAATGTGAATGAGATAAATAACAAATACGTCAGTGAAATGACGGTTCCTTTTTATTCAAAAATTCAAACGTTGTAATTATGTAGCGAAGGGGAGTGTTTCACGTTGAAAAAACGCATGTCCACGCTGTTCAGCCTGATCAGACGGGATAAATATTTGCTACTGATGTTTTCGCCTATCTTTCTGTATTACCTCATCTTCATGTACCTTCCGATGCCTGGCGTGCTGTTGGCATTTCGTAATTTTTTGCCGGGGCAGGGCATGCTCAGCGGGGAGTGGGTGGGACTGCGCTGGTTCGAACAGTTCGTGAATTCCATCTACTTCTGGCGACTGCTGCGTAACACATTTTTGCTCGCCTTCCTGCCACTCCTGTTTGGTTTCTCCATTCCGATTTTATTCGCTGTCTGCATCGTAGAGATCAAGAACCGGACATTCAAGCGATTTGCCCAGACGGTTACGTACCTTCCTCACTTCATCTCCACTGTTGTTGTAGCTGGCATGATTATTAACTTCCTGTCACCAACAGACGGTATTGTGAACACCCTCATCGCAAGTCTTGGCATGGAAAAAGTGAACTTCATGATGGATGCGAGCTGGTTCCGTACCATCTTCACGAGTTCCGACATCTGGCAAAGTTTTGGCTTCAGCTCCATCATCTACATTGCAGCCATTATGGGGATCGACCCCGAGATGTATGATTCCGGCAAAATTGACGGCGTCAACAAATTCCAGGAGTTATGGCACCTGACCCTTCCCAGTATCAAACCAACCATTGTCATTCTTCTGCTTCTGTCGCTTGGCGGCATTATGAGTGTAGGTTTCGAGAAAGTATATCTGCTCTACAACGGAGCCACCTACGAAACGGCTGATGTCTTGTCCACCTATGTATACCGGATGGGGATTGAGGGCCAGAATTACGGCTTCGCCACAGCGGTCGGCCTGTTCAACTCCATCATCACCTTTATCCTTGTTTTTGCTGCCAATTCCATGACCCGCCGCCTGACCAAGATGTCACTCTGGTAAGACTATAACCCGGACCAAAGGAGACCTGTATGCAAAAATCGAGAAGTGACCGTTTGTTCTACGGATGTGTCTACCTGCTGACCATACTGGCGGTTGTTGTCACGTTGTATCCCTTTCTGTACGTCATTAGTATTTCATTCAGCTCGGTGGATGCCATCGACAAACAAAAAGTTGTATTGTGGCCCGTTGGGTTTACCCTGTCAGGTTACCAAATGGTACTGCAATACAAGGAGTTGTGGGTTTCGTTCTACAACACCCTCTGGTACACCGTGGTAGGCACACTGCTGAACATCGTGGCAACATGTCTTGCGGCGTTTCCATTGTCCAGACAGCAGTTTTTCTTACGTCGCAAGCTGAATTTCTTCATCGCCTTCACCATGTATTTCTCGGGTGGACTCATTCCGGTCTACATGCTGATTACCTCGCTTGGGCTGTACAACACCCGCTGGGTTATGGTGCTGCCTGTGCTGGTGATTACGTTTAACGTCATGATCTGCCGCTCAGCTTTCGAAGGTATTCCGAATGAAATTTTCGAAAGTGCCAGTATAGACGGGGCCAACGAGATGACGATGCTTTATCGTTTGGCGGTTCCGATCATTAAGCCAACACTGGCTGTGCTCACGCTGTACTATGCGGTATTCCACTGGAACAACTTTTTCACGGCCCTATTATATCTGGGCAAACAGGATATGCAGCCCTTACAGATGTTCCTGCGAAGAGTGCTGATCATGGCTTCGCCGGAAGTGATGCAGAAGATGGGCGGTACGATGACATCCGGTGCGCTGGCGGTCTCCTCCCTTCAGGTTCGTTATGTATCCATTGTGGTCAGCATTCTGCCTATTGTTACGATCTACCCGTTTATCCAACGGTACTTCGTTAAGGGGATCACCCTCGGAGCCGTGAAAGGATAGCTTTACTTACTTAAGTGTTATGTCATTCAAGGGAGTTCAAAATGGTTCATACCAAGGAGGAATGATGGATGAGATTTAAAGGGGCAGGAAGAAAAAGTGTAATCGCAGCGATACTGGCAATCAGCCTGGCGGGATGTAGCGGCGGAACAGGGGCGGGAACCGATGCGGGGAGCACCCCGTCCAGTTCGGAGCCAGCCTTCAATTATACCGGAGCAGGGCCGGTGACGGATCAACCGGATGCCAAGTTGTCTATTCTCGGCACCAACGCTTGGACGACCAATGTGGACTTGTCCACCGCAGCCATCGTGAAGAAAATTGAGAGCAACGCTGGTGTGACGGTGGATTGGGATCTGATTCCGCCGCAGAACTATGCGGATGCCGTCAATCCGAGGCTGGCTGCTGGTACCGGCTTGCCCGATATCGTGTACCTGCCGGATCAGGATCAGCTGATGAAGTACATTAACAGCGGTCTATTCATTCCGATTAATGAACTGGTAGAGAAATACGGCGTGAATCTCAAAAAAATATATGAAAAGTCACCTTCGGTTAAAGCCAGTTTAACAACGCCAGATGGTAAAATGTATTATATCCCACAGCAGACGTTAACCCGCAACTACATGCCGGTATTTATGGTCAATGTGCGCTGGCTTGATAAACTGGGATTAAGCGAGCCGACCACGCTGGATGAATTCACGGCGATGCTGCGCAAATTCAAGACAGATGACCCGAACGGCAACGGAAAAGCCGATGAGATTCCGCTGTCCATGGAAGCAAAATTTGTGTCAATGGCCTTTGGCCCGGCATTTGGACTTGATCTGTCCAACCAGTTCTACGCAGACGATCAGGGCAAAGTACATTTCAGCTATTATGAGCCTGCCTACAAGGAGTACTTGACCTATCTGAACGGACTGTACAAGGAAGGTCTGCTTGGGGTGGATTATGCGAGTACTACGAGTGATCAGGTCACGTCGCGCATCTCTCAGGATGTGACGGGAGCAACGTTTAATTTTAGCTGGTATATGTCGATGGTCTACAGTCCGTTATTCAAGGATTACAATCCGGAAGAGCCGATCATCAAAGGCATTTTACCACTGAAAGGACCGCATGGGGATCAGTTCTATGTAGGACGTACACCAGTGAGTGGCATCTTTGGCATTACACGTGATAGTAAAAATCCCGAACTTGCTCTCCGTTTCCTGGACTATGCCGTAAGTGAGGAAGCACAGACGTATTATACGTGGGGCATCAAGGATGACACGTATACGGAAGAGAATGGCGTGAAGACATTTACGGATAAAGGCAAGGACAATGAATACATCCAGAAGCTTGGCATTGGTCCGGTGAATCTGCCGAACATCCAATCCACCGATTCTGCTGATTCCGTCGTAGCCCCTTGGCATGCGAAGATGGATAAAGAACTGGAGCCGTATGTGCGCGAACCGTTCCCGTTTGTCTATGCCCTGCCGGATGAAGCGAGTGTGGAAAGCATGGCGATGCCTGACATCACGACATATGTGGAAGAGATGAACTTTAAGTTTATTAGCGGGGACGCCAGTCTGGACCAGTTTGACAGTTATATTGAGACGTTGAAGAAGATGAATATAGAGCAGGTTATTGCGGGCAGACAGGCACAATATGATCGTTATAAATCTGCACAGAAATAAGAAATAGGGCTTCGGGCGTATGAGAGGTGTTGATTGATTTTGATAACCATTAAAGACATTGCCAAACTGGCGGGGGTGAGCTATAGCACGGTATCAAAGGCGCTGAATGATGATCCCCGAATCAAACCGGCAACAAAGCAGAAGGTGCTTGCAGTCGCAGAGAAACATCAATATCGGAAAAACATGCTGGCCCGGCAGCTCTCCACAGGCAGAAGCAACATCATCGGTTTTGTGCTGGATGAGCTGAGCAATCCGTTATTCTCGAACATCTCCGGCCGTCTGCACACCGAGCTGAAGAAGCGGGGATATCAGATGATCTTGGTTGTGGCGGATGATGGAGTGGATGTCTTCAGCCAGCTGCGCGTGGACGGATGTATTCTGTGGGACTATGCACTGGACAATCGGGAGATGTTCTGGAAAAAGTTTGCAACACTCAACATGCCATGTTTTGTGCTGGGTACAGATGAAGCGCCGAACTCTCCTTACATCAAGATCGATCGCAAAGAAGGGCTGTTCAAAGCAGTGGAGCATCTGAAATCGCTGGGCCACAGCCGAATCGGATTCATCGGCAACTCCCAGCACGTCAAGCTGGAGGGATACCGGGAAGCGTTACAGCGTACGGGTCTGGATTTTAACGAAGACCATGTGCTGCCAGCGTATTCCTCCTGGGAAGACGGGTATTTTGCCATACGTAATCATGCGTTTGGGGCGGATTCGCCAACAGCTTTTATTGGACTGAACAACCTGGTCACCCGAGGTGCGCTCCGGGCTTTGCTTGAGGCAGGTTACAGCGTTCCAAGCGATATCTCGTTAATCGGGTATGATGATCTGCCGGATATGCAATATGCCGAAGTGGCCTTGACTACAATTGGCCCGCCTCTGGATGAACTGGCCGTGCAGGCAGCAGAGTTGATTGTCTCGTTGATCCGTGATGAACAGGTCGATGTTCCGGTAGTTATTCAGCCCAAGCTGAACCTTCGCAATTCAACGGCAATGTGCCGGCAATAAGGACAGCAACCTATGAAGAGTGAAGCGGTTATCCTTTAATCATACATGTATTAGGTGAGTACAACATTCAAGGAGGAATTGCTTATGCAGGTACAGACACAGTTATCCTGGTCTGAGCGAATTGCAGCAACGATCATCCAGCAATGTGACGGGGACGGTTATCATGCGTTCCCTTCGGGACGATGGGCATACGTGGAAGGCATGACCTTGATGGCAATGGCACGAACCGGGCAGTATTATGGCAAACAAGAGTATGTTGATTTTATGAAAAAACATATGGACCTGTATATCCAGCCGGACGGCTCTATTGGCACCTATACTTTGGAAGAATATAATCTGGATCAGATTAATCAGGGGAAAAACCTGTTTGCCTTACTGGATGGTGCTGAAGATCAGCGTTACGCAGAAGCGGCTCATCTCTTGGCAGCACAGCTCGCAGGGCAACCCCGCACGTCGGAGGGCGGCTTCTGGCACAAAAAAATCTATCCATTCCAGATGTGGCTGGACGGCCTGTATATGTCCTCTCCCTTTTTGTCCGAGTATGCGAAGACATTTCATCGTCCCGAGTTATGGGATGAAGTTGCACATCAGATTCTGCTGATCGAGCGCCAGACCCGTGATCCGCGGACCGGGCTGCTCTATCATGGCTGGGATGAATCGAAGGAGCAGGTCTGGGCAGATTCATCGACAGGGTGCTCACCACACTTCTGGAGCCGGGCGATGGGCTGGTATGCCATGGCGATTGTAGACAGCGTGGAGCATTTCCCCGTGAATCATCCAAAGCGCGGAACCATCATCGGCATCTTCGAACGGATGTGTCATGCTCTGGTACGCGTGCAGGAGCAGGAGAGCGGGTTATGGTTCCAGGTGCTGGATCAGGGTTTCCGCAAAGGCAACTATCTGGAAGCATCCGGGTCAAGCATGTTTGTATATGCACTTGCGAAGGGTGTGCGACTAATGTATCTGGAGCCGCATTTCAGAGCTGCAGCGGAGAAGGGATGGCAGGGACTGTCCTCCAGATTGGTGGAGGAGACGGCTGACGGCGTTCGGTTAAACGGGATCTGTCATGGCGCAGGACTAAGCCTGGATCGGGATGGCTCGTACAACTACTATGTAACCGAAGCGGTTGTAAGCGATTCCTTTATGGGTGTGGCTCCGCTTCTGCTGGCAGCGCTGGAAATGGAGCGATTGCCATGACGCAGCAGAGATTGCCAAATACAGCATTGGAATCATCAGCTCCCTGTCTGACTGTTGCTTCAGATGGGACAGGGGATTATGTGACGATTCAGGCCGCAGTTGATGCGCTGCCGGAGAATGGCAGCGGAATCGTTCCAATTCGAGTGAAGGCTGGTGTCTATCATGAGAAGCTGCATATGGAGAAGCCGGGCATCCACCTGATTGGTGAGGGGGCGGAGCAGACGATCATTACGTATGATGATCATGCACTCAAGAAGTTCCCGGACGGGTCGCCATATCATACGTTTCATTCCTATACGGCTTTCATTGGTGCTGATGATTTCACGGCAGAGGGAATTTCCTTCGTAAATGCTGCCGGGCCGGGCAAGCAGGTTGGTCAGGCGCTGGCCGTTTATGTGGATGGAGACCGGGCGGTCTTTCGCCGCTGTCGTTTGATCGGTCACCAGGATACGATCTTCACCGGCCCGCTGCCGGAGCAGCCCATGGATCGCAGTTATTTTGGCGGGCCACGCGATGGTGCCGAGCGGCGCAAACTGCGGCAGTATTTCGAGGACTGTTACATCGAAGGTGATATCGATTTTATTTTTGGTTCGGCTACGGTGGTGTTTAAGGGCTGCGAGATCTTTACGAAGAATCGTCTGACTGAAGCGGAGGCTGCGGATGGACAAGTGAACGGCTGGATTACCGCAGCCTCTACGCCGGAGGATGTGCGTTACGGCTATGTGTTTCTGGACTGTGATCTGACCAGCAATGCTCCACCGCAGTCGGTGTATCTGGGCAGACCGTGGCGTCATCATGCCAAAGTCTGTTTTCTGAACTGCTGGATCGGCGCTCATGTGAAGCGGGAGGGATGGCACAACTGGAACAAGACAGATGCAGAGCAGACCGTTCAGTATGCGGAATACAACAGCGCAGGGCCTGGTGCCGGATATGCTGCTGATCGTGTGCCTTGGGCCAAAATACTGACCGAACAGGAAACGGCCGAGTACACTGTACCTCTGATTCTGTCCGGCGTGGATGGATGGCAGCCTTTGGAAGGGAGAGGGGAGTAGCGGCGGTAAGATACGCCCTCTTCTCTGCGCAATATCTAACACAGGTTTTCTTTCAAGTCTCCTAAGGAGTTGAAAGAAAACCTTTTTTGTGCGCTATATTACATTTTTCGCCCCCAATAGAACTATTTTATTCCTTATCTCTTTTGCATTTTACTGATTAAATACAGGGTGAGGATCTGTAAATTCCCTGTAAAATTTGGATGGTGCCTGCAAAAAAAGAACACGAGAGGGAAGGTCCATTTTGGCAAGGGAAAGGAGTGAAGTGACACGCAACATCAGATGGCTGAATGAGGCTGGCTCTAATCGATCACAGATCAGATGCAGGTGGACAATTGAAGTTTTGTTTGCAAGGTGAACGTATCCTTAGTACAGGAGGGATTTTGCTTGAATCAAGCTGTTCGATTCCGCCCGGTCATTACATTTGCTTTGACATTTCTTCTACTTATTTCGTGGTTTGCACCGAGAGCCGATGCCGCCGCCCAGTGGCAGGCAGGCACTGCATACAAGAAAGGAGACCTCGTAACATATCAAAATAAAGATTATGAGTGTATTCAGGCCCACACAGCGTTGACCGGATGGGAGCCCTCTGTTGTGCCCGCGTTGTGGAAATACGTCGGGGAAGGTTCAGGAGGGGAAACGCCAACGCCAGATACGGCACCACCTTCTGTTCCTGCGGGTCTGACTTCATCCTCCATCACGGACACCTCCATTAGTCTTTCCTGGAATGCATCCACGGATAATGTGGGCGTAGCGGGGTATGAGGTGTACCGGAACGGCGTTCTTGTGACAAGTACTTCAACTACAACGGCTGTAGTCACGGGACTGACAGCCAGCACGACTTATGCTTTTACGGTAAAAGCCAAAGATGCCGCAGGCAATATATCCGCTGCGAGCACCTCCCTCAGTGTGACAACTTCCAATGGATCATCCAATCCGGGGCCAACCGGCAGCAAATGGCTGATTGGCTACTGGCACAACTTCGATAATGGTTCAACGAATATCAGACTTCGTAACGTATCAACAGCCTATGACGTTATTAATGTCTCCTTTGCCGAACCGATTTCACATGGCAGCGGAACGCTTGCTTTTACTCCATACAATGCGACGGTAGCCGAATTCAAATCCGATATTGCCTATCTGCAAAGCCAGGGGAAAAAAGTACTTCTTTCCATGGGGGGAGCCAACGGTACCATTGAGCTCACCGATGCGACCAAGAGACAGCAGTTCGAAGATTCGTTAAAATCAATCATTTCCACGTATGGTTTCAATGGTCTGGATATCGATCTGGAAGGAAGTTCCCTGTCTCTGAATGCAGGGGATACCGATTTCCGTAGTCCAACTACATCGAAAATTGTTAACCTCATCCAAGGTGTGAAAGCGGTTAAGTCACACTTCGGCGCCAATTTCATCCTGACGGCTGCGCCGGAGACGGCCTATGTACAGGGTGGATATCTGAGCTACGGCGGCCCTTGGGGAGCTTACCTGCCAGTCATCCATGCATTGCGTAATGACCTGACCCTGCTTCATGTGCAACACTATAACACGGGCTCCATGGTGGGGCTGGATGGGCGCTCTTACGTCCAAGGAACAGCTGATTTCCATGTGGCCATGGCGGAGATGTTGCTTCAAGGCTTTCATGTAGGCGGCAGCACAGGCCCTTTCTTTAGTCCCTTACGACCGGATCAGATTGCCATCGGTGTACCGGCTTCCCAGCAGGCTGCTGGAGGTGGTTATACAACGCCAGCCGAGCTGCAAAAGGCACTGAATTACCTAATCAAAGGTGTGTCATACGGCGGTTCCTATACCTTGCTCCAGCCTGCGGGCTATGCGGGGATAAAAGGGATTATGACCTGGTCAATCAACTGGGATGTATATACGAATAACCAGTTTTCGAGCGCACATCGTCCGTTCCTGACCAGGCTGAGTACGCAAACGACAAAGGAGGTTGTATATTAGATGATACATTTAAATAAACACACTGCTGTCAAGAAAACCGCGAAGTTTCTCCTGGGTCTATCCCTGCTCTTATCCGTCATTATTCCTTCTTTTGTGCTCCAACCCGCTACGGCAGCAGCTGCAGATTCTTATAAAATTGTTGGTTACTACCCGTCCTGGGCTGCGTATGGGAGAAACTATAATGTAACGGACATCGACCCAACCAAAGTCACGCATATCAACTATGCGTTTGCCGATATTTGCTGGAACGGTATTCATGGAAATCCGGACCCTTCGGGCCCTAACCCGGTGACCTGGTCGTGTCAGAATGAGAAGAGCCAGACAATCAATGTACCCAATGGAACGATCGTGCTTGGCGATCCATGGATTGATACCGGCAAGACATTTGCAGGGGATACGTGGAATCAGCCCATTGCAGGCAATATCAATCAGCTTAACAAGCTGAAACAGATCAATTCTAATCTGAAGACAATCATCTCCGTGGGAGGATGGACATGGTCCAACCGCTTCTCCGATGTAGCTGCGACTGCTGCAACGAGAGAGGTATTTGCAAACTCTGCCGTCGACTTCCTGCGGAAATACAATTTTGACGGGGTAGATCTGGACTGGGAGTACCCGGTATCAGGCGGACTTGATGGTAACAGCAAACGTCCTGAGGATAAGCAAAATTACACACTGCTTCTGAGCAAAATTCGTGAGAAGCTGGATGCTGCCGGAGCTGTGGACGGCAAGAAGTATCTGCTTACGATTGCAAGCGGTGCATCGACGACCTATGCTGCGAATACTGAGCTTGCCAATATAGCTGCCATCGTCGACTGGATTAATATTATGACATACGATTTTAACGGGGCTTGGCAAAAAGTCAGCGCGCATAACGCGCCGTTGAACTATGACCCTGCGGCTTCGGCTGCTGGGGTGCCGGATGCCAATACATTTAATGTGGCTGCCGGAGCACAAGGGCATTTGAATGCAGGCGTACCAGCCGCTAAACTTGTGCTTGGTGTTCCGTTCTATGGCCGCGGCTGGGATGGATGCGCACAGGCGGGCAATGGTCAGTATCAGACCTGTGCGGGAGGTTCTTCCGTTGGAACATGGGAAGCAGGCTCCTTTGATTTGTATGATCTGGAGACCAACTACATTAACAAAAACGGGTACACGCGTTACTGGAATGACACAGCCAAGGTGCCATATCTCTATAATGCGACCAACAAGCGATTTATTAGCTATGACGATGCGGAGTCTATTGGATATAAAACCGCTTATATCAAAAGCAAAGGACTCGGCGGAGCGATGTTCTGGGAACTTAGCGGTGACCGGAACAAAACACTTCAAAATAAACTGAAAGCCGATCTGCCTATCGGAGGTACAGTGCCTCCAGCAGATACGACGGCGCCAAGCGTACCCGGTAATGCCCGTTTGACAGGCGTGACGGCCAACTCGGTTACGCTAGCTTGGAATGCTTCAACAGATAATGTGGGTGTTACCGGTTATAACGTCTACAATGGTGCCAATCTTGTGACCTCCGTCAACGGGACGACCGCAACAATCAGCGGACTGTCAGCGGGTACATCCTATAGCTTTACGGTAAAAGCAAAGGATGCGGCAGGTAATCTGTCTGCAGCCAGTAATGCTGTAACTGTAAGCACGACAGCTCAGCCGGGTGGAGATACGCAGGCGCCAACTGCGCCAACGAACCTGGCATCAACCGCGCAAACAACATCCAGTATAACGCTGAGCTGGGCGGCATCCACGGATAACGTGGGTGTAACGGGTTATGATGTGTACAATGGAGCGGCTCTGGCGACATCCGTGACCGGAACGACAGCAACGATCAGCGGGCTTGCAGCGGATACCTCGTATACATTTACGGTAAAAGCAAAGGATGCGGCGGGGAATGGTTCTGCTGCGAGCAATGCGGTGACTGTGAAAACGGCAGCAGGAACGACAAATCCGGGCGTTTCCGCCTGGCAGGCGAATACAGCCTATACTGTAGGACAGCTGGTCACCTATAGCGGTAAGACGTATAAATGTTTGCAATCCCACACATCCTTGTCTGGGTGGGAACCATCCAATGTCCCTGCATTGTGGCAGGTTCAATAGTTAAAAAATGGATTACCACATTTTGAATTGAAACATGTAGTTTTAGCGAGGCTTGGTTATAGGGAAGAGAACATAACGAAAAAACACCGGTTTCTGGTTGAACTGCACCCCAATTGTTAGACACAACTACCAATTGGAGGTGCAGTTTTTTTATGACTAAATTCAGTTCAGATGAAAAAATACAAGCCGTTATGCGTTATGAAAAGGGATCAGAAAGCTTGAAAAGCATTGCAAAATCGAGCGGGCTTCACGATTCTGTCTTTTTAAACTGGATTAGACAATATGAGCATCATAGGGAAAAAGCTTTTTATAAAGGGCTATACATCATATCCTACACAGATTAAACTAGACGCCCTTCAACCAAAGAAAAAGGGGCGCCCATACATGAAAAAAGGATATAAAGCACAGAAGGATCTGTAGAGGCTTTACAAGCAGAGGTAGAGCGTTTGAAAATGGAGAATGCTTATTTAAAAAAAAGTTGAATGCCTTAGTTCGAAACAAGGAAAACTCACCAAATAAGACAAAGCGCAAGTAGTCTATGAACTAAGGAACGAATTTTCGGTGAAAGCACTTCTACAACTAGCAGATATTCCTCGTAGCACGTATTATTACGTGGTAAAAGCATTTGGTACGGTAGACAAGAATTAGAGCTAAAAGACATGATACAAGCGATTTATGAGGAGCATAAGGGACGCTATTGTTATCGTCGTAATCGCGATGAGTTAATCAATCGTGGACACCATGTGAATCATAAAAAGGTACAGCGTTTGATGAAAGTATTGGGATTAAAGTATTTGGTACATATGAAGAAATATCGTTCGTATAAAGATTCGATTGGTAAGATTGCACCGAACCTATTAGAACGCAATTTCCGCGCTGAAAGGCCAAACGAGAAGTGGGTTAACGGACATTACAGAGTTTAAATTGTTCGGAGAAAAACTATATTTATCTCCCATACTTGATCTGTATAACGTAGAAATCATTACATATACGATTGGTTCAAGACCGGTCTACTCGCTTGTTTCCACGATGTTAGACCGACCATTTTGCAGTTTAACAAATGAAGATAAACTCCTTATTCATTCGGACCAAGCTGGCACTACTAGATGAGAACATATCGTCATACCCTTAAAGAAGTTGGCATCACGCAAGTATGTCCCGGAAAGGTAACTGTTACGATAACGCCGTCATGGAGAACTTCTTTGGCATCATTAATCCGAGTTCTTGTTTTTAAAGAAATTTGAAAATATCTCACATATTAAACAAGAGCTATCCAAATACATCGATTATTACATCAACAAACGCATCAAGGCAAAACTAAAAGGCATTAGTCCGGTACGGTACCGGACTAATGCCCAACAAGTTGTTTAACGTTATAATCTGTCTAACTTTACGGGGTCACTTCACCTGGTTCGGTGGTTTTTCGTTATGCTATGTCAAACAAAGCAGGCTCCAAAAAGGCTATTCATTAAAAATCGAAGTTGTCCGGATCAGGTCCAATGCATACATCTTCGTTCAGTGCGGCGCAAACTTCGGTAGTATTTCGAGGACTGTTACATCGAAGGTGATATCGATTTTATTCTTGGCTCGGCTACGGTGGTGTTTAAGGGCTACGAGATCGTTACG